>MPMX01000049.1 GCA_002238725.1 Rhodospirillaceae bacterium bin65
ATGCGAAGAGCGTTCCGACCTGGCCGCAAGGCAAGCCAGCCGTCGATCGGAGCAACCCGGAAGGTGAGATCGTCATGAATTAGACCAACCTGATTCTCCACTTGACCTTGTGTGCCCTCATAAGAGGTGGAACGAAGTCTTCGGTTAGGACCGACTGGATGACGGATGCGGGCGCCGCATCGGGGGTGACTCTCCCGGTGCGGCGCCGCTCCGGCGGACGATCCCGCCGGTGGCTGCTTGTCGCCTGCATGCTGGGCCCGCTGCTCGGCTTCATGGTCGTCTTCTACGCGGCGCCCTTCGCCTATCTCGCACAGGAGAGTTTCCAGTCCTGGGAGGGCGAGGACGAACCGAAGGCGGAGCCGACGTTCGACTATTACAAGAAGACCTTCCAGTCTTCGCGGACGAGCCGCGCGCTGACGCGCACGTTCCGGATGTCGCTGGTATCGACGCTCATCGCGCTGGTTATCTGCTACCCCGTCGCCCTGCTGTTGATCCGGGCGGGACCGAGCCTGCGCAGCGCCATGCTGCTGGTCATTTTCATCTCGCTGGCCGCCAGCCTGATCGTCCGAAACTACGGCTGGCTCGTGGTGCTGGCCGATCAGGGGCCGCTGAACGCATTGCTGGTCGGGTTGGGGCTCACGAGCCGCGGCCTTCGCATGGTGTACTCCGAGGGCGCGACCATCGTCGCGCTCGTGCACTATGTCATGCCGTTCATGATCCTGCCGATCTACGGCGCGCTGCTGCGTATACCCGACAGTTACAGCGAGGCATCGATCTCGCTCGGCGCCGGCCCGTGGACCACCCTGCGCAAGGTGGTCTTTCCCCTGTCGATGCCCGGCGTGTTCGGCGGCACGATCCTGAGCTTCGCGATCTGCATGAGCGCCTTCGTCACGCCGTTGATGCTCGGCTCGCCGGCGACCGCGATGATGTCACAGGTCGCCGCCGAACAACTGCTGGTGCAGCAGAATTTCCCCTGGGGATCGGCGATCGTGACGATCCTCACGCTCGCCACCTTCGCCATCGTATTCGCTTACGGATGGGTTATCCGGCGGGTGATGAAGGCCGATGTTTGAGGATCGCAGCTTTCAGCGCGTTGTCGCCGTTCTAGGCTGGACGGCGATGGCCGTCCTCGTGTTTCCCGTCATTCTGACGATCCTCGTATCCTTCAACGGTTCCCAGTTCATCGAGTTCCCGCCGAAGTCCTTCTCGATGGAGTGGTATGTCAACATCGCCAAGATCAACAAGATCGGCGAAGCGACCCTGTTGAGTCTGCTGGTCGCCTCCCTCACCGGAATTTTCACCGTGTCGATGGCGATCCCGGCAGCGCTCGCCATTGCGCGTCATGCGTTTCCGGCCAAGGGGATGATCGTGGCGTTCCTCCTGTCGCCCGTTGCGGTGCCGATGATCGCGATCGGTATCGCGATCCTGCAGTTTTTCGTCTGGACCGGCCTGCCGTTCAACTGGATCACCCTGCTCGTCGGGCACGTCGTCCTGACCAGCGCCTACCCGGTACGGACGATCGTCGCCTCGCTGGCCCTGTCCAATCCATCGCTCGAGGAGGCCGCGACGTCGCTCGGCGCCAATCGCTGGACGGTTTTCCGCACGGTCACGCTGCCGCAGCTGACGCCGGGCCTGATCAGCGGGTTCCTGTTCGCCTTCCTGATCAGCTTCGACAACTATCCGATCAGCATCTTCCTGGTGCGCAGTGGCGTGACCACCATGCCGATCGAGGTCTTCAACTACATCAGCCAGCAGCTCGACCCGACGCCGGCGGCGTTTTCGACGATCTACATCGTTATCGTCAGCGCGGTGATCATCCTGGTAGAGCGGCGGTTCGGCGTTATTTCCCTGTCGGTCCGGGGGTAAGTCGTGGCGCAGGTCGAACTGGAAGACGTCAGCTTTGCGCTCGGTACGACGGAGATCCTCCGTAACGTCAGCCTCACGATCGCGGAAGGCGAATGCCTCGCCCTGCTGGGCCCGTCGGGCTGCGGGAAGACGACGACGCTGCGCTGTATCGCCGGCTTCGTCGTGCCGACGCACGGCAACGTCCGGATCGGCGGCAAATCGGTCGTCACGCTGCGGCCGAACCAGCGCAATGTCGGTCTGGTTTTCCAGGACTACGCCCTGTTTCCGCACATGTCGGTCCGCCAGAATATCGCCTACGGCCTGGAGCGCCGGAAGGTCGGCAAGGCCGAGTTGGCGAGGCGCGTCGGCGAGATGGTGGCGATCACCCATCTCGGCGGACTCGAAGAACGCCGGCCGGACCAGCTCTCCGGCGGCCAGCGGCAGCGGGTCGCGCTTGCCCGGGCGCTCGTGATCAAACCGGATGTCCTGCTGCTCGACGAACCGCTCGGCGCCCTGGACAGACTGCTTCGCCAACAGATGCAGGTCGAACTCAAACGCATTCAGCAGGATCTCGGGATCACGACAGTTTTCGTGACTCACGATCAGGAGGAGGCCCTGTCTCTTGCCGACCGGATTGCCGTGATGTTCGACGGCCGCATTGTCGAGACGGGATCGCCCGAGCAGCTCTATCACACGCCGCAGCAGCGGGGCGTGATGTCATTCCTCGGCACGTCGAACATTTGGCAGGCGAAAGTCATTGCCGCCGATGGGCCTTATCTTGAATTGTCGAGCGGCGACATTCGCGTCCGTGTTGCCGCAAAGACGCAATTATCGAAGGATGCTACGGTTCAGCTCGGCATCCGGCCCGAACATATTCGAATTTCCGCCGAGCCGCCCGAAGACGCCGTCAACATCGTCTCCGGGCGGATTGAGACGACGGTTTACAAAGGCGCTCATGTCGAGATTTATGTCGGGACCGCGACGGGGATCGAATTCCTTGCCCGTCAGCCGGCGGTCTCCACAGAGAGCGGCGGCACCGTCCGGTCGGGCGACCTGGTCTATCTTTCGTTCGAGCCTGAAGATGTGCTGCTGTTTCCGTCCGAGAGCTGACAGGCGACTCCAGGAGGCACAACACAGATGACCGGCATATCGGGTGCGGCCGGAACCAGGGGAATCCACGATGTCGGCGGACTGGATTTCGGCGCAATCGATCGAAGCGAACATCCGCTGACCACCTTCGAACGCCGGGTCGACGCCCTGATGATGCTGATGATCGGCCCGTCCGGAGTTTTCCGTGCCGATGCCCTCCGGCGCGCGATCGAATCCTACAACGAGGCGGACTACGTCAATCTGACTTACTACGAAAAATGGGTCCGGGCGCTGCGCATTCTTCTCGTGGAACAGGGTGTGCTGAGCGATGAGCAGATCGACGCCCGTATTGCCGCACTGAGGGAAAATTGCGAGGGCGTGCAGCCATGATCGAGCCCCGCTTCGCGACGGGCGACAGGGTGCGTGTCGACACGCGCCCGGCGAAAGGCCACTGCCGCGCCCCATTCTATCTGCGCGGCAGGACGGGGGTCGTCGAAGCGATCCACGGCCGGTATCGCGATCCGGAACAGCTCGCCTACCACCGTCCCGGCCTGCCGATGCGTTTCCTCTACCGGGTGCGTTTCGATCAGCCGTCGGTGTGGGGCCGGGAAGCCGAAAATTCCACCGACGCGGTCGTCGCGGATTTGTTCGAGCATTGGCTGACACGGGTAACCGGAAGGGAGACCGCCAATGCACGATGACGACCAGGGCCACACTCACGGCGACCCGGACCCTCACGCGCCGTCGCCCGACGATGCTCCGCCGGCGTCGGAATGGGAGTTCCTGGAAAAGGCACTGTCGGCGCTGCTCGCCGAGTGCGGCGTGATCGAAGAGGCCGACATACAGCGCATGATGAATTTCACGGAGTCGCGCAATCCGGCGCTCGGCGCGAAGGTCGTTGCCCGTGCATGGACCGATTCCGGCTTCCGCGACCGGCTCCTATGCGATGCGCGTAAATCGCTGCGTGAAGAAATGGGGATCGATGTCGGTACGATTGCGGAAATTGCGGCAGTCGAGAATTCGGACAAACTTCATCATGTTGTCGTGTGCACCCTGTGCTCATGTTATCCGCGCACTCTCCTGGGGCAACCTCCCGCCTGGTACAAAAGCCGTGAGTACCGGTCCCGTATCGTCAGGGAACCGCGTAAAGTGTTGAAAGAGTTCGGTACGGTACTTCCGTCGGATGTTTCGATACGTGTCCTCGATAGCACCGCCGATCTTCGATACCTTGTAATCCCGAATCGACCGGGCGGGACTGAAGACTGGCCGGCGCATAGACTGGAGGCACTTGTTTCGCGCGACAGCATGATCGGAACGGCACTAGCGTCGGATCAAAATGATAAATGATTGTGTGTTGATTGGAGTGGTCGATCGACCTTTACGGGTTCAATAGTATCAACATGTCGGCGCGCTGCGCGGCATCCTGCCCGGGCGCCGACCAACGGCTTCACCGCAACCGGACAAGCTTGTCGGTCGTGGGTTCCAGACGCGGAGCCGACTATGCCGGGCTTCGTTTCGGGCGTTCGGTGAAGCCGGCCCCCCATATGGCCCGCATCTCGTCGCCGACCGGGCCGACGGGCGTGAAGTGATCTGCAGGTGAACCCGCGATCCGAACATACCGGCAATCGAACAACGGGTTTATCGAATGGATGTCGCCCACCTTATAGAGATAGGCGTCGCCCGGGTTCAGCCGATAAGATTTTGTTTCTTCCACGATCGCGGTGTTGTCGAATCGGCTTCCGGAGACGATTTCGAAATCCCGCATATCGGTATACAGCGCCGACTGGCCGTAGATCGCCCAATCGTCCCCGTGATCGTGCGGCGGCGATTCGCCCCGGCCGGCCCGGCCGATATACATGACCACCGTGAAGCCGAGGTCCGGATCGCAATAGAGCCTATGGCTGCCGGGAGACGTGCCCGGTCCGCCATAGGCATCGAGGAACTCCCGGTCCGTCAGTACGGGAACAAGCCTCCGGCAAAGCGTCTCCTGACCTTCCGGACCGGGGTCCGCGGTGAGGATCGACCGCGCGTCATCGCACAAGGCATCCAGCACAGCCTTCGCGGATTCCTGAACGCCAATTCGATCGAACATCTGCCATCTCCGGCCGGTGCAGCATAGGCAACGCGGCAAAGCTAGCCGCTGCCAGGATTATTGTCTATACGGAGCGCGGCTCACAGCCGGTCTCGATCGGAATCGGGAGGGAGTCATTTCGATAGACATGCATTCGCACTATTACGGCGCCGGCCTTCCCGAAATCATGCGAAAGCGCCACGGGATTCCAAAACTGGTGCGGGAGCCGGATGGCGGCGAGACGATGTGGGCCATGACGGCCAAATTCCCTTTCGGCGATCGCTATGTCGAACTGGCACCCCGGCAGGATTTCCTGAAGAATTGCGGTCTGGAAGCACAACTCCTGACTTTTCCCGGGGCCCTGGGCCTGGATGTCCAGCCGGCCGGCGAAGTCGCCGGCGCGATTTCCGCCTACAACGATGGACTGGCGGAAATCTGCGCGAACCATCCCGGTCAATTCTACGGACTGGGCGGACTGCCGCTCGCAGACATCGCGATGGCCGCGGCCGAACTCCGCAGATTGCGCAGGGATCTCGGGCTGCTGGGCGCGCTTCTGCCGGGGAACATGTTCCGGGACCTGAAAAGTCTGGAGACGCTGCGACCGCTGTTCGAGGCGGGCGAAGAACTGGGTGCCCATTTCCTGGTGCATCCGGGGCTCGCGCCCGGCGAAGACCCGCCGCCGTCCTTCGAGGATAACAACGCCTATCGGGCGTCGACGATCCAGTTGCAAGCCGGGATATCGCAGACGGTTCTGACCCTGATTCTTTCCGACACGCTCGACAGGTTCCCGAACGTGTCGTTCCAGGTCATCAATCTGGGCGGCACGATGCCCGTATCCGTCGAACGCATGGTCCAGACAGCGGCGCACCGCACCCCGGACCGGCCGTTTCCCGAGCATCGCCTGCGCCGCCTCTACTACGATACGGCGTCGATGGGGCCGCGCGCCGTGGAGGTCGCCGTACGTACTTTCGGCGCGGACCGCATCGTTCTCGGCACGGACTTTCCCATCTTCCGGTCCGATCCGGTCGCCATGATCGAGTCGGCGGATATCGATGAAGACGAGCATCGGCAGATCGCCGGCGGCACGGCACGGACCATTATCGACCGGCTTTGTTAGCGCGCCGCCGTACCGGCTCGAGGCCCCGCTTCAGGCCGCTGCGCTGGAATAGTCGAAGGCTTCGTCGAAGCGCAGCTTGATATAGTCGGCGCAGGCGATGGGCGGGTATTTGGCCGCCATTCCCTCGGGTAACGCCAATTCTGCAGGATCCACCATCGTCCCCGGATCGGGATCGTAATTCAGGACGATCGAGTAGCGTTCGTTGCCAGAGCGGTTCACGACCCGGTGGGGGTTGGAGACATATCGGTCGTTCGTCCAGCGCTGGAGCAAGTCGCCGATGTTGATGACGAACGTGTTCTCGATGGGCCGTGCAGGGATCCAGCTGCCGTCGGCAGTCTGGACCTCAAGGCCGCCGTTCCGGTCCTGCCACAGGACGGTCAGCACACCATAGTCCGTGTGCGGGGCAACCCCGTACTGGTTCGGGTCGGCGGAGGCCGGCTGCGCGGGATAGTGAAGGAATCCCCCGCGCGCCAGCGGCTTCCGGTAGTGCTGGAGAAAAGTGTCCTCGGGAACGTTCAGAGCGATGGCGATCAACCGCAGCACCTGTTGCGCGACGCGGATCATTTCGAGATACAGGACGTACCCTCTTTCGCGCAGCTCCGGCAGGCAGTCCGGCCACTGGTTCGGACCCAGAAGCGGAACGCCGTTCCGGACGTCAGGATCGTGCTCCGACAGCTCGTTGGCCCATTTGAAGCTCTCTTTGAGATCCGGAAGGTTCTTTCCGTACATGTTCGCCGAGCCGAAGCCGATATAGCCGCGATGGTTCCGGTTCACGCTGAACGCCTTTTTCTGGCTTTCGTCCAGCGCAAAGAAGCTTTCGGCGGTGCGGAGCGCCCGCTCGATGGTGTCCTGCCTGACCGTGTGGCCGGTAACGAAAAAGAAGCCGGGATCGACCGAAGCCCGCCGGACTTCGGCAGCCACCGCCTGCACGGCCTTGGCGCCGTTGCCGAGCGGGGACAGGTCGATCACCGGGATCGTCGCTTGTTGCGTGGCCATGCTCGCCCCCTCGAAAATCCCGGTTCCTTGCGCCCCCGGGAGAACGGGACTCCCGGGACGGCTCGGCAATATGTACTGGCCGGTTGTCCGGTTGTATATGCTAATCTGGCCACAGTGAACGTGGGAAAGCCGCCGGCGCCCTCATCTCGCCGCTCGCCCGGCAAGGGCCGTCCGCACCCGGCGAACGGCGCATTCCGGTATCGGCGGGCGCCGGCCGGAAACGGCCGCCCGAGGGGAAGGGGAACCGACGATGACATCCGCCGATGAAGCTGCACCGCGGCAGGCGGTTTCAAGCCGGAATATGAGGAGGCGTGTGCCCAAGTCCGTAGTTCGCGACCTCAAGGAGAGGTGCGATCTGCCCGGGCTGCTGTTTCTAGCCGGTCATGTCGCGGCCCTTGTTGCCGGGGGATGGTTGATCCACCAGTCGCTCGGCACATGGTGGGTCGTCCCGGCGACCGTGTTTCAGGGCATCGCGATCGTCTGCCTGTTCGCCCCGTTTCACGAAGCGAGCCATCACTCGGCCTTTCGGTCGGAATGGCTGAACACCGTAACCCTGTGGCTAACGGGGCTCCTCCTGCTGAATCATCCGACCCGGTTCATGTACGCCCACGTCAATCACCACGCCTTCACGCAAGACCTGGCGCTCGATCCGCAGAACCTTGCGCACGCCGAGAACTCCGGGAACTGGCTGCGCTACGCGAGCGGTTTCGACATCCTCGCGCTTTACCTTCGAATGCAGGTGCTGTTCCTGTCGCCCCGTACCGTTCCCGCCGCAGCATCGGTCTACCTGCCGCGCGAGAAGGTCATGCGCACGGTTTGGGAGTGCCGGACATTCTGGCTGGTATACCTCACCGTCGCGGCGGTCGCTGTCTCGCTGCAGTCGTGGGCTCCGGTGATATACTGGTTGTTGCCGCGGTTTGCCTGCGAGTGGTTCCAGAGCACGATCCGGCTTTCCGAGCATGTCGGGTGCGACTACCGGGGCGATATCGAGAACCGGACCCGCACGGTGCTCACAATGCCGCCGGTAAGGTGGCTCTGCTGGAACATGCCGTATCATGTGGAGCATCACGCTTTCCCGAATGTGCCGTTCCACCGGCTTCCGGCGCTTCATCGTCACCTCCGGGGCGGGCATGTCCATGTCGGCCGCGGTCACATCCGGACGGCGATCGGGCAACTGACGGCCGCGCCCCGAGAGGAAGGCGCGGCGCCGCCGGAGACTTCCGCGTGAGCGACATCTGGATCGACGTCGGCTCAGTGGACGATCTGAACGACGACGAACCGCTTTCCGTTGTGGTGGGTCCGCACCGCATCGGGGTCTATCGGCACCGGGACCGGCATTACGCGCTCGCCAACGTGTGCCCGCATGCCTTCGCCATCCTGACCGACGGATTTTACGATGACGGCGTGATCGAGTGCCCGCTTCACCAGGCGTCGTTCGATGTCGCGACAGGAAAGCGGCTCGGCGGCCCCGCGCCGTCGGATCTCGCCTGTTATCCTTTGCGCCGCGATGGCGACCGTCTCCTCGTCCGATTGCCCGAGAACGGATGATAGAAAGCGGTCGCCGCGGAAGGGAATGCCGAGGGTTATGTATCCGCCGTGCTTCGTCGTGCGTGCGGAACCGGCGTCCGGCCCCCTCCGGTCCGCTGCGCCTTCGCGCCGTCGGGCGTTAGCGGGAAGCATTCCGGGAGGGCGCTGCCGCGCCTGCTTTTCAGGCGAACCGAATTGGTGTTAACAATGGCAATCGATCACGATCCCGGCGCCGCCGACCGCGCCGGGGCCGAAAGACCGGGGCACAGGTTCGGAACCCGAACGATCCGCCAGGTCTTTGATGCAGGTTTCCGCAGCCCTTCGCCTTGAGGCGAAGGGCAAATCGCAAAAGGTGAGGTACCGATCATGGTGCGTATTTCTTCTGCCGTGCTCGCCGCAGCGACGGCAGCCACGTCGTTTTCAGTAGCCGCTGAAGCCAAAGAGCTCAAATTCGCGAGCTTCGTTTCGTCGAAGTATGTGCTGCATAAGCCAGTCTTCGAACAGCTCGGCAAGGATATGGCGAAAGCGACCGGCGGCGCGGTGACCATCCGCGTCTACCCGTCGGGCGAACTCGGCCGGGGGGCAGCCGAGCAATACAAGCGGGCCGCGACAGGCATCGCCGACCTCGCGATGGGTGTGCCCGGCTATACTTCCTCGCTGATGCCGCGGACTCTGATCATTGAGCTTCCCGGCGTGACTACGGACAACAACGACGCAACCAAGAAGCTCTGGAAGGTGATGGGCAAGCATCTTCGGAGCGAATACAAGCGCACGGTCGTTCTTGGCAGCTACACCACAGCGCCCGCCGTCCTGATGATGCGGACCAAGCCGATCAGGTCGCCGGAAGACCTCAAGGGCATGAAGATCCGCGTGCCCTCGCGCGTCGCGGGCGACGTTATCAAGGCCTACGGGGGGACGCCGGTGCAGATGTCGGCAACCAAGGTTTACACCTCGCTCGCCACAGGGGTCATCGACGGCATTCTCATGGGTCCCAGCGGACTGCTGCTCTTCAAGCTGAACGAGCCAGCGAAATATGTGACCTACGGTTTGCCCGCCATGGTTACGGCGATCTACATCGTCATGAACCAGAAATCCTTCGACGGCCTGACGCCGTCGCAGCAAAAGGCGCTCCTGAACGCCTCGGGACGGGGCATGAGCCTGCGCTCCGCCAAGTTGCTGGATCAACTCGGCACGGTGGCGCTCAATAAATTTGCTGTGGCCGAAGGTAAGCAGCTGATCAAGGTGGACGCGGCCAATTTTGCGAAGTTCGACGGACTGGCCAAGAAGGTCGTCGCATCGGAGGTCGCGCGGCTCAAGGGCCGGGGCATTGCAGCCGATAGCGTTCTCGCGGACATGAAGTAGCGGGCAGGAGATAGACCGGGGCGCCGCGCGCCCGCAGTCCGGCCGCTATGGTTGCACTCGACCGTGCCATTGCAGTGCTGACCGGCATCTCTGTTTCGATGCTGGTCGCACTCACGGTCTTGATCGTGACGGATGCCCTGTTCCGGGAACTGGGGGTCCCGCTGGAGGGCACTCGCGACCTCACTTCGCTGGGGCTTGCCATGCTGACGCTGTGCGGCATCCCCTATGCGGGCAAGACCGATGGGCACATCGTCGTCGACCTTATCCCGGAGTTTCGAAGGGAAGGGCTCAACCGCGCCCGTGCGATATTCATCCGTGTGGTGGCGTTCGGAATTTTCGGCCTTCTGACTTTCCAGTCCTGGGTCCGGGCCGACGAAGCTGCGGAGTTCGGCGAAGCGACGAACATCCTGGAAATTCCCTTCCAGCCTTTCTTCTTTGTCATGATGATCGCCGCCGGCGTCTATAGTCTCGTCCTCCTGTCCGAAATGGCGTTTCTCGCCGCGAATCGACCGATTCCGGAATTCGAGGGTGCGCGCGACCGGTCGATTCCGGCCTCCGAATAGATCGACCGGGCCGCAGCAATGAGGAGGCAGGACAGGTGACCGCCACGGCTGTAGGCATTATCGGCCTTGTCGTGCTGATCGCCCTCATGCTGCTTCGAATCCCGGTCGCCATTTCGCTGATGACGGTCGGATTCGTAGGCACCGCTGTTCTCAACAGCACGCCGGCAGCCCTGGCCGGGCTGTCCAGCCAGACGTGGAATACCGCAACATTCTTCGAACTCACGGTCATCCCGCTGTTCGTGCTGATGGGCAATGTCGCGGGTTTGTGCGGGCTGAGCCGCGACCTCTACGCCGCAACCAACGCACTGGTCGGCCACCTGCGGGGCGGGCTCGCCTACGCCACAATCCTCGGATGTACCGGGTTTGCCGCGCTCAGCGGTTCGTCCGTCGCCTCGGCATTGACCATGGGCAAGGTGGCGCTGCCCGAGATGGAACGCTACCGCTACGACAAGAAGCTGGCGGCCGGCGCGGTGGCCGCCGGGGGCACGCTCGGCATCCTGATTCCGCCCTCAACCGGCTTCGTGATCTACGCCATCCTGACCGAGGATTCGATCGGCCGGCTGTTTCTTGCCGGCGTGCTGCCGGGCATCCTGCTGACCGTCCTGTTCATGGTGGCGATATTCATCCAGACGCAGTTGCGGCCCGAAATCGGTCCGGCAGCCGAACCGAAACCGTTACCGGAGAAAGCGCGGGTGGTCGTCCGGGCGGGTCCTGTATTGGCGGTCGTCGCGATTACCATCGGTGGCATCTACACCGGATTCTTCACACCGTTCGAGGCCGCAGCCGTCGGGGCAGTGCTGACCGTCGTCGTGGCCCTGCACCGCCGCAGCATCGATCCGTCCAACGGGTATCGCGCCGCCCGCGACACGATACAAACCACCGTATCCGTTTTCCTGATTATCGTCGGGGCCGAGATTTTTTCGCCCTTCCTCGCGCTCACGCATATCCCGGGCGATCTGGCGCAAGCCCTGAGCGAACTTGCACTGAGCCCGGTGATGCTGCTCTTTGTGATCGTCGGTGTGTTCATGCTGCTCGGCATGTTCCTCGACGGCTTCGCGATCATGGTGCTGGTCCTGCCGATCGTGCTTCCCATCGTGCGCGCTTCCGGGGTGCCCGATATGCTGGGGGTATCGCCCGAATCGAGCGATTTGACGGTTTGGTTCGGCGTAATCATGGTCATCATCCTCGAGATGGCGCTGATCAGCCCGCCGGTCGGCCTGAACGTGTTTATCGTGAAGAGCGTCGCCAAAGACATCTCGATGGGCGAAATCTACATCGGGATTCTGCCGTTTTGGGCGGCGATGATCGTCTGCATCGTTCTGTTGGTCGCGTTTCCGGATATCGCGCTGTTCCTTCCGAGAACGATGATCCAATAGGATCGGCCGGCGCTGCGCCGGCAGATCGAACCGCAGAGGGACACGTCCTCTCCCTGCGACCGGTTGCATTCGCTTGCCGCATCGGCCGCCGCTGCCATGTCCGGCGCTTTGGTGGAACCGCCTGACCGAGAAGCGCCTTGGCGGGGACTCCGCCGGAGACCGTCGGATCTGCCGCGTGGCTTGAGCCGGGACTCCGCAAAGGCGCCGCCGCCGTTCGACGCCGCCTGCGCAAGAAATTTTTATGTCATTGATCGACGCTATTGGAAGATCCGTTTGGCGGTGACGGAACCCTCGGCCCATCTGATTCGCTAGATCGTCCCGCCCGGACGGTCCCGAAGCCAGCCGAAAGGGAGCGAAGCCATGACCGCGCGATCCGTAGCCGGAAGGAATGTCCCCAGCCCGCGGGCCGGGCAGCCTTCCGGCCGCAGGACGCGCCGGAAGCGGTCTGCTCCTGCCGTCTCAGGTCCGTCGCCCTGGGCGCTGTGGGCTCGCTGTAACCCACTTTCGGAACCCGATGACAGGTTCCGGGAGCGGGCTGACGACCCCGAACCGACGCCGTGCACGGCTCCCCGTGCACGGCGTTTTCATTTTCGGAGCGCCGCATTCATGACCCTTCGTCATTCCGCCCCCGCGGCCAAGCGGGAGACCAGGTCAACACTGCGAGAAAATCGCCGCCGTCTGGCCTTCAATCCTCCGATCGTCGCTCTGAGACGCACCGTCCCGGCCCTGATTGCGGCGGCGATGCTCCTCGGTGCCGGCGCGCCGGTCCGCGCGTTCCCCGGCCTCAACCGACCGAGTGTGAGCATCACCGCGGAGCACGGTTCCTACGGCTTCGGGATCGACGATGTCGTCTTCAGGCTAAGACGCGCGGGTCCGGCGGACGAGGCGATCTCGGTTCGGGTCTCGCTCGCCCAGGCCCACCCTTACTTGCCGGCCGGCCGGCTCAACGCGGTCGTGCGGTTCTGGGCGGGCAGGAGGGATGCGGAGCTCCGCTTCCGGGCCCGGCAGTTCAACGGTCCGGCGACGCAATCGGGCGTGCTGAGCGCGACGCTGGTCGCCGCGTCCGCCTACACGGTGGGGTACCCGGACAGCGCGCGAACCCGCCTGGTGGTCAAGGATCCGGCGATCACGATCCGGCCGGAGCAGGATTCCTACACTGTCGACCGGGACGACGGGGCGGTGCGCGTGAACTTCGTCGCCCGCACCGAGGGCGAACTGCCCCGGCCCGGCAAGGCATTCTCGATGGCGGTTTCCTCGAAGGCGAAATCGGACGAGACGGCGGCGCGCGCCCGGGTCAGGGAAACTTCGCGAACGATCGCCTTCGAACCGCGCGACTTCGCCGCCGAGGGCGGAGAATGGGAGGCACGCAAGACAGTTTCCATTCCGATGGCCGAAGGCGATGAGGGACTGGAGGTGAGATTCCAGCGCGCAGGGTCGACTCCGGAGCGAATCCGGCCGCGCAATTCCGACGGCACCCCCTGCACGGACGATGTCTGCATGGTGCCGGTGTTCATGGCCGCCGGGGACGGCCCGATCCTCACCATCGCGGCGGAACAGGACAGCTACGGGTACGGGATCGACGATATCGGCTTTGTCGTGACCGCCGCCGAGCCGCGGGACGAGGCGGTCGAGGCGACCGTGACGCTGACCCAGGAGGACGGCTACCTGGCGCAAGACAATCTCAGTCAGACTGTCCGGATCGAGCCGGGCCGGACCAGCGCCAGGCTGGTGTTCCTGTCGGCCTTCCAACCGGGCACGGCCAGCCGCTCCGGGGCGCTGACGGCGACGATCGCGACTGGAGACGGCTACGCGGTAGGATCGCCGGGCGCAGCGACGACCCGGATCGTCGTGCTCGACCCGGCGATCACTGTCCGCCCGGAACGGGCGGCGTACCGTTTCGTCGAGGGAGAAGCGGAAGCCAAGGTGGCGTTTGTTGCCCGCACCGAAGCCGGCCTGCCCCGGCCCAACCGGGCGTTCGAAGTGCTGATCGTTGCGAGCCCAAATCCGGAAGGAGCGTCGGTTCCGGCCGACTTCGCGTATATCCGACAAGATCTCGCATTCGAGCCCGGCGACTTCCGTCCGGATGGCCGGCAATGGGTAGCGCGCAAGGAGGTTGCTCTCGAGATCCGGGGCGACGGCGAAACCGAGCCCGACGAACTCTTTAACGTGTTGCTGCTGGCCTCGTCGAGCACGCCGCCGCGGGTGCAGATTCTCCAGGCCGACGGCGGCGCCTGTACCGGGAACCAGTGCCTCGTTCCCGTCACGATCGTCGACGATCCGGGCCAGGGGGTCGGCCGCATCGCGATTACACCCGTGCCGCCCGAGGCGAGCGCCGACCACGGTCCCTTTTACCGGATGGACGACTTCCTGGCGCTGCCGGACGGCGCAGTCCACGGCCCGGGCGCCACGCTCACCTTCACGCTGACCCTCGACACCGAGGTCACCGTCACTGGATCGCCCGAACTGGTGCTCGACATCTACGACCGCGAACGTCGGGCGCGCTACACCGGCGGTTCGGGCACGCGGCAGCTCACCTTCACCTGGACGGTGGCCAAGGGCGACAACGACCCGGACGGGCTGGATTTCGTCTCCCTCGACCTCAACGGCGGCACGATCCGCGACACCCAGGGCAATAACTTCGTGCCACAGACCCTGCCGGCGCAGCGCTTCGCAGAACACCGTGTGCGCGGCGGGCTGCACGCCATGCGCCTCGAGGTCTCCGGCTCCGCGCGCGAGGGCGAGCCCTTCGAGATCCGGGTGGTCCGCAATGGCGGTTACGACGAGCCGGCGGTGGCGATCGTCGGCGTGACCGACAGCGCGCTGCAGCATATCCCTCAGCTGTACTCGCCTGCGCTGAACGGGCCGGGCGTCAGGACTCTAGATTTCGGCGACGGCGAGCCGAGCGAGCCCGGCGTGCGGACCTCGATACGCACCGTGACGCCGCCCGGCGACGGGGTGGCGGACGCGTCGCGCACGCTGACGGTGCGGCTGGTCATAACCGATGCGGGCATCTACCAGCACGCGGGACACAGAATTCGGGCCTGGTACCTGGCCGAAGAACCGCTGGAGGTGACGGTGCCGGTCGTCGACACGGGGCAGCCGCTGGCCTTGGCAGGCCTCCGGGTACACGAAACTTCGACCGCCGAGGCGCCGGGCGCGAAGCTCGTCTTCAGGGTTACTCTTTCGCCCCGCAGCGAAGCCCCGGTCACGGTGGATTACCGGACCGCGGACGACCGGGCCGACGAGTACAGGGCGGTCGCCGGGTCGGACTATGTCGCGACCGGCGGCACGCTGACCTTCCAGCCCGGCGAGACCGAGAAAAGGGTTGAGGTCGAGGTGCTGGCCGACGACCATGACGAGGGTTACGAGAGCATGCGGCTCGTCCTGTCGAATGCGCAGGGCGCGCGGATCGACAAGGGCTCGGGAATCGGCGTCATCAGGAATACCGGCCCGATCCCGAAAGCGTGGATCGCCCGCTTCGGCCGGACGGTGGCGGACCAGGTTCTGGGCGCCGTCGAGAGCCGGATGCGCACAGGGCGCCGCCCGGGCGTCGAGATGACGCTCGCCGGCCACCGGGTCGGCGCAAAAACCGGTGCGGACGGGCAGGACCCGGCTGCGAATCCGGGTGCGACGGCGGGCCTGTCGGACTGGCTGGGAGGCGGGCGCAATCCGCTCTGGCGGGATGGCTCCGGTCTGCGCTTGCAGACGTCCCGCAGCCTGGCGCAGCGCGACCTGCTCAGCGGCACCTCCTTTGCGGTAACCGCGGAGACCGGACGGCGCGAAACCGTCTCCCTGTGGGGCCGGGGCGCGGTGACCCGCTTCGACGGGCGGCAGGGCAGCCTTTCGCTCGATGGCGAAGTCACCAGCGGCATGGTCGGCGCGGATTGGAGCCGCGATCCCGGAACCGGGTCCGGGGCAGGCGCCTGGACCGCCGGGATGATCGTCGCGCACAATGTCGCTAACGGCGACTATGCCGGCAACAGTGCGGGCCGGATCGAGACGACACTAACGGGTCTCTACCCCTGGGGACGCCTCGCGCTCTCCGGGCGGACAGAAATCTGGGGTGCCGCCGGCTACGGCACGGGCGAACTCGCGGTGACGCCGAAGCAGCCGGGGACGGGCGAGTACGGCTCCACAATCCGCGCCGATCTCGACCTGTGGATGGCGGCGGCCGGGCTGCGCGGCGTACTGATGGATGGCGGACAGGACGGCCTCACCCTGACCGGCAAAACCGACGCGCTGATCGTGCAGACGGCATCGGACGCGGCACGCGGGTCCGACGGCGGCAACCTGGCCGCCGCCCGCGCCACGGTCACCCGGTTGCGTCTGGGCATGGAAGCGGAGCGGCCCTTCGGCCTGGGCCGCGGCGGGACGTTGACGCCGTCCGCCGCGATCGGCATGCGCCATGACGACGGCGATGCGGAAAGGGGCTTCGGAGTCGACCTGGGCGGCGGGCTGGCCTGGATCGCTCCGAAATACGGCCTGCAGGTGGAGTTGCGCGGCCGCGGTCTGCTCACCCATGAGGCGAAGGGCTTCCGCGAGCGCGGTTTTTCCGGCGCGCTCGCCTGGGATCCGAAGCCGTCCACGGCGCGCGGTCCGACGATGGCATTGACGCAAACCGTCGGCGGTCCGGCCTCGGGCGGCGCCGATGCGCTGCTGGAACGCGGCGCATTTGCAGGTCTCGCGGCGCAGCCCGTTTCGGGCAGTCGCGGTGGCCTCCTGCATCGCAAGATGGAGATACGGTTCGGCTACGGATTTCCGGCTTGGGGCGGCCGGTTCGCATCGGTTCCGGAAATCGGCCTCGGCTTCTCCGGCACCGGCCGGGAGTACATCCTGGGCTGGCGCCTGGCGGGCGAAGGGCCGGCCGGACCGGGCACGTTCCGGCTGTCGGCCGAGGCGCGCCGGCTGGAGGTTGCCGCCGGCGCCCGCTCGGACGAACACCGCGTCGGGATCCGGCTCTCGGCCCGGTGGTAGCCGGGTTCCTAAGCCCCGGGAAGCCGGTGAATTCCTGCCCCCGTAACCAAAGAAACCCCATAATTCCAACAGTATAGCGGGGTTTCTCCTTTCCGTTTTCTGTGCCGCAATCCCTAACCGCAAGTGTCAATCGGCGCTCATCTCCGACTCCAGGCCGGCCGAGCACCGAGCGGGGCTCCAGCGACGGGATGAAATTGGTGGCAACCGGTTAGTCGGTGTTCGGCTGGGGCGTGACGTCGCGCATCGGAGCGACCGGGCGGTCCGTCCGGGCCGAGCGGTTACTCCCCTGATCCCGTCCGCGGGCCGACCGGGCAATGGGCCTCGCGCTCCACAAGGTCGTAAACGAAGAGGAACTTGGCCATGCCGGTGAGCACGGCCGCCACCATGCCGAGTTGGAAAATCTCGGCATCGTCGAAATGCGCCGACAGGTCTTCGTACAGGGCCGGCGTCAACCGGCCTTCCATGTTGGTCAGCGCCATCTCGGCCGCCAGGCGCAGAACCGCCCGCTCGCGCCCGGAGAAGGCGTCGTTGGTCTCGTCCATGACGGCGTCGAGCTGCTCGTCGGCAAGGCCGGCCCGGCGCGCCGCCTCGATATTGCCCTTGTTGCAGTAGGCGCAGCCATGGGTCATCGAGAGCCGGTAGCGGAGCAGTTCCTTTATCCGGATGTCGACCCGGCCGCCGTAGAACACCGAGCCATAGAAGCCCTTGACATACCATTCGAGCAATTCGGGCGCGTTGGCCCCGACCTCATAGAAGGTCGCATCGCCGCCCTTGCTCTCCTGCAAGGCGCGGGTCTCCCGGTAGGCGGCGCGAAGCCAGTCGTCCATGGCTTCCGGCCCGAACCGGCGCAACAAAGGATCCGGCACCCTTCTGCCCCCCTTCCGATCAGCGTCGCATCTGGCCGAAACTGGCACGAAAAGCGGCCGGGTACCGGGCAGCGCACTTTACTGAATTTGACGGCCTGCGGGATGCGGCCGCCGAGATCCTGCAGGCGCACGGCGCCTCGCATATGCAGATCGGGCGCTATTATCCGTTCCTGTCGCGCCTGACGCCGGCGCAGGCGGATATCCACCGCCGGATCCGCGCCGCGCTGGACCCGGACGGGCGCATGAATCCCGGCGTGCTCGAAGTGTGATACGCCGGCGTATCGCGCGCCGTCATTCCGACGGCCGCACCTTCGGCCAAGGCAAACAGCCGGCGTCACCAGAGATCGCCTGGAGGCCGGCAGCCCGCCCCGGGCGCCTGCAGATCAGGCAACGGCGACGGGGCCGGCTTCGACCTTCCATTCCGGGCGCAGAAGGCCGGCGACGATGACGGATATGGACGCCCGTTTGTAGTCCGGGCCGATGAAGCTGATCTCGGCGGTCCTCCGCCCGGGCGCCCGGGCGACCGGGCGCATCCTTCGGGAAGTATTCCCTGTAGACCTTCTCGAAGCCGGGCTTGTTGTCGATATCCGTCGATAGACCGTGACCTCGACTGTTATCTCCAGCGAAGATCCGGCCACCTCCAAGATGATCGCCTTGGAACTTTCGAACACTCGGTGCGCGCGATCTTCCGGAAGGGTCTGTGCGCGCCTGAGCAGCCAGCCGACTTGCCGGCCGGTTTCAGTCCGAGTTCGAATCGGCCGGCAGGTTGGCCTTCAGATGGTCCCTGATCCGGCGGATATGCCGTTCTGCGATATCGCGGGCGTTCGTCGATTTGCGCGAAGCGATCGCCGCCAGCATCGCGCTGTGGTCTTCGAGCGACTTTTCCGCTTCGCCCGGCAGCAGGATATCGGCGACGGCATAGAGCGCCGCATCGACGCGCAACGACCGGTATATCGAATTCAGCTTGGGGTTCCCCGACGCGGCATAGATCAGATTGTGAAAATCCTGACCCAGCGCATGGAAGGCGGAATCGTCCTTTTTCCCGAGGGCAGAGCGCTGGGAATTGTGGACCCGCTCCAACTCTTCGATATCGGCGGCTTCGGCGTTCTCCGCAGCCAGAAATGCGGCCAGCCCGTCCAACGCGACACGAATTGTCAGCAGTTCCTCCATCTCTTCGATCGTGACCGATTTAACGAAGGCGCCGCGGCGCGGCTGAATCCGGATCAGGCCTCTTGTCTCAAGGGCGTAGAAAGCTTCCCGCAGCGGAGTCCGGCTGACTCCGAGCCGGTTGGCCAGTTCGACCTCGCGCAACCGCTCTCCCGGTCGATACCGGCCCTCGAGGATGGCTCGCTCCAGGAGATTGGCGATCCGGGCCGAGACCGGCAGATTCAAATCCTGGACGCGATCCTTGTCGAGATCGGAAACCGGTTTCAGCGTGACCGCCATGGGCGTGCATCCCTTGCTGCCGTTGTTCCCGCGCCCCGTTGCGGACCGCCGCAATCCGGCGGCCGCGAACCGGTGAGGGATTCCATGATATTGAATTTTGTACACAATTCCACGCTGGCAGTGAACAGGGCGTCCGCGCAGGCGCGGCGGCCGCTCAGCCGTCCGGCGGGGCGGAGAGGCGGCCGGGCGCCGGTCCGCCGGCGGCGCTGTTCTCGTCTTCGAGGTCCAGTTCCGAAATTTTCTCGCCGCGGCTTGTAATCTTGCGCGACGAGGTCTGGATCTGGTCGATGTCGCGCCGGGCCTGGTCGAAATGCGACGCCAGCTTGCCGACCCGGTCGTCGAGCCGGCCGACATCCGCCATCATCGTCTCGACCTCTTTCTGTATCAGGTGGGCCTGTTCGCGCATCCGCACGTCGCGGAACACGGCGCGCACCGTGTTGAGCGTCGCCCACAGGGTCGTCGGCGACACGATATAGACCTTTTCCCGGAAGCTCTGCTCGACCGCATTGGCGTAGTTGGCGTGCAGTTCGGCATAGACGCTCTCCGACGGCAGGAACATCAGCGCAGCGTCCCCGGTCTCGCCCGGCACGATGTATTTCTCCCGGATATCGCGCACATGCTTGAGCACGTCGGCGCTGAACCGGCGGCCCGCCGCCACGCGCTCCTGCTCGTCTGCGGCTTTTTGCAGGCGCTGCCAGCTCTCCAGCGGGAACTTGGCGTCGATCGCGATCGGGCCGGGCGGGTTCGGCAGGTTGAGCAGGCAATCCGCGCGCTTGCCGTTGCTTAGCGTCACCTGGAAGGCGAAGGCGCCGGGTGGCATGATGCTCTCGACCAGATCGTGCAGCTGGATTTCGCCGAACGCCCCTCGCGCCTGCTTGTTGGCCAGGATATTTTCCAGGCCGACCATCTGCTCCGACAGGTCGGTGATCTTCTTTTGCGCCTGGTCCATCACGGCCAGCCGCTCGCGGATCTGCTGCAGCGATTCCCCGGTCTTTTCCGTGCTGGTTTCGAGGCTGGCGCCGACCCGGCGGCTGACGCCCTCCAGCCGTTCGGAAATGGCCCGCTCCTGGTCCTGCAAGCGCGTGCTCAGGGAGTCGCGGATGCCGTCCTGCCGTTCGGCTAGGCCGCTGAGGCGGGTGTTGATCTCGGTCTGGCCCCGGGCGGTGCGCAAGGTGACGGCGACGACGAGCAGGGCGAGAAAGGCCAGCGCGCCCAGCACGATCAGCGTATTGGCGTCCAGTCCTGTCATGGCGCGGCTTTCCTATCACAAGCCCGTGCGGCGGCCATGGATATTCTTGCGGAAACCGGCGCATTTCCCGGCGTTTCCTTGCGCGGCGCGCAGGCCGGCCGGATGCGCCGGTTCGTTGACCTTCCGGCCCGCCCGACCTATCTGCAAACGGCTAAGAAACCCTTGAAACCGGCCACTTCCGGGGTAAATGAACGATGGCGTTGCTGCCGATCCTGACCGCGCCCGATCCGCGGCTGAAGAAGAAATCCAGGCCCGTCGGGGCAGTGGACGACAAGGTCCGCCGGCTGATGGACGACATGCTGGAGACGATGTATGCCGCGCCCGGCATCGGCCTTGCCGCGCCGCAGGTCGGTGTGCTCAAGCGGGTCATCGTGCTGGATGTTTCGGACAAGGACGGCCCGCCCGCGCCCCATGCCCTCGCCGACCCGGAGGTCGTCTGGGTGTCGGACCATGACAATACCCATGAGGAGGGCTGCCTGAGCGTGCCGGAGCACTACGCCGATGTCGTCCGCCCGGCCGAGGTCCGTGTGCGCTATCTCGACCGGGAGAACGAGGTTCACGAGCTGGAAGCCGACGGCCTGCTCGCGACCTGCGTCCAGCACGAGATCGATCATCTCGACGGTATCCTGTTCATCGATCACATCAGCGCGCTCAAGCGCAACATGATCCTGCGCAAGCTGCTGAAGGAGAAAAAGCTCGCCGCGAAGGAGGCGGTGCCTGCGTGATGCGCACGGGCCGGCCATTCCGGCCTTGCTGCCCCAAATCCCGGCCGGAACGATGCGCCTGATCTTCATGGGCACGCCGGATTTTGCGCTAGCGGCGCTGATGGCGCTGGCTGCGGCCGGCCACGATGTGGTCGCCGCCTATACCCAGCCGCCGCGCCGCGCCGGAAGGGGCAAGGCGGTGCGGCCGTCGCCGGTGCAGGCCTGGGCCGAGGCCCGGAACATTCCCGTGCGCACGCCGATGGATTTTGCCGGAGCGGACACGGTCGCCGGCTTTGCCGGCCTTGAAGCGGAAGCCGCGATTGTCGCCGCCTACGGGTTGATCCTGCCTCTGGCGGTGCTCGACGCGCCGGTCCACGGCTGTTTCAACATCCATGCGTCGCTGTTGCCGCGCTGGCGCGGGGCGGCGCCGATTCAGCGCGCAATCCAGGCCGGCGATGCGGAAACCGGGGTGACGATCATGCAGATGGAGGCCGGGCTCGATACCGGCCCGATCTTGTTGCAACGGCGCATGGCGATTGCCGGTGACGCGACCGGCGGCGCGCTGCACGACGCGCTGGCCGTACTGGGCGCCGAAACGATCGTGGAAGCGCTGGCCTGGCTGGATGGGTCGGGACTGGGCACCCTGACGCCGCGGCTTCAGCCGAGAGCCGGCGTCACCTACGCCCGCAAGATCGACAAGGCCGAGGCGCGGATCGACTGGTCGCAGCCGGCCGTACAGATCGAGCGCACGGTGCGGGCCTTCGATCCTGTCCCCGGCGCCTTCTTCGAGGCGGGCGGCCAGCGTATCCGCGTGCTCGGTGCAGAGGTCGCCGGCCCCGAAGCCGGCCCGCCCGGCACCGTCCGGGACGATTGCCTGACCGTCGCCTGCGGCGAGGGCGCGCTGCGCCCGACACTGGTGCAGCGCCAGGGCAAAGCGCCGATGAGTGCCGCCGACCTGTTGCGCGGCTTCGCCATTCCTCCCGGCACGGTGCTGTCGTGACCCGACGCTTCAGGCTGACCCTGGAATACGATGGCGGTCCGTTCGTCGGCTGGCAGCGCCAGGACAACGGCCTGTCGGTCCAGCAATGCCTCGAGGAGGCGGTGGAGAAATTCTGCGGCGAGCGGCTCGTCGCCTACGCCGCCGGACGGACCGATTCGGGCGTCCATGCGCTCGGCCAGGTGGTCCACATCGATATCGCGCGCGACGCCGAGCCTTTCCGCATCAAGGAAGCGCTTAACTATCACCTGAAACCCCGGCCGATCGCGGTGATCGAGGCCGAGCCGGTGGACGACAGCTTTCACGCGCGCTTCTCTGCCGTCGAGCGGCGCTACCGCTACCGCATCGTCAACCGCCGCGCGCCGCTTGCGCTCGATGCCGGCCGGGCCTGGCAGGTCGGCCGGCCGCTCGACGCCGAGGCCATGCATGAGGCGGCGCTGCCGCTGGTCGGCCATCACGACTTCTCCAGCTTCCGCGCCGCGGAATGCCAGGCGAAATCGCCGGTCAAGACGCTTACCGATATCCGCGTCTCGCGCTATGGCGAGGAAATCGAGATCGCCCTGCGCGCGCCGTCTTTCCTGCACCACCAGGTGCGCAACATCGTCGGGACGCTGGCGCCGGTGGGCGAAGGCAAGAAACCCGTCACCTGGCTGGCCACGGTGCTGCGCGCCGCCGATCGAAGAAAAGCCGGCGCCACCGCCCCCGCCTGCGGATTGTATCTCGACAAGGTGGTTTACTGACTGTGGAGCGTCGACAGCTTGTCCTCGGGCTGCCGGGCGCCATTCCTTGCCGGTCCCTCGATACGGCCCCTGCGGGGCCTACTCGGGATGAAGGGGGGTAGGGAGTATTCCTTCCAAATTTCCTGACCCTGAGCAGTCGCGAAACGGCGTAACGAAGGCCCTGCCCTGAGCTTGTCGAAGGGGCGGCCTCTATTGCGTCGCCGGTTCCGATGGAAACGGACACGCTTTGAGCCGGCTATCGCATCCACGATGCCGCACCTCATGCGCGCATCCGGCAGCCCCCGCCGCCGCGGCTCGCACCGCGGCGGCGGCAGGCTCAGGGGTTGCGTCCGGCCGGACCTATTCGTCGATCTCGCCGGTGAAATAGTTGACGTGGGTGTCGCCCTGGTAGAACCGGAAGAAATATTCGTCGTGGATGTCCTCGCCGGCGTAGAATTCGGCAAGCCCCCGGTTCCAGTCTGCCCCGCCGAGCACGCCGACCTTTCCGGAATCCGGGTATTCGGTGATTTCCGGCATGAGGTTGGTCGACAGGCACAGATAGACCAGGTCGGCATCGCCGGTGTTGACCAGCTTGTGGGCCAGGTGCCGGCCGACCGGCAGGGCGGCGTAGTCGCCCGCAGACACCACGATCTCGTCGTCCCCGATGCTCAGCGTGCCGCTGCCTTCGAGGATATACAGGGCCTCCTCGTTGCGGATGTGCGAATGCCTCGGAAAGGCGTACATGCCGGGCGCGACCCGGAAATGGCTGCAGCCCAGCTCGACGTTGCCGGTCGAGCTGCCCAGCCCCCTGACGATATGGTGGAACTTGTCGGCGACGGCGATTTCCTTCGGCTCGACGTCGTTGACGTTGATGACATGCTTGTGGCGACCCATGATACTTCCTCCCTCACAGTTGTTGCACACTCGGTAAAATAGCGTCCGCTGCCCGCCCCTCAGTTGTCGAAGACGAGATAGGCGCGCGTCTCGATGCTCTCGCGGGCGGGCGCGCCCGGATCCTGGTCCGGCAGGCGGAACGAACCGTGGGGCGTAAAGCGCGCCCGGCCGTCGTCCAGGCTGTCCCAGCCTTTGAGGAACAGCGTTTCGTCCCGCGTCATGCCGGGGATCCAGCACCAGCGCTGGCCTGGAGAATGCGCGAGCATGTAGATCTCGCCGGTGCGGCCGGGAAATCTCTGTTCGGTCGCGATCAGGTCGTCCCGGGCGACGCTGCCGGCGTCGGCCACGGCCAGCGGCGAGCGCTGCACGGGCCCCGCGATCGGACGCCAGACGTTGATTTCGGCGATGCGCCCGCCGGCACCGAGAACGCGCTCCACCGTCTCGTTTCCCAACGCGTCGGCAGCCCGCTGCGGTCCCGACTTCACGGTGTAGTCGACATGGACAATGCGCGCCGGCCCGCGGGTGCCGTCCGGGTTGGCGGCGCCCTCCCCGCTGTCCGAGCGGCGGGTATGGTCGAAGACGACGGCGCGGGACGCGCCGGTCGCTTGGCACAGCAGGGCCTCGACTTCGCGGCTGTAGGCGCCGTTCACCGCATCGTCGTCATAAAGGTCGTCGACCGCGGTCCGGTGGCGAACCAGCTGGAAGCCCTCGCGCTCGACCGAATGCCGGTCGGCTTCGGAACGGACATCGTGGATCGTCACCGTGCGCGCTTCGGTGCGGAAGCGATATTCCGGCGGGCCGCCGGTCAGCGCGGAACTCAGGAAGTACGGCGTGCCGTTCTGGCGCACGATGAAGGTGAGCGGCGCCCGGACATCGCCGGCGGAGTCCGTCGTTTCCTGGCCGGGATTGGACAGTCTCATGTCGTGCTCTTGCCCCGAGAGAGCGAACCGGTACGGAACCAACCGTTTTCAGGCTACCTTAAGATTGTAAGCCGGTACAAGCATTCCGCCCCGGCCGCCACCCGCCCCGTCATATCGACCGAAGCGGTCCGCAGAGCCTGCCCTGAACCTGCCGAAGGGGCCGCGGAGCGGAGAGTTCTTTTGGGATTACATCTTTGATCATGCAGCGCCGGATATTCCTCCGGCGGCGGCAGGACGCCGGCGAAATCCGCAAACGCCGCTCGTTTGCCGATGCAAAAAAAATCACCCAACTATGCCGCCCCGGACTTGATCCGGGGCCCAGGGCCGACCCGAAAGGCCTTCGCACGTGGCCCCTGGACCCCGGATCTCCGCTTCGCTCCCTCCGGGGTGGCACTGAGGGGAAATTTGCGGCGTCGGCTACCGGAACGGCAGTGAGCCGCGAACGCGTGGTAACCGATATAACCCCCAAAGATTTCTCCGCGCCGCGGCAGCGCCGCCCCGGTCGAAACGACGGGCAAGGGGGATCCGGCACGGTTCCTCGAAACGCCAGGTCTTGCCTAGCCCGGCGGCGAATGGCCGAAATCGTAGCCCTGCATCGCGCGCACCGCCTCGGCGCCGCCGAGTTCGTCGAGCCGCGCGCGCTGGTCGGCGAAGGCCCGAGCGTTGGCGGCGGCGGGATCGACGATCGCGCGCAGGCCGGCCTGCAGTGCGCCGAGAGCCTCCGCCATCGCCGGCTCGGCGGCCCGGTCGCACTGTTCGTCGGGATCGCCGGACAGGTCGAATAGCTGGGGCGGAAAGCCTTCGTGATGCACCAGCTTCCAGTCGCCCCGGCGCAGCATGAAGGCGCCGGTCGCCGAACCGCCGTCGTGATATTCGGAAAGGACGGGCCGGTCCGGGTCTTCCGGCGCCGCCGCGATCTCCCGCAGCGAGCGGCCGGGCAGGGGGGTGGAAAGGGGCCCGGAATGAGGTGGGGCGCCCGCTGCGTCCAGCACGGTCGGGAAGACGTCGACCAGCGAGACCGGCGTATCGACCGTCCGTCCGGCCGCCACGCCCGGCCCGGTCAGGATCATCGGGATGCCGGCGCTGCCCTCGAACATGACCTGCTTGGTCCAGAGGCCGAAATCGCCCAGCATCTCGCCGTGGTCGGACGTGAACAGGATCGTCGTGTTTTCGCCGAAGCCGGCGCTGTCCAGAGCGGTCACCACTTGCCCGATCAGGTCGTCGACGAAACTGACCAGCCCCAGATAGCCGCGGATCGCGGCATCGCGCGACCCGGCGTCGAAATGGCGGTCATAGTCGAAGAAGCGCAGGGTTTCGCGCAGCGCCGGATGATCGCGCCAGTTGCCGGCATAGGGCTTCGGCGCCGGCAGGTCGGCCCCGGCATAGGGGTCGAACCATTGCGCTGGCGCGGCCAGCGGATAGTGCGGGCTGACAAAGGAGACGAACAGGGCCCAGGGCGGGCCGCCGGACGCCGCGCGCGCTTCGAGCCAGCCCGTCGCCGCGTCGGCCACCGCCCGGTCGTAGGCGTGATAGTCGGTATCCGCGGCGCCGACCTGCGCCGCCAGTTCGGCAGCGGCCGGATAATCGCCCAACGGATCGCGCAGCAGGCCGGGCGCCCAGCCGATGCCGTCCTTGACG
>MPMX01000050.1 GCA_002238725.1 Rhodospirillaceae bacterium bin65
CAACTGCTGCGTCTCGGCCATGTCATGCGCGAGCTCGGGCACGATCCGGCGCAGACCTCGGTGACGAGGCTCTTCACCGGCGGCGAGCCGGCGGCCGGCATCGTGGCGACCCGCCGGCGGCTGGAGGAAATGTGGGGCGCCGAGGTGGTGGAGTTCTACGGCTGCACCGAGGCATCGCCCCATTCCGGCGGCTTCTCCTGCAGTCATCCGGTGCGCGGCGACGGCGCGGTCCAGACCCATCTGATGGAAGACATCCAGGTCTGGGAGTTGTGCGACCCCGATAACGACATGGTAACCGTGCCGGAGGGCGGGCGCGGCGTCACGGTCTGCACCAACATGAACTCGGAAAGTTCGAGCCACCTGCGCTTCGTTGTCGGCGACTATACCCGCTTCGATACCGCCCCCTGCGCCTGCGGCCGAACCCACGTCTGCGCGCTCGGCGGTTTCCAGGGCCGGGCCGACGACCTGATCAACCTGCGCGGCATCAAATTCTATCCCAGCGTGGTCGAGGAGGGCGTGCGCGCCGTCGAAGGCGTGGGCGACGAATACATGGTCCGGCTGGATACCACGGCGGAAGGCATCGATTTCATGCACATCGAGGTCGAGCACGCCGACCATGCCGGCCCGGACGGCGTCATCGCCGCCGTGCGCAACGCCGTGACGAGCCGGATCGAGGTGCGCGTCGAGGTCGATGTCATTCCGCCGGATACCTTCCCGAAGACCGAGATGAAGGCGAAGCGGGTGGAGGACCGGCGGAGGAAGTAGGAGTTTCGCGGATCCGGCGGCGCTTCGGACGGGACGGAATTCGTAAGATATTTCGCAAAAATGTTAGATCGCTTCTTGTATTGTTATTATTTCACTTCTGGCCTCCTTGGCGAGGCGGCACCGTTCAGCCGTGCCGTAGGCCGGCCGCAAATGGAAAACGCTTCGCAGAGTTATTTTGTGCGTTGCCGGACGGCTGGCGCCGTGCTGGCGGAGCCTCAGAAACACCGGGAGAAGCGAGTTCGGCGCCTCCTCAAACCCTGGACGGGAGAATGAGAGATGAAGAAAATTCCGGTGTTTATTCTGCTGTGGACGGGTTTGGTCTTGCCGGCATCGGCAATGGCGGAAGGATTCTATCGCCTCGTCGACATTTATTCCTGCGCGGATAATAAGGCATCCTATCATGGGGTCGCCAACTGCGCGACTTTCGGCCCCAAGGATTCAACGTGGGCGGGCCACGCGTCGCGCTATCCGCTGTTCTTCTTGACCGCGGCGGCGTGCCGGGAATGGGCATCCGAGTACATCAACCGGTATATTGCCTACCGCAGTCGTCGTGACGGTTCCGAATGGGTTGTAAGCACCGTGCGGCCCAATTGCGTTCCCCATCGTCCCGTGTACGCTCCCAAAGGAGCCTATGTGCTTACCGCGATCCTGGCGTGCAGAGACCCGTGGTCGAACCAGTGTTCGGATTACCACCGGAATCACGTTTGGGCCGCCCCCCGGAGATTTCCCTCTGCTTCTGCGTGCCAGAAGTGGGCCGAGGCGCGCGTTAAGTGGAGCGTCGATCGCTATAACGAGCGCACCGGCAAGTCGGTGATCAGGTCAGTAGTGAAGGCCCGCTGTGTGCTGATTCCATAGCCGGCGGGCGGTCGTGCTTCAGCACGCCGCACAGTTGCGAGAGCGGGCTGACCGGCAGCAGCCGGGCATTGTTGCAGTCCAAGATGGCGAAGTTCACCCGGTCTCAAGGCCGGGCGCACGGCGAACGGACCCGGGCGATCTCGTCCGCCCCTTCGACGCGATTGCCGATTCGATTGAATTGGGCCCGAGGCCGTGACGGCGCATCAGCGTCCCGCCTTCCAGGCATTCCATTTCGCCAGATTAGCGCGTGCTTCCGAGGCTTCCTGCGCCAGTTCGGCGCGTTCCGATTCGTTCTCCGCGGCGAATTCGAGAACGTAGCCGTTCGGGTCGCTGAAATAGATCGAACTGCAGATTCCGTGGTCGATCGGGCCCTTGACCGGAATTCCGTTCTTCCGCAGCCGGGCCTTCCACGCCGCCAGGTCTTCGTGACCGTTCACCCGCATGGCAAGATGCAGGTCGAAGCCCCATTTCTGGGCGAACGTCGTTTCGTCCGCCGGCGTATCCGGCAGTTCGAAGAAGGCGATGTAGTTGGGTTCGTCCGCCTTGTGGCTGCCGATGTCGAAGAAGATGTGCAGGTATTTGAGCGGGTTGCCGGTCGAGGGCTCTTCCTCGATCTCCAGCGCCAGGGTCATCGGAAAGCCCAGCTTGTCTTCGTAGAAGGCGCGGGTTTCCTCCGCATCCCGGCAGCGGTAGGCAGTGTGGTGGACGCCGAAGACCGGCGGCCGGGCATCAGCTGTCGTCATCGTCGGGTTCTCCTCTGTGGTGCCATCATCGGCCCGGCGAACCGCGATGTAAACCGGTCGAACCGGTACAACTCCCGGAAGCGGCTGGAACGCATCTGCTATTGCTGGAACCGTAGCGAAGCGGCATCCCTCGGTACGGCCCTTCGACAGGCTCAGGACAAGCTGTTTGCGCGCCTACTCGGGATGAGGGGAATCAAAAAATTCCTCACCGTGAGCAGCTCCGAAGGGGCGTATCGAAGGGACCTCTTGAGCAGCGTCGGCGGTTCCGATTGAAACGGACACGCTTCAGGCAGGTGTCGCGATCGGTTCGGAAAGCGTCGCGATGCCATCGTCGCGGACCGCCCTGAAGAAGCAGTTCGGGCGGTTCGTGTGGCAGGCCGGGCCGGTCTGGTGGACCAGCAGGAGGACGGTGTCGCCGTCGCAGTCGTAGCGGAAGTCGATCAGCCGCTGGACGTGGCCGGAAGTCTCGCCCTTGCGCCACAGGCTGCGGCGCGAGCGGGACCAGTAGCACACACGCCGGGTCGTCAGCGTTTCGCGCACGGCGTCCGCATTCATCCAGGCCAGCATCAGGACTTCGCCGGTATCGTGCTGCTGCGCGATGCAGGGGACCAATCCGTCGGCGTTGAAGGCCAGTTCGGTCAGCGCCCGGTCGATTGTCGGTGTCATCGCTGCCTTGCTCCCCAGGGCGGAATGCTTTGTCGGACTTTCCTGCGAACCGGCGCCGCCGTGAAACGAGCTCCGGCGTTCTATTCCCGACAAAAAACAGGCGCCGACCGGCAGCGCTAGGTCTGCGGTTCCGGCTCCATCCCGCCGTCGGGCTCCGGCCGCTGGCTGGTCGGGACGCTGGTGCGCCGCGGCCGGCCGGCTTCGCGTGCCGCCTGGGCTTCGTCGCTCTCGTCCGGCCGGACGATCTTCTCGCCTTTCAGCAACTGGTTGATCTCTACGGCGGAAAGCGTTTCGAATTCCAGCAGGCTGCTGGCGAGCGTGTGCAACTCGTCCATATGGGTGGTCAGGATTTCGCGCGCCGTGGCCTCGCCTTCCTCGACCAGCCGGCGCACTTCGTTGTCGATCGTCTCGGCGGTCTTGTCCGAGACATTCTTGTGCTGGGTCACGGAGTGGCCGAGGAAAACCTCTTCCTGGTTATCCTCGTAGCGCAACGGCCCGAGCTTGTCGGAAAAACCGAACTCGGTGACCATCTTGCGCGCCAGGTTGGTCGCCTGCTGGATATCGTTGGTCGCGCCGGTGGTCACCGCATCCTTGCCGTAGATCAGTTCCTCGGCGATGCGGCCGCCGAAGGTCATGGCGATCTTCGCCTTCAGTTCGCGCTCGGCATAGGCGTATTTGTCCCGCTCCGGCAGGGACATGGTCACACCCAGCGCGCGGCCGCGCGGGATGATCGTCACCTTGTGCAGCGGGTCGTGATATTCCTGATGCACGGCGATCAGGGCATGGCCGGCCTCGTGATAGGCCGTCATTTCCTTCTCTTCCTCGGTCATCACCATCGACCGGCGTTCGGCGCCCATCAGGACCTTGTCCTTGGCATCCTCCAACTCCAGCATGCCGACGACCCGCTTGTTCTTGCGGGCGGCCAGCAGCGCCGCCTCGTTCACCAGGTTGGCGAGATCGGCGCCGGAGAAGCCCGGCGTGCCGCGCGCGATCACCGAAGCGTTGACATCCGGGCCCAGCGGCACCCTGCGCATGTGGACCTTCAATATCTTTTCGCGCCCGGCGATGTCCGGATTGGGCACGACGACCTGACGGTCGAAGCGGCCCGGGCGCAGCAGCGCCGGGTCCAGCACATCCGGCCGGTTGGTGGCGGCGATCAGGATCACGCCCTCGTTGGCCTCGAAGCCGTCCATCTCGACCAGAAGCTGGTTCAGCGTCTGCTCGCGCTCGTCGTTGCCGCCGCCCAGGCCGGCGCCGCGATGGCGGCCGACGGCGTCGATTTCGTCGATGAAAACAAGGCAGGGCGCGTTTTTCTTGCCCTGTTCGAACATATCCCGCACCCGGCTGGCGCCGACGCCGACGAACATCTCGACAAAGTCCGAGCCCGAGATGGTGAAGAACGGCACATTGGCCTCGCCGGCGATCGCGCGGGCCAGCAGCGTCTTGCCGGTGCCGGGCGGGCCGACCAGCAGCACGCCCTTGGGGATCTTGCCGCCAAGGCGCTGGAATTTCTGCGGATCGCGCAGGAACTCGACGATTTCCTCGACTTCCTGTTTGGCCTCCTCGACTCCGGCGACATCCTCGAACGTGACCCGGCCGGTACGCTCGGTCAGCAGGCGCGCGCGCGACTTGCCGAAGCCCATGGCCCGGCCGGTCCCCGACTGCATCTGCCGCATGAAGAAAATCCACACGGCGATGATCAGGATGATCGGCAGCCAGGACACGAAGATGGAGAGCAGCGGATGCATCTCCTTGTCCTTCGGCTCGGCGCGGACGCCGACCTTTTTCTCGATCAGGCGGTCGACCAGCTTGGGATCCGCCGGGCTGGTCAGTTCGAAGGTCCGTCCGCTGCGCAGCACGCCCTTGATCTTATCGCCCTGGATGACGACGTCGCGGACGTTGCCGTTCTCGACCTGGCCGAGAAACTCGGAATACGACATCTCGCTCGCCGGGTTGCGGTTGGATCCGCCCTGGAACAGATTGAACAGGGCGATCAGCAACACGCCGATCACCAGCCACATGGCAAGGTTTCTGCCGAAATTGTTCACGAAGCCACGCCTTTCGAAGATAGAGGCTTGTGACGGGCTCGCCCGGCGGCGTCCGTCTGGACTAGATAAGGGAATGTGGGCACGAGTCCAGCCGGCACAACAGCCGGAAATGGCGCATCGGCGGTCTTCGGCGCCGGCGCAAATGCGGCGGGCGCGAGGGCAGGACGGTCCGCGCCGCTGGCGTGCCGGGCGCCGTCATCCCGCCGTCCGGGCTCGGGCGCGAAGCCGGCCCAAGCACCGTCCAGCACGATGATGCATCCCCCGATCGTCCTTCGGCCGCCCCGGGAAGCCCCGCACAGCCAGCCGGCCGTCCGCGCCAGCCGCTCCTGCCGGGGCGGCGCCGCCTCGCCGCCGATCCAAGCGACCAACGCGGCAAGGGCAGCGGCGGCGATCTCCGGCTCCGCCCGCCGCAATGCCGAGCAGTCGACATCGGCCCGTGGGCCGTCGAGGGAAACCGATGCCGCCAGCAGATCGGCAATCTCGCGGTCGAGCCGCTGCCGCGCCCGGCCGGCTGCTATGGCGCGCGCCGCCAGGGCCGGCCCCTCGCGGCGGCCGGCCAGCTTCTGCCGCAGGCGGACGCGGCGGAAACGCCGGTCCCGGTTCGATGGATCCTCGATCCAGGTGACGTTCCGGCTTTCCAAAGTCACCGTCAGCCGGTCGCGCGGTATGCCGAGCAGGGGACGCAGGACTCGGCAATCCGGCAGTTCGCGCACCGCGGCCATGCCCGCCATGCCGCGCAAACCGGTGTTGCGCGTCAGATTTGCAAGCATCGTTTCCGCCAGATCGTCCCGGTGGTGCGCGACCAGCAGGTGCAATACCCCACCATCGCGGCACCAGTCCGTCATCAGGGCGTATCGGGCGGCGCGCGCCCAGGCCTGGAGGTTTTTCCGCGGCCGGCCCTGAGCGTTCAGGATAACGGCGGCGATGCCGAACCGGCCGAGCAGGTCCCGTGTACGGGCGGCTTCGCCTGCAGACGCGCTGCGCAATCCGTGATCGACAATCAGGCCGGTCACGCGCCCGCCGCAGGCGGCGGTCCATTGCTGGGCGAGCAGGCCGAGGGCAACGCTGTCGCGGCCGCCGGAAACGGCGACGGCGAGTTGGGGGGCGGGTTCGAACGGTCCCAGCGGGCCGATCAGGCGGGCAAATTCCGCCGCCGTAACCGGGTCAGGCCCGGCAGCCAAGTTTCTTCCGCTCCTGGGCCGCCTTGCGCTTGATGTACCCGGGCGCGGACGGATAGCGGCGTTTCAGTTCGGCCCAGCTCGCGCAGGCTTCCTTGGTCTTTTTCAGATGGGCCATGGACATTCCCAGCTTCAACAGGTTGTCCGGCGCCTTGGAATGTTTGGGAAATGCCTTGAAGCCGTCGGCAAATCGGATTGCTGCCAGCCGGTACTTCCCCTGTGCGTAATAGGTTTCGCCCAGCCAGTAATAGGCGTTGCCGGCAAACCGGCCCTTGGGATGGCGGCGCAGGAACTCGCGGAATGCCTGAGCGGCCTGGTCGTAGCGCGCCTGCCGCAACTCGCCGATCGCAAATCTGTACTGATCGATCTCCTTGCCGGGCGGCAATACCGACGAAGCTGCGGCCGATTTATCTTCGGTGCGGTCCTGCCCGGCGGCGTCCTGCTTCGGGCTGGCATCGGCCCGGGGCGCCGGTTTGGCGCGTTTGGAGCCCGGCTCGATGCCACCCTGCTTTTCCAGCAGGCTCAATCGATAATCGGCGTCGGCCTCGAAGGCCTTGCGTTCCTTCTCCAGCTTTTCGACGCGATGGATCAGGCCCTCGACCTTGTCGGTCAACGTCTGGATCGTCCGCTCCATCTGATTGAGCCGGCTCTGGAACCGGGTCGCCAGGGTCGACGGGATTTCCTCGCTGCCGCCGCGCAGCGCATTGAATTCGCGCTCTAGACGGCGCAACCGGAACTTCAGGTCATCGATGTCGGTGCGCGACGCCTGTTGCGCATGCGCCGGCGGCGCGACAGGCCCGGCGCTCGCGCCGAGGCCCAGGAGCAGCGCCAGGACAACGCCGCCGCCGGCCCACATGTTCATTCCCGTCGCTCCTTTCCGCGCCGGCCGCCGGTCGGGGATTTCAGGCCCCACCGGTGGTGGGCCGGGCAACGCCGCGACGGTTCTGCTGATAAGCCGTTTCGTCTTCGCCCGCGACCGCCGGCCGTTCCTTGCCGTAGGAGATGGTGCGAATCCGTCCGGCATTCACGCCCAGGGCAATCAGCATGTCGCGAATGGCGGTCGCCCGTTTGGCGCCAAGGCCAAGATTGTATTCCCGCGTCCCGCGCTCGTCGGCGTGTCCCTCGACCAGGATGCCTGCGTCGCGATGGGCGCGCAGCCATTCCGACCACGCCCGAATCGTGGCCTGGGCATCCTCATCGAGATCGAAACGGTCGTAGGCGAAGAATACCCGGTCGCTGTAACCGTTCTTCGAAGGCTCGGTAAATTCCTGCCAGGTCTTGCCGGGCAGGGGCCGCGCCAATTCCGATTGCCTGACCGAATTGTTGTCACCGGTACTTTTGCCGGATGACTTGGTGCAGCCGGCGGAAGCGAGGCCGATCGCAAGCACGACCAACGCAAATCTGAGTTTCATGACGTGATTTCCTCGACCCATCGCGATCCTTGTCCGGCCGTCCGGCTCCGGATCGACTTGTTGCAAATCTTACTACGTTTCAATGTTCCGCTTGCAAACCATGAATGGCGAGATAGCGGAGCATTTGACGCACGGCGGCGAATGCCGCTGTGCGCGGCTAGTCTTTCAGCAGTGGCGACCAGGCCGGATCCGATGCCGATACGGGCGTTTCCACCGGCCGCTCATTTCGGCCGGTAAGATCGACCGAATACAGCTTCGCCGTGCCGCCGCGCGGCTTCTTGAAGAACATCAGCACCCGGCCGTTGGGCGCCCAGGTCGGGCCCTCGGCCAGAAAGCCCTCGGCGAGAATGCGTTCTCCCTCGCCGTCCGGCCGCATGACCCCGATGAAGAAATTTCCCTCCTCCAGCTTGGTGAATGCGATCAGGTCGCCGCGCGGGGACCAGACCGGCGTTGCATATCGGCCGGCCCGATTGCTGATCCGGCGCACGCCGCTGCCGTCGGCATTCATGACATAGATTTTCTGCCGGCCGCTGCGGTCGGAATTGAAGGTGATCTTCGATCCGTCGGGCGAATAGCAGGGCGAGGTGTCGATGGCCTGGTGCCTGGTCAACTGTTTGGTGGCCCGGGTTCTCAGGTCCATGGCGAAAATTTCGGAGTTGCCGTGGCGCGCCATGGACATGACGATCTTGTTGCCGTCCGGCGAGAAGCGCGGCGCGAAGGTCATGCCGGCGAAATCGCCGACGATCTCGCGCCGGCCGGTGTCGATATTCAGGATGTAGACGCGCGGGCGCTGGCCGACATATTCGAGATACGTGATTTCCTGGGCCGACGGCGAGAAGCGCGGCGTCAGCACCAGGTTTTCGCCGTTGGTAAGAAACCGGTGGTTGGCGCCGTCCTGGTCCATGATCGCGAGGCGCTTGACCCGGTTCAGCACGGGGCCGGATTCGGCGACATAGACGATCCGCGTATCGAAATAGCCGCGCTCCCCGGTCAGCCGCCGATAGATGGCGTCGGACATTTTGTGGGCGAGACGGCGCCAGTTGGCCCGGCGCGTCTCAAGGGCGCGGCCGACCAGTTGGCGCCCGGTCGAGACGTCCCACAGCCGGAACTCGATCCGGACATCGCCGTTGGTCCGGTGAAACACCCGGCCGGTGACCAGCGCCTCGGCGCCGATGCCCTTCCAGTCGTTAAATCGTGGCGCGAGCACTTCGGACCCGTCGCGCTGGACAAAGGCATTCGGATCGACCGGGCGGAACAGGCCGGAACCTTCGAGATCGTCGGTGACGACTCCGGCAATCTGCTCGGCGGTCGTCCGCTCGTCGCCGGCGGATGCCTGGGGCACCACGATGGCGATGGGCAGCGGCTCGAAATTCGGATCGTCGATCCGCACGGTCACCTGCGCAGCGGCCATCGCCGGCAAGGCCACAGCGAACAGGCCCGCCAGGAACAGCCGGCGGCACGGACGGGATATCGGCGAGGTAAGCGGCATGATTAACCCGGATTCAGTTTGGACGGATCGAAGTCGATGGTCAGCACTTTCCATTGGTCGAATTTTTCCTGCGGCAGCCTGAGCGGGCTGCACCTGGGGTTTTTGACCGCCCGAATGCCCGCCTCGGCGGCGGCGCGGAAACGATGATCGCCGGCGAACCGGGTCTGGTCCAGAACCTTCGGCTCGCCGAGCACCGAACCGTCGCGGTTGAGCCGGATTCTGATCAGGACGCGCAATGATCCGGCATCCTGCGCGCCGGCCGGAAAATTCCAGCACGGCTGAATCTGGCGGCGAATAGCCTCGATTTCCGACAGGGTCATCGGCAGGCTGCGCGCCGCTGTCTCAACGCCCGTTCGCGTCCGGGCAGCAGTCCGCTCGCGGTCGGACTGCTCCGCCGTTTTCTTGAGCTTCCCGACGGTCTTGAAGACCGAGTCCAGCGGATTCTCCTTGGCAGGTCGTTTCTTGACAGTCTTTCGCGGCTTTTTTGCGGCATTTTTGGGGCGTGGCTTCAACGCAGGCCGCGGCCGCGGCAGGGCGGCGATCTGCCGTTCGACTTTCGGCGCGGCCTTCTTCGCCGATTCGGGGGGCTTCGGCGCCGGTTTCTTCCTGGGCTTCACGACCGGCGCCTCGGGTTTGTTCGCAGGAGCCTTCTTCTTTTCCGGTTTCGCCGGCGCCTTTGCGACGCGGGGCTCCGGCATTTTCGCCGGTTTCGGCTTGGCTTTCGGCTTGGCTTTCGGCTTGGCTTTCGGCGCCGGTTTGGCGACGCGCGTTTCCGGTTTCTTTGCCGGAAGCTTTTTCTTCGGCTTTTCGGCCTGACGTTGTAACGCCCGCGGGTCAATCTCGACGCGCCTGGGTGGCTCAACTTTCGGCTTCGGCGCGGTTTTCGCCTTTTGCACCGGTTTCGGCCGTGCCGGCGGCGCGGTGACCGGTTTGGCGACCTCGGTTTTCGCCGGCGGCGCCGGTTTCGGTTTCGGATTGGCTGCCTTCGGCGGCTCGGGCGGCGGCGATTTCGATTTGACCGATTTCGACTTGACCGATTTCGACTCGACCGGCTTCGGTTCGTCCGGTTTCGGCGGATCCGGCGGAGTCTCGGCGCGCCGGTCGCGGGCCACCGGTTTTTTGGTTGTCTCGCGCTCGGCGTCCGGCTTGCGAACGGTCTTCGGTTTCGGCTTCTGGCCCTTGCTCGCCTGCGTGATGTCGGACAGGCGGACGATATCCACCGTAATGTTGCGCGACGCGTTCGCCGGCGGCTTCGTCAGCCAGGGCAGCCCGAGCGCCACGGCCAGCACGACCAGCGTGTGCAGGAAGATCGAGAAAAGGATGCCGCGCATGGCCGCCTGCCCGCCGCCTAGTCGCTGCCGTCTTCGGCGACCAGCGCGACCTTCGGGAAGCCGGCCGTCGAGATCGAACTCATCACCCGCATCACCCGGCCGTAGGGAACGGCCTTGTCCCCGCGCACGAATATCCGCGGATTATCGCGCACCCGGGCGATCGCGCGCAGCCGGGCGATCAGGGTCGCGGTGTCCATTTGCGTTTCCTGCAGGAAAACCGCGCCGTCGGCCCGGACGCTGACGATCAGCGGCTTGTCGGGCTTGCCGATCGCGGCGGCTCTGGCCTTCGGCAGATCGACGGGTACGGCCACCGTGAGCAACGGCGCCGTCACCATGAAGATGACCAGCAGCACCAGCATCACGTCGACGAAGGGCGTGACATTGATCTCCGACATCGGCTGGTAGCTGCGGCGTCCGCGGCCGCGCCGGACCGGGGCAGCGGCCATCGTCAATCTCCGCTGTTGTCGAGCTCGCGCGACACGATCGCGCTGAACTCACCCGAGAAGCCCTCGAGCCGGTGGGCGTAGCGGTCGAGGTCTCCCGACAGCTTGTTGTAGGCGACGACCGCGGGGATCGCCGCCACCAGGCCCAGCGCGGTCGCGAACAGGGCCTCGGCTATGCCCGGCGCGACCGTCGCCAGGTTGGTGTTCTTCTGGACCGCAATGTCCTGGAACGCGCGCATGATGCCCCAGACGGTGCCGAACAGGCCGACGAAGGGCGCCGTGGATCCGATGGTCGCGAGCGAGCTCAGAAAGCGTTCCGAGCGGCTCATTTCCCGGGTCAGCGTCACATGCATCACCCGGTCGATGCGGTCGCCCAGGCTCCCGCGCAGCGCACGGGCGCCGGAATCGTCGCCGATCGAGCGCTTCCATTCGCGCATGGCGGCGGCGAATACCGCGGCCATCGGGTTGTTGGGCCGTTCGCCGACCTCGGCGAACAGGTCATCGACCGAGCCGCCGGACCAGAAGCGGTTTTCGAAGCGGGTCGCGCGGCTGTTGATCCGGCGCACCAGCACCAGTTTCTCGAAAATGACCGCCCAGGACCAGACCGAGGCAAAAACCAGAATGGCAACGACGCCCTTGACGATCCAGTCGGCGCGCTCGACCACGGCCAGGACGGAGAAATCGTCGCCCGGCGACGCGTTGCCGGCAATATCGGCTTTGACAACCTTGCGGTCCTGCCCGAACTTTGCGCCATCGCCGGTCGCCGGGCCGGTCGTCGGACCGGACTTGGCGCCGCCTTCCGGCGTTGCGGCCTGGGCCAGTTCCAGGCTGCCGGCGCCGGCGCTGTCCGCAGCCGGCGCGGCCCCGGCCGTGTGCACCGAATCGAGAACTGCCGTCAGATCGGGAAGGAACGATAGGTCCATGATGGCTCGTCAGATGGGATCAGCCTGGGGATCAGCGCCAGAACTGTGGCAATCCCGCGGCGCCTGCAATTGTCGCGGCGTGCTGCCGCACGCCGAAGCGCTTGCGCCCGCATCGCCGGAAGGCGGTGGCGAGATACGGGGCTCAAGCGCCTTGCGGATGTCCTTGGGGATGCGCGCCGGCCGGCCCTGCCGGTTCATGACCGCAATCCGGAACCGGAGGTCGCACAGCAGCCGGTCGCCGCGCCAGATCCGCTGGCGCAGGCGCATGCTGGCGCCGAGGACTTCGGTTACCGTGCTGCGGACTTCGAGGATGTCGTCGAGCCGCGCCGGCGCCAGATACTCGGCCTGGCACGAGCGCACGGTAAAGCCGATGCCCTGTTCGCGCAGCATATCGAACTGCTGCCGGCCGGTCTGGCGCAGCAGTTCGGTCCGCGCCCGTTCGGCAAATTTCAGGTAGTTGGCGTAGTAGACGATGCCGCCGGCGTCCGTGTCCTCATAGTAGACGCGGACCGGGAAGACATGGTGCTCCTCCCCGCCGGCCGTTCCGCTGCCGCCTGGTTCCGGGGGCGATGAGGCGCCGGTCTCAGTCATCTTGCCCGCCAGCCAGAAGCTCGAACTGGTCGGGCGCCACTGTCGGCGCGGCGGGGGGCGGCGACAGGCCCAGGGATTTCCAGCCCTCGGCCGCCAGCATCCGCCCGCGCGGTGTCCGCTGCACCAGGCCTTCGCGGATCAGGTAGGGCTCGATGACATCCTCGATGGCGTCGCGCTGTTCTGAGAGCACTGCCGCGATGGTCTCCACGCCGACCGGGCCGCCGCCGTATTTTTCGGCGATGCAGGCGAGATAGCGATGATCCATACGATCGAGGCCGGCCTTGTCGACATCGAGCCGCGCCAGCGCCGAATCGGCCTCATTAATGCCCACCTCTGCAACGCCGTCGACCGATGCAAAATCCCGGACCCGGCGCAGCAGGCGGGACGCGATCCGCGGCGTGCCGCGGGAGCGGCCGGCAATTTCCCGCGCCCCGTCGGACGACAGGCTCATGTTCAGCAGCGCGGCCGCCCGGGCGACGATCACAGCCAGGTCGTCGACATCGTAGAAATCCAGCCGCAGCGGGATGCCGAAGCGCTCGCGCAGCGGCGTGGTCAGCAGGCCGGCCCGTGTGGTCGCGCCGACGAGGGTGAAGCGCGGCAGGTCGATGCGCACCGAGCGCGCCGCGGGGCCCTCGCCGATCACCAGGTCGAGCTGGTAATCCTCCATGGCGGGATAGAGCAGTTCCTCGACCGCCGGATTGAGCCGGTGAATCTCGTCGATGAACAGGACTTCGCGCGGCTGCAGGTTGGTCAGGATCGCCGCCAGGTCGCCGGCGCGGGCGATCACCGGCCCGGAGGTGCCGCGAAACCCGACGCCCAGTTCCCGCGCCACGATATGCGCCAGGGTGGTCTTGCCGAGGCCGGGTGGCCCGTGAAACAGGACATGGTCCATCGCTTCGCGCCGGCCGCGCGCCGCCCCGACGAAGACGCGCAAGTTGGCGCGCATTTCCCGCTGGCCGACAAATTCGTCGAGGCGCTGGGGCCGCAGCGAGGGGTCGTCGCTTTCGACGGCCGACGGTTCGCCGGAAACCATGCGGGTATCCTGATCGCTCGCCATCGCGCCGCGCCTATGCCGACAGGTCCTTGAGCGCCAGCGGGATAAGCTGTTCCACGGTGGCGGACTCGCCCGTTTCGCCCGCAGCGCGGTTCACGGCGGCGAAGGCTTCGCTGCGGCCGTAACCCAGATTGACCAGCGCGGAGACTGCCTCCGCGGCCGCACCCTGCGGCGCGGCGCCTCCGGCCGGCGAACGGGCGCCGGGGAGGGCATCGGCGAGAGGGTCGCCGCCGACCGTGCCCGCCTTGTCTCTCAGCTCGTTGAGGATTCGCGCCGCCAGCTTGGGGCCGATGCCTTCGGCCTGGGCGACGGCGGCCCTGTCCTGCGCGGCAATCGCGGTGGCCAGCGCATCCGGCGTCAGGACCGACAGCAGCGCCAGAGCGACGCGCGCGCCGACCCCCTGCACCGTCGTCAGCAGCCGGAACCAGTCCCGCTCCTGCCGGTCTGCGAATCCGTAGAGATGGATGTGGTCCTCGCGGACATGGGTCTCGATCATCAGGCGGACCTGCGATCCGCCCGGCGGCAGCGCATCCAGCGTCCGTGCCGAGGCGAAGACCAGATATCCCACGCCGCCGACATCGATGACCGCTTCGTCCTTGCCGACATGATCGACCATGCCGGTGAGCGCCCCGATCATGGCGCGGCAGCCCGTTCCGGCGCACGCCACGCTGCCTGTGTGGCGGCGTGGTGGGCGTGGCAGATCGCGACGGCGAGGGCATCGGCGGCATCGGCGGACTGCGGCCCGGCCGTCGGCAGCAACATGCGGACCATGGCTTGCACCTGCGCCTTGTCGGCATGGCCGACGCCGACGACGGATTTCTTGACCGCATTCGCGGCGTATTCGTAGACGGCAATTCCGGCCCGGGCCGGGGCCAGCATTACGACGCCGCGGGCCTGACCGAGCTTCAGCGTGGAGCCCGGGTTCCGGCTGACGAAAATTTCCTCGACGGCGGCCGCGTGCGGCGACCAGGTCTCGACCAGGCTGGCGACGCCTTCGTGGAGCAGCTTCAGGCGGTCGGCCATCTCGCGCTTCGGATCCGCCGTTACGGCGCCGCTGGCGAGGTAGCGCAAACGGTTGTCGGCGCAATCGATCACGCCCCAGCCGGTCCGGCGCAGGCCAGGGTCGAGCCCCAGGATGCGGATTGCGCCTTGGTTCGGGGGCGCCGTCATGATCGTCAATCGCCCAGCTTCGCCATTACCTCGTCGGACACGTCGAAGTTGGCGGATACGTTCTGCACGTCGTCATTGTCATCCAGCGCATCGAGCAATCTGAACAGGCTGGTTGCCTTGCCTTCGTCGACTTCCACGGTGTTTTGCGGTTTCCAGGCCAGTGCCGCCGTTTCCGGATTTCCGAAGCGCGCTTCCAGCGCCTCGCGCACGGCATTGAGGTCGTCGGGCTCGCAGACGATCTCGTGCAGGTCGTCGCCCGATTCGACATCCGAGGCGCCGGCCACCAGCGCCGCTTCGAACATGTCGTCGGCGCTCGCCGCCCCGGCCGGGTACTGGACCTGTCCGACCCGGGCGAACATGAAGGCGACGCTGTTGGTTTCCCCCAGGTTGCCGCCGAACTTGCTGAAGGCCGACCGGATGTCAGAGGCGGCGCGGTTGCGGTTGTCGGTCAGCACGTCGACGATCATGGCGACGCCGCCGGGGCCATAACCCTCGTAGCGGATTTCCTCGTAGGTATCGGCTTCGCCGTCGCCGCTGCCCTTCTTCACGGCCCGGTCGATATTGTCGTTCGGCATGTTTTGCGCCTTCGCGGCGGCGATAGCGGTGCGCAGCCGGGCATTCATGTCCGGGTCGGCGCCGGCGCGCGCCGCAATCATGATTTCCTTGGCGTGCCGGGCGAAGATCTTCGCGCGCTTCGCGTCCTGGGCGCCCTTCCGGTGCATGATGTTCTTGAACTTGGAATGGCCGGCCATGTCGGGTGGCGTTCCTTCCCGATACAACAGATTGTCTTGCTACATAAGGCCGTTCAATGGCCCGGACTATACAACATATTGTGGCAGACGCGTAGCCATTGTTCTCTATCAGGTCGGCCGAACCGATTGCCGCGTCAGGCTGCGGCGACCTCCGGAATCGCGTTGGCCAGCCGCGGCCCGACGCGCACGGCCTCGATCCGCGTCGCAAGGCCGGTCGCATCGTCGGTTTCGACATAGACGGCGCAAAGCGTGCCCGGGCCGTCGGCCGGGCCGGGCCGGTCGCCCGGCAGCTTGCGGCTGGACCGGTCGAGTGGGGGAGCGGCAAGGGGGGGGGGACGGCGGGGGGCGGGGGGGGGGGGGGGGAGCCGGTCGCCCGGCATCTTGCGCCTGAACCGGTCGATCGGCGCTTCCTTCTTCATGCCGATGACCGAATCGTAGTCGCCGCACATGCCGACATCGGTGATGTAGGCGGTTCCGCCATTCAGGATCTGGGCGTCGGCCGTCGGCACATGGGTGTGGGTTCCGGCGACCAGAGAGGCGCGGCCGTCCAGAAAGTGTCCGAAAGAGGTTTTTTCGCTCGTCGCCTCGCCGTGCATGTCGACCAGGATGGCGTCGGCCTCCCGTTTCAGCCGGTGAGTGGCCAGCGCTTTCTCCGCCGCGGCGAACGGGTCGTCCAGCGGGTCCATGAACAGGCGCGCCATCACCTGAAGAACATAGACCTTCCGCCCGCGGCCGATGTCGATGAGGGCCTCGCCCCGGCCGGGCGTGCCCTGCGGATAGTTGATTGGGCGGACAAGGCGCGGGTCGCTGTCGATATAGCCGATGATGTCGCGCTGGTCCCAGGCATGGTTGCCGAGCAGGATGCAGTCGGCGCCGGCATCGTAGACCTGCCGGCAGATATCGGCGGTGATGCCGAAACCGTGGGCCGCGTTCTCGCCGTTGACCGCGACGAAGTCGAGCGCCAGCCGGCGGCGCAGACCCGGCAGGTGTTCGAAAACCGCATCGCGGCCGGCCCGGCCGACAATGTCGCCGCAATACAACAGTCGCATGGAAGTGTCCGTCCGTCGGGAGGGTCAGCCGGAGATGTAGATGGCTTCCCGTTCGGTGACAATCCAGTCGAGCCGGGCATCGTGCGGCTCGGCGGGAACGGCCTCGACCTCCTGCGCCGCAAAGGCCCAGCCGACCGCCGTCACCGGGCCGCCGGCGCGCAGCCGGGCGAGCGCGGCGTCGTAGAAGCCGCCGCCATAGCCCAGCCGGTAGCCCCGCTTGTCGAATGCGGCGAGCGGCACGAGAAGGAGATCCGGATCGTGTTCGGTTGCCGAAGCCGGCGGAGCGGCGATTCCCAGGGCGTCGATACTCCCGGCAACACCGCCCGGCGCTTCGAGAAAGCGCAGCGGCTCGCCCCTGCCCGTCGTGTAGGGCAACACCGTTCGGCAGCCTTTGACTTCCAGCGCCAGCAGGGCCGGGCGCGGGTCGATCTCGCCGCGCATCGCGGCGTAACCGGCGACCGTCTGACCGGGAGCGGTATCGATCGACCGCAGCAGGTGCGCCGCGGCGGCTGCCGCGGCATCTTTTGCAACGTCCGGATCGTTAAGCTTCTTGCGTCGGGCCAGTGCGCGGCGGCGCAGCGCCCGCTTCGCTTCCGCAACGGTTGCGGACAAGTCCGTCAGTCTTTCTCGATCGCGCCGGCCAGTTCCTCGATTCTGGCCGCCAGCTCCTCGATTGCGCCAGCGCTTTCGTCCCCAGCCGTTTCACGGGCGCTCATCGTATCGACTTCTTTCTGCGCTTTTTCGAGCTGTCGGCGGGCGCCCTGGGCATCGTCGGCGAGCAGGAGGCTTGCCATCACAAGCAGCCGTTGATCGCCGATCTGCCCCATCGACCCGATCAGGTCGTCGACCCGTTCGGCGACAAGCCGGCCAAGGCCGCGCAGATGATCTTCCTGACCGTCCTCGCAGGCGACCCGGTAGGCGCGGCGATTGATCGTCACCGTTACGTCGCTCATAGGCCGCTCCCGGCGCGTTCGTTGTCGTTCATTCCGGCGACGCTGCGCACCTTGCCGATGATTGCGTCCACCCGGTCCGCCATTGCGTCGCGTTCGGCGACGAGCGCCGCATTCTCGCGCTGAGCTTCTTCCAGGGCTTGGACCAGGTCGCCGATGTCGCCGGCGTCGGGCCCGGCGCCCTGCGCCGCAGTCAGCGCTTCCTTCAGTTCGGCGAGGCGGCCGCTCTGGGCGCGCCGGGCGCCCTCCAGCCGTTCCACCGCGCGCGCGAGACGCTTCCGCGCTTTGTCGATTCGAGTCATGGGTTTGGCCAGAAAATTGCCCTGGCGACGCAAATGCCCGGCATTATTATTGCTTTTCCGCCTGTTATACGCACCGCTTCATACCGGACAATAAGTGCACGGGACGTGCCGGTCAATCGGCGTTCGGATTGCCGCCGCAGCGGGAATTCCGGGCCGGCTGCGACGGGTGCGCGCGGTTGACGATAATGCCCGCCGGCTACATTGTCAGGGCCGGTTCCGGCTGCGGAAGCTCTGCCCGACGCCGCATCCTGGAACAGCCGGGCGGCTTTCCTTCCCGCGGCCGGCCCGTCCCTACCGCCCGGTGGCTCGCCCATGTCCGACGATTCCGTTTCCGCGCCGCACGACCGGATGGCCAATGCCATTCGCGCGCTTGCCATGGATGCCGTGCAGGCCGCCAGGAGCGGGCATCCGGGGATGCCGATGGGTATGGCGGATGCGGCGACGGTCCTGTTCACGCAATTCCTGAAATTCGATCCGCAGAGGCCGGATTGGCCGGACCGCGACCGCTTCGTGCTCTCCGCCGGGCATGGCTCGATGCTGCTTTACGCGCTGCTGCATCTGACCGGTTATCCGGACATGACGATGGCCGAAATCCGGAATTTCCGCCAGTTGCACAGCCGTACTGCCGGACATCCCGAATATGGCGAAGCGCCGGGCATCGAGACGACGACCGGGCCGCTCGGGCAGGGGCTGGCCAACGCCGTCGGCATGGCGCTGGCCGAGCGCATGATGAACGCGCGCTTCGGCGACGACCTCGTCGACCACCGGACCTGGGCCGTCGCCGGCGACGGCTGCCTGATGGAAGGCATTTCGCAGGAAGCGATCACGCTCGCCGGCCATCTCGGGCTCGGCAAGCTGATCGTCCTGTTCGACGACAACGCCATATCCATCGACGGGCCGACATCGCTGTCGACCTCGGACGACCAGATCGGGCGGTTCGAGGCCTGCGGCTGGCATGTCCTGAAGGTCGACGGGCACAATTCCCCGGCGCTGGCCGCCGCGATGCAGGCGGCGTGCAGCAGCAGCCGGCCGTCGATGATCGCCTGCAAGACAGTGATCGGCTACGGCGCGCCGACCAAGGCCGGCACGGCGGCGACCCACGGCGCGCCGCTCGGCGACGAAGAGATCGCCGGCGCCCGCGAGCAGTTGCATTGGGAACATCCGCCATTCGTCATTCCCGATGATGTTGCAGAGGCCTGGAGGGCTGCCGGCGCGCGCGGGGCCGCCGACGCCGATGCCTGGGAAAAGCGGCTGGCCACCGCCGGTTCCGGGGTCCGCGCGCAATTCCAGCGGGTTGTGGACGGTGCCTTGCCGGCGGAACTCGGCGACGCCGTCGCGGCCCTCAAGAGACAGTTTGCGGCCGACGCGCCGAAGATGGCGACGCGCCAGGCGTCCGGGAAGGTCCTCGACCGGCTGACCGAGATCGTGCCGGAACTGGCCGGCGGCTCTGCCGATCTCACGGGGTCCAACAACACCCGCACCGCGGCGCACAGCGATATATCCGCCGGCGATTTCTCCGGCGGATATATCCGCTACGGCGTGCGCGAGCACGGCATGGCGGCGGCGATGAACGGCATGGCGCTGCACGGCGGGCTAATCCCCTATGGCGGCACCTTCCTCGTCTTCACCGACTATGCCCGGCCGGCGATCCGCCTGTCCGCCCTGATGGGACAACGGGTGATCTATGTGATGACCCACGACAGCATCGGGCTTGGCGAGGACGGGCCGACCCATCAGCCGGTAGAGCATCTGGCCGCCCTGCGCGCGATGCCCAACCTCAATGTCTTCCGCCCCTGCGACGCCGTCGAAACGGCGGAATGCTGGGAACTGGCGCTTCAGGCGCGCAAATCGCCGTCCGTCCTGGCGCTGACCCGGCAGGGCCTGCCGACCCTGCGCACTGTCCATAGCGACGAAAATGTCTGCGCGCGGGGCGCCTATCTTCTCTCGGAGGCCGACGGAAAGCGGCAGGTCACCCTGCTTGCCTCGGGTTCGGAAGTCTCGATTGCGGTCGAGGCCCGGGCGCTCCTGGGACAGGCGGGCATTGCCGCCGCGGTCGTGTCCATGCCGTGCTGGGAGTTGTTCGAGCGCCAGCCGGAGGATTATCGCGCGGCGGTGCTGGGCGATGCGCCGCGGATCGCCTGCGAGGCGGCGTCCGGTTTCGGCTGGAGCCGCTGGACCGGCGAAGGCGGCGGTTTCGTCGGCATGCAGGGTTTCGGCGCCTCGGCGCCGGCGGCCCGTCTCTACGAGCATTTCGGCATCACGGCCGAGGCGGTCGCCGGCGCGGCCCGCAACCTTGTGGTGGAACGGGGCTGAGCCGTCACAAGGTTGCCGGCCGGCCGGAAGTAAACAGGAGAATTCATGGCTGTACGGGTTGCCATCAACGGCTTCGGCCGCATCGGAAGACTGGTTTACCGCGCTGCGCTTGAGGCGGGCCGCAGCGATGTCGCGTTCGTCGCGATCAACGATCTCGGCCCGGTCGCGACCAGCGCCCATCTGCTGCAATACGATTCGGTGCACGGCACGCTGCCCGGCCGGATCGAGACCGGCGACGACTGGATGGACGCCGGCCGCGGCCGGGTGAAGGTCCTGTCCGAGCGCGATCCGGCCAGGCTGCCCTGGGGCGAACTCGATATTGACGTGGTGATGGAATGCACCGGCCTGTTCGCCAGCCGGGAAAAGGCAAGCGCCCATCTGGCCGCCGGCGCGAAGAAGGTCCTGGTCTCGGCGCCCGCCGCCGGCGCGGACCTGACGGTAGTCTGCGGCGTCAACGACGACAAGCTTGAGGCCGGCCACACCGTCGTGTCGAACGCCTCCTGCACCACCAACTGCCTGGCGCCGGTCGCCCATGTCCTGCACGAGGCCATCGGCATCGAGCGCGGCTTCATGACGACGATCCACGCCTTCACCGGCGATCAGCCCTCGGTCGATACCCTGCACAAGGATCTGCGCCGGGCCCGCGCCTCGGCGGTCTCGATGATCCCGACCTCGACCGGCGCGGCGCGCGCGGTCGGCCTCGTCCTGCCGGAGCTGAACGGCAAGCTGGACGGCACCTCGATCCGCGTGCCGACGCCGAACGTCTCGCTGATCGACTTCACCTTCACCGCGCCGCGCGACACCTCGGTCGAGGAGGTCAACAACGCGGTCGTCGCGGCCGCGGAAGGCCCGCTCGCCGGCGTGCTGGCGACCAGCGAGGCGCCGCTCGTCTCCGCCGACTTCAACCACAACCCGGCCAGCTCGACCTTCGACCTGACCCAGACCCAGGTGATCGAGGGCCGGTTCGTCCGCGTACTCAGCTGGTACGACAACGAATGGGGCTTCTCCAACCGCATGAGCGACACCGCGGCGAAGATGGGCGCGCTGGGGTAGGGCGAGCGCCACGCCGCAACGCCCGGTCGGCCGAGGTGCTTGACGCGCCGGAAGGCTGTGCCAGTCTTTCCGAATGACCGTGCCGACCCAGCTTGAAACCGCCCGCCTGACCGCCCGGCCCATTTCGCTCGACGATGTCGCGCAGTTGCAGGCGTTGCACCGGGCCGAGGCGGTCGCCGAGCATATCGGGGGCTCGTGGACGCTGGACCGCAGCGAGCAGTTCGTGCGCGGCGCGGTCGAGCACTGGCAGCGCATGGGCTACGGCCAGTGGATGTTCAGCGAGAAGGCGATCGGCCGGATCGTCGGGCGCAGCGGCCTACGCCACTATTATCTCGACAGCCGCGACGAGATCGAGCTGCTCTACGCCTTCGAGCCGGCGGTCTGGGGCCGGGGCTACGGCACCGAGGCGGCGGTCGCCGTGGTCGACTTCGCCTTCGGGACGCTCGGCGCCGAGAGCATCGTCTCCTTCACCCTGCCGGACAATCCGGGCTCCCTGCGCGTGATGGAGAAGGCCGGCCTGACCTTCGAGAAGGAGATGATCCGGCTCGAACCGCCGGCCTTCCTGGTCTACCGCTTGACCCGCGAGGACTGGGAAGCCGGCCGTTGACCGGTCGGCGGACGGCCGGCGGCGAACCGGCGGACGCGACGCCCGATCTGTGGCAGGTCGGGTTCGGCGGACCGGAGCGGCTGGTCGAGGCCGCGGAACCCCTGTTCGAGGGGGCGCTTTCCGTTGCCCGGGTCCGCGCCGACGACGGATCGGAACGCTGGACCCTAGAAGCGCTGTTCGACGGCAAACCCGCCGCCGCGCCGATCGGGGCCGGGCTGGCGCTCGCCGCAGAAGCTCTTGGCCTGGCGGTTCCGCCGATTGAAGTCGCACGTCTGGAACCGCGTGACTGGCTGGCCGAGAACCGGGCGGCCCTGACGGAGATCGCCGTCGGGCGTTTCCGGATCGTCCCGGAGCACCGGCGTAACGATGCGCCGCCGTCGCACCTGCTGAATCTTTTTGTCGACGCCGGACCCGCCTTCGGCTCGGGCCGGCACGAAACGACGCAGAGCTGCCTGCTGCTGCTGGAAGAGATCGCGCGTGAACGGCGGCCGCGGCGCATCCTCGATCTCGGCGCCGGCTCCGGCATCCTTGCCCTGGCGGCGGCGCAGCTCTGGAAAGGTCCGGTCATCGCGACGGATATCGATCCGGTCGCCGTCCGCACAGCGCGGCAGAACGCCATGCGCAACGACAGCCTGCGCTGGATTGACGTCCGGTGCGGCTGCGGCCTCGACCCCGTGCGGCGCGAGCGGCCGTTCGACCTGGTCATGGCCAACGTCGTGGCCGGGCCGCTGGCCGAGTTTGCTCCGGCCATGAGGCGCGCCGTAGCGCGGCCCGGACGCCTGATCCTGTCCGGCATCCTGTCCAGCCAGGAAAACCGGGTTCTCTGCCGCTATCGGGCCGCCGGCTTCAGGCTTGAACGCCGCCTCGTCAAGGGGTCGTGGTCCAGCTACCTGCTGACGATTCGCTAAACCATTGCCGTTGCGGATTCCGTACGCTTCGAGCGTCGGCTGGGCCGCCCGGTGCGAGGTCGGAGAGATGCCGCTGCAAGGCATTCCATGCGCCGGCGGCATAGGCGCGGAGGAAGCGGGCGCGCCGGGCGGCGGCGTCCCGGCGCACCGCCAGTTCGTCGAAACCCGTGACGCTCCGTGTCGATTTCGATAGAAACATTGTCCGAGGACCTTCGTTGGGTGGAACCTGTTGTCCTGCCCGTCACATGAGGCGCGCCGGAACCGGCACAATCGACCGAAACCCTCGTCTGCCATGCGCATGTTGCATATCTCCACCCCTTCAAATTGCCCCGACGCGCCCTACCGCGCCGCCGGGTATCGCCCATGACGTCTCCGGATCCGACTCGCCGGTCCGCCGAGCGCGTGGCCGCCTTGCGCGCCCTGCTGGCGCGGGACGGCCTGCAGGGGTTCGTCGTCCCGCGCGCCGACGAGCATCAGGGCGAATATGTGCCGCCCCCTGCCGAGCGGCTGGCCTGGCTGACCGGCTTCACCGGCTCGGCCGGCTTGGCGATCGTGCTGGCGCAGAAGGCGGCGATCTTCGTCGACGGGCGCTACACCCTTCAGGTCGGCGGCCAGATCGACCCGGCGGTGTTCGAAGTCCGCCACATCGCCGACCAGCCGGCCTCGGCCTGGTTGCGCGACTCGCTGAGCGGGGGCGGGCGGCTGGGTTACGATCCGTGGCTGCACACCGCCGACGGCGCGGCGCGGCTGCGCGCCGCCTGCGAGGCGGTCGGCGCGGAACTCGCGCCGGTTGCGGAGAACCCGATCGATCGGCTCTGGGAGGACCGGCCGCCGCGGCCCGACGCCCCGTTCGAACGCCATCCGCCGGAACTGGCCGGCGAGACGTCGGCCGACAAGCGCGCGGCGCTGGCAAAGACGCTGGCCGAACGCGGCGTCGAGGCCGCCGTGCTCACCCTGCCGGATTCGATCGCCTGGCTGCTCAATATCCGCGGCCGCGACGTGCCGCGCACGCCGTTTCCGCTCTCCTTCGCCATCCTGCGCGACGACGGCGGGGTCAACCTGTTCGCGCCGGCCGGCAAGATCGATGCGGCACTGGCGGACCATCTGGGCGGCGATGTCGCCGTCGAGCCGCCGGATGCGTTCGAGGCCGCGCTTGCCGGGTTCGCCGGCCGCAAGGTGCTGGCCGATCCGGCGACGGCGGCGGACCGGATCTTCCGGGTGCTGGATGAAGCCGGCGCGCATATCGAGCGCGCCGCCGATCCCTGCCAGCTGCCCAAGGCGTGCAAGAACGCGGTGGAACTGGAGGGCGCGCGCAACGCCCACCGGCGCGACGGGGCGGTGCTGACCCGCTTCCTGGCCTGGCTGGCCCGGGAATCGCCGGGCGGGACGGTGGACGAACTCTCCGCCGCCGACCGGCTGGAGGGCTTCCGGCGCGAGTCCAACCTGTTGCGCGACCTGAGCTTCGACACGATTTCCGGCGCCGGCCCTAACGGCGCCATCGTGCATTATCGCGTCACGCCGGAGACTAACCGCAGACTCGAAGCCGGCTCGCTCTACCTTGTCGATTCGGGCGGCCAGTATGCCGACGGCACGACGGATGTGACCCGGACGATCGCCATCGGCGCGCCGACCGCCGGTATGCGCCGCCATTTTACCCTGGTGCTCAAGGGCCACATCGCGCTCGCCACCGCGCGGTTCCCGGCCGGCACGACCGGCAGCCAGATCGACGCCCTGGCACGCATGGCGCTGTGGGCCGAGGGGCTGGACTACGACCACGGCACCGGCCACGGCGTCGGCAGCTATCTCTCGGTCCACGAAGGGCCGCAGCGCATCTCGAAGCTGCCGAACAGCGTTGCCCTGCGGCCCGGCATGATCGTCTCCAACGAGCCCGGCTATTACCGGACCGGCCATTACGGCATCCGCATCGAGAACCTGGTCGCAGTGCGCGAGGTGGACATGGACGGGGCCGAACGGTCGATGCTCGGCTTCGAGACCCTGACCCTGGCGCCCATCGACCGCGCCCTGATCGACCGCGCCCTCCTCACGGCGGATGAAACGGGCTGGGTCGACGCCTACCACGCCCGCGTTCGCGAAACGATCGGCCCGCTGGTCGATCCGGACACGGCGGCCTGGCTGGACGGGGCGACCCGGCCCCTGTAGCGGCCGGACGCATGGCTGGCGATTTCAGGTAATGTTCCCTATTTTTTGACGATCGTTCAATTTCCCGCGCCGCGTAACCGCAGATTTCCGCCATTTTCCGGCTGGCATAAATTAGATAGACCGGTCTTTATACAGTGTTTTTTTGCACCCGGGGCGGCCCGCGCTGGCGTACATTTGTTCATATAATGTTCTATGATTCCGGAGTCAACCCCTCCCGGCGCAGACAGCCGTTTTGTTGGATTTC
>MPMX01000051.1 GCA_002238725.1 Rhodospirillaceae bacterium bin65
GGGCGACTCTGGTCCCCGGATCGCCGCTGCGCGCCGTCCGGGGTGGCAACGAAGGGTGGGTCCGGAGCCTACCCTGAGCGAAGCCGAAGGGGCGACTGGTTCGGTCGGGCGACTCTGGTTCCCGTATTTCCGCTGCGCTCCGTCCGGGGTGGCGATTGAGGGAGAGACGGCGGCATCCGGCGTTTGCTCGTGGGGCCGAGCCGGGAATTCTCCCCTCGCGCTGCTCGGTCGAAAGGACGGATAGGGGAGTCTCGTCTCGGCCGGCTTTGTAGTTGGGGAGGGTTTAAAACGGGGATTATATCTTTGGCTATGCAGCGCCGGATGTCCCTCCAATGGCGAGAGGAAGCCGCCGGAAACTGCAAAGGCCGGTTGTTCGTCGATGTCCGAAAAACACCATCATTGCCGCCCCGGACCCCGATCCGGGGCCCAGAGCCACAAGGCCAAGCCGTGCCGGGCGACTCTGGTCCCCGGATCGTCGCTGCGCTCCGTCCGGGGAGACAACGATGGAATAATTTACCTCATCGGTTATCGGTACGGCAGCAGGCCGCTAACGCATAGCCAAAGATATAATCCCCCTTTAAAACCCTCCCCAACGGACTTTCGTCCGCGCACGGCGTCCGATGCCTGCGCGTCGGACCGAGCGAGATCCCTCCTCCCGCCTCCCCGCTGGACAGGCCGGCCCGCTTTCGCCGAATATGGCGGCCTGATCGTCAAACGGGAGGCGTGCGTCATGGCAAAGCTGCGCCACATTGCGCTTCAGGTGCCGGACCTGGAGAAGGCGGCCGGGTTCTACGAGCGGGTGTTCGGCCTCGAGCGGGTGCGCGAGGCGGAGAGCCCGATCGGCAACGCCGTCATGCTGAGCGACGGGGTGATGAACCTGACCCTGCTGCATTTCCCGGACGGCCGGGGCGGCCAGGTCAACGGGCCGGACTGGGCCGGGCTGCACCATATGGGCTTCGTCGTCGACGACCTCGACGAGACCGGCCGGCGCATCGAGGACGCCGGCGGGACCTTCTTCATGCAGTTGCCGGACCACTATCCCGGCGTCGATGCCGAGACCAAGTACAAGGACAATCACGGCATCGTCTTCGACATTTCCGACCACGACTGGACCCAGGCCGGGCAATAGGCCGGGGGAACGGGTGGGGCGGACGGCGGCCCGCCGTGAACATCACCGGCATCAGAGAAAAGACGGTCTCGCTCGCCTCCGGCCTGCGCAACGCCGGCATCGCCTACGACGCCATGACCGCCAGCGCCGTCGTCGTGGAGACGGATGATAGCGACCTCGTCGGCCTCGGCTTCGATTCGGTCGGGCGCTACGGCCACGGCGCGCTGCTGCGCGAACGCTTCATCCCGCGCCTGCTCGACGCCGCGCCCGGCGCCCTGCTGGATCCGGACGGGCTGATCGATCCGGCGGCAGCCTGGCGCGCTATGATGGCGAACGAAAAGCCCGGCGGCCACGGCGAGCGCGCCGGGGCGGTCGGCGTGCTCGACATGGCGCTGTGGGACCTGCGGGCGCGCCAGCGCGGCGCGCCGGCCTGGCGCACGATCGCCGACTATTTCGGCACGTCCGGCGCGCCCGCGGTCGCGGTCTACGGCACCGGCGGACACTACGGCGCGGACGCCGCCGATACCGGGCCCTTGCGCGCAACCCTCACGGACGCGCACGCGCGCGGCTTCCGGACCTTCAAGATCAAAATCGGCGGCGCGCCGCTGGCGACCGATCTGGCCCGTATCGAGGCCGCGCTGGACATCGCCGGGCCGGGCGCCCTGGCGCTGGACACCAACGGCGTCTGGGAGCCGGCGACGGCGGCCGAATGGCTGGTTGCACTGGCGGACTACGACATCGCCTGGATCGAGGAGCCGGTCTCGCCCCTCGACTATGCCGGGCTGGCCGCCATTGCCGGCCGCTTCCCGGTCCCGATCGGCACCGGCGAGAACCTCTTTTCCTGCGACGACGCCCGCAACCTCGAACGCCACGGCGGCCTGCGGCCGGACCGCGACTGGCTCCAGTTCGATATTTCGTTGAGCTACGGCTTGCCGGAATTTGTCCGCATCGTCGATTGCTTCGCGTCGAAAGGCTGGTCGGCAAGGCGGTTCGCGCCCCACGCCGGGCACGTCCTGGCGCTCCATACCGTGGCGGCGCTGGGACTGGGCATGGCCGAAGTCACGCTCGATGCCGCCCTGCCGATCGGCGGGCTGCCCGGCGGCGCGCCGGTGGAAGACGGGCGGGTGACGCTGCCGGACGCGCCCGGCTTCGGCATCGAAGAATTGCCGGCGCTCCACGCCTGCTTCGCCGATCTGCTCGCTTGAATCGGCCCCCGAATGCCGGAACCAAACCGCCGATGGGTCAGGCCGCGCCCTTTTCTTCGGGGACTATATCTGTGACGATCCGTTTGCGGCCCGCAGCCGTTCCGATAGCCGGCACTGTAAGCCATCGCTCAATGTCTCCCCGGATGGAGCGAAGCGGAAATCCGGGGTCCAGTGCCGCATGTAGAGGCCGTGCCGGGTGACTCTGGGCCCCGGATTAAATCCGGGGCGGCAATGTTGATAGTATTTGAGGTATAATTCCCATTCCATCTACCGCCGATCGGTGGAACATGCAGCAGCCGGACTGCCGGCGAGGGAGGCAGGTCGTGAAGGTGCGGGTCGATCCGGAGCGCTGCGAGGGCCACAGCCGCTGTCACGCGCTCGCGCCCGATCTGTTCGTGCTGGACGATTTCGGCAACGCGACGGCCGCCAGCGACGGTAGGGTGCCACCGGGGCTGGAAGACAAGGCGCGCCTTGCCGTGGCCAACTGCCCGGAATACGCCGTCGAGATCGTGGAGGACGCGGGATGAGCGACAGCAAGCCCGGCTCGGGGGCCGGGCCAGGACCCGGCTCGCAGGCCGGCCCGGGATCCGAAGCGGAAGCCTGCCCGGTATCCGGTCAGGGCGGCCAGACAGCGAGCGAACCGTCGCCGGAACGGCCGCCGGTCACGGACTGGCGCACCGACTGGGACCATCTCGATCCGCAGTGGCGCGACAATCCCTTCCCGATCTGGGACGAGCTGCGCACCGGGCCGATCGCCCGCACCGAGCGCTTCGAGGGCGCCTGGCTGCCGACCCGTTACGAGGACGTCAAGGCGATCGCCTACGATACCGAGCATTTCACGTCGCGCCGCATCCTCCTGCGCCACAAGAAATACGAGGACCCGCCGCTGCCGGCGCCGCCGATCACCTCCGACCCGCCGGAGCACAAGGCGCACAAGCAGGTGCTCCTGCCCTTCTTCACGCCGCAGGAGGTCGGCAAGCTGGAGCCGATGGCGCGCCGGGTGTGCAACGAACTGATCGACGAATTCATCGCCGACGGACGCTGCGACGCCGCCCAGCACTACGCCCGCCACATCCCGGTGCGCATCATCGCCTACATGCTCGGCGTGCCGGTGCGCGACAGCGACCTGTTCATCCGATGGATCCACGAGATCCTGGAAGTCGGCATCGTCGACGACGAGATCGGCAAGAACGCGACCAAGGCGATGCGCGACTATTTCCGCCACCATATCGCCCTGCGCAAGGTGGGCCGGACCGAGGCCGACCCCGACGGGCCGGAGCCGGACCTGATCCGGGTGATGATGGACGGCTCGCTCAACGGCGTGCCGTTCGAGGAGAACCACGTCCTCGGCACGCTGAACCTGCTGATGATCGCCGGCATCGACACGACCTGGAGCGCCATCGGCGCCTCGATCATGCATCTCGGCCTTCATCCGGAAGACCGCGCGCGCCTGATCGCCGAGCCGGGCCTGATGCCGACGGCGATCGAGGAGCTGCTGCGCGCCTATTCGCCGGTCACCATGGCGCGCGAGATCAAGAAGGACGTCGAGCTGGGCGGCTGCCCGATGAAGAAGGGGGAGATGGTGCTGCTGTCCTTCCCGGCGGCCAACCGCGACCCGGCCATGTTCCCGGACGCCGACCGGGTGGTGCTCGACCGGCAGGAGAACCGCCACGGCGCCTTCGGCCTCGGCATCCACCGCTGCGTCGGCTCCAACCTGGCGCGCATGGAGATGCAGATCGGCATCGAGGAATGGCTGAAGCGGATCCCGGACTACCGGGTGGTCGGCGACGTGACATGGTCCGACGGCACCGTGCGCGGCCCCCGGACGTTGCCGGTGGCGTTCGGATAGGGCCGGAGAGACCGCGGGCGGCCGCCATGCGCATCGGCGTTATCGGATACGGCTATATCGGCCGGTTTATCGTCGGGCGGATCGACGCCAGCGAAGGCCGGTTCGAGACGGCCTTCGTCTACAACCGGAGCGCCGCGGCGCTGGCCGAGGTCGACCCGGCGTTGCGGCTGGACGATCTTGAAAAAGCGCAATCGCGCCGGCCCGGCCTGATCGTCGAATGCGCCCATGGGTCGATCACGGCGCGCTACGGCGAATCCTTCCTGAAAATCGCCGACTACATGCCGCTGTCCGTGACGGCGCTGGCCGACGACGCCCTGCGCGGGCGCCTGGAGGCCACGGCGGCGGCGCACGATACCCGCCTGATCGTGCCGGCCGGCGCGCTGACGGGCGGCGACGACCTGCTGATGCGGCGCGGCCGGTGGCAGCGCGTGCGCATCACCTTCCGCAAGCACCCGGACAATCTCGACTTTTCCGAAAGCGGCTTCGATCCGGCGGCCATCGACGGCGAGACGACGATCTACGAAGGCCCGGTGCGCGGCGTCGCCAAACTCTATCCGCGCAACGTCAACACCATGGTGACCTGCGCCCTGGTCTCGACCGGCCTCGATGCCTGCGAGGCGCGGCTGATCGCCGATCCGGCGCTCGATTGCGCGGTCGCCGAGGTCGAGGCGTGGGACGAAGGCGGCGGCCTGCTGCGCACCGAGAAGCGCCAGCCCGCGGTCGGCGTCTCGGGCACCGAAATGCTCGGCTCGACCTGGTACTCCATCCTCCGCGCCGCCGCCGCCCCGAGAGGGCCGATCGAGCTGGTGTAGGGGGCGCCGCCGGGTTTCTGCGGCAGCGCCCTGTTTTTCGAAAATTCCCTCATTGCCGCCCCGGACGGAGCGCAGCGACGATCCGGGGCCCAGAGCCACGAGCGCAGGCATTTCGGGTCGACTCTGGACCCCGGCTCTCCCTGCGGTCGGCCGGGGCGGCACTTCAGATTCCTCGAGGCATTCCCGATAAGCCACTCGCGAGAGGTGCGGATCACGCGCTCTTGCGCGCTTCGCCGGCGGGCTCGAGGAAGCGGGCGAGGTATTGGCCGGTGTAGCTTTCCGGCACGGCGGCAACCTCTTCGGGCGTGCCGGCGGCGACGATGAGGCCGCCCTTGTCGCCACCCTCCGGGCCGAGATCGACGATCCAGTCGGCGGTCTTGATGACCTCCAGATTGTGCTCGATCACGATCACCGTGTTGCCGGCGTCGACCAGCTCGTGCAGCACGTCGAGCAGCTTGCGCACGTCATCGAAATGCAGGCCCGTCGTCGGCTCGTCGAGGATGTAGAGCGTCCGCCCGGTGGCGCGCTTCGACAACTCCTTGGACAGCTTGACCCGCTGGGCCTCGCCGCCCGACAGGGTCGTCGCCGGCTGGCCGAGCTTGATGTAGCCGAGGCCGACGCGCTGCAGCGTCTCCATCTTGGAGCGGATCGCCGGGACGGCGCGGAAGAAGTCGAGCGCCTCCTCCACCGTCATGTCGAGCACGTCGGCGATCGACTTGTCCTTGAAGGCGATCTCCAGGGTCTCGCGGTTGTAGCGCCTGCCCTTGCAGACGTCGCACTGGACGTAGACGTCGGGCAGGAAGTGCATCTCGATCTTGAGCACGCCGTCGCCCTGGCAGGCCTCGCAGCGCCCGCCCTTGACGTTGAACGAGAAACGGCCGGGCTTGTAGCCGCGCGCGGCGGATTCCGGCAGGCCGGCGAACCACTCGCGGATCGGGCCGAAGGCGCCGGTGTAGGTCGCCGGGTTGGAGCGCGGCGTCCGGCCGATCGGCGACTGGTCGATGTCGATGATCTTGTCGAGATGCTCCAGCCCGCCGATGCCGCGATGGGCGCCCGGCACGGCGCGCGCGCCGTTGAGCCGCCGGGCCGCCGCCTTGTAGAGGGTCTCGACCACCAGGGTGGATTTGCCGCCGCCGGAAACCCCGGTCACGCAGGTGAAAACGCCGAGCGGGAAGACCGCGTCGATCTTCTGCAGGTTGTTCGAGGCCGCGCCGGACACGGTGACCGCCCGTCCGCGCGGCGCGGCGCGGCGGCCCTCCGGCACGGGAATTTCCTTCCGGCCGGTGATGTAGGCCGCGGTCAGGCTGTCCTGAGTCTGGAACACCTTGGCCGGCGGGCCGATGGCGACGACCTCGCCGCCATGCACGCCGGCGCGCGGCCCCATGTCGATCAGCCAGTCGGCGGCGCGGATCGCCTCCTCGTCATGCTCGACCACGATGACGGTGTTGCCGAGGTCGCGCAGCCGCTCCAGCGTATCGAGCAGCCGGCGGTTGTCGCGCTGGTGCAGGCCGATGGAGGGCTCGTCCAGCACATAGAGCACGCCGGTCAGGCCCGAGCCGATCTGGGAGGCGAGGCGGATGCGCTGGCTCTCGCCGCCGCTGAGCGTGCCCGAATTGCGCGACAGGGTGAGATATTCGAGGCCGACATTCACAAGGAAGCCGAGCCGCTCGTTGATCTCTTTCAGGATGCGCCCGGCGATCTCCATCTGCTTGGCGGTGAGGCGCTCCGGCAGCGCGGCGAACCAGTCGCGCGCGCCGGCGATCGACATCTGCGCCGCCGCGCCGGCGTGCATCTCCGCGACCCGGACGGCCAGCGCCTCCGGCTTGAGCCGGAAGCCGTCGCACGCCGCGCAGGGCGCAATCGTCTGGTATTTGCTCAGCTCTTCGCGCACCCAGCTCGAATCGGTCTCGCGAAAGCGCCGGGCCAGGTTCGGGATCACGCCCTCGAACGGCCGGGTCGTCTCGTATTTGCGCAGCCCGTCGTCGTAGCGCATCGAAATCGGCACGCCGCCGGAGCCGAACAGGATGACCTGCCGGTCCTTCTTGCGCAGCCTGGCGAACGGCGTCGAGAGCTTGAAACCGTAATGGGCGGCCAGGCTCTTCAGCGTCTGGCCGTAGTATTTCGAGCTGGTGTCGGCCCAGGGCGCGAGCGCGCCGTCGTCCAGGCTGAGCGTCGGGTTCGGCACGACCAGCGCGGCATCGAACTCCGCCTGGACGCCGAGGCCGTCGCAGGACGGGCAGGCGCCGAAGGGGTTGTTGAAGGAGAACAGCCGCGGCTCGATCTCGTCGATGGTGAAGCCGGAGACCGGGCAGGCGAACCTGGCGGAGAAGGTCGTGCGCGCGCCGCTGTCGGCGTCCTCGACGAACAGCAGGCCGTCCGACAGCTCCAGCGCCGTCTCGATGGAATCGGCCAGCCGCGTCGCAAGGTCGTCGCGCAGCACGATCCGGTCGACCACCACGTCGATATCGTGCTTGAACTTCTTGTCGAGGGCCGGCGCCTCGTCGACCAGGTAGATCTCGCCGTTCACCTTGACGCGCTGGAAGCCGCGCTTCTGCAGGTCCTGGAACTCCTTGCGGTATTCGCCCTTGCGGCCGCGCACGATGGGCGCGAGCAGGTAGAGCCGGCTGCCCTCGGGCATCGCCATCACGGCGTCGACCATCTGCGAGACGGTCTGGCTCTCGATCGGCAGGCCGGTCGCCGGCGAATAGGGGATGCCGACCCGCGCCCACAGCAGGCGCATGTAGTCGTAGATTTCGGTCACGGTGCCGACCGTCGAGCGCGGGTTGCGCGAGGTCGTCTTCTGCTCGATGGAGATCGCCGGCGACAGGCCCTCGATATGGTCGACGTCCGGCTTTTCCATCAGTTCGAGGAACTGGCGGGCATAGGCCGACAGGCTCTCGACGTAGCGGCGCTGGCCCTCGGCATAGATCGTGTCGAAGGCGAGGGAGGATTTGCCCGAGCCGCTCAGGCCGGTGATGACCGCCAGCGCGTTGCGCGGGATCTCGACGTCGACGTTCTTCAGATTGTGCTCGCGCGCGCCGCGCACGCGGACATGGGTCAGCCCGGCCCCCTCAAAGACATCGGCGTCCGGCGCGGGCTGGGCAACGGGTGTGGCGAAGGTCCGGGTCATCGGGTCGGCAGGAAAATCGGGCATTCTTTCGGAGGGTATTTCAATTCGGCCGTCGGCCCGTCCGCGTGCCGCCAATATGGGGCGGCCGGCCCCGGAAAGCGACTCGGTTTTGGGCGGGCAGCGCCGGCGAATTGCAATTCCTTGCGGATCAGATCGGCGACCGTGCGATTGCGACCCACCGGCTTTGCGATAGCCGGCGCCGTCAACCGCCCCGCGGTGCCGCCCCGGATGGAGCGACCTGCCCCGGACCCAGCACCGGACCCTCACCGTGCCGGTACAATGTCTCCACTCCGCGAACCTTTCGGCAGGCTCGGGGCGGGCGCTGGGGTTCGCTCCGGTCGGTGTGACGAAGCCGGACGGGTGTGCCGGATAGCCGGCCGGTTTCAGGGCAGGTTAAGGGTTCGCCGGCGGCCGGCGAGACGGTTCATTCGGATTCGTCACTCCCCGCCTCCCCGGAGCGGAGCATCCGCGTCAGCGCGCTCTGCAGTTCCTCCGGATCGCCGGCGGAGAAGCCGACGTCCTTGAGCAGCTGGTCGAGAACCGGGGCGTGGGCGCGGTAGCGCAGGGCGCTGTTGACGATCTGGTCGGACAGGCCGGTCTCGCGCTTTTCGCCTTCTGCCGCGCCGCCGCCGCCGCTCTGGGGCGCCAGGCCGTCGACATGGACGATCTTGATGCCCTCGATCCGCTCCAGCGGCTTGACGCTCTCGGCGATCATGCCCTGGAGATGCTCGACGATGGCGAGGCGGATCTTCATGTCGATCAACTCCGGGCTGAGGCCGGAATCGGCGTCGTTCATCGCCCGTTTCGCGGCGGCCTCGATGCTGCTGCGCAGCTCCATGGCCGCGGCGCGCAGCTTCTCGCCCTCGGATTCGGCCTCGGCGATCGTCTTGATCCGGCCGGCCTCGCTGTCCGTCTGGAGCCGGTCGGCCTCGGCCAGTTCCCCGGCGGCCTCGCGCTTCGCGGCTGCCGACGAGACGGTCCCGATTGCGGTCTTCTCTGCCTCGCGCTGCGCCTCAATCAGGTCGATCCGCTTCTGGCGCTCGGCGCGCTCGACTTCGCGCACCGTCTCGACGGCTTCCGCCGCGCGCTCGGCCTCGGCGCGGGCCGTTTCCGCCTCGGCGCGGACCCTGCTCTGCTCCTTCGCCCTGGTGTCGATTTCGATGCTGCGGTTGTGCCGGGCCAGTTCGACCGCGATGTCGCGCTGGATGTCGCGCTCGCGGACCTCCTGCTCGGCGGCGATGCGCCGGGCCTCGATCTCCTGGTCGCTGGCGACCTTGGCGAGGTCGACGGCCATGCTCGACGCGATCTTCGCTTCCTCGGTCTCGCGCCCTCTTTCGGCTTCCCGCGCGGCGACCTCGCTGCGCTGCTCGGCGCGCCGGGTCGCGACCGCCTGTTCCTGCTCCAGCCGGGCGAATTCCTCGTCGCGCGCGATCTGGAGTTTTTCCTGCTCGGCCTTCAGGTTGCGCTGCTGGATCTCGACTTCCGTGTCCTGCTCGATCTCGTTGCGCACGCGCCGCCGGCTCTCGATCTCGTGGGTCAGCCGGGTCAGGCCTTCGGCGTCGAACGCATTCTGCGGATTGAAATGCTCGCGGTCGGTCTGGTCGAGGCTGGTCAGCGACACCGATTGCAGTTCGAGGCCGATGGAGGCGAGGTCGTCGGCCAGGGTCTCCCGGACCCGGCGCACGAACTCGATCCGCTTCTCGTGCAGCTCCTCCATGCTCATCTCGGCCGCGACCGAGCGCAGGGCGTCGGTCAGCCGCCCTTCGATGAGTTCCTTGAGCAGCTCGACCCGCAGCGTCTTGGTGCCCAGGCTCTGCGCCGCTGTCGCGATGGCGGCGTGATCGGCGCCGACCCGGACCAGGAAATCGGCCGACACGTCGACCCGCAGCCGGTCCCGCGTGATGAGGGCGTTGCGCGCCGCCCGCGCCACGTCGATGCGCAGCGCGTTCATGTTGACCTGGATGATGTCGTGCAGGACGGGCAGCACCAGCGCGCCGCCGTTCATGACCACCTTCTGGCCGCCGAACCCGGTGCGCACGAACGACAACTCCTTGGTCGCGCGCCGGTACAGCCACCAGAACAGCAGCCACAGGACGACGATAACGACTAAGGCGATCACGATCGCCAGAACGGCGTTGCCCAGGGTCATTTCCGCCTCCCGGAGGATGGTTGCCGCGCCGCCTTTTCAGGTTCGCGGCTTACGGCGACTACGCAGAATAGAGCGAAACCGGCAGATTAGTAATGTCTGTGTGGGCAGCTTTGCAATCGCGAGCCGGCGGGGCAAGCCGGCCGCCATGGCCGAACCTGCGCCCCGGCTGCCGAATTTCCGTCCGAAAAAGCGCAGATTTCAGCCGTTATCCGGTATCGGCCCAGGATTTCTCCATGCCGATCGGATATCGTACAATACCGGACCGGTATCGTGCATCCGCCGTTATCCGGGCTGGGGCCCGGTCTGAAGCCGGCGGCTGACGCTGCGTGCGGTTTCCACGAATCGCTGGACCAGCGGTCCCCGGCTGTCTATGCGCCAGTTCACGCTCAGCTCGGTTTCCGCTTTCACCCCGGCGAGCGGCCGGCAGATCAGGCCCTTTCGCTCGCCGGCGGCCGTCGATTCGGGCACCAGCGATACGCCGACGCCGACGGAAACGAGGCCGGCCGCGGTCTGATAGTCGTAGACGAGCTGCGCGATTCGCGGCTCGACGCCGCCGGACCGGCAGATCGCAATGACGTGGTCCGCGAAGGTCGGGCGCGGCTTGTCCGGGTACAGCACGAATTCCCGGTTCGCCAGGTCGGCGATCGACAGTTCGGGTTGCAGCGCCAGCGGGTCGGTTGCCGGAAGCGCGACGACCAATCGTTCCCGGCTGATCGTTTCGTGACGAAGTTCGTCGTCGTCGATCCGCGGCCGGGCGATGCCGATATCCATGCGGCGCTGGATCAGCGCGTCCCGCTGGCCCGCATTGTTCATTGGCACAAGGGTCAATTCGACTTCGGCATTCGTTGCGCGGAAGGCATGGACGATGTCGGGCAGCACGCTGTAGGTCGCCGAACTGACGAAGCCGATCGTCAGGCTTCCGATCGTGCCCGCCCCGGCCTGCCGGACGGCGTCTTCGGCGGAATCCACCCGGTCAAGAATGTCCCGCGCCCGCTCCCGCAGGATTTCGCCGGCGGCGGTGAGCCGAATCTGACTGCGCGAGCGGTTGAAGAGGCTGGCGCCGAGTTCCTCTTCCAGCGCCTTGATCTGGCGGGACAGCGGCGGTTGCGCAATGCCGAGCCGTGCCGCCGCCCGGCCGAAATGAAGCTCATCGGCGACGGCGACAAAATAATGGAGGCGGCGGAAGTTCACGGATACCTACCGGAAAACCTCTGGGTGGCGGCCCGGCCGACGCACCGGTTTATCGCTCAACCGATACCAATTCGATCAAGGTATGATACCGAATCGGTCATTGTGCTGGATAGCAGTCACGGCAACAATGCGCCAGAGGAATTCGGGGTCGGCGTACAGGATTCGCCTTTCCGGCGAAGCACTTTTCCGCAGGTTCCGGCGCGCAAGCGCGTCGCTGTCCGATCCCGCCGGGACCGTTCTACGACCGGCGCGGGGAAGGCGGTTTGGGAAAGACGGCCATGGCAAACGGCGAAATAGTCGCGGGCTTCCTCGCGCCGCATCCACCCCATCTGGTCTATGGCGAGAATCCGCCGCAGAACGAGCCGAAATCCGAAGGCGGATGGGAGCCGCTGCGCTGGGCCTACGAACGGGCGCGCGAGAGCCTGGACCAACTGCAGCCGGACGTTCTGCTGGTCCACTCGCCGCACTGGATTACCCAGGTCGGCCACCATTTCCTCGGCGTGCGGCATCTGTCGGGCAAGTCGGTCGATCCGATCTTCCCGAACCTGTTCCGCTACACCTTCGAGCTGGAAGTCGATGTCGAACTGGCTGAGGCCTGCTGCGAAAAGGCGGCCCAGCGCGGCCTGACGGCGATGATGATGCGCAACCCGAAATTCCGGGTCGACTACGGCACCATCACCACGCTGCACATGATCCGTCCGCAGTGGGATATTCCGATCGTCGGCATATCGGCGAACAACTCGCCCTATTACCTGACGACCGAGGAAGGCCTGGACGAGATGGATACGCTGGGCAAAGCGACCCGCGAGGCCATCGAGGCGACCGGGCGGCGCGCCGTGCTGCTGGCGTCCAACACCCTGTGCCACTGGCATTTTCACGAGGAGCCGGACACGCCGGAGGACATGTCGCGCGAGCATCCGCAAAGCTATGACGGCTACAAGTGGGACATGCGGATGATCGAACTGCTGCGCCAGGGCAAGACCGCCGAAGTCTTCCGGCTGCTGCCGCAATTCATCGACGAGGCGTTCGCCGAGGTCAAATCCGGCGCCTTCACCTGGATGTTCGCCGCCATGGGCTATCCCGAACTGCCGGGCGAGCTGCACGGCTACGGCACGGTGATCGGCACCGGCAACGCCGTCATGGAATGGAACCTGGTCAAGGCCGGGCTGGCCGGCGCCGCCGTTCCGCCATCTGCCGCCGGCGGGCGCGAATCCTACGCCGGCGCGATGCGGTGACCGCGGTTTCCGCCTTCCTGGTGCCGGGCTCCCCCCTGCATCTGCTTCGGCCTGACAATCCGCCCTGGAGACCGATCGTTGCCGGGTTCGAGCGGGCCGCGCGGGCGCTCGCCATGTCGCGCCCGGATGCCGTCCTGCTCTACTCGACCCAGTGGATCGCGGTGCTCGACGCCCTGTGGCAGGCCCGGCCGCGGCTGACCGGCGCCCATGTCGACGAAAACTGGCACGACCTGGGCGATATGGCCTTCGATATCCGCGTCGATACCGATCTCGCCGAGGCCTGCGTGAACGCGGTCAAGGCGGCCGGCATTTCCTCGAAAAGCGTCGACTACGACCAGTTTCCGATCGACAGCGGCACGATCGTCGCCACCCGGCTGCTCGATCCCGACAGCCGCTTCCCGCTCGTGATAGCGGCCAACAACCTCTACCACGACGCCGCGACGACCATGCGGATGGCCGAGATCGCGACCGCCACGGCGCGCGTCCAGAACAAGAAGGTGGCGGTGGTCGGCGTGGGCGGGCTTTCCGGCACGGTGTTCCGCGAACCCATCGCCATCGCGGAGGATCGCGTTGCAGCGGAAAAGGATGACAGCTGGAACCGGCGCATATTACGGTTGCTGGAGAAGGGTGAGACCGGCCGGCTGGATGCCGAGGTCGACGACTACGCGCGCGAGGCGCGGGTCGATATGGGTTTCAAGCACCTGGCATGGATCCGCGGCGCGATCGGCGGCCGGTTCTTCGGCGCCAGGGTGCACGGTTACGGGCCGGCCCACGGGGCGGGCGCCGCAGTGATTGAGTTCAGACTGTAGGGAGGATGGAATATGCGTAGAGTATTCGTTTCAGGATTGGCGTTGGCGGCCATCGCCGGCGCTGCCGTAGCATTCGCGCCGCCGCCTGCCGCGGCCCAGGACTGCAGCATCACGGTCGGCCGCGTCGTGCCGCTGACCGGCCCGCTGCTCGACATGGGCCGCGAGACGCCGTGGCTCGACGAAAACAAGGTCGGGCCGATCAACAAGGCCGGCGGCCTCGCGGTCGGCGGCAAGAAGTGCAAGATCAACTACAAGATCTACGATTCGCGCGGCACCATGGCCGGTTCCGGCGAAGCGGCGACCCGCGCCATCCTGAAGGACAAGGTGGACGTGGTCTTCGCCCAGGGCACGCCGGACACGACCAACGCGCCGTCCGACCTGTGCGAGCGCTACAAGGTGCCGTGCATCACCTCGAACACGCCGGTGGAAGCGTGGCTGTACGGGCCCGACGGCAAGCCGAAGACCTACAAATACACCTTCCACTTCTTCTTCGGCGTGCCGGACCTGGTGGCCAACCATGTCGGCATGATCAAGGCGCTGCCCGGCGGCTTCAACGGCAGTATCGGCTATCTCTATCCGAACGATCCCGACGGCGTCGTGTTCGCCTCGCTGTTCGATCCGACCTTCAAGAAGCAGGGCTGGAAGCCGGTCGATCCCGGCCGCTTCAAGCAGGGCCTGCCGGATTTCTCGGCGATCATCAACAAGTTCAAGCGCGGCCGGGTCCAGGTCGTGACCGGCGTGCTCGCCCCGCCGGACCTGCAGAACTACCTGCAGCAGGCGGCGCAGGCCGGCTTCAAGCCGCGCATGTACATCATCGACAAGGCGACCGGCTATCCGGAAGCCATGAAGGCGCTCGGCGAGTTCGGCATCGATATTCTGAGCGTGAACTTCTGGTCGCCGGCCTATCCCGGAAAGTCGAAATACAGCGGCTATACCGGCCAGGGCCTCGTCGACCGGTACGAGACGCAGAACGCCGGCAAATATTATTCGCCGCCGCTGGCCTACACCGATGCGTCCTACGATGTGCTGTTCGACGCGATGCAGCGGGCCGGCTCGACCGACCGGGCGAAGCTGCTGGCGGCGCTGGCCAAGACCGATCTCGATACCGTGGTCGGACAGGTGAAGTTCAACGCCCAGCAATTCTCCGTGCAGCCGCTGGGCGGCGCCCAGTGGCGGGTCGACGCCAAGACCAAGCGCTGGGTCAAGGATAACGTCTACAACGCGGTCTATCCGTCTGTTAAGAAGACCGCGGATATCCGCCTGTACCAGGCCAAGTAACCGGCCGGCAGGTTGCCCGGCGCGCCGCCCGAACGGAACGGGTCGGCGCGCCGGGTGACGCCGCAACCCTTCGGACCGGCCGACCGGACAGGCCGGACGGCGCGACCGGGATGAGATGGCGACGGTTCTTTCTGCAACGCGGCTGTCCAAGGCGTTCGGCGCGATCCACGTTGCGGATCGCGTCACCTTCTCGATAGACGAAGGCGAAATTCTCGGCGTCATCGGCCCGAACGGCGCCGGCAAGACCTCCCTGTTCGGACTGATTTCCGGCAACATCCGGCCGGATTCGGGCTATGTCGAATTCGGCGGCAAGGACATCACCCGATGGGCGCCGCAGGACCGCGCCCGCGCCGGCATCGCCCGGACCTACCAGATACCCAAGCCCTTTACCCACATGACCGTCGCGGGCAACCTGAAGGTCGCGGCGATCTTCGGCGGCGGCGTGGCCGAAGACGAAGTCGAGGAATGGATCGACAAGGTCATGTCGGACACGCATCTCGCCCCGGCCCGCAACACACTGGCCGGCCGGCTGCCCCTGCTCATGCGCAAGCGCCACGAGCTGGCCCGGGCCCTTGCCATGCGGCCGAAGCTGCTGCTGGTCGATGAAGTCGCCGCCGGCCTGACCGATCACGAGGTCAGCGAATTCATCGAGCTTGTGGCCGGAATCCGCGCCGGCGGCATCACGGTCCTCTGGATCGAGCATGTCATGAAAACCATGTTGACCGCGACGGACCGGCTGCTGGCGCTCGATTCGGGCCGCATCATCGCCCAGGGCAGGCCGGAAGAGGTCATCAACTCGCCGGACGTGCGCCGTGTCTATCTCGGCGCCTGACCAGCCGGCCCTGCTGACCGTCAGGGGCCTCTCGGCCTATTACGGCGAGAGCCGCGCCCTCTACGGCGTCGGTTTCACGGTGGAGAAGGGTACGATCCACTCCATCGTCGGCGCCAACGGAGCCGGCAAGTCCACCCTGTTGCGCGCCATCGTCGGCATGATGAACCGCGGCCGGGCCGCGCACACCGCCGGCAGCATCGAATTCAGGGGCCGCCGCATCGATGCCCTGCCGACCGAGGAGATCGTCGGCCTGGGCGTCACCATGGTGCCCGAGGGCCGCAGGCTGTTCGCCAGCATGTCGGTGGAGGAAAATCTGGTTTGCGGCGCCTTCCTGCCGCGCTGCCGGGCCGCGCTGGGCGAGACCCTGGAGACTGTCTACAGCCTGTTTCCGCGGCTTGCCGACCGGCGGCAGCAGCCGGTCTCCCAGATGTCGGGCGGCGAACAGCAGATGGTTGCGATCGGCCGGGCGCTCATGTCGTCGCCGGAGCTGATCCTGCTCGACGAGCTGTCGCTCGGCCTGGCGCCCATCGTCGTCGACCAGATCTACGAGCGGATCGCGGCGATCAACCGGCGCGGCGTCACCTGCATCGTCATCGAGCAGGATACCGAACGGGCCATGCGGGTCGCCACGGCGGTTTCCGTGTTGCTGGAAGGGCGCGTTGTGCTCGAGGGCGATCCCGACGAACTGGGCCGCGAGCGCGTCTCGGCCGCCTATTTCGGCCTTGAAACGGCGGGGAAAGCGGCAGGGCCGGGCGGATGAACGAAGACCTGTACTGGACCTTCATCGACATCGCCAACGGGCTGCTCTCCGGCGTCATGCTCGGCGGCTACTACGCGATCATCGCCATCGGCCTGGCGCTCACCTTCGGCGTCATGCGCCTGGTCAACCTGGCCCATGGCGACATGCTGGTCCTCGCCGCCTACCTGGCCGTGCTGGTGCTTCAGTTCGTGCCGATCTCGCCCTTCATCACGCTGGCGCTGGTCATCCCGGTGATGTTCGGCGTCGGCTATGCGCTGCAGCGCTTCCTGCTCAATGCGATCTCGGTCCAGTCGATGGAGCGCAAGGGCATGTCGGCCGGCTTCGGCCTGATGTCGCCGATCCTGGTCACCTTCGGCCTGTCGATCGTGATCGCCCACGCGCTGCTCGGCGGCTTCGCGTCGGACGCCCGGATCATCCGCAACGCGCTCTCCTATTCCGCGGTGCGCCTGACCGAGGATCTGAACCTGTCGACCCTGCGGCTGATCTTTTTCGTCATCGCCGTGGCGATCCTGGTCGCCCTGCACCTGTTCCTGCGGCGGACCCACGCCGGCCGCGCAATCCGGGCCTCGGCCGACGACGCCGAGATCGCGCCCCTGATGGGCATCGCGACGCCGAAGATCAACGCGCTCGCCAGCGGCATCGCCATCGCCATCGCCGGAGTCGCCGGGGTCATGGTCGGCATGTCGCGCACCTTCCAGCCGTTCGACGGGCCGGTCTTCCTGCTGGTCGCCTTCGGCGTCGTGATCGTCGGCGGCCTCGGCTCGATCGTCGGCAGCCTGGTCGGCGGCGTCCTGCTCGGCATCACCCAGGTGCTGGCCGGGACCTATTTCGGCCCGTCGGCCCAGCTCGTCGCAGGCTATATCCTGATCCTGTTCGTCCTCGCGGTCAGGCCCCAGGGCCTGTTCGCCCGGCGCCGGTAGCCGGCAGGCAGGCGGGCGATGCTCGGCGGCTTCCTCGACCGGTGGCTCACCGGCTGGCGCGCCAAGGCGCTGGTCGGCATCGGCCTCGTCGTCCTGATCCTCCTGCCGCCGGTGCTCGGCGCCAACAGCTACGTCACCCAGCTCCTGCTGACCCTGTTCGTTTTCGCCGTGTTCGGCCATGCCTGGAACCTGCTGGCCGGCTATTGCGGTTTGCTGTCCTTCGGCAACCAGGTCTATGTCGGCATCGCCGGCTTCACCATGGGCATCCTGGTCTATTACGGCGGCGTCCATGTCTGGGTCGCGCTGCCGATCGCCGGGTTGGTCTCGGCCGCTTTCGCCTATCTGCTGGCGATCCCGGTCCGCGCCAGCCTGATCGGCCCGGCGGTGCTCAAACCGGTCGCGATCGGGGTCGCCGTCTGGATCGGCTACGAGATCCTGGTCTTCTACGATCCGTGGTGGGACGTGTTCGGCGATCCCTATGTCCGCCGGGTGATGATCCTGCTGATCATCTTCCTCGGCGCCATGCCGTTGCTCACCCTGGAAGGCGCTTATTTCGCCGTGGCGACCTGGCTGATCGCGGCGGCGGTCGGCACCGTCTTCAACGAATGGAAGCTGGTCGGCGCCGGCGGCGGCATGCGCATACCGTCCTCGGTCACGCTGGAGGAAATGTACTATGTCGGCCTGATCCTGCTGGTCTTCGCCACCTGGATCATCCGCGCCCTGCTGAACAGCCGGATCGGCCTGGCGCTGACCGCCGTGCGCGACGACCCCGAGGCGGCCGGGACCGTCGGCGTCGATGTCGCCAAGGTCAAGCTGCTCGCCTTCGTCCTGTCCGGCGGGCTCACCGGGCTGGCCGCCAGCCTCTATTTTATCGAGGCGGTCTCGCTCACGCCGCCGTCGGCCTTCACCGTGTTCTGGTCGGCCTATTTCGTCTTCGTCGTGGTCGCCGGCGGCATGGGCAGCCTGTCCGGCCCGATCGTCGGCGCGCTGATCTTCGTGGTCATCGACCGGCTGCTTTCGGGCTGGCTCGATCAGCCGTTGCTGATTCTCGGGCTGGCCTCGGTCGCCGTGATCCTGGTGCTGCCGCGCGGCGTGATCGGCGCGGTCGATGTGCTGCGCCGCTCGCGCGACGCCCGCTCGGCCTGGCGCGACCTGTTCGAGGCGACGGCCCTGGCCGACCTGATCGGCCGGCTCGGCCGCCGGCGCCGGGGCCGCAACGGCAATACCGTGGTCGCCGCCTACCTGGTGCCCGGCACGCCGCTGCCTTTGCTGCGGCCGGAAGCGCCAGGCTGGAAGGCCCTGTTCGAGGGTTGCGAAGCCGCGGCGCGTTCGCTGGAAAAAGCGCGGCCGGACGTGCTGCTGGTCTATTCGACCCAGTGGGTCGCAGTGCTCGACCAGCTCTGGCAGACCAGGCCGCGGGTGCGCGGAATCCATGTCGACGAGAACTGGCATGCCTTCGGCGACCTGGCCTACGATTTCGATATCGACGCCGAACTGGCCCAGGCCTGCATCGACCAGTCGGACGATGTCGGCGTGCGCTCGAAGCCGGTGAACTACGACCGGTTTCCCATCGACACCGGCACGATCGTGGCGGCCAACCTGCTCAACCCGGAGTCGCGCTGGCCGCTCGCCGTGGCGTCCAACAATCTCTATCACGACGGCGCGCTGACCGGACGGCTGGCGGCGCTCGCCGTGCAATGCGCGGCCGACCAGAACAAGCGGGTGGCGCTGATCGGCGTCGGCGGTCTCTCCGGCGCGGTCCACCGGCGCGAGATCGACCCGGCCGAGGACAGCTTCGCCGGCGACGCCGACGACCACTGGAACCGCCGCCTGCTCGATGCGCTGATCGCCGGCGACGCCGCGCAGCTTCGCGCCCTGCTGCCGGACTATGCCGAGAACGCCCGGGGCGATATGGGCATGAAGCATCTGGAATGGCTGCTCGGCGGGATGGGCGCGCAATGGTGCGGCGCCTACGTCCATGCCTACGGGCCGGTCTGGGGCAGCGGCGCCGCGGTGGTCGAACTGGCGCTCGACGAGCGGCTGGCGCGCCGCGGCCGGGCGCGCGGCATCCCCGTCGAGGCCAAGCGCCGGCTGACGGTCAGCGCCGATGCGCCGGATGTCCCGGCAACGGCGTCGGCCGGGCGCGCCGCCCCGGCGCCGAAACCGGCCGCTCCGGCGCACACGGCGGTGGCGACTGCGCCGCGCCGCGCTTCCGTCGCGGCGGCGCCGGCAGCGGCGGCCGGGAACGGCGTCCTGTACCGCAATTTCCGCACGCAGGCGGAGATCGACGCGCAATACGATGTCGAGGCCTCGGTCGAGAATTTCGGCATTTACGTCGAATTCTTCCTGTCGAACAGCGAGCGGGTGCGGCGCAAGCTCAAGCCCGAACTCGATATCGCCTACGGCCCGACCGCGGCCGAGCATCTCGACCTCTATCCGGCCCGGGCGCCGGACGCGCCGCTGCACCTGTTCATCCATGGCGGCTACTGGCATTCGCTGAGCAGCAAGGAATTCAGCTTCGTTGCCGAGGGGCTGGCCGAGGCCGGAGTCGCCGTCGCCGTCCTGAACTACGACCTGTGCCCGAACGTGACGATGACCGAGATCGTGCGCCAGAACCGGGCCGCCGTGAAATGGCTCTACGGGAACGCGCGCCGCCTCAACTGCGATCCCGATCGGATCTCGGTCTCCGGCCATTCCGCCGGCGGACATCTCACCGCCATGCTGATGGCGACCGACTGGGCCGGCGCCTGGGGCCTGCCGCGGGATGTCGTGAAGAGCGGCTGCGCCATCTCCGGCCTGTTCGATCTCGCGCCCTTCGAGCACAGCTGGCTCCAGCCGAAGCTGAAGCTCGACGCCGGGGAGATCGAGCGCAACAGCCCGATCCGGCACATCCCGGCGGCGGCGGGGCCGCTGATCGTCACCCTGGGCGGCGGCGAATCGGCGGAGTTCCACCGCCAGTCGCAGGATTTCCTCGCCGCCTGGACCCGCGCGGGCCTAAAGGGCGCCTATCTCGACCTGCCCGGCCTCAACCATTTCACCGTGCTCGAAGGCTACATGGACCGGCGCAGCCCGCTGAGCAGCGCAATCCTGCGCCAGATCGAGGAGACGCGGGGCGGGTAGGCGGCAGCGCATCCGCGCCGCCATTCCTCCCCCTCTTCAGAGGGGGAGGTCAGGTGGGGGTGACGCGTCGCCAGTTTCCATTGCGGGGCGCGCTTCGCGGCAAGGCGACTCCTCCGGCGGCCCGGAACACCCCCTTCCCCTCCGCTTCGCTCCGGGACTTCCCCCGCTGAAGCGGGGGAAGGATATCCTTTGCGGCGTGAATCCGTTTCGCAGAGGAATCCCTTGGGGGAGGGGGATTCCACTTGCGGCTCAGCCCTTCAGCAGAGCGCTCTCTGTCAAGATTGGCAAAGTCGGGTCGCTCCCGCCCCTCACGCGCACCAGGCCGCCTTCGGGCCCATGTCCTGGTGGCGCAGGGTTTCGCGCAGCATGCGTTCGAGGAGTTCGGCCTTGATGCCCTGCGCCGCCGGGTCGTTCCACAGGTTGCGCACTTCGAGCGGATCCTCCTCGCGGTCGAACAGTTCGCCCAGCGGGTCTCCCTCCCAGAAGGTCAGCCGCCAGCGTCCCGTCACCAGCGTGCGCAGGCGCAGGTAGCGGTCGACGTTCGAGTTGACCGGCAGGTCGTCCTCCTCGACCAGGAGGGCGTCGCGCACCGGCGCGCTGGCGGCGTCCGCCGCCATGAGGTCGAAGCCGCGGCTGCCGTTGGGCGGCGCCAGGCCGATCCGGCCGAGGATCGTTGCGCCGATATCGATCGAGCCCGACAGCAGGTCGCTCCGCCCGCCGGCGCCGCCCGCCGCGCTGCCGTCCGGCTCGCTCCAGATGAACGGCACGCGGATCAGGCTCTCATAGGCGAAGCCGTGTTTCAGCATCAGGCCGTGATCGCCCATCATGTCGCCATGGTCCGACGTGAAGATCAGCACGGTGTTTTTCGACAGCCCGAGTTCGTCGAGCCGGGAGAGGAACGCGCCGATGGCGTCGTCGATCATCGTTATCATGCCGTAGGTCAGCGCGATCGATTCCTGCGCCTCGCGCGCCGAAAGGGCATAGGGATGGACATGCTCGCGCTTGGCGGCGCCGTCCGCCAGGTCGCGGTGGAATTTCTGCCACAGCGCCGATGGATCGACATGATCGAGGCCGAGGGAGTCCGGAACCGGGATTTCGTCGGGATCGTACATGTCCCAATAGCGGCCCGGCGGCGTGAAGGGGTGGTGCGGATCGGGAAACGAGAACTGCATGAAGAAGGGCCGGTCCGGCGTTCGGGCGTATTCCGTCAGCAGGTCGCTCGCCGCATCCCGGATATAGCTCGTCGAATAGAGGTCCTCCGGCATCCGGGTGCGCCAGGCCTGGGGAGCGGTGATGCCGGCGGGATCGAGCGCGTTGGCCCGCCCGCGCAGCGCGTCCGGATCGTTGGTCCGCTGCAACAGCCAGCGGGTGTAGTGGCCCTGGGTGGCGTCGCCGTGCCGGGTGACCAGGCGAAGGTCGTCGAAGCCGTAGTAGGGCGTCTCCACGACGCGGTCCGGGTCTGCGATGAAAAGTTCGGTCCGCTCGACCTCGTAGCCCGGCCCGTCGACCGCGCGCCGGTACGATTCGGCCAGTTCCGGCGGCGGCTTGCGGCCGGGCGGCGGCGCCGGGTAATTCCAGTCCTCGACCGGGATCGGAGTCATGTTCTGGAGATGGCACTTGCCGACCAGGGCCGTGCGGTAGCCCGCGTCGCGCAGCAGGTCCACGAAGGTGACGGATTCGAGCGGCAGGGGCAGGCCGTTGGTCGGCACGCCGTGGGCGCTCGGCATCCTGCCGGTCATGATGGTCGCGCGGTTCGGCATGCAGATCGGGCTGGCGACATAGAAGCGGTCGAACGCCAGGCCCCGGGCGGCGATGCTGTCGATATGCGGCGTCCTGACGATCCCGTTGCCGTAGCAGCCCAGGTGATCCGCGCGATGCTGGTCCGTGACGATGAGGACGATGTTGGGCTTTTCGGGAAGGGGCATGGCGGGTGCAGCCTACAGAATGATCGGGATGCCGCGGTTCTCGCCTTCGGAATCGATCAGGTCGATGCGCTTGAAGGCGATCCGGTAGTCGTCCGCCGCCGGCTCCAGACGGTGCGTACAGCGCCCGGCGAACAGGCGCGTGCGGTGCTGCCGGAATTCGGCGACGATCTGGTTGGAGCGCACGACGATTTGACCGTCCGCCGGTTCCGGATCGACCGCGACGTTGGCGATCGTGTGCAGGGTGCGCGACGGCGGCGCCTGGGCGTGGGCGCGCGGATGGCCGAGCCGGCGCACCCGGGTTTCGAGCAGTTTCCGGTCGTCGTAAATCAGCGAGACCGTGTGCTGCGGATCGGCCTGGCCTTCCTCCAGCGGCACCCAATAGCGGCAGTCGTCGGTGTAGAGCGCCAGCCAGGCCTCGAACTCGCGCCGGTCGATCAGGTCGGCCTCGCGGATCAGGAAGGCCTCGACCGCCGCCCGGTCCAGGGCTGCGGCGGGAACCGCGCCGTCGTTCATTCCGCCGCCACGGCCATGCCGGCGGCGTCGGCACCGGTTGCGCCGGTATTGGCGGCGCCGGCGTCGGTCATGTAGTCGGCCCAGGCGCGGAACTGGTTGCGCACGGCGATCTCGCTGGTGCCGGTGCCGCCGCGGTCGAGGCCATTGCCCTCATCGCGCACGTCGCGGCCGAGGCCGCGGCCGGTATCGACCCATTCGTTGCCGTCGACGCCGAGGCCGGTCTGGAGCCGCTCGTAGACCTCCAGATCGTCGGTCAATACGGGCGAGCCGGTGCCGTTGACCACGTTGGCGAAGGCGACGGCCCGGCGGAACATCTCCTCCGGCGCGCCCTTGAGGCGAAAGACGTAGGTGTCGAGCACCGTGCGGCCGGCGGCGACCGGGCGCACGATGCGCAGCTGGCCGAACTGGCTCATGAAGGAGACGTTCGGAAACACGATGGAGTTCCAGCGCGTGACCGACAGGATATTCCGCGCCCGGTCCGGCCCGTAGGCCGCCTCCATGCGGCGCTGGTATTCGACGTGGACGGGATCGTCCGACGCCGCGACCAGCTTCTCGTCGTCGTGATAGTCGGCCATGTAGCCGTGGCCGCGCCCGGCGACCCACAGGCCGATGCCTTCCCACAATTCGTTCGGCGCGCCGTTCTGGCGCATCTGGCGCACGCCGACCTCGCCGGCGCCGTCGGTCGGCCGGCTATCGTCCTGCGCGTTGGCCGCGGCGATCGAGGAGGCGTGGACATAGCGCGGATGGATCGTGTCCAGATGGTTCTCCAGCACGAATTTCCAGTTGCCGTCATAGGCGTGGCGCGAGACGCCGCCGGCGACCTCGACTTCGCCGTCCGGCGCCCGGTCGACCAGATCGTCGAAGGACGAGCGCAGCGGGCCGAGAAAATCGCTGAGCGACGGGCCGTCTGCGGCCAGGCTGGCGAAGACGAAGCCGCGATAGACTTCCGTGCGCGGCACCTCGGCGAGGCCAAGGCGGCGCTGCGGATGGCGGTCCTCGGCATAGCCGGCCGGCGACGGCACGGCGAGCAACTCGCCGTCCAGACCGTAGGTCCAGCCGTGATAGGGGCAGACGAACTGCGTAACCGCGCCCCTCGCGGCGCTGCAGACGGTCGATCCGCGATGGGCGCAGCGGTTGAACAGCACCTTCACGCCATCGTCGCGCTGGCGCACCATCAGCACCGGCTGCCGGCCCATCTGCGTCGTGACGAAATCGCCGGCGCGCGGGACCTGGCTGTCATGGCCGAGCAAAAGCCAGGCCCGGCCGAAGATCCGTTCCATCTCCAGGTCGAAGATCGCCGGATCGGTATAGGCGTCCCGGTGCACCCGGCCGGGCTGCACCAGCTCCGCTATCCGCTCGGTCGTCCACATGGCGCCCTCGCTCGTTGAGCCGGCCAGAGGATACACCGGCGGACCCGGGGGCGGAAGGCGGCCTTCCATCCGCCCGTCAGGCGCTCTCCCCGCTGCGGCCGAGCGTTAAAGCCTGGAGCCGCGCCGGCTCGAACTTGTGCAGGGGAGGGTTTGAAACGGGGCTTATCCAGAATGGTTGACGGAAGGCCATATGGTGCAGTCTTTGACCGCGCCGGACGGAGCGGCTTGTCCCGGACCGCGGTCCGGGGACCGGAGTCGCCCGATCGGACCGGCCGCCCCTTTGGCTTCGCTCAGGGCAGGCTCCCGACGCACCCTTCGTTGCCGCCCCGGACGGAGCGCAGCG
>MPMX01000052.1 GCA_002238725.1 Rhodospirillaceae bacterium bin65
TGTCGGCATTCTACGGCGGGATCGCCGGCGCCCTTGTCGTCTTCGCCTGGGTCGGGGCGGCGAACGTCCAGGAGTACGAGCTCGAGCTCTCGATCCAACTCCTGGGAATGATCATCATCGGCGGCCTCGGAAGCATTCTCGGATCCTACCTCGGCGCTGCATTCATCGCGCTGTTGCCCATCGCGATCAGCATCGGAATGCACAACCTGTACGGAATTGTCGGCGGCGAGATCGTATCCGCCGCCGTGCTCGCGAACGCCGAGCATGTCTTATTCGGCGTTTTGATCGTCCTCTTCCTGATCTTCGAACCCCTGGGACTGGCCCACATCTGGCGCCGGTTATCGGCGCGTTTCGAAATTCGGTTCGGGTCGGCGGTGCGCACATGAACCGGCGTGGCGTTCGCGGGCAAGCTGAAGGATCGGCCGACTGGCCGGTTCGACTTCGTACGTAATGAAACGGCATGTAAACAGGAGGTAGACATGTTGATGAAATGCGCATCCATACGCCTTTCCGCGGCACTCGCACCCGGAGTTCTGGCCGCGGGCGTGCTCGCGACGGTATCGGCGACAGTACCGACGCAGACCAGCTTCGCCGCAGAGGGCGAAATCTATCACCCGATGCTGGTGACCCGGACCGGACCTTTCGCGTCGGCCGCGAGCGGTGTGAGCTCGGGCCAGCAGGACTATTTCGCGCTGGTGAACGCCAACGGCGGCATCGACGGCGTCAAGATCAAATGGGAGGAATGCGAGTTCGGCTACAAGACGCCGCGCGCTCTGGAATGCTACGAGCGGTTCCGGGGCAAATGGAAGATCGTCTACCCGAACAGCACCCCGGTGATATTCGCACTGTCCAAGCGGCTTACGGAAGACAAGGTGCTCGGCATCAACCTTGCCGGCGGGCGATCGGAATCGACGGACGGAAAGACGTTTCCCTATCTCTCCCCGGTCATCCTGAATTTCTGGTCTCAGGCCGCATCGACCATTCGCTACATCGCTCAGAAGGAGGGTGGCGAGGCCAAGCTCAAGGGCAAGAAGATCGCCTTCGTGCATCTGGACAACGCCTACGGCCGCCAGCCCTTCCCGATCTTCGATGCACTGGCCAAGAAATACGGCTTCGAATGGAAGTCCTGGCCCCTTGCCTGGCCGGCACTGGAGCAGAGCGCCGCCTGGGTCGACATCGCACGCCGGTTCCGGGCCGACTGGGCGATTCAATGGAACTACGGCCAGTCCTGCAACGTCCCGATGACCGAGATGAAGAAGGTCGGCTTCCCCATCGAGAAATTCGTCGGCACGCTCTGGTGCGGTTCCGAGGAAGATGTCTCGCCAGCAGGGGATCTTGCCAAGGGCTACGTCTCGGCCAACTATCATGGAGTCGGCCGCGATTTCCCCGTGATCCAGGAAATCATCAAGAAGGTTCACGGCAAAGGCAAAGGCAACATCAAAATGGAGCGCGTCGGCACGGTTGCCTATAACCGCGGGGTGCTGACCGGGATCATCATCGTCGAAGCCTTCCGCAACGCCATCAAGAGCGCCGGCATGCCGCTAGACGGCAAGAAGGTGCGCGACGGCTTCCGCATGATCAAGCTGGACAAGGCGAGGCTCAAGGAACTCGGCGCGGAAGGATTGCTGCCCGAGCTCGTGTTCTCCGCGGCCTATCACGGCGGTATAGAGCCGCAGCTCTTCCAGCGGTGGGACGGCAAGAAATGGACCACGATTTCCGGGTGGGTTCCGCCCTATGAGGACGTGGTCCGGGCCGAGATCGAGCGGGCCGCCGCAGAGTACAAGAAACAGACCAAGCAGTGATGCCGTGACGCACGTACTGAGGATCGAGGATGTCGAGGTCTACTATGATGGCGTCATCCATGTCCTCAAGGGCGTCTCGCTCACCGTCCCCGAGAAGGGCATCGTTGCCCTTCTCGGGGCCAACGGCGCGGGGAAGTCGACAACGTTGAAGGCGGTGTCGAACCTGTTGCGGGCGGAACGCGGTGAGGTCTCCCACGGCGCGATCGAGTTTCTCGGACGCTCCACCCTGAAGCTCGATCCTGCCGACATCGTGCGGCTTGGAATCGTCCAGGTCCTGGAGGGCCGGCGGCTCTTCGAACATTTGACGGTCGAGGAGAACCTTCGTGCCGGAGCCTATGCGCAGACCTGGGGCGAGAGGGTTCGGAACGATCTCGAACGGGTCTACGAGTATTTCCCGAGTCTCGCGGAGCGCCGCGAACTCAAGGCCGGCTACCTGTCCGGCGGAGAACAGCAGATGACGGCGATCGGCCGGGCCTTGATGGGACGTCCGAAGCTCATCCTCCTGGACGAACCCTCCATGGGGCTGGCGCCGCTGCTGGTGAAGGAGATTTTTCAGATCGTCCACCGCCTCAACCGCGAGGAAGACGTCGCCATCCTTCTGGCCGAGCAGAATGCCCACATGGCGCTTTCCATCGTTCAATACGCCTATGTGATGGAGGGCGGCCGGATCGTCTCCGAAGGTCCCGCCGGGGAGTTGGCCCGCGACGACGGTGTTCGGCGGTTCTATCTCGGGATGGCCGATCACGAAGAACACCAGAGCTACCGAAAAATTCTCGAGGAAAAACGCGCCGCCGCCGGTGTGCGCAATCTCAAAGAACGTCGATCCAGAGGAGGAAGCGATGATTCCTGAGCAGAAGACAAGTTGGAGATCGAAAATTCCCGAACTTCATCCGCAATGGACAGGTGTCGACTTTGCGGAAATCTTTGCCATGCCTACTGCGTATCTGGCGATCGGATATTCCAACAGCATATTGAGCAGTTTCGGTGCGCAGGCCCACGAACGGCTGTGGGAGCGAACCCGGCTGCCCGGCGGCGCCCTCGGCAACACCGTCAAGCTGATTCACGCCGGCCGCGACGCCGGGATGCACCTGTTCTTCACCCGCTACGAAATCTTTCGGCAAGGCTTCCCGCAATCGCCGATGGACAAGTCGCAGTACGGCTACTGGGCCTCCGGAAAGGAGGACTGGACCGACGAACAGAAGGCGAGGGACTGCGACACGGTCGCGGAAATCAAGGAACTGATGCGGCCGCACGACGAAATTATCCACTACACGTCGCTCGGCAACGTGTTCCTCGGCACCATGCTCTCGAGCTATCTGAACATGCGGGGCGTCCGAACCGTCCTGTTGTCCGGCTTCCACCTCGACTGGTGCATCGAGCAGGCGGCCCGGAGCTGCCGCGATATGGGATATATGCCCATCGTCATCGGCGACGCCTGCGGCTGCGGCCGGGAACAGGACGAAGCGCCGACCCTCGAGCGTCTCGACATGTTCTTCGCCCCGGTGATTTCGACGGACACGGCAATCGAGTTCATCCGCCAGGCCAGGGAACGGCAGGGGAAGGCCTAATCAGAACTCCTGGGGATATCAGGATGCAGACAGGGGCAGGAAACCGGAAGACTGTTCTCCGGAACGTGCGATCGAGTACCGATGACCGCTGAACTCGAGATGGCAGCGAACGATCGATGACCAAGCCGCCTCTTTCCGGTCTCAAGGTTCTCGAGCTGGGAGAACTCGTCGCCGGCCCCTTCATCGGCACGCTGCTCGGCGAGTTCGGCGCCGAGGTTATCAAGGTCGAAAGACCCGGTCGCGGCGATATCCTCCGCCAGTTCGGGCCGATGGTCGACGGTGAGAGCCTGTATTGGAGGATCAATGGCCGCAACAAGAAGTCCGTCGTGCTCGACCTCGACAAGGCCTCGGCCCGAACCGTGCTCGGCGAGCTGATTGCCCGTTGCGATGTGCTCATCAACAGTCTTCGACCCGGTACCATGGAAAAATGGGGATTCACCGAGGAGAGCCTGAAGGCTTCCCTTCCCGGCCTGGTAGTCGTCTACGTCAGCGCTTTCGGTCGTACCGGTCCCAAGGCGTCGGAAGGCGGCTACGATCCCATTGCCCAGGGGTTCAGCGGCCTGAGCGACCTGACCGGTGAAGCCGACGGACCGCCCATGCGGGCAGGCGGCTCCATTCCCGTCTGCGATTTCATGACCGGCGTCGCCGGTGCGCTCGGCACCGTTCTTTCGCTCTACGGTCGGGACAGGGTTCCCGGTGCGCGCGGCCAGTCCGTGGATATCGCGCTCTACGACGTTGCATTCAGAATGACCGCGCCACTCCTGAGCTATTTCGACCTCTCGCAGGAGGTCTGGAGCCGGAGCGGGAATCATAGCCTGGGAGGCGCGCCGACCGGCCACTTCCTGACCGGCGACGACCGGTGGGTCTGCGTTTCGGTACAGAACGACGAACAGTTTCGGCGCCTGGCGCGGCTTGTAAATCGTTCCGACTGGCTCACCGATGATCGTTATTCCGACAGTGCATCGCGAACGAAACACCGGGAGCTGATCTGCCGTGAGTTCGCCGACTGGGCACGGTCGCAAACCCGCGAGAACCTCATTCAAAGCTTCGAAAACCAAGGTCTTGTCGCCGGTCCCATCAACAATGTTGCCGACCTGGCGACAGACCCCCATCTCGCCGCCCGCGGTTACGGCTGGGTGCAGGATGACGAACTCGGAGAGTACCGCATGCCCGATGTCGTGCCGCGCCTTTCCGATTCGCCTGGTTCCGTACGGCATCGAGCCCCCGCACTTGGCGCCGATACCCTCGATGTCCTGAAGCGGGAGCTGTCTTATTCCGATGCCACCTGCACGCGATTGCTGGGCGAAGGCGCGCTCGGAGTGGCGGGCCGTGACATGCAACGGGACGACGGGACAGAGGACCTCCGCGATCACTGATACAATTCTCACTCAGCCTGTTGTTAGGTGCCAATCCAGCATTCCTCGGACTTGACCGACTTCAGCAATTCCTTGACCCTCTCGATCAGTTTCGGAGCAGACCATATGAGCACTCGGGGCATTCAAAAGGCCTTGGAATGTCGACGGCGGAGCACGATTGCACCAGGCGTCGGCAGCAAGGCACCAGCATGCGCGTCATGATCAACTGCTACGGCAAGCTCTCCCGACCATGTGCAGCGAATGATCGTGCACCGAGCGGCAACGACACGGGAGGCGCCAATATTGATCCGGCCAGCTTGCATCCATGATCCCGATGCCTCAACGCACACGGGCGGAATCTAATCTTTGGGCGGGGAGGAAACCGGAGGGGAAAATGGCAACCGTATTGGTCAAGAATGCGCACGTTGTCACCGCTGTCGACAACTACACTGCTGACATCCTGATCGAGAATGGCCGCGTGCACACCATCGGCACGGACATCCCCGTCGGCGACGATGTCGAAATTCACGATGCGAGCGGTCTCCTGACTCTGCCCGGCGGCGTCGATGTCCATACACACCTGGACTGGGATTTCGGCGTTGCGAGAACCGTCGACACCTTTGGCACGGGCACGAAGGCGGCTGCCTTCGGCGGTACGACCACAGTGGTGGACTTCTGCAATCAACCCCCCGGAGAAAGTCCGCTCGTTGGCCTGGAAGATTGGCACAGACGGCGGGAAAGCGCCTGCGTCGATGTCGGTGCACACGTGATTCTGAACCAGGTCAATGACCAGACTCTCGTCGACATGAAGACGCTGATCGCCGGCGAGGGTGTCACCAGTTTCAAGCTGTTCATGGCCTATCCCGGCGTCATGATGATCGAGGACGGCGCGCTGTTCAAAGCCATGCGCGTCGCCGGCGGGCAGGGCGCCATGACGTGCGTGCACGCGGAAAACGGCCCGGTCATTCAGGTGTTGATCGAGGAGGCATTAGCGCAGGGCCGGACCTCGCCGAAGCAGCATATGCTCACGCGGCCATCGCTGATGGAGGGGGAGGCGGTCCACCGTGCCATCCAGATTTCGGAGCTGGCAGAGGCGCCGCTCTATATCGTTCATCTTTCGGCCGGCGAGGCGCTCGCCGCGGTGAGGGCGGCGCGCGATATCGATATCCGGGTTCATGCCGAGACATGCCCGCATTACCTTTTCCTGACCGACGAAGAGTATGACCGCCCCGAGTTCGACGGAGCGAAGTATGTAGCGACTCCGCCGCTGCGCGGACATGAGCACCAGGCGGCGTTGTGGCGCGGACTCAAGACCAACGACCTGGAAGTCGTCTCGACCGATCATTGCCCGTTCTGCTTCAACGAGCAGCCGTATGGGATGAAGTACTCGAAACAGCAGGGAGTGGACGACTTCAGCCGTATCCCCAACGGGGCGCCGGGCATCGAGACCCGGCTGCCGCTGCTGTACGACGGCGGCGTCCGCAAGCAGGGGATGTCCATCAACCGGTTCGTCGAACTGACCGCGACCACGCCGGCGAAGCTGTTCGGCCTGTTCCCGCGCAAGGGAACGATCGCGGTGGGTTCCGATGCCGACATAGTCCTGTTCGATCCTGACGAGGAATGGACGATACGGGCGTCGGAGCATCACAGCCGGGTCGATTACTCGCTCTTCGAGGGCCGCCCGGTCACCGGGCGGGTCAGGAAGGTCCTGATGCGCGGCCAACTGATCGTCGACGGCGCCGAATGGCTGGGCCGCGAGGGCGCGGGCGAATTCCTCAGCCGCGGCGAATGTGGAATTCTCTGAGCCCGTGCCCGGGGCTTCGCACTAATGCCCGCGGGAATTCTCATGGCGGATGACGCCGCTTCCGTGGCCGCCGTTGTCGAGGCGGTCCGGGAGGACCGGCTGTGGCAGCGTCACATGGACATCGCCGCGATCGGCGCGACGGGACGCGGCGGCGTTAACCGCCAGGCGCTGACGCCGGAGGACGGGCAGGCCCGGCTCCTGATGCTCGAGTGGGCTTCGGAACACGGCTTCACTGCCAGCACTGACGCCATCGGCAACCTGTTCATCCGCCGCGCCGGCGCACGGCCGACGGCGGATCCGGTTGTCGCCGGATCGCACCTCGATTCTCAGCCCACCGGCGGCAATTTCGACGGGGTATTCGGCGTTCTCGCAGCGCTGGAAGTCCTGGAAGCCGCGAATGACGCCGGCGTTGTTACCGGGCGTCCTTTGGAACTGGTGGTATGGACCAACGAGGAAGGCGCGCGATTCCAGCCCGCCACCATGGGCTCGGCGGTCTACGCCGGCGCCCTGCAGCTGGAAACCGTGCTGGCCACCAGGGACAGCGCCGGCGTTACGGTGGAACAGGCGCTGGCCGAAACGCTCAAGGCCGCTCCGGTTTCCGAACGACGCGACTTTCGTTCCCCTATGGCCGCCTACGTGGAGGCTCACATCGAACAGGGTCCGGTCCTGGAATCGACTGGAAATACCATCGGCGTCGTGACGGGCATTCAGGGCCTACGGTGGTTCCAGGTCGAGGTCGGTGGAGAAGAGGCGCATGCCGGGACCACCCCGCGCCGGAACCGCCGGGACGCCCTGGCCGCCGCCGTCGCCATGGTCAGCAGATTGAAGGAGCTGATGTTCGACGAGGCCGACATGGTGCGCTTTACCGTCGGCCGCTTCGAGGTGGCGCCGAACTCGCCCAACACGATACCGGGGCGGGTTATCTTTACGATCGATTTCCGGCACCCCGACCGGGATGTCCTGGCCCGGCTTGGCGACCAGGTCGAACCGGTGTGCCGGGCCGAGGCACAGGACTGCGACGTCAAGGTCGTCGAAACCATGAACGCGCCGCCGATCGAATTCGACTCTACGGTTCGCGATCTCATTCGCAGCGCCGCCCGGAGCCAGGCGCTCCCGCAAATGGACATGACGTCGGGCGCCACCCACGACGCCAAATTCATGGCGGGACTCTGCCCGAGCGGCATGATTTTCGTGCCCTGCGAAAGTGGTATCAGTCACAACGAGGCCGAGAATGCGTCGCCGGCCGACCTCGCAGCCGGCACCAGAATTTTGGCGGAGGTGGCGATACGGCTGGCGAACCGGTGAAAGGCTGAATTGCGGGAGCGAAATCGGGTTCGCTCAAAAACCTGAAGGTCGTAGGTTCACTTCCTGCCCCCGCTGTTGATCGGCATGTAGGTTGGGCGCCGATCAGCACCCTAACTCGTTGATTTGCCGTGACCGTCTCGGGTCAAACTTGGGCGCCGATCAACACCCATATCGGACAACCGAAACACAGGCCTCATGATATATGATACAGCTTTGCGTCCCGTACCCTGGCGCTCAGCGAGACGCTGCCGGTGATCGGCAAGCTGCTCGGCCACAGTGATATCGAAACCACGGCGCGCTACGCCCACTTGGCGGAGGAATCGCTCCATGAATCGGCGGAGCGGATCGCCGGGAGCATTGCGGCTGATATTCTTTAGGCCTGCCAGTTCCGGAAAACCCAGGGATATTCTCTAAGGACTCAAGGTTCCTCGCAGATCGCTCAGATAGGTGTTCGCGTCCCTGCTACAAGCAAAAGCGTCGGGATCGATGTCCGCAAAGATCACAGTGTCCTCATTGGAGCAAGCTGCGGCGAGGGTGGCGCCATCCGGGCCTACAATGCATGACCGTCCGGCATAGCTGAAGGAATCGTCCCGACCGACATGATTCGCGTAGGCGATGAAGATCTGGTTCTCGAAGGCCCGCACTGGAACGACCGAAGTGGCGATGAAGTTCGCAAATGGGCTTTCGGGCAGGGCCGTCGGCACCAGCACGGCATCGACATCGGCCAAGGCGAGAGCGCGCACCAACTCCGGAAATTCCACGTCGTAGCAGATCAGCAGACCGACCGTGAAACCGTCCACAGTGCGGAGCGTGCTCACAAGCGGGCCCGGGGAAAACAGGGCCCGTTCGTAGGCACCGTAGAGCTGTCTCTTGCGGTAGATCGCAGGCTCTGAGTCGCCGTCAGCAAAGGCAACGCTGTTAAAGATTTTTACGCCTTCGCGCTCGGCAAATCCGGCGACGACGGCCAGGCCATGTTTCTGGGAAATTGCGGCCAATCGCTTGACCTGCCGTCCGTCGCGGGGTTCGGCCAGATCGGAGATAACTGGGCCCGCGCCGTAGCCGGTCGTTGCCAGTTCAGGCGCGACCAGGATCCGGGCGCCGCGCGCCGCCGCCTGAACGGCAGCTGTTTCGATACGCGCAAGATTGGCGGCGACATCGCCGGCGACCGCCTTCATCTGAAGAACGGCGATTCGCATCAGCGTTCCTCGCCGGTCCAGGCGCCCATCAGCTTCGGCAGATCGCCGTATCGCGCAACCAGCCCTACCGCCAGAACGGCGATCGCAACAAAGAAGATCGAAACCGAGGCCATGGTCGGTGTGTAGCCGTAACGCAGGGCATTGAAGATCTTGACCGGCAGGGTTTCCATCGTAAAGCCGACGGTCATATAGGCGACGATGTACTCGTTCAGCGAGAGTACGAAAGCGAAGGCGAAGCCGGAAACCATATAGGGTGCGATCAGCGGCGCCACCACGGTGCGGAACACCGTCCGGTCGTCGGCACCCATGGTGGCCGCCGCTTCGACCAGCGACCGGTCGATAGAAGAAAAGCCCAGCGAGATGGTTACCAGCGGCAGGGTCACGAAGAAAATCGCGTGGCTGATAACAGCCGTCCAGGGCGCGCCGTAGAATCCGCCGGTTGCCCAGAAGGAAAGAAAGCCGAGGGCGGTGATCACCGGCGGCAGCATGAAAGGGGCGACGCCCAAGACCTGGAAGACGCGCGCCCAGGGCGCGACGCGGCGCCAGAAAAACCAGCTGAGCGGCAGAGCGACGATCACCGCCAGAGCGGCCGAGAGGGCGGCCAGTCCGAGCGAAGCGATCAGCGCGCCGCGCCATTCCGGCTCGGTGAAGATGGCGGTGTACCACTCCAGCGAAAATCCCCGGGGCGGGAACAGCAGCGTTTTCTTCTCGTTCACCGAGACACCGGCAACGACCGCGAGAGGCGCTGCCAGGAAGAACGCGACCAGAGCCATGTAGCACCGGCGCAGCCAGGTTACCGTCATGCCCCGCAGTCCTTCATCACGCGGCCTCCCGCCGGCCGCCGACCAGCAGGACCAGGCCCACAAGGGCCAACGAAATCAGCACCAGGAAGACCGCCATGGCCGCGGCGAACGGCATGTTGGACTGGTAGATCGCCTGATCCGTGATCAGAACGGACAGGGTCCAGTGCTGCGGGCGGCCGAGGATCTGCGGCAGCAGATACGATCCCAGAGCGAAAACGAACACCATGATCAGGGTGGCGGCAATCGTGTGTCGCAGCGCCGGAACGACGACCGAGACGAAGCCGCGCAGCGGGGAGGCGCCGAGCGTGCGCGCCGCCTCCAGCAACGACGGGTCGAGGCGCATCAGCGAGGGGTAGAGCAACAGAATCGTAAAGGGCAGGGCCTGATAGATCATGCCGGTCAGCACGGCGCCGAATCCCGGCAACAGTGCCTTCGGAGCTTCCATCAGGCCGAGAGCGGCCAGCAGGTTGCCGATGCCGGCGGTGCGCGAGAACAGGGTCGACCAGGCGAAGCCGATGATCACCTCCGACAGGGAGAGAATGGCCAGAATGCCGACCAGCCACACGACCTGCACCCGACGGCTGCAGCCGGAGAGAAAGCTCGTGAAGGGTAAGGCAACGACCACGCAGCAGACGGCCACGGCCATGGCCAGGAACAATGAGAAGCCGAGCACGCTGCCGAAGAAGGGCGTCAAGAAGCGCTCGTAGTTGGCGACCACGAAGTCGACGGTATAGAAGCCCCCCTGCTGCCGGCGAAAGAAGCTGACGGCGACCATGATTCCGAAGGGAATGACGAAAAAGACGACCAGTACGGCCGCCGGGAACAGCAGTGGCAGAAGGTCGGAAAAGGTTCGGGCCGGCTCCCGCCTCATCGCGTCAGGACCACGCACGCTTCGGCAGGAAGCCGGATGCCGATCTGTTCTCCGGCCGCGACCTGCGTTTGCTCGCGGCGCGTCGAGACGGCGACGATCGTGGTATCGGCCGCCTCGACGAATGTCTCGACGGTGCCGCCGAGATCGCGCAGGAAGGTCACGCGCCCTGTCAGTGTGGCATTCGCCGGGTCTGTCAGCCGCACGTCCTCCGGCCTTATGGACAAACGTGCCCGCTGAACGCCGGCTGGCAGGATGACGCCAGGAAGGGGGACGCCGTCGAACAGGGCCTGGCTGCTGCCGCTGGCGGCGATGTCGAGCAGATTGGTCGAGCCGATGAAGTCGGCGACGAAGGCATCGGCCGGCTTGCGGTAGATTTCCACCGGCGCAGCCGCCTGATGGATGCGTCCGTCGCCCATCACCACCACAAGATCGGCCATGGTCATGGCTTCGCGCTGGTCGTGGGTAACGACGATCGTCGTTATACCCAGTTTCTGCTGCAGCTGGCGAAGCTCGACCTGCATGGCTTCACGCAGCTTGGCGTCGAGGGCTGACAGTGGTTCGTCGAGCAGGAACAGCCGTGGCGAGACGGCGAGCGCCCGGGCAATGGCGACCCGCTGCCTTTGCCCGCCGGAGAGCCTGCTCACCGGCCGCTCGCCATGGTCCTGCAGGTGAACGAGGTCGAGCAGTTCCCCGACCCGCGACTCCCATTCGGCCTTCGCAGCGCCGCGAATGCGCAACGGATAGGCGATGTTGTCCCGCACGCTCAAATGCGGAAACAGGGCCAGCGACTGGAACACCATGCCGAAGTCGCGCTTGTGGGTCGGCAGGCCGGTAACCTCGGCCCCGGCCAGCAGGATGCGCCCCGCGCTGGGCGCCTCCAGCCCCGCGATCAGGCGCAACAGGGTTGTCTTGCCGCAGCCGGAGGGACCCAGCAGACAGACGAAGGTCCCCTTGAGGACGGTCAGCGAAACATCGTCGACCGCGACGAGCGAGCCGAAGCGCTTCGTTACGCCCTCAAGGGTGAGTGCCGACATGGCAGCCCCGTGGTTGCCCGGCGCTCCTTGCCGACGCGCCTTCCAGGGGTCATCGGTTTTCTCGCGAGCAGCGGCTCAGCCGACGATCAACTCGGTCCACTTCTGATTTAGCCAGTCGGACCTGGCCTGGTAAAGGTCGTAGCGCGGGACGATGGGGTCGATCTCCGAGGAGACGGAGGCGAACTCGTCGTCCGACAGATCGAGCAGGTTGCGCTTCACCGTCGGCGCCGTCCCGACCTTGCGGGACATGGTGGCCTGAATCGACGGCTGGCTCATGTAGTCGATGAAGACGTGCGCTTCGTCGACCTTCTTCGAGGCGCGCGAAAGCGCCCAGCAGCCGCTGTCCAGGATGCCGCCCTCCTTGGGGAAAGTCGAGCGCACAGGATGCCCGTCGGCTGCCGCCAGGCCCGTGACGTCGTGATAGTACTGCCCCATGGGAATTTCTCCCGACTTGAGCGCCTGCTCGAACTGCGCTTCGTCTCGGTACCAGAGGCGTACGTTCGGCTTCACTTCCGCCAGCTTGCCAAAAGCCTTGAGCTGCCCTTCTTCGCTGTTCAGGGCCTCGGTGCCGCCCATGAAGGTCTTGGCCGTAACCTCGAGCAGGAAAGAGTTGGAGACCAGGGCGAGCAGGCCCAGTCGGTTCCGATTCGCGGGGTCCCAGAGTGCGGCCCACGAGGTCGGCGCCTTCGGATATACCTTGGTGTTCGACACCAGTGTAATGTACCAGGCGACCGCGCCGATGCCGGCAACCCGACCGTCGGGATAGCTGTTGATGAACTTGCCGATCAGGTTGTCGCTGTTGGGTATGCGCGCCCGATCGAGGCCCGTCCAGAGGTTGATCGCCTGGCCCTTGAGCATGGCGACCTGGGACATCATCGATACGTCGGCGGGTGCGCGGCCGGCCTTGGCGGCCTGCGCCAACTGGACCAGCCAGACCTCTCCGGTCGGCTCCGCCACCGACTCGACGGCGATACCGGTGGCCTTGGTGAATTCGGGAAAGATGTGCTTGTCGAAGGATTCCTTGAAGTAGCCGCCATAGACGCCGACTTTCAGCGAGCGGCCCTGGGCCTTCAAGACATTGGGCATGGCAAGGATCCCGGCTCCTGCAAGCCCTGTTGCCATAAAGCTACGGCGGCCGATGCCGCTTCCGGCGATGCGCTTGTTCATTTTTCCGCTACCTCCATTGCTCCTGTTGTGGCCATCCGGCGTGACCCGATCGATTGGACTTCTTCATCGCCACTTCGGTGGAGCGTTCCATTGCCGGCCTTCACGCAAGTGACGGGCTGAACACCATCAGACTGAGAATCTCGAACAGCATCTGCGCGCCGACCTGCGCCGTGTTGGTCGTGGAGTCGTATTGCGGCGCCACCTCGACGACGTCGCCACCAATCGCGTCGATGCCTTTCAGCCCGTGCAGGATCGCCTGCACTTCCCGTGTCGTCAGACCGCCAACCTCCGGCGTGCCGGTGCCGGGCGCAAAGGCGGGGTCGATGCCGTCGATGTCGAAGGAAACGTAGGTCGGACCGTCGCCGACCACCTCCAGCGCTTTCTCCACGACAGCGGAGATGCCCAGTGTCGGCACCTCTTCGGCGTGGATCACCGTCATGCCGCTATCGAGGGAGAACTCCCAGAGATACTCGGCCGAACCGCGGATGCCGATCTGTATCGTTCGGGTGGGATCGAGCACGCCGTCCAGCACCGCGTTCCTGAAAGGCCCGCCATGGTGGAACTTCGAGTGGTCGAAGGACCCGCCGGTGTCGCAATGGGCATCGATATGCACCATGCCGACCGGCCGGTCGCGCCCGATCGCCTTCATGATGGGGTGCGTTATCGAGTGGTCTCCGCCGACGGAGAGCGGTATCACGCCGGCGGCGTGGACCTTGTCGAAGTAGCGTTCGATGTCTTCGAGGCTGCCCTCCAGGCGGTAGCGGCTGGCGAAGGGGACATCGCCGACATCGGCGACCCGCAGATCATGAACCGGGGCACAGGCGAGGACATGGTTGTAGGGTCCGATGCGCTCGATCGTGCGAAGCGCCCGCGGGCCGTAGCGTGCGCCAGGCCGATTGGTCACCCCCAAGTCCATGGGAACGCCGATCAAGGCGACCTGAAGGTCGCCGAAATCGGGCTCCTTCGGATCGATTTCTCGCAGTGGCGCATCGAGTAGCGCCGGTAGGCCCGCATAGGGCGCCGTGCGGGTGCCACTGGCATCGAAGATCCGGTCGGCGACCCGGCGATAGGCCGGATCGAAAATATCGCCCCCATGGCCGTGCGAATACTTCTTTCGCAACGCCGCCAGTTTGTCCTCGTCCCAGTCCATAAGCGTTGCCGGTCTCCTCCTGCCGCAATGCCTTGTCCTTGTTGATGGATATCTTAGCGTTCCCAAAATTCGAGAACAATTGACATTAATTTAGCTTTTCTTATGAAAATTTCTCACATAGCTTGGAATGCATGTCGATCCGCCTTCCGCCCCTTAACCCACTGCGCGCCTTCGAGGCGGCAGCGCGGCACGGTTCTGTCTCCCGTGCTGCCAGGGAACTGAATGTCACCCACGGCGCCGTGAGCCATCAGATCCGTGCCCTGGAGACGGCGTTGCAGATACCCCTGCTGGAGCGTGGCGCCCGGCGGTTCCGGTTGACGCCGCATGCGGCCGCTCTGCTGCCGACTGTCTCCACGGCATTCGAGGAAATTGCGGCGGCTACGGCGCGCATGACCCGCCCCTTCACCGCCGGCAGCCTGGCAATCAGCTGTGTGCCTGCTCTGCTTTCGCTCTGGCTGATCCCGCGGCTCAGCCGCTTCACCGAACAGTACCCGGGGGTACGGTTGCGGGTCGTCAGCTCGAACGATCCGGCAGCCGTCTACGATCCCGAGATCGACATTTGCATCCGCTACGGCCAGGGAAGCTGGGGCGACTGCTGGGTGCGACAGTGGTCGGAACTTGAACTCTTTCCGGTGGCCAGTCCTACATTACTGAGCGGTCGTCCCTTGCGCGCGGCAAAGGACCTTGTCGACCATGTGCTGCTCCACGCCGATGACGGACGGGAATGGCAGACATGGCTGACCGCCGCCAATGCGCTCGAACTCGGCCGCGGGGACCACCATTTCATGACCGATGCCCGCCTCGCCATCGAAGCGGCCATTCACGCCAACGGCGTGGTGCTCGGCGACACCCGCACTGTGAGCAATCTGATGGCCAGCGGCAGCCTGGTCGCTCCTTTCGACCAGACGGTTCCTGCGATCGACAACTACTATGTGGTCTGCCGCAATGAGGTGAAGGCGGCTCCTATTGCCAACGTATTCATCGAGTGGCTGTTCGCTGCACGCGACGAAGAGGATGCCAAGGCGGAAGTCCAGGCCGCGAGGCGGCGAGCGCTGCGAGGACGGCGCAGGCGCTGATAACCGGGGTTTCGACCTGACCAAATCTTGCCGGCACATAATCTCACCGCCTTTCGCATGCACCGTGCGATTTCCGCGTTTTGCGGGGTAATTACGTAATCCAAGGCGGTTCGATCCGGCGAGGACCCGCTCAACTCTGTGGAATTCCTCGATTCTTCGCTACATCCGAAGAAGTGGGCGCGGCCCCCCGTCATCGCGCCGTAATCGGTCGAATTCAAACTCCCGACTGCTGTTGGCTTTCCATGACTTCGTCATCGGATTGTTGAGGTTCCCCTGCGACCTACCTGTCGCGGAGGCAGGACCGCCGCAACGCGCGACTCACGGTTTTCGGCACAGATACGCCAGCGGAGGCCTGCTCGTCGGCGAGGGGCTGCCGATGATCGGCAAGCTGCTCGGCCACACCAACGTGCACATGACCGCCCGTTGCGCCCATCTCGCCAACGACCCGCTCAAGTCCGCCGCCAACCGCATCGCGAACAGGATCGCGCAGGTATCCGGGTAGTCGGCACGCGGCCACCGTATGTTGTTCGGCATCCAGGCCTGATCCTATGGGATTGCGCAAAATCAATGAGCTAGCGTGCCGATCAGCGTTCAACCTACACGCCGAACAACATACGTACAGTAGAGTTGTCGTTATTTCGTATACTGGAAAACTCGCCCAGGCGGTTTCCGCCGAGTCGTGGCCCCCGTCTTCGCTGTCCCGCAGGCAATTTAATCATAAGGTATTGATAATACATGATAAATGGCGAACTTCGGCAATCCGGCGATCAAGCGCGATGGGGACTGCATCAGCCAGCGCCACGCCCATCACGATATCAGATGGCGAGACGGCCACGTCGCGATCCGAATCCATCACGTAATTCTTGCCGGCGGCTCTTACTCCCCGGCTCTTACTCCAGTGTTAGCCGGCGTCGGATTTCGGCCGCACGCTGCTCTTCTAAATCGGTACTCCAGCACGCAAGTCGGCGTCGAAGCTGCATTCCGAACAGCAGGCGAATGCGGTTTTGATGCGAACCGTTCAGTCTTCCATTATCGCGACGGCCCGGGTCCAGCCGGCGGAGGCGCCGCGAATCTTGACCGGAAAGCAGCACACCGTGAAGCCGTCACCCGGCAGCGCTTCCAGATTGTGCAGCTTCTCCAGGTGGCAATAGCCAATGTCACGCCCGGCCTTGTGCCCTTCCCAGATGATCGAGGCGTCGCCGCTCTCGGCATAGAGCTCTGCCGTATAGGTGAAGGGCGCGTCCCAGCTCCAGGCGTCGGTGCCGGTCAGACGCACGCCGCGTTCCAGCAGATACATCGTGGCGTCGTAGCCCATGCCGCAGCCGGCATCGACATAGTCATCCTCGCCGTAGGCCGAACCGGCGCGGGTGTTGACCACGACGATATCGAGCGGCCGGATTTCGTGGCCGATCCGCTCCAGTTCTGCGGCGACATCGTCCGCGGTCACGACATAGCCGTCGTCGAAATGGCGGAAGTCCAGCTTGACGCCGGGCTGCATGCACCAGTCGAGCGGCACCTCGTCGATGGTGATGGCACGCTCGCCCTTGTTCATGGTCGAGGCGAAGTGATAGGGCGCGTCGAGATGCGTCCCGTTATGGGTGATGAGCTGCACCATCTCCACGGCCCAGGCCTCGCCGTCCGGCAGGTCCTCCTTCTTCAGGCCGGGAAAGAAGGGCGCCATCTGCTCATAGGACTGATGGTGGTCGAAATAGGTGATCTTCGGGCTGTAGGGCTGGGGGTCGGAGATCACGTCGTTCTCCAGCGGCATGGAGATGTCGACAATCTTGCGTGTCATCGGGCAGTTCCTCCGGAACGGCGGGCGGGATCAGAGTAGCGCAAGGCTGAGCCACGGGAAAAAGATAACCAGCAGCAGAACGGCCAGCATGATCGCGGCGAACGGCGCGGCGCCGGCGAAAATATCGCCCAGGCGGATTGCCGGATCGTTCAGCGTCGATTTGATCACGTAGACGGCGATGCCCAGCGGCGGGGTCAGCAGGCCGATCTCCACCGCCAGGACCGTGACGATGCCGAACCAGACCAAGTCCGCGCCGAATGCCTGTGCGATCGGCAGGACCAGCGGCAGCACTACCAGCATGATCGAGGTCGAATCCAGCACCGTACCCATCACCAGGATCAGCAGCACGTAAATCGCCAGGAAGGCGGCGAAGCCGAGATCCGCCGTTTCGATCAGGCCGACCAGAAACTGCGGTATGCCGGCCAGGCCGAGCATGCGCGTATAGATGCTCGCCGCGATCAGCAGGAAGCAGATCGAGACCGTGACGTGCCCGGTTTCGATCAGGACGCGCCAATATTCCGGCAGGCCGATCGGCGCCTTTTTCCTCTGGCGGCCGAGGGCCAGCAGCAGGGCGCCCAGCGCGCCGACCGCGCCGGCCTCCGTCGGCGTGAAGAAACCGCCGTAGATGCCGCCGAGCACCAGCACGATCAGGCCGACGACCGGCGCCATCGAAAGAATGCCGACCGGCGGCCCGCCATCGGTGGCGACTCCGCCGGCAACATTCTTCGGCGCGCCGACGAACGCCGGAAATCGCTTGGCCAGCACGACGATCAGCAGCGCGAAAGCCAGGCTGAGCAGCAGCCCTGGGATTATGCCCGCGATAAACAAGGACCCGATCGAGGTTTCCGCCAGGAAACCGTATACGATCAGCAGGAGGCTGGGCGGGATCAGCATGCCGAGCACGCTGGAGCCTGCGACGACGCCGGTGGCGAAGCGCGCCGTGTAGCCGAGCTTCAGCATCTCGGGAATGGCGACCTTGGTGAACACCGCAGCCGAGGCGATGGAAATGCCGGTGATCGCCGCGAACACCGCGTTTGCCGCCACGGTCGCGACCCCCAGACCGCCGCGGACACGGCCGAGCAGCTGGTTCGCGACCTGGAACATGTCGCGTCCGATATCCGACATGCTGATGAGCAGGCCCATCAGGACGAATAGCGGCACGACGCCGAAGATATGGTTGGCGATGGCGTCGTAGGCCGAAAGGGCGAGGAACTTGGCCGCCAGTACGAAGTTGTCCCGCATCAGCCAGACGCCGACGACCGACAGCAGGGAGAGCGCAACGCCGACATGCATGCCCAGCCAGATCAGCAGCAGCATGGCGGCCAGCATGATCCAGCCGATATCCAGCGCCGTCACGGCAGGCTCCGCCTCATGGCGCGCCGCGCGCCGCGAACCGCGAGCGCAAGGAAGGTGACGCTGGTTGCGCCGCTGCCGATCAGGATGATCAGCCGGATCGGCCAGGTCGGCGCGGTAAAGTCGCCGAGGGCGCCGACATATTCGCCCTCCTCGAGGGCGCGGCTGAAATAGGGCAGGCTGGCCCAGCACAGGACCGCCATCACGGCGGCGCCGGCCAGATGGAACAGGGCGTCCAGCCCGTGCCCGGCAGCCGGCCGCGCGCGCGTCAGCCGGTCGAGCAGCGAATCGGATCGGGTGATCCGCCCCGACCAGAGTGTGTGCGCGATTTGAAGGAAGACGATGCCGACGATCGACATGGCAACCAGCTCGGAAATGCCGCGGATTGGCGCCGTCAACGCCTCGCGCGCAAACACGTCGGCGTTGATCAGAAGCATCAGGGCGGCGATCCACACGCCGCCCAATGCGTTCATCGCCGCGATTGCGCGTAAAAATGTGCGCGCAACCCGGTTCCCGGAACCGTCGCCAATCGCTTCCGGCGTCGTAGGGCCCTCCCGGGCCATTGCTCTGTCGATCGCCTCCGGCTACTCGGCGGACCAGTCGCGCGGGATGTCGGCGCCCGACGCCTTGAGTTTGCCCATGAAGCCCTTCAGCACGGCCTTGCCGGGCAGGCCTTTCTTCTCAAGGCCGTTGGCCCAGAACTTGGCCACGTTCGGGATGGTGTGCGCCCATTCCTTGCGCAGGGCGGTATCGATCGCGACCCGCTTGGCACCGCCCTCGACCATTTTGCCCTCCAGCGCTGCCGCGGCGCCGCCCTTCGCTGCCGCGAACCGTTTGCCGTATTCGGCGCTCACCGCCGTGAGGACCGAGCGGACCTCCGCCGGCATGCCGTTCCAGCTGTCGCGATTGACCGACAGCCCGCCGGCGAACTGGGAGCCGAAATTGCACTTGTTGATGTAGGGCGCGACCTCGAACACCTTGGACCCCCAGGCCCCGGTGGTGAACACCACGACGCCGTCCGCCACGCCGGTCTTGATGTCATTGTAGTAGGTCCGCAGGTTGCCGGCGACCGCGACCGCGCCGGTGCCCTTGATCCAGTTCGCTGCCGGCCCCGGCGCGAGGATTTTCTTGCCCTTCAGGTCGTCCAGGCTGCGCACCGGGAACTTGGCCCACAGATGGTAGGTGTCGAGCGCCGCGCCGGCCAGGTAGCGCTGGCCGCGCGCCTCCCAGGCCTTGCCCATCGCCGGAATTTCCTGCTGCAGGGCGCCGATCGCGCCGGTCACTGCGCCGATATCGGCCGAGCCGAACGGGCTGACATAGCTGACATTCTGCAGGGGCATCTTGGCGGCTTCGAAGATGGTGCCGACGAAGCCCATTTCGACCAGACCTTCCTCGATCGCTTCGAGCACGCCGCCGATCTTGGCGATGGTGCCGCCGTAGCCCTGATTCCACGAAATGCTGTGCTTGCCGCCGGCTTTCAGGCGTCTGTCCACCTCCGGGATGAAATATTCCTTCAGCAGCTTGACCCACAGGAAGTGCGGCGGATGGCCGGCCGCGACCGTGATCTTGAAGGAGGCGCCCCACGAAGGCATCGCCGTGACCGCGACAGCACCGGCCGCGCCGGATGCCGCCAGCATTTTTCGTCTTGAAATGCGTTCCATGGCTTTGTCTTCCTCCAGGTTGCCCGATCCGGCCGAGCGGGGCCCGGCGACCGGCTTCGCTGCACTGCAATCGGCTGAAACGATCATCGCCGACCGCCAGCGTAGGGACCGCCATAAAATATGTAAAGCAATATAATAGTGTACAAAATTAAAAAAATCGATAATCTGTCCTGAGGAATTTCCATTCTGCAGGATCGAATGGACGGACATCCGGGAACGACGCTGGCGGACAGGGCGGCGCAGGTGGTCGGAGACGACATCCTCTCCGGCCGGCTTCAGGCCGGTTCGCGCCTTCACATACGCCACCTGGCCGAGCGGACTGGCATCGGGCCGACGCCCTTGCGCGAAGGCCTGTCGCGGCTGCTCGCGCGGGGCTTGGTCGTCGCCGTGGAACAGCGCGGTTTCCGCGTGGCTGCGATGAGTCGGGCCGACCTGGAGGATATCCTTGCAACGCGGGCCGCGCTCGAGACCGAAGCGCTTCGACTGTCGATCGCGAACGGCGACGACCGCTGGGAGGCAGGAATCGTCGGCGCCCTTCACCGCCTCGTCCGTTTCCTTGAGCGGGCGCCGCGGGACGCGCGCGCCGTGGCCCAGGAACTGGACGAGGTTCACAAAAATTTTCACACCTCCCTGATCGCCGCCTGCGGATCGGTCCGCATACTCAATCTTCACAGCGTCCTGCACGATCAGGGCTATCGATACCGCCACAAACTGGTGGCGTCCTTCGATCCGCTGGCGATCGCCGAAGAGCATCGCACACTGGCGGGCATCGTTCTGGAACGCGACGCCGATGCGGCTGTCGAGGCCTATCGCGACCATCTTCAAATCCTTGTCGACGGGGCCTTTCCCGACGCGGACCGGCACGTCACGGACACCTGAACAACAGGGGCGTATCCGGCCTGTGAAACTTGCGACATACCGTTCGGGAGGTGCGTTGCGCGTCGGCGCCGTCATCGACAGCGAAACCCGGGTTCTCGATCTTGCGGGGGCTGCCCGCGCGGATGGCGGCGATGGCGAACCGTTCCGTACGATGCTGGATCTGATCGACGCCGGACCCGCCGGGCTCGAATCGGCGGCGCGCCTGACCGAACGTTACGGGGACGAGGCCGCATTCACTGTCCCGGTCAATGAAGCCGCGCTCAAAGCGCCGCTGCCGCTGCCGCGCCAGATTCGCGACTTTTCCGTATTCCCCGGTCACATCAGGCAGGCGCCGGCCGGCATGCAAAAGCTCAAGGCCCGGTTGGCGGGCGAGCCGGTTCCGGATCTGCAGCCGTCGAACGACATCCCGGCGGTCTACCGGTCCCAGCCGGTCTACTATCTGTCGAACCGGTTCAGCGTTGCAGGGCCAGGCGCGACCGTGACATGGCCGGGCTACAGCCGTTTCATGGATTTCGAACTCGAACTGGCCGCCGTGATCGGGCGCACCGGCAAGGACATCGGCGCAGCGGCGGCCGCCGGCCACATATTCGGCTACACGATCTACAACGATTTCTCGGCGAGGGACGCCCAGCTGATCGAGATGCAGGGCTTCCTCGGCCCGGCGAAAGGCAAGAGCTTCGACGGCGGCAACGCGTTCGGTCCGTGGATCGTCACCTCCGACGAGATCGCCGGTCCCGACAGCCTCGAGATGCGCGCGCAGGTGAACGGCGCGCTCTGGTCCGAGGGCAGCACCGCCGACATGCTGCACAGCTTCGAGGACATGATCGCCTTCGTCTCACGCGGCGAGACCATCCACGCCGGCGAGATATTCGGCTCCGGCACCATCGGCAACGGGTGCGGGCTGGAGCAGGACCGCTATCTGGAAGATGGCGACATCGTCGAGCTCGAAATAGAGAAAATCGGCGTGCTGAGGAACAGGGTGGTCCGCGACGAAAGATAAAGAGCGGCCTCTGGAGTGGGCCCCTGGGGCCGGACAGTTTCAAGCGGCGGTTTTGACCGGGGTGCGGGGTTGTTTCTCCTCGTAGCGGTTGGGGCTCGGGTATTCGAGCGCCGAGTGTAGGCGCCTTTCGTTGTAGCTGTCGATGAAGCGCGGCAGGTGTTCCGCGACGTCCTCGGCGCTCTCGAAGGCCATTCCCGTCCGGCCCACCAGACGCTCCGCCAAGTCCGACTTGTTCATCCAAGCGCCCCTGTCTTGCCAAGCTCATCCGCTGTCCGAATTGAGTAGCACGTCCCGCCGACAGGCGCGACAACCTGCAAACTCCATGCGCGAGGGTTGTGTCACGGCAGCTGCCGCCACGCGCTGACTCCCTCGATCTCCAAGAAGCGTACCGCAGCGACAGTCGCACCCCGTGGTTCCCGAGCCTCGCACGGTCGGCGCGAGATCGAGCGGTCGCGGCTCCCGTCGAGCCGGACCACGCGGCCGGAGCCCTGCAGCCTGTCACCGCCCGATGGTCCGATGCCGAACCTGCATGGATTCGGTTGCAAACGGCATTTTCTTTTTCAGAAACGGAATGCTAGCGGAATCAGGTCGGAGAGTGATCGAGGCGGATCCGACAGGAAAATGCCCGGTCAAGGTACGGGCAGCGTCGGCGCATCGACATTCTTAACCCGCGATGCCGATCACCGGTGCCGAAGACGCCCGGACCGCCGGCCACGAGAATCAATACGATGGGACGAAAGGATGCCGTCAAGCTGACTGGACCCACAGTCGACGCACTCAGTATCGAACGCGGCAACAGGGTATTCTGGGACCGCGACATGCCCGGGTTCGGCGTGCGGGTCCACGCCTCTGGGCGCAAGGTCTATGTCGCCCAGGCGCGCATACCTCGCGGCCTGCCCAAGCGGATTGTGATCGGCCCGCACGGCGAGGTAGCCACCGAGGACGCACGCCGCGAGGCGGCCAGGATCATCGACGGGATCCGGCAGGGCGAAGTGCCCGCCTCGTCGCCTGCACGCGTGCCGACGGTAGCCGATCTGGCGCGCCGTTTCATGAATTCCCATGTCGAGGCGAACAACCGGCCCGCCACGATCGAGGTCTACGGCCTCCTGCTCGACCGCTACATCCTGCCCGAACTGGGCAAGCTCCCGCTGTCTTCGGTGAAGCGGTCCCACGCCGCGAAGCTGCACCACAAGTATCGGAACACGCCCAGCCAGGCCAACCATATCGTTGGCATCCTGGGGCAGATGTTCGGGCTCGCGATCACCTGGGGCATGACCCCGACGCGCCCCAACCCGTGTCGTTCGGTGCGCCGTTACAAGGTGAGCGGTCGTGAGCGGTTCCTGACCGAGGACGAATACGCCCGGCTCGGCCGCGTGCTGTTCGACGCGGAAACTGAGGGACCGCATTTGGCCTCGGCTGTCGCGGCGCTCCGGCTCCTGCTGCTGACGGGATGCCGAAAGATGGAAATCGTCACGCTCCGGTGGGATGACGTCGACCGTACCGCAAGCGAGCTGCGGCTGGACGCGTCAAAAACAGGAGCATTTTTCCTCCCGGTGCCAACCAGTTCCGCCCAGTGCCACGCGGTTCCTAACTGACCGTATTACTTAGCGTTTTTTCTCCCTCCGGCGTTCCCGCCCCCTTGATTTGGGGCCACACGGTCCCTAAGCTATCCCCACGGGTTGATGCCGCGCGTTTGCGGTTTGATGACATGATTCCGGGCCGTATCGGGACGGGTTCCGAAATCGCCGCGAATCCCGACGATCGCATCACCCGTTGAACGAACGGATTCGGAGCGCCGCCGGGGACCGCCATGCCGAAGAGAAGCACTCTCCGCCTCACCACCCGCAGCGTCGCCGCCCTGCCGGCCACCGGCAGCGACGCCGTCCACTGGGACCGCGACCTCGCCGGCTTCGGCGTGCGCGTCCAGCGCAACGGCCGCAAGGTCTATGTCGTCCAGTCCCGCGGACCCGCCGGCCTCAAGCGCGTCACCCTCGGACCCGTCGCCGGTAAGGCGATCGACCAGCGCCGGCGCCAGGCGGCCGAAGTCATTGACCGCATCAAGCGCGGCCTGGAGCCGTTTCCGCCGAAACCCGAGCCGGACCCCACCGTCGCCGATCTCGCGGCGCGCTCCATGCGCGCCTATGTGAAGGTCCACTGCAAGCCGAAGACGGAGAAGCTCTACCGCACCGCCATCGACCGGCACATCGTCCCGGCGCTCGGAACGATGGCGGTGAAGGACGTCCGGTCCAGTCATGTCA
>MPMX01000008.1 GCA_002238725.1 Rhodospirillaceae bacterium bin65
TGGTGGGCGCGGCTGGGTTCGAACCAGCGACCCCTGCCGTGTGAAGACAGTGCTCTCCCGCTGAGCTACGCGCCCCCGGCCGGCCCGCCGCGCCTTAGCGCAGTTCCCCGGTTTCCGCCCGCACAGGCAGCGGGCCGGGGCGCCTGCCGGCGGCGCTATCTATGGACCGGACCGAGCGGGTGTCAAGGCGGCCGCGGGGCGGTGCGCCGGCCAGTGGGCCCGGTCCGTTCGAATGGCGAGCAGAATATTTCCTATTTTGTATGTTTTTTCCTTGACATTTCGGCTCCCGGGCCCTATATCGGGCCTGTCAACGCCCGAAATGCGCCTGCCGCGGCGCACGGGCGCCTCTCCCGATGTCCCAAATGTCGATCCCTTCGCCGCCGGTCCGCCAGGACCGGCTACAAGAAGGCGGCGACCGACCTGACCGGCCGGTCGGGTTGCACAACCCGTCGGTTTCCATCCGTTCGGGACACCCATCCGCAATCTGTGGATCGCCGGAGAGAGGATGTCGAAAAAAAGTCGATATCTAGACCGGTCTATCTATCCCGACCGAACAGCGGCATCTGCCGTGCCGCCCAGGCGGAAATATCGGTTTTCCGCCATTTCCGCCGGGCGCTTGCCCCCGCCCATCGTTTCGACCGGAGCGATTTTGAGAACCGCGGTATAGAGAATATGTTCCTGTACGGCGCCGATTGTTGCACCGTGGGCGGTAGATTTTTCCACTCCGCGGTTGCGCCGGAAAGTCAGCATCGGGCCGCCCTTGCGGTGCGGTGGCTTTCTTCGGGCCGGACGCGAACGCGCTTGCATGGCGCGCTCCGGTGGCTAAGGTTGCGCGGTTCTCGCAGAAGGCCCGGACCGCGGCGCGGGGCGCGGGACCGGGGCCCGCCGAGACCAAGCGTATTCAAGGAGCGACAGCCGCCCATGGCCGGATTTGCAGGCGTTTGTTCCCGCGGCATGGCCGCAGACGGCCGGGCAGGGCGCCGGCGGCGCGGCCAGCGGGGTCTGCGCTAACCCATGTATCACGTCGCCTATTTTCTCGATCAGCTGATCAACGGCGTCACCCTCGGCGCGATCTACGGCCTGGTCGCCATCGGCTACACGATGGTCTACGGCATCATCGGCATGATCAATTTCGCCCACGGCGAAATTTTCATGATCGGCACGTTCGTTTCGCTGATCGTCTTCCTGCTGCTCGGCCTCGCCGGCGGCGTCTGGCTGCCGCTGGCGATCCTGATCGTGCTGCTCGCGGCGATGCTGTTCACCGCGATCTACGGCTGGACGCTGGAGCGGGTCGCCTACCGGCGGTTGCGCGCCTCGCCGCGCCTCGCCGCGCTGATCACCGCCATCGGCATGTCGATTTTCCTGCAGAACTACGTCCAGCTTCTGCAGGGTGCGCGCAACAAGCCGCTGCCGCCGCAGATCACCGGCGGCGTCGAGGTGGTGAACACCTCCAACCGGGCCGGCGAGGCCTATGCGGTGTCGCTCAGCTACCTGCAGATGCTGATCATCGTGTTGACGATCGTCCTCATGGTGGTCTTCACCGTCCTGATCACCCGTACCGCGCTGGGACGGGCGCAGCGGGCCTGCGAGCAGGACCGCGGCATGGCGGCGCTGCTCGGCATCAATGTCGACCGCACCATTTCGCTGACCTTCGTGATCGGCGCGTCCCTGGCCGCGGTCGCCGGCCTGATCTTCATGCTGCGCTATGGCGCGACGGACTTCTTCGTCGGTTTCCTGACCGGGCTGAAGGCGTTTACCGCAGCGGTGCTGGGCGGCATCGGCTCATTGCCCGGCGCCATGCTCGGCGGCCTGCTGATCGGACTGATCGAGGTCTTCTTCGCCGGCTATTTCAACCTGGAATACAAGGATGTAGCCACCTTCACGGTCCTTGTGCTGGTGCTGATCTTCCGGCCGACCGGCCTGCTCGGCAAACCGGATATCGAAAAGGTCTAGGGCGATGGCGGCCACCATTCCGCACGCCGGCCGCCCGGTCGATCGAAGGGGCATCCTGATCGAGCTGGGCGGCACGGCGCTGGTCGTCTTTGCGCTGACCATTTCGCTGGTCGGCTTCCACATCAAGGATATCTCCGGCGGCATTACCCTCGACCTGCGCATCGTCGATGTCGTCTCGGCGGTGGCGATCGCCCTCGTCGTGCGCGGCTGGATGATCCTGATGCGTCACGGCTACTACCGGGTCGTCACGATCTCGGCCGGAGCGGTCGCCGCCATCCTGGTCGTCTCGCTGCTGTTCGGCGGGGCCGGGGTGCAGTTCTACATGCCGTTCAAGGCGAAGCTGCTGCAATGGCTGCTGGCCATATTGTCGACAGGCTTCGCCATCGGCGCGGCCTTGAGGATGGCGCGGGACGGCCGGACGGCCGTTGCCGAAGACGACGGGGCGGCCTCGGACAAACAGGTTGCCCTGATGGACCGGGTCGGCGCCCAGGTCCAGCGCAACGCCCTGTGGATTGGCGGTTTCCTGTTCGCCGCCGCGGCCTGCTTCCCGTTCATGCCGGGCGTGAACCTGCAGTATCTCGATATCGGCGTGCTGGTGCTGACCTACATCATGCTCGGCTGGGGGCTGAACATCGTGGTCGGGCTCGCCGGCCTGCTCGATCTCGGCTATGTCGCCTTCTACGCCGTCGGCGCCTATTCCTTCGCGCTCTTCGCCTCGCCGGATTCGCCCCTGCTCCAGGAGCTGGGGCTGACGGAGGGCATCAGTTTCTGGCTCTGCCTGCCTTTCGCCGGGCTGATGGCGGCGCTCGCCGGCGTGGCGCTGGGCTTCCCGGTTTTGCGGCTGCGCGGCGATTATCTCGCCATCGTCACGCTCGGCTTCGGCGAGATGATCCGGGTGACGCTGCTGAATTTCTACAGCCTCACCAAGGGCCCCGACGGCATTTCCAAAATTCCGCCGCCATCGCTGCTCGGCTACTCGACCGAGTCGAAAATGGACGAGGAGACGCTCGAGAACACGACCGAGTTCCACACCGCGATGGGCTGGGAATTCGACCAGGCGGACACGACGGTCCTGCTGTATTTCGTGATCCTGGCGATGGCGCTGGCGACCAATTTCTTTACGGTGCGGATCCGCAAGCTGCCGGTCGGCCGGGCCTGGGAGGCGCTGCGCGAGGACGAGATCGCCTGCCGGTCGCTCGGCATCAATCCGACGAACACCAAGCTCACCGCCTTCGGCCTGGGCGCCATGTTCGGCGGCTTCGCGGGCTCCTTCTTCGCCACGCGCCAGACTTTCGTGAGCCCGGAAAGCTTCACCTTCATCGAATCGGCGGTGATCCTGGCGATCGTCGTCCTGGGCGGTTTCGGCAGCCAGATCGGCGTCGTCGTGGCAGCCTTTCTGCTGATCGGCCTGCCGGAAATCTTCCGGGAATTGCAGGAATACCGCATGCTGTTTTTCGGCGGCTCGATGGTGCTGATCATGCTGTGGCGCCCGGCCGGCTTGCTGGCCCATCGCGAACCGACGATCCGGATGCACCGCCGGAAGGCGCGCGGCGGCCGTGCCGAAGCGGGCGGGGCGGCGTGACCGGCCCGGCAAACGGCAGGGAACCGGGCGGCAACGGCGCTGGTGACGGTGCTGGCAACGGGGCCGCCGCCGGCGTGCGGCCGCTGCTCACGGTCGAGCATCTGACCATGCGCTTCGGCGGCCTTGTCGCCATAGACGACGTTTCCTTCCAGGCCGCCGACCGCAAGATCACGGCGATCATCGGCCCGAACGGCGCCGGCAAGACGACGGTGTTCAATTGCCTGACCGGCTTCTACAAGCCCACGGTCGGCCGCCTCACCCTGGAGCTGGAAGGGCGCGGGCCGATCTTTCTGGAGCGAATGGAGGGCTTCCGCATCGCCAGCCGGGCCCGGATCGCGCGGACCTTCCAGAACATCCGCCTGTTTCCGAAGATGACGCTGCTGGAAAACCTGGTCGTCGCCCAGCACAACAAGCTGATGCGGGCCTCCGGCTATACGGTGCGCGGCCTGTTCGGCTTCGGCTACCGGCGGGAGGAGGAAAAGGCGGTCGAACAGGCGCGCTACTGGCTGGAGCAGATCGGTCTGGTCGACCGGGCCGACGACGATGCCGACAGCCTGCCCTATGGCGACCAGCGGCGGCTCGAGATCGCGCGGGCCATGTGCACCGAGCCGGTGCTGCTGTGCCTCGACGAGCCGGCGGCCGGCCTGAACCCGCGGGAGAGCGCCGATCTCAACGATCTGCTCACGTTCATCAGGAACGAGCACCGGATCGGCATTCTGCTGATCGAGCACGATATGAGCGTGGTCATGCAGATTTCCGACCACATCGTCGTGCTGGACTACGGCAAGAAGATATCCGACGGCGATCCCGAATTCGTGCGCCAGGACCCGGCGGTGATCCGCGCCTATCTGGGCGAGGAGGAAGAGGAAGACCTGCCCGATATCGTGAAGCAGGATCTGTTGGCGGACGGCGCCGGCGGCGCGGGGGCACCGTCATGACCGAAGCCGCCGCCGGCCGGGACGTCATGCTCGATATCGCCGGCGTCGAGACCTTCTACGGCCGCATCCAGGCCTTGCGCGGCGTCGATATCGAAGTCTGCCGCGGCGAGATCGTCACGCTCATTGGCGCCAACGGGGCCGGCAAATCGACCCTGCTGATGACGGTGTGCGGCGATCCCCGGGCCGCAGCCGGCCGGATTACGCTGGATGGCGCCGATATCACTCACAAACCGACCTTCGAGATCGTGCGCATGGGCCTGGCCCATGCGCCGGAAGGCCGGCGCATCTTTCCGCGCATGACGGTGCGGGAGAATCTGCAGCTCGGTGCGACCACGGGCGAGGAGGAGCATTTCGAGGAGGATCTCGAGCGGGTCTACGAATTATTCCCGATCCTGCGGGACCGTGCCGACCAGCGCGGCGGAACGCTGTCGGGCGGCGAGCAGCAGATGCTGGCGATCGCCCGGGCGCTGATGAGCCGGCCGCGGCTGCTTCTGCTCGACGAACCGTCGCTCGGCCTGGCGCCGATGATCGTGAAGCAGATTTTCGAAGTTGTGGCCGAGATCAACAAGACCGGCACGACGGTGTTCCTGGTTGAGCAGAACGCCTATCACGCACTGCGCCTGGCGGACCGAGGCTATGTTATGGCCAACGGCCGGATCATCCTGAGCGGCACGGGCGACGAGTTGCTGTCCAATGCCGAGGTCCGCGCCGCCTATCTCGAGGGCGGGCACTGATGGCGGCGCTGCTCGGAGTTCCGGACCTGCTGATCACCCTGTTCGTCACGGCGATCATGGTCGGTTTTGCCGCCTTCATCACCGGCCAGGCGCTCGCAAGCACCTGGCGGCCGTTCTGGCAGATGTTCCCCTACGGCCTGATGCTCGGTTTTGCCGACCGGTTCCTGGTCTGGGGCCTGTTCGACCATGTCGACGGCCTGTCGGTCACCGGCTATGTCATCGACACGGCCTATCTGATTGCCGTTGGCCTGGCCGCTTACCGTCTCACCCTGGCGCGCAGGATGGTGAACCAATATCCCTGGCTCTACGAGCGCGCCGGCCCGTTCGGCTGGCGGGAAAGGCGGTAAGGGAAGCCGGTTGATCAATCCATTCGAACCGGCCGGAATCCCTGTCGTTTGCGCATTCTTGACGAGGACGTGAAGCGGCTTCCTCGTTGCTAAGCGATTTCGTCCTGCTAGTATATCGGCCGAACTGTCGGCAACTTTGCCCGGCAGTACCATAGAGGAAGAGGCCGTTCCCCGTGCCGCGAGCCGGGGACGGCAGGCACCAACCGCAACAGCAGGGAAAAATCAGACATGAACCGATTGAAACTTTCGTTTGCAGCGGCGGCTGCGGCTTCCGTCCTCGCGTTCTCACCGGCGCAGGCCGAGCTGGTGATCTCGACGGTCGGTCCGATGACCGGCCAATACGCCTCCTTTGGCGAGCAGATGCGCCGGGGCGCCGAGCAGGCGGTGAAGGATCTGAATGCCGCCGGCGGCGTGCTGGGCCAGAAGGTCAAGCTGATCGTCGGCGACGACGCCTGCGATCCCAAGCAGGCCGTTGCTGTGGCCAAGAAGCTGGTCAGCCAGAAAGTCGTTTTCGTGGGCGGGCATTTCTGCTCCGGGTCGTCGATCCCGGCTTCCAAGGTCTACACCGCCGGGCGCATCCTGCAGATCTCGCCGGCGTCGACCAATCCGAAGCTGACCGACGAAGGCGGCCCGAACGTGTTCCGAGTCTGCGGTCGGGACGACCAGCAGGGCGTTGTGGCGGGCACCTATCTGGCGAAGAATTTCGCCGGCAAGAAGATCGCCTTCCTGCATGACAAGACGGCCTATGGCAAAGGCCTGATGGACGCGACGCTGGAGAATTACCAGAAGGCCGGCGGCAAGGCCGCGATGGTCGAGGCCTACACGGCGGGCGAGAAGGACTACACCGCGCTGGTCTCCAAGATGAAGGCCGCCGGCATCCATGCCTTCTATCTTGGCGGCTATCACACCGAAGGCGCCCTGATGATCCGCCAAGCCCATGAGATGGGCTACAAGCCGCAGCTCGTTTCCGGCGATGCGCTGGTCACCGACGAGTTCTGGAAGATCGCCGGCAATGCAGGCGAAGGCGTGCTGATGACCTTCTCGCCGGACCCGCGCAAGAACCCGTCGGCCGCCCCGGTGGTCGCCAAGTTCAAGGCGCAGAAATACGAGCCCGAGGGCTACACCCTCTACACCTACGGCGCGATCCAGGCCTGGGCCGCCGCTGTCACCAAGGCAGGCTCGACCGACCTTGCCAAGGTCGTGAAGGTACTGCGCTCGGAACAGTTCGATACGGTGCTTGGGAAAATCGGCTTCGACAAGAAGGGCGATGTGACCGCGCCGGGCTATGTCTGGTACGTCTGGAGCAAGGGCGGGTACGACTACGCGAAGTAATCCTGCAACGCTCCGGCAACGGAGCCTGAAACAAAAAAGCCCGGCGGGAAACCGCCGGGCTTTTTCTTCGGGCCGTTTGCCTGATACGCGTTAGTTCGTGACCCGGGCTTCCGGCTGTCCGCCGCGCCCGCGACGGCCGAGGCCGATGCGCTTGGCGAACTCCGAACGCCGCTTGGCATAGTTCGGCGCGACCATCGGATAATCCGCCGGCAGCCCCCATTTCTGGCGGTATTCGTCCGGCGACATATCGTAGGTCGTCCGCAGGTAGCGCTTCAGCATTTTCAGCTTTTTGCCATCTTCAAGGCACACAAGATATTCCGGCGTCAGCGACCGGCGCACCGGCACGGCCGGTTTCGGCGCCGCCTCCGCGGCCTGCGCTTCGCCCAACGCATTGAGCGAATTGTGAACGGTCTTGATCAGATCCGGAATTTGGTTCGTCGCGGTCGCGTTGTTGCCAACATAGGCCGAGACGACATCAGTGGTCATCCGGAGCATCCCCTCTCGGGAGATAGGCTCCGTGCTATCGTTACTCATACCCCGCTTCCTTTTGTTTTGCGTTTTGACTTACATGCAGACTCACCATTTTTACGGTGTTAATCCGCACGCACGCATCGCGATCTATTGCACAGCATTAACAGAATGTCAATTTCCATAATTTCAGTTTCTCTTCGATATTTCAGACTGTTATTCGATCTCGTTAACCCGATACTCATAATTTGTGTCAATCGGGCCGGCGAAATCTCTGTTGTCATTCGGTCGTCTTGCTGCCGGCTTGGCGTGTTTTCAGGCTGCATTGAACGGCCGTGCCGCAGACCTCTGCGGAAGCGGGCGGCGGCAGGCCGGCATGGAATTGCCTTCGGATCGCGATGAGAGTATACGAGATCGTGTCGTCGGATCGGTGCGATCCGCGATATCTGGTGGTCAGGACCAGGTTTTGTTGCCGGCTGGCACAACGACGCCCGGCGCATCGCGCGCCGGCCTGTACGCAAAGTGGCCGGGCTCCGCCGGCCAGCGAAGGAACGGCGAGTGAAACCGAAAACCGTAGCCGTTGCATCGGATCATGCGGGCTTTGCTCTCAAGGCCGCCCTGGCCGAAGATCTGCAAAACCTGGGCCACACGGTCTTGGATCTGGGCCCGGCAACGGCGGACCCCGTCGACTATCCGGATTTCGGCCATGCCCTGGCGCGGTCGGTGGCAGCGGGCGACGCGGAGATCGGTGTGGCCGTGTGCGGCACCGGTATCGGCATCAGCATCGCGCTCAACCGCCACCGGGGCGTGCGGGCGGCGCTGTGTCACGATAGCCTCTCGGCGCGCCTGTCGCGCCAGCATAATAATGCCAATGTTCTGGCGCTGGGCGAGCGGTTGATCGGGTTCGAAACCGCCCGCGACGCGCTACGCACTTTCCTCGAAACGCCGTTCGACGGCGGCCGGCACGAGGCGCGGGTCGACAAGATCGACCGCGGCGCCGGATGACCGGCTGCCCGGCGCTCAACCGAAGATACTCTGATGACAAGCTCCGGCGCCGCAACGATTCTGCCCTTCGACGACAGTTTCTTCACCGCTTCGCTGCAACAGTCCGACCCGGAACTGTATGACAGCATCCGGGCGGAACTGGGCCGCCAGCAGGACCAGATCGAGCTGATCGCCTCCGAGAATGTCGTCTCCCGCGCTGTGCTGGAGGCCCAGGGCTCGGTGCTCACCAACAAATATGCCGAAGGCTATCCGGCGCGCCGCTATTATGCCGGCTGCGATCATGTCGATGTCGCCGAGAGCTTGGCAATCGAACGGGCTAAACAGCTCTTCGGCTGCGGCTTCGCCAACGTGCAGCCCCACTCCGGGGCGCAGGCGAATACGGCCGTCATGATGGCGCTGCTCAAGCCGGACGATACGATTCTCGGCCTTTCTCTGGCGGCCGGCGGGCATCTGACCCACGGCGCCGCCCCGGCGCTTTCCGGCAAATGGTTCGACGCGGTCCAGTACGGCGTGCGCGAGGACGATCACCTGATCGACTACGACCGGGTCGCCGCGCTGGCCGAAGAGCACCGCCCCAAGCTCATCATCGCCGGCGGATCGGCCTATCCGCGCTTCCTCGATTTCGCCCGCTTCCGTGAGATTGCCGACAGCGTCGGCGCGACGCTGATGGTGGACATGGCCCATTTCGCCGGCCTGGTGGCGGCGGGCGTGCATCCGAGTCCGGTGCCGTATGCCCATATAACCACGACCACGACCCACAAGACTCTGCGCGGCGCGCGCGGCGGCATGATCCTGACCGACGATCCGGATCTGGCGAAAAAGATCAATTCGGCTGTGTTTCCCGGTTCCCAGGGCGGGCCGCTGATGCACCAGATCGCCGGCAAGGCCGCGGCGTTCAAGGAAGCGCTCACGCCGGAATTCAGGGATTATTGCCGGGCCATCGTCGCCAATGCGAAAGCATTGTCGGCCCGTTTGGTCGAGCGTGGATTCGCGATGGTCGCCGGCGGCACAGACACCCATCTGATGCTCGTCGACCTGCGCCCGAAGCAGGTAACGGGCAACATTGCCGACGAAAGCCTGGAGCGGGCCGGGATCACCTGCAACAAGAATGCGATCCCGTTCGATCCCGAGAAGCCGACCGTGACTTCGGGGATCAGGCTGGGCACGCCGGCCGCAACGACCCGCGGCTTCGGCATTGCGGAATTCGAACAGGTCGGCGACCTGATTGCCGATGTGCTGGAAGGGCTGGCGGCCAATCCCGGGGACAATTCGGCAGCCGAAGCTGCAGCCCGGGAAAAGGTCCGCGCGCTGTGCCGGCGCTTTCCGGTCTATTCGGGCATGTAGCAGCCCGGCGAAGCGGCGGCCCGGCAATGTCGCGGCGTTGAAGGCGGCGCGACGTCGAGGTTCGAAAAGGAGAGAGGGCCATGCGGTGTCCGTTCTGCGGGGGTGAAGATACCCAGGTCAAGGATTCGCGGCCGACCGAGGACGGGTCGTCGATCCGGCGGCGGCGCTTCTGCGCGTCCTGCGGCTCCCGGTTCACGACCTTCGAGAGGGTGCAGCTGCGCGACCTGATGGTCGTCAAGAAGAACGGCCAGCGCGTACCGTTCGACCGCGATAAGCTGTTCCGCTCCATCGCGATTGCCCTGCGCAAGCGACCGATCGACGAGGAGCGAATCGACCGGATCGTCAACTCGATTACGCGCCGGCTCGAGAGTTCCGGCGAATCGGACATTCCCGCAAAACATATCGGAGAGCTGGTGATGGAGGCCCTGGCCGGTCTCGACCAGGTCGCCTATGTGCGCTTTGCCTCGGTCTACAAGAACTTCCGCGAAGCCAAGGATTTCGAGCAGTTTCTCGGCAGCCTGGGCGATCGGGAAGAAGAAGCGGCGGCCGAGGATTGAGCGACGCTGCCGCAGATCGCCGCTGGCTGACGACGGCCCTGACTTTAGGCCGGCGCGGCCTCGGCACAACCGCGCCCAATCCGGCGGTCGGTTGCGTACTGGTTAATGACGGCCGGGTCGTCGGGCGCGGCTGGACCCAACCCGGCGGCCGGCCGCATGCGGAAGCCGAGGCGCTGCGGCGTGCCGGCGAATCGGCCCGCGGCGCGACCGCCTACATCACGTTGGAGCCCTGTTCCCACCGGGGCCGCACACCGCCCTGCACCGATGCGTTGATAGAGGCCGGAGTGGCGCGTGTCGTGACTACACTGGAGGATCCCGACAGCCGCGTTGCCGGCTCGGGCCTCCTGAAGCTTGCGGCCGCCGGGATTGTCGTCGAATCGGGTGTTTGCGGGGATTCTGCTGCCTACGATCTCGGTGGCTATCTGATGCGCCGACGCGCAGGCCGCCCGCGCATATCCCTCAAGCTGGCGACCAGCCTGGACGGACGGATCGCGACCGCGGGCGGCGACAGCCAGTGGATTACGGGGCCGCTCGCCCGGGCGCGAGGTCACGCGCTGCGGGCGTCTCACGACGCCGTCATGATCGGCATCGGCACTGCGCTGGCAGACGATCCGCTGCTCACCTGCCGCCTGCCGGGCGGCCGGCGGCGGACCATTCGAATTGTCCTCGATTCGCATGCCAGGCTGCCGGCCGAGAGCCGCCTCGCCCGGTCTGCCGCCGAACATCCCGTCTGGCAATTTTCAACTGTCGGCGAAGCACCCGCCGAAACGCCGGTCCGCCGGTTTTCCGTCATTGCCGACGGCACAGGCCGGCCCGATCCGGAGGCGGTTGCGGCGGCGCTTGGGGCCGAGGGGTTGAACGATGTTCTGGTCGAGGGCGGCGGGCAGGTGGCTGCGAGCCTGATGCGCGCCGGTCTCGTGGACCGGCTTTACTGGTTCCGCGCCGGCCTTGTGTTGGGCGGCGATGCCCGGCCGGCAGTCGGCGATCTCGGCCTCGACCAGGTCGCTGACGCGGGCGGATGGCGCTTGCGCTCTCGCAAACCCTACGGCGGCGACCTGCTCGAAACCTGGCATCGCGATTGGGAGGTGGGCGGCAGCCCGGCCTAAGACAGTCCATGTTCACGGGAATCGTAACGGATATCGGCCGTGTTCGCAGCCTGACCCGGCCGGAGGGCGGCGACACAAGGTACGAGATCGAAACGGTGTACGATACCGCCGGCATTGCCATCGGCGCGTCGATCGCGTGCAGCGGGGTATGCCTGACTGCTGTCGAGACCGGCCCGGGCTGGTTCGCCGTGGAGGCGTCGGACGAGACCCTGTCCTGCACGACGCTGGGCGAGTGGCGCGAAGGCCGGCGCATCAATCTGGAGCGTGCCTTGCGGGCGCAGGACGAGTTGGGCGGGCATATCGTCTCCGGCCATGTCGATACGGTTGGCCGTGTCGTATCCCGCACACCGGCATCGGGCAGCGAGGTCTACCGCTTCGCCGTCGGCCGGCCCTTCGGCCGCTTCATCGCGCCCAAGGGTTCGGTCGCGGTTGACGGTGTTTCGCTGACGGTCAACGCTGTAAAAGACGGAGTAGATGGCGGCGACACACGGTTTTCCGTCAACCTGATCCCGCACACGCTGGCGGTGACCTCCTTGGGCGATTTGCAGCAGGACAGCCCGTTCAATCTGGAAGTGGACCTGATGGCGCGCTACGTTCAGCGCATGTTGGCGTTCGGCAAGACATCCGGCGCTTCCGCATAAGCGGGCGGGCTAACGGGAAAGTATCAGCGTGAGCAATCGCGATCGTCTAAGTCTGGTATCGAAGCAGGACGTGCGCCGCGCGTCGGACGATCTGGCCTTCCTGTCGCCGATCGAGGAAGTCATCGAGGATGCGCGCCGGGGCAAGATGTTCATCCTGGTCGATGACGAGGACCGGGAGAATGAAGGCGATCTGATCATCCCGGCCGAGAAGGCGACGCCGGAGGCGATCAACTTCATGGCCAAATTCGGCCGCGGCCTGATCTGCCTTGCCATGACCGGGGAGAGGGCGGCCCACCTCGGCCTGCAGCTGATGCCGCAGAAGAACAACAGCCGGTTCTCGACGGCGTTTACCGTTTCGATCGAGGCGCGCGAAGGGGTGACGACCGGCATCTCCGCCCACGATCGGGCGCACACCATCGCGGTTGCCATCGACGAAGCGTCGGACGCCAGCGCGATCACGACGCCCGGCCATGTCTTCCCGCTGGTCGCCCGCGACGGCGGCGTACTGGTGCGCACCGGCCACACCGAAGCAGCGGTTGACCTGGCGCGGCTGGCCGGCCTGCATGCCTCCGGCGTGATCTGCGAGATCATGGACGAGGACGGCTCGATGGCACGCCTGCCGCAGCTCGTGGCATTTGCGCAGTTCCACGGCCTCAAGATCGGCGCGATCGACCACCTGATCGCCTACCGCCGCCGCTTCGACAAGATCGTCGAGCGGGTCGAAGAGGGCGATTTCACCTCCGATTTCGGCGGTGCGTTCCGCGCCATTGTCTATCGCAACCGGATTTCCGGCACTGAGCATATCGCGCTGGTCAAGGGCGAGATTGCCGACGGCGCGCCGGTCATGGTCCGGATGCATGCGCTCAACGTGTTCAGCGATCTCCTGTATCAGGCGGGCACGAGCAAATCGGGCGAACTCCAGCGGGCCATGCGGATGATCGGCGAAGCCGGCCGCGGCGCGGCCGTCCTGATCCGCGAGCCGCTGTCGCTGGCTACCTCCGGCCATCTGGGCAACCGCGAATCGGTCGGCGACGGCGTCGGCGGACCGCAGGGCGAACTGCGCAATTACGGCGTCGGGGCGCAGATTCTGACCGACCTCGGCATCCGCGACATGCTCCTTCTGACAAACAGCAACCGGACCGTGATCGGCCTGGACGGATACGACCTGTCGATCGGCGGCCGCATTCCCATCCCGAACAAATAAAGGCGCAAGCCCGCATGACCTACCGCCCGCCCCACATCCTCATTGTCGAGGCGCGGTTCTACACCGACATCGCCGATCTTCTGGTCCGGGGCGCCGAAGCCGTGCTGACGGAGGTGGGCGCCACCTGGGAACGGATCGAGGTGCCGGGCACGTTCGAAATTCCCGCGACGATCAATTTTGCCCTCGATCGGTTCGACGGCTTTGTGGCGCTGGGCTGCGTGATCCGGGGTGAGACCACCCACTACGACTATATTTGCTCGGAAAGCGCACGCGGCCTCCAGGAATTGGCGCTGCACAAGCGCGCGCCGATCGGCTACGGTATCCTGACGACGGAAAACAGGGAGCAGGCCGTTGCGCGGGCCGATCCGAAGCAGAAGGACAAGGGCCGGGACGCCGCCGTGGCCTGCCTGCGCATGATCGAGGTGAAGCGCCGCTTCACCGGCACCTGAGCCGATGACGACGGCCCCTGCAGGGAAGAGCGGCGCCCCGGCCGGCGCCGGACCCGGCACAGGCCGCCCGACAGACCGGCAATCCGGCCGGCGCTCCGACCGGCGGACGCAGGCCAGGATTGCAGCAGTCCAGGCGCTGTATCAGCTCAGCGCGACCGACGCCGCGCCCGATGACGTGGTCGACGAGTTTCGTCTGCATCGGATGCGCGAAGCAGGCCCGGCTGCCGCAGCGGACAAGGCGCTTTTCACCGAAATCGTGCAGGGCGCCTGCAGCGACCGGGCGGCGCTCAACCGGATGATCGAGGGATCGCTGTCGGAAAACTGGGCGCTGGAGCGGATGGACCGCGTGCTGGTGGCCCTGCTCAATGCCGGGGCCTGGGAACTGCACGGCCGCAGCGAAACGCCGGCCCGGGTCGTCATTGCCGAGTATGTCGACGTCGCCCGGGTCTTTTTCGACAATCGCGAGCCGGCTTTCGTCAACGGCATGCTCGACAGGCTGGCGCGCACGCTGCGTTCCGGAGAATTTTCAGAAGCAACGGATTTACATGAGACGGTCGAGAACGCCGGGCCGGTCGAACCGGAGACCTAGGCAGTGGCGGACCGGACGGCCCGGTCGGGCGAATTCGACCTGATCGCCCGGTTTTTCGCGCCCCTGGCGGCCGCCTGGCCGGGCGCCTACGGTCTGGAAGACGACGCCGCCCTGCTCGGTGTCTCCGACGGCATCGACCGGGTGGTGACGACCGATGCTCTGGTCGAGGGCGTGCATTTCCTGCCGGACGACCCCCCGGACCGCGTGGCCCGGAAGGCGCTGCGGGTGAACCTTTCCGATCTGGCTGCTATGGGGGCAACGGCTGAAGCCTATACCCTGGCGCTCCAGATCCCGGCGGAGCGGGACGATGACTGGATCGCCGCCCTGGCGCGGGGGCTGGCTGCGGACCAGGCCCGGTTCGGCGTCACCCTTATCGGCGGCGACACGGTGAGTGCCCGCGGACCGGCGTTGCTGTCGGTCACGGCGATCGGCCGACTCTCCCACGGTGGCCCGCTGCGCCGCAACGGGGCGGCGTCCGGCGACGATGTCTACATCTCTGGGACGATCGGGGACGGCGGTCTTGGCCTGCGTGCCCGTCGCGGTGAAGCGGCGGATCTCGACTCCGTTCAACGGCAATATGCCGTCGACCGCTATCGACTTCCCGAACCGCGGGTTGCGCTCGGTCCGGCACTGGTCGGGACGGCGAGCGCCTGCCTCGATGTGTCCGACGGACTGGTTGCGGATCTCGGCCATCTGGCGCGCGCCTCGGGGCTCGCCGCGGAAATCCTGATTGACAATGTGCCGTGGTCGGAGGCCGCCGCCGCATCCCGGGATTATCCGGCCACCGAGCGCATCGCAGCCGGCGACGATTACGAACTCCTGTTCACGGCGCCGCCTGTGCGGCGCGACACCGTAAAGGCGATCGCGCAGGCGGCCGGAACCCCGGTCGCCCGCATCGGTAGAACGCTGTCCGGATCCGGTGTCCGGGTGCTGGACAGCGGCGGCGTAGCGCTCGTCCTCGGGACGACCGGCTGGCGGCATCGCTGATCCGGCCTGTCCGCCGCAAAGTTGTCACATTGATAGCCCTTGAGGGTTTCGGCATTGTCCAGCCGCGGCGCCGGGGCTGCGACCGCGCGTCAGCCTTACTCACGCTGACTGCGCGAGAGAAAAAGTCCGGCCAGGGTTTCCGGCCTCACCGTAAACCGCACGTTTTGGGACCGCCGAATTCGTTACAGCGCCCCGAAACAGACTCCTCGAAGTGAATCTTGGGAAGAGGACACTCCTGAAATGGATTGGGTACCGTATTTCGCGCTGGTTTGCGCGCTGCTTGCGGTCGTCTACGGCATCGTCACCAGCCGGCAGGTGCTGTCGGCCGACGCAGGCAACGAGAAGATGCAGGAGATTGCGGGCGCCGTCCAGGAAGGCGCACGCGCCTATCTGAACCGCCAGTATATGACGATCGCCGTTGCCGGCGTCGGCATCGCTGTCATTGTCGCCCTATTGCTGGGAATCTGGGTCGCTGTCGGGTTCGTGATCGGCGCGATCCTGTCCGGCGCGGCCGGCTATATCGGCATGAATGTCTCAGTCCGGGCCAATGTGCGGACGGCCGAAGCAGCGCGGCAGGGCCTCGCCCAGGGCCTGAGGATCGCCTTTCAGGCCGGCGCCGTCACCGGCATGCTGGTCGCCGGCCTCGCCCTGCTGGCCGTTGCCGGATACCTGCTGATCCTGAACGCCCTGGGCACCGACCAGCGCGGCCTGATCGATGCGCTGGTGGCGCTCGGTTTCGGCGCGTCGCTGATATCGATATTCGCCCGCCTCGGCGGCGGCATCTTCACCAAGGGCGCCGATGTCGGCGCTGACCTGGTCGGCAAGGTCGAAGCCGGGATTCCCGAGGACGATCCGCGCAATCCGGCCGTGATCGCCGACAATGTCGGCGACAATGTCGGCGACTGCGCCGGCATGGCGGCCGACCTGTTCGAGACCTATGCCGTGACCATCGTCGCCACCATGGTGCTGGCGCTGATCTTCGGAATGCCGGAGGGCCTGATCTATCCTCTCGCCATCGGCGGCGTCTGCATTATCACGTCGATTATCGGCACCTATTTCGTGCGCCTCGGCGCGTCGAACAACATCATGGGCGCGCTGTATAAGGGCTTCATCGCGGCATCGGTCCTGTCGCTCGCCGGGATCGCGGTGGTGACCGAACTGGTCGTCGGTTTCAGCAAGGCCTACAACGCAGGCGGCACTGCTTTCACCGGGATGGAGTTGTTCATCTGCGCCGTGATCGGTCTGGTCGTGACCGGGCTGATCATCTGGGTCACGGAATACTACACCGGCACGAATTACCGGCCTGTGCGCTCGGTCGCCAAAGCGTCGGAGACCGGCCACGGTACGAATGTCATTCAAGGCCTCGCCATCTCGATGGAGGCAACGGCCCTGCCGGCGATCATCATCTGCGTGGCCATTCTGGCGACCTACCTGCTGGCCGGCCTGTTCGGCATCGCCATTGCCGTCACCGCGATGCTGGCGCTCGCCGGCATGGTCGTGGCGCTGGATGCCTACGGCCCGGTAACGGACAATGCCGGCGGCATCGCCGAAATGGCGGACCTGGAAGAGGAAGTGCGCAAGACGACCGATGCGCTGGACGCCGTTGGCAACACGACCAAGGCGGTGACCAAGGGCTATGCCATCGGCTCGGCCGGCCTGGGCGCGCTGGTGCTGTTCGCCGCCTATACCCAGGACATCGCCTTTTTCAAGGCGGCCGGAGTGCCCTTCTTCAAGGACGTCGAGGTCAATTTCTCGCTGTCCAACCCTTATGTCGTGGTTGGCCTGATCGTCGGCGGCCTGCTGCCCTACCTGTTCGGCGCCATGGGCATGACCGCCGTCGGCCGCGCCGCCGGGTCGGTCGTGGTCGAGGTGCGGCGCCAGTTCCGCGAGATCGACGGCATCATGGAAGGCACCGGCAAGCCGGAATACGGCCGCTGCGTCGACCTGCTGACCAAGGCGGCGATCAAGGAAATGATCGTGCCGTCGATGCTGCCCGTCCTGTCTCCGATCGTCCTGTTCGTTGTGATCTGGGGGATCGGCGGCAAGTCAGCGGCGCTGTCCTGCGTCGGCGCGATGCTGCTCGGCGTGATCGCCACCGGCCTGTTCGTGGCCCTGTCAATGACCGCCGGCGGCGGCGCTTGGGACAACGCCAAGAAATATATCGAAGACGGCAACCATGGCGGCAAGGGCAGCGAGGCCCACAAGGCCGCCGTGACGGGCGACACCGTCGGTGATCCCTACAAGGATACTGCCGGCCCGGCCGTCAACCCGATGATCAAGATCACCAACATCGTCGCCCTGCTGATGCTGGCCGTGCTGGCGCATTAGCCGGCGCACGCAGTCGCCAGAAAAAACCCCCGGCGCGCGCTGCGCCGGGGGTTTTCTATGTCCGTTGTCGTCGGCCCTGTCTCAAAGTCCGTACGATTTCCTACTCTTTCCGGTCACGGCGCGGCGCCGGACGATCAGGTCGATCATGCTGCGGAAAAAGCCGGGTTCCTCAGCATCGGTTTTCGTCGTGCGCGAAGTCTGCGCGACCTTGCGCGCGTCCTTCAGCCCGTAGGTGCGGATACGCTTGATCGTCTGCTTGTCGTCGAACTGCAATTCGATGACCTGTTGGGCCTTCACGGCCGGCTTGAAGAAAGCCACCGTTTCTTCCCGTTTGCTGATGTAGAACCAGGTCTTGTCGTCGAACGCAGACACGGTGGAAGGCGGACCCAGGACGCGCCGAACATCCGAAGCTGTGGTAATTCCCTGGCGGATGTGGATCATGTCTTCATCTTCGGCGGCGTTGCCCCGAATATCGACGCGCGGCGAGCAGGCCGCCAGCGCGAGCGCCGCGCCGACGGCGGCGGCCAGCGCAAGGCGCTTCGCCGCCGGTCCTGCGAAGGGGCGCAGGGCTCGGCAGGCCGCCGGCCGGGCAGGCAATCCCCGATCAATTCCGCAATGCGTGTCCGCCATCGTTACCATCCGATCGTTCCTGATTCCGGCGCGGATCGCCCGACTGCGGTTGCGCGACCGGTTTGCGCAATGACTTGCCGGGCGCGTCACCGAAAATACCTGTCGGTATCCCCGATTCGATATCGCGCGCCGCTTGGGGGAAGTCAATCGAGTCCGCCGCCGCACCGGTTACCGCTGGCGTTGCTGCCGGGGCCGGATCGTAACGTGAGCCCATGACCTTCTTCGACCGTCTGGAAACGATTTTCAGCAAGCAGCGTCGTCGTGGCCGCGCGGCCGCGCGCGCACTCTATGCCCGGATCGTTGAGGTGGCGCGCCGCGAGCATTTCTACCGGGCGCGCGGCGTTCCCGATACGCTGGATGGCCGCTTCGAACTCCTCGCGCTGCACACCGTGCTGGTCTGCCGCCGCTTTGCCGCCGAAGGCGAAGCCGGCGCCCTTCCCGGGCAGCATCTGTTCGACATCATGATCGAAGACCTGGAGGTCAACCTGCGGGAACTCGGCGTCAACGATCCCTCGCTCGGCCGGCGGGTCAAAGAGATGGCGCGTGCCTTCTACGGGCGGCGCGATGCTTATGCCGCCGCGCTCGACAGCGGTGACCGGGCTGCTCTGGAGCAGGCGGTTGCACGCAACCTTTACGGTACGCTTGAGCCGGTGCGGGACAACGTAGCCTGGGCGGCCGACTATATTGAAACGACGGCGCGGATGCTCGCCCGACAATCCCTGACATCCATCGAGGCGGCGGACATCCGGTTCCCGGAGGTGGTGTCGTGACCGGGACCCGGCGCTGGGACGACGCGATAATCGATGTCGCCACCGTTCCGCCGAGCGGCATATTCGTCAGTCTTTCGGCCGGCAAGAGTGACCGGCGCGCCATTGCCGACCGCCTTCAGCTGCCGGCCGTCGAGGACTGCACAGCGACCTTTTCGATTCGGCCGCAACCCGGCCGCGGCACCCTGATCGAGGGGCGGCTGTCGGCCCGGCTGGTCCGCCGTTGCGTGGTGACCGGCGATCCGATGGATGAAAGGATCGACCAGTCAGTCGATTGTCTGGTCGTTGCCGAAGAACCGGCGTCTCCGGAGGACGATGTCGAAGAGGAAACTGACTACGAGGTTGCGCCGGACGGCCGGGTCGATCTGGCCGAGCTGGCGGTCCAATTGCTGGCGGTCTCGATGACGGCCTATCCGCGCGGGCCTGGCGCCGACGAAGCCGTAGCCGCTTTTGAGGCGCCGGCGGCGGAAATTCCGGACAATCCCTTTGCGGGCTTGGGTGCCCGGATGGGTATGACGGCCGGCGAGGATGGCGACGACGAAGGCTGCTGAAGCGGCGTCAACCCTGTCGGCCGGGCTCCGGTCGTGCGACCGTTGGTCCTTGTCGCTCCTCGGGAAAATCGCTAAGTATCGCCTTCGACAGACACCGCCCCGGCCCCCGCCGGGGCGTCTTTCGTGAGCCGGATTATGGCAGTACCGAAATCGAAAATATCGAAATCCCGCCGCAACATGCGGCGCGCGCATGACAGCCTTGTTGCGGCCAATGTCGCAGAATGCCCAAACTGCGGCGAGATCAGGCGCCCGCACCATGTCTGCGGCGCCTGCGGCTATTACAAAGACCGCGAGGTCGTCGACGCGGCGGAAGCCTAGGACATACCGGGCGCGCCTGTGCTAACAGACGGCGACCGGGCGGACGCGCCGGCGTTTCCGGCGCCGCCGGGCAGGATCTGATACGGGCGAAACATTGAGCGATCGGTCCATCATCGCGCTGGACGCCATGGGCGGCGACAATGCCCCCAGGAGCGTGCTGCGCGGCGCGACCATCGCGAAACGCCGTTATCCCGATCTCGAATTCCTGATCTTCGGCGACGAAGCGCGCCTGGCGCCGATGATGAAGCGGATGATCCGATTGCGCCGCTCGTCAACGATCGTCCATACGCCCGATGTCGTCTCGGCAGACGAGAAGGCCGCGACAGCGCTGCGCAGCGGCCGGAATTCCAGCATGCGCAAGGCGATTGACGCGGTTCGGAGCGGCGAGGCCGCAGGTGTCGTTTCGGCCGGCAACACCGGTGCGCTGATGGCGATGGCGAAGGTGGTGCTGAAGACCGTTCCGGGCATCGACCGGCCGGCCATGGCCTCCTTCTTCCCGACTATGCGCGGCGAGACCGCCATGCTCGACCTGGGCGCCAACATCGAATGCTCGGCCGACAACCTCGTCCAGTTCGCCATGATGGGCGAAACCTTCGCGCGCACCGTACTCGGGTCGCTCCGACCGACCGTCGGGCTGCTCAATGTCGGCTCCGAGGAGGTCAAGGGCCATGAGGAGCTGCGCGAAGCGCACGCCATTCTGAAGGAGAGCAGCCTTGCCTACAGAGGCTTCGTCGAAGGCGACGACATCGCCGCCGGTACCGTCGATGTCGTGGTTGCCGACGGATTCAGCGGCAATGTCGCGCTGAAAACAGCCGAAGGCACGGCAAAGCTGGTCAACGAGTTCGTGCGCCAGACCTTCAAGAGTTCGCTCCTTGCCGCAATCGGCTATCTGTTCGCCCGCCGCGCCCTTATCAAACTGCGCGCCCGGGTCGATCCCCGGCGCTACAACGGCGCCACTTTCCTCGGCCTGAACGGTATCGTGGTCAAATGTCATGGCGGCTCGGATGCATTGGGATTTGCGACGGGCGTCGGCGTGGCGCGCGACATGATCCGAAACGGGTTCATCGACAGGATGGTGCAGGAATTTCACGAGCCGGTCGCCTCGGAGGCGGGCAGGAGCCGGACGGCGACGGAATCGAATACGGTCCTCGGCATGGGTGCGCAGGCGGTGTCTTCGTCATGAGCGGCCCGGTCGATGCGATCGTCACCGGGGTGGGCGCCTACCTGCCGGCAAATGCGGTCAGCAATTCGGACCTCGAAATGCGGGTCGAGACGTCGGATGCGTGGATTCAGGCGCGCACCGGCATCCGACAGCGCCATGTCGCGGCCGACGGCGAACTGACCTCCGACCTCGCCCTGGCAGCAGCCCGGGCAGCCCTGACGGATGCCGGGGTCGATGGCGCCGAACTGGACCTTATCGTTCTTGCGACGACAACGCCTGATTCCACCTTCCCGGCCACCGCCACGAAAGTGCAGGCGGCGCTCGGCATGACTCAGGGAGCAGCCTTCGACGTTCAGGCGGTTTGCGCCGGTTTTATCTACGCCGTCAGCGTGGCCGCGAACGCCCTGGCCGCCGGCCAGGCCGCGAAAGCCTTGGTGATCGGTGCAGAAACCTTTACACGCCTGCTCGACTGGAACGACCGGTCGACCTGCGTGCTGTTCGGCGACGGCGCAGGCGCCATCCTGCTGGAGGGCCGACCCTCGAACGGCGCCGACCGGACCGGTGTGCTGTCGAGCCATCTGCATTCAGACGGCCGCTACTACGATTTGCTGTATGTCGACGGCGGCCCGTCTTCCACCGGCACGACCGGCCATGTCCGCATGCAGGGGCCGGAAGTGTTTAAGCACGCGGTCAACAAACTGTCGGACGCGGTGCGCGAGGCGCTCGCCGCCAACGACCTGGAATCCGGCGACGTCGACTGGTTCGTGCCGCACCAGGCAAACAAGCGGATCATCGACGGCACGGCGAAAAAACTCGGCATCGACCCGGGCAGGGTGATCCTAACGGTCGACCGGCATGCCAACACCTCCGCCGCCTCGATCCCGCTCGCGCTCCATCAGGGCGTTGCGGACGGTCGAATCAAGAAGGGCGACCTGGTCGTGCTGGAGGCCATCGGCGGCGGCTTGTCCTGGGGCGCCAGCGTCATCCGCTGGTAAGCGCGCCGCGGCCGGACATGCTCGTCGAGCGTGCAGCGGCCGGAATTGCCCATGATTACCCAGCAGACTCCAGCGGCCTTCTGTGACCCGTTGCCGGACGCGGTCGATGTCGCGATCATCGGCGCCGGTATCGCCGGCACGGCCACGGCATATTTTCTGGCGCGCGCGGGCGTATCGGTCCTGCTCTGCGAGAAGGGACGGGTTGCCGGGGAGCAGTCCAGCCGCAACTGGGGCTGGGTGCGGCAGCAGGGCCGCGACGAGGCCGAACTGCCGATCATGATCGAAGCCAACCGCTTGTGGCGCGGATTGGCCAAAGAAACCGGCGAGCCCGATCTCGCCTTCACACCCTGTGGATGCGTTTATGTCGCCCCGGATCCGCAGAAACTGGCGAAGTTCGAGGGCTGGTGCGAGACCGCGCGCCGGCACCAGCTCGATACGCGGATGCTGACCGGCGACGAGGTCGCCGAACTGCTACCCGGCGTAGCCGGCGAATGGATAGGCGGTATGGTCACGCCTAGCGACGGCCGCAGTGAACCGCAGACGGCCGTTCCGGCGCTCGCCCGCGCCGCGAAGCGCCTCGGCGTCGTCATCGCAGAAAACTGCGCCGTGCGGACTCTCGATCTGCAAGGCGGGCGCCTTGCCGGCATCGTCACCGAGCAGGGCAGGGTCCGTTGCGGAAGCGTCGTGCTGGCCGGCGGCGCCTGGTCCGGCGCGTTCGCGGGTAATGCTGGGATCGAGGTGCCCCAGCTCCTGGTCCGGGCGACCGTCATGCGCACCGGGCCAGCGCCGCCGGTCGTCGGTCCCAACGTATCGCTGGCCGGCCTCGCTCTGCGCCGGCGCGGCGACGGCGGCTATACGGTAGCGACGGGCTTGGCCGATCATTTTGTCGGGCCGCCCTCATTCCGGCATGCGCTGCGTTTCCGCAAGCTGCTGAAGCGGTCGGCCCGGGAACTCAGGCTGCTGCCTGCGGCGCCCACAGGCTATCCCGGCGCATGGGGCGCGGCGCGGCGCTGGACCGCCGACGCAGAGACGCCTTTCGAGCGAGTCCGCGTACTCGATCCTGTGCCCTCGCGTCCCGCTATCCGGCGCATTCGCGCGCGGCTGCCGGAGTATGTCCCGGCGCTGAGGGATGTCGGCTTTGCCGGGGCCTGGGCCGGAATGATCGACGTAACTCCGGACGCGGTACCCGTGCTCGGCGAGGTCGATGCGATGCCCGGTCTGTTCGTCGCGACGGGGCTCAGCGGGCACGGATTCGGCATCGGGCCGGCGGTCGGCCGAATCGCGGCGGACATGGTTCAGGGCCGCGCGCCCGGTCAAGATCTCGACAGGTTCCGTCTACGCCGCTTCTTCGACGGCAGCGCGATCGTACCCGGTCCCTACTGACGGCGTGAACGGTCCGTCCGGCAGCAAGCGCGTCGCGAAACACCCGGCGGCCGCGGCGCGCCGTTCCGCTCGAGCGGTCCTCGCCGGGACCGCATGGAAAGAAATCTGGCGATTTTCTTGACGTTTTAGAGGGTTGGCGGCTAAACCTGTCGGCTGTTGGGGAGACGGTAATGCCAGCAAGCACGATAACGAGAGCCGATCTGGGCGAGGCGGTCTACGAGGAGATCGGGCTGTCGCGCAACGATTCGGCCAGACTGGTCGAATCGGTTCTTGCCGAATTATGCGATGCGCTGGTCAGCGGAGAGAATGTCAAGATTTCTTCTTTCGGCAGTTTCATGTTGCGAAACAAGGGCGAGCGGACCGGCCGCAATCCAAAAACCGGCGAGGAAGTGCCGATTTCGCCCCGCCGCGTCCTGGTCTTCCGGCCATCGAACATATTGAAAGAGCGCCTGAACCGGCCGGACAGCGGCTGACGCTGCTGTTCCACCGGCGGACGAGCACCGCTGACAGGATTGAGAAACCATGGCGTCCCCGAACGACGATCCCCTGCACGACGATTCCCGGCATGGCGATCAGGGGCCGACCCGCCGCACCAAGTCGGCGGACGCCTTCCGCACCATCAGCGAGGTTTCGGAAGAAGTCGGCGTGCCGCAGCATGTGTTGCGTTTCTGGGAGACCAAGTTCAGCCAGATCAAACCGTTAAAGCGAGGCGGCGGGCGGCGCTATTATCGGCCGGAAGATATCGATCTGCTCAACCGGATCCGGGCCTGGCTGTATGACGACGGATACACCATTAAAGGCGTCCAGAAACTTTTGCGGGAAGGCGGAGCGACGGCTGCCCCGGCAGCCAGCCGCGCTACCGCCGCCGCAGAGCGGGCGCAGGCCGATGGGGGCAGCCCGGCGCCTGCCGGCCCGGCCGCGCCGGAGATGGGGCGGCAGCCGGCGCAACCGTCGGTGCTTCGCCGGCCGGCCCCGGCGTCTTCCGACATTGCTGGTGAAGATGCTGCCGGAGCCGGATCTGCCGCTGCGGCGGTCGATGGGGCGCGTCGCCCGGCCAATTCCGATATCGCCGATCCTGACCGCGGAATGCCTGAAGGGGTGACGGCGGACCGGATTCCGGTAGAGCGTGCCATCCTGGAAAGCCTGATCGAAGGTTTGGAAGAGGTTCGCGACCGGCTGCGCGGTCCGCCGCCGGAGCCGTAAACCCGGCGCGCCGATTCGGATGACCGGAGCGCGCGGAGGCGCGTTGTAACCGAAGCCGACCTGTCCTATTTTCCCAAACGGTGCGGAGCGTGGCGCAGCCAGGTAGCGCGTCTGACTGGGGGTCAGAAGGTCGTGGGTTCGAGTCCCGCCGCTCCGACCATTTGAGAAACTGTTATATGGCGATTTTTTGTTTCGACATTGCAGTCATGAATGAATGGCAATGTGATTGACAAACATTTTGGCGCAAATTTTGGTTTGCAAGGGGTGACGCTTTCGGCGCTTGCGTCAGTTCGGGTGCGCAACAGCCACGGCGTCATAACCTGAAGGTCGCAGGTTCGAATTCTGCCGCTCTGCCGCATGTGGTCGGCGCGCTGCCGCAACGTCCTTCAGGGCTTCCGGGCCAAGCCCTCAACCGGTCGCCGTAAGGCGAAGTCAACGCCCTCTGTTGATGCGAGGGTTTCTTCGAACGATGCGGTGGATGCGGTCAGGTGCTGTTGTATGTCCGGCCTCTCATTACGACACGTCGCACGCCGCGGACCCGCATGGAGATGCACGACCGGGTCCATATCGATTACGGGAGCTCGAAAGCTCTGCAACTGGAAACTGGATTTCCCGATCCCGTCTCGATTGACCGTTTGTCCTTGCTTTTCCTCAGACCTGCCCACGTCCCCGACAGCTACCCGCTTTACCGCCTCTCAGGCGGCTGCGGGAGCCCGGCAACTCTCCTTCTTCGTCATCAGCGCCCGCACGATGCGCGCCATCCGGTTGGCCAGCGCCACGGCGTGCATGTCCGGCCGCTGGCCGGCAACACGCGTCCTATATTCGCGATGCCTCCAGGCAGGGTAAACCTGAACAATCCTTATGATACGCCTGCCTCGCTTCTCAATTTCAGGCAAGTCGTGTAGCTTGCATCGAAAGAAACCCCAGAGGCTCGCCGGTTCGAGCCGACGGCAGGTGCCCATGATCGGTATCGGGTCTGCAACGGTTCTAAAGGGCGGCCATCTGGTCGACCCCTCCCAAGGTATCGACCGGGTGGCCGACATCGCCGTTGTCGGCGGCAGGGTTGCCGCGGTCGGGCCGGAGGCTGCAGCGAGCGTTCCGGAGGGAGCCGAGACAATCGATCTGTCCGGCCATTACGTAAGCCCCGGCTGGTTCGATATCCACATCCACGCCTACGGGACGCTGGGCTTCGCCGACCCGGACAGCATCGGCATCCGCCAGGGCGTGACGAGCTATGTCGACGCCGGCGGCCCGGGCATCGGCGTGATGGACGAGTTCGCGGCGCTGCTGGGCGGCCATACCGTCACGGACCTCTACGCCGGGCCGTATATCAGGCCGATGGGCATAATCGGTGCCCAGTTCATCGAGGGCGACATCCGTAGCCTGATGAATTTTCCGGTCACGCAATGGGTCGATTTCATGGCCGACCATCCGGGCCTGGTGCGCTATCTGAAAGTGGCGGCGCTGGGCAGCTACGGCACCGGGCCGCTCAAGATGGGTAAGGGCCTGGCCGAGATCATCGGCGTGCCTCTTTACGGCCATATCGGCGAGTATCAGCACCAGCCGGTCGATCCGTGCGTCTACGAGATCTTCAACATCTCGCAGCCGGGCGACATCATCACCCATCTGTACCACGCCAACGACGGTCCGGTTCTGGACGAGGACAGCCGGGTGCTGCCGGTGGTGCGCGACGCCGAGCGCCGCGGCGTCCTGTTCGATGTCGGCTTCGGCGCGTTCAATTTCGGCTGGGATCTTGCGGAAAAGTGCTTCGCGCAGGATCTTCGGCCTCACATCATCAGTTCCGACCTGCAACAGTTCAACGTCCTCGGCCCGGTCAAGTCGCTGGCCAACATTCTCGGTATTTTCCTGCATCTCGGCATGAGCTTGGACGAGGTGATCGACACAATTACCCACATTCCTGCGAAAGCGCTCGGCCTCGAGGATCGGATCGGCAGCCTCGCTCCCGGCATGCCAGCCGACATCACCGTTTTCGATGTCGAGGAGGGCGAATTCGAAGCTTTCGACACCTATGCGGTGTCGCGCCGGATCGGTCGCCGCTTCGCACCCGTTCTGGCCTTCAAGCACGGGGTTCGATACGAAATCGACATGGAGCTGTGCCAAGACGAGCGCAACTGGATGATGCAGATCGCCGAGGACCATATACCCGAGGCGGCGGCGCGGCTCAGCGGCCGGCAGCGCGAATTCCTCGGCGCCCTGCGCCCGGCGCTGGAACCTCACCGCTGGACCTATTCGCTGGACGATATGGACCTTGCGACAGCAACCGCCCTCCAGGGCGTCGTGCACGCCGCAGCCCGGCGGACCGGCATCCCGCTGCGCGATGCGCTGATGGCGCTTTACGGCGCCTTCCTGGACAGCCCCTTTACGATCCAGAGCGGCCTGCTTCTGCTGCAGATAGACCGGGACCTTGCGCTCGACCGGCTGGAAGCCGTCGCACGCGATTGCCGGGCTGCAGCCTAGGCAGCGGCGGCAAGCGGCGCATCGGCAATCGTGACGGAGTGGCAGATCCTTGAGGGTATCGACCCGGCTACATCGGAGTTTCCGGCAGAAGCTACGCTCGGCTGCGAAACCATCCTCGTGTTCCGGACGGCAAACGGCTATCGCGGCACCGAACCGCTATGCCCGCACCAGAAAGTGCCGCTAAAAACGGCGGTGCTGATGAGCGGCGACACCATGATCCGCTGTTCGCGGCATCACTTCATTTTCCGGCTGGACGGCGGCGCCGGCGTTAACTGTACCGGGATGCGGCTCACGACATATCCGGTTCGCGAAGTCGACGGACGGCTGGAAGGCGCTCTCCCCGATATCGAAGACCAAGCCCGGCAGACCGGAGCCGTGGTGCCCGCACCGTAACGGAGGACCGTTCGATGTTCCTGAGGAATTACTGGTATATCGCGGCCATGCCTCACGAGATCGGCCGCACGCCGCTGCAACGCCATATCCTCAACGAAGCCATCGTCTTCTTCCGCAAGGAGGACGGGACGCCCGTCGCGATGGCCGACGCCTGTCCGCACCGCAGTATGCCGCTATCGCAAGGCAAGCTGATCGGGGACACGCTGCAATGCGCCTATCACGGGCTGGAATTCGATACGCAAGGCCGGTGCATCAAGATTTCCGGTCAGGCAAACGTGCCGCCGCGTTGCCGGGTCCGCACCTACCCACTGGCCGAGAAATGGCGCTGGATCTGGCTCTGGATGGGCGATCCCGAGGCCGCCGACCCCGCAGAAATTCCGGATTTTCACTGGAACGACGATCCGGAATGGACGCCGACCGGCGGCCATTTCTACATCGAGTGCAACTACAATCTGCTGGTCGACAATCTTCTGGACCTGTCGCACGAAACCTTCGTGCATCCGACCACGATCGGCAACGCGGCCGTCGCGGAAACTCCGGTGCGTACGGAATCCGACGAGGCGGAAGTGCGCGTGCTGCGCCAGATCAATGGCCAGCCCGCGCCGCCGCTCTACGTCAAGCTCAAGGATTTTACCGGCGATATCGACCGCACCCAGAACATCACCTGGACGCCGCCGACCAACATCGTGATCGAATCGCGATCCATGCCGTCCGGCTCCAACGATCCGGACATGGTGCTGGAATACCGGGTCCTGAATGGCATCACGCCGGCGACGGACCGGACGACGCATCATTTCTGGGCTACGCCGCGCAACTTCGCGCCGGAGGAAGCCGTGACGGAGGCGTTCCACGAAGGATCCGTCCGGGCTTTCAGCGAAGATGTCGCCGTACTGGAACACCAGCAGGCGATGATCGAGCAGCAGGCGGCAAGCACCGGCGCGCCGCCGCGCTGGATCGATATCAATGCCGACCGCGGCGGCCTGCTTGCCCGCAGCGCGGTGAAACGTTTGTTTGAACTGGAACAGGCCGGCCAGGCCTGAACCGACCGGAGTGGCGCTCCGGTTTTCCGCCCCTTCCGGCGGAAGGCGCCGGAACCGCCCCACACCATGAGGAGGGAAGACAATGATCGGACGAATTGCACTAGGCGCCGTCGTTTTGGCGGCGCTCGGTACGGCGGTACCGGTACAGGCTAAGGAAATACGGCTCGGATTCATGACTCCGCTGTCCGGGCCCCTGACGTTTCTGGGTCGGGAGCAGGAAATGGGCATGCAACTGGCCCTCGAGCAGCTCGGCAACAAGCTTGGCGGCATTCCGGTGAAGGTGTTCAAGCAGGACGGCCGGATGAGCGCGGCGACCGCAAACCAGGCGGTGACCAAGCTGATGGAGCAGAACAGGATCGATATCCTCACCGGGCTGCTTCTGTCGAACCAGACGATCGCCATCACCAAGCCGGTCGCCGACCGGGGCATCTTCGTCATCAGCGGCGTATCCGGCCCCAAGCCGCTCGCCGGATCGAAGTGCCATCCCAACTTCTTCAACATTTCCTGGCAGAACGAACAGCCGAGCGAAGCGTTGGGCAAATGGCTGACCGCCCGCAAAGTCGATAACGTCTATGCGATCAGCCAGAATTATGTCGCTGGTCGCGACCATGTCGCGGGCGTCTGGCATCACTACAAGGGCAAGCGCGTCGGCGAGATCTATGTCCCGCGCCGCCACAGCGATTATTCCGGGGAGATCGCGCGAATCCGTGCGGCCAAACCCTCTGCGGTCTTCATGTTCCTGCCCGGCCGCGGCGGCATCGCCTTTCTGAAACAGATGGGGGGCGCCGGACTGCTTGGCAAAATCAAGGTTTACGGCGGTTCCTGGGTCGCCGACGAGCATTCCTTCAAGGCAGTCGGCGATGCCTCCATCGGCGCGGAACTGTCGAATCCGTGGTGGGCGCAACTCGACAACCCGACCAACAAGGCCTTCGTCGCCGCGTTCCGGAAGAAGTTCGGCCGCAACCCGGTGTTCTACGCCGCCTTCATGTATGATGTGATCAACCTGCTGAACGCCGCAGTCAAGCAGGCCGGCGGCATCGGCGACAAGGACAAGCTGCGCGCCGCGCTCCGCAAGGCAGACTTCAAGTCCGTCCGCGGCTCCTTCAAGTTCAATAGCAACCACTTCCCGATCCAGGATTACTACATCGGCAAGGTGGTGAAGAAGGGCGGCCAGCTGACCCACGAGGTGATCGGCAAGGCGTCCACCGGCGAAAAGGATCGCTACTACACACAATGCAAGATGGCTAAATAGCCGTCTTGAATGGGCGCTGACGAGAGAGGCCGCGGCATCCGCCGCGGCCTTTTTTGTGCCCCTGCGCTAAATCCCCAGATAACGCTCGATAACGTCCGGGGCGGCTCGCAGGGTGGCCGACGTGCCGGTCCATTCCACTCGACCGTTGCGGACGAAATAGTGCCTGTCGGCAAGGCGCATCAGGGCTTCGACATCTTTGTCGACAATCAGGATCGAAAGGCCCGATTCCTTCAGTTCGTCCAGCACCCGCCAGATTTCCTCCTGGATGAGAGGCGCAAGCCCCTCGGTGGCTTCGTCGAGGATCAGCAGGCGGGGGTTAGTCGCCAGGGCCCGGCCGATCGCCACCATCTGCTGCTCGCCGCCGGAGATCTGGTTGCCCATGTGGTGGCGCCGCTCGGCCAGCCGGGGAAACAGGTCGTAGACACGCTCGACGTTCCAGGGATCGGCGTCTCCCCGGCGGTTGGCGGAGGTGGCGAACAGGTTCTCGTAGACCGACAGGTTCGGAAAGATCTGCCGGCCTTCCGGGACCAGACCGATCCCCGCCTGGGCGATGCGGAACGCCGGCCAGCGGTCGGTGCGCCGCCCATCGAATGCGATCGTGCCCGAGCGCGGCGGCGTGAAGCCCATGATGGAGCGGACGGTCGTGGTCTTGCCCATGCCGTTGCGGCCGAGCAGTGTGACCACTTCGCCCTCGTTGACCTCCAGCGACATGCCGAACAGCGACTGGCTGTCGCCGTAATAGGTCAGGATTTCCTCAACCCGGAGCATCTCACGCGCCGGCCTGCGGCAGGACCAGCCGATCCGCCCGGTCGCCCAGATAAGCGCGGCGGACCTCCGCATTACGGCGGATACTGTCCGGCGTATCGGTGGCGACCCGCCGGCCGTTGACCAGCGCGCTGATCCGGTCGGCGAGCGAAAAGACGACATCCATGTCGTGCTCGATCAGGAGGATCGAATACCGGCCTTTCAGCGTGTCCAGAAAGCCGATCATGCTCTCGGTCGCGCCCGGCCCCATTCCTGCGGTCGGTTCGTCCAGCAACAGCAATTGCGGGTCGGTCGCCAGCGCCATAGCAATTTCGAGCTGGCGATGTTCGCCATGCGCCAGATTCTTCGCCAGCACGCCGCTGCGGTCGGCGATGCCGATCTCGCCAAGGATCGCCAGGGCTTTTTCGTTCAGGTGATGCGCCGCCTGCGCCGGACGCCAGAACCTGTAGCTGTGGCCGTCGACGGCCTGGGCCGCAAAGGCGACATTTTCCAGCGCGGTGAACGACGGGATAACGCTGGTGATCTGGTAGGACCGCGCCATGCCCAGCAGCGCCCGGCGGTGCACCGGCAAGGCCGTAATATCCCGTCCATTCAGGGCGATGCGGCCGGTATCGGGCGGCAGCTCGCCCGCCAGCTGGGAAATGAAGGTGGTCTTGCCCGCGCCGTTGGGCCCGATCACCGCATGCACTTCGCCCCGCCGTACGTCGATATCGATCTCCTCGTTGGCGATCAGCGCGCCGAACCGCTTGGTCAGGCCTTCGACCGCAAGGACCGGATCGTTCATCGGCCCTCTCCCCCGCCTTCTCCACGGGGCCGGATGAGGCCGTAGATTCCGCGCCGGCCGAACAGCACGACCAGGATCAGCAGCGGCCCGAATATCGCCATCCAGTGCTCGGTGTAGTTGGAGATACCCTCTTCCAGCAGGACGAAGACCGACGTGCCGATGATCGGCCCGATCAGGGAATTCGCGCCGCCGACGATGACCATGATCAGCAGGTCGCCGGAAATGATCCAGTGCAGCTCGTCGGGGCTGACAAATTTTTGCAGGTTCATGTGCATGGCGCCGGCCAGCCCGGCGATGCCGCCGGAGATCATGAAGGCGACCAGTCGGTAACGGAACGTGTCGTAGCCCAGCGATTTCGCCCGCCGTTCGTTGTCCCGGCACGCCTCGATGACCCGCCCGAAACGCGAATGGACCAGCTTGTAGCTGACAAACAGGATCGCCAGCAGAACGGCGAGCGCGAAATAATGGAAGACCGCCGGATCGTCGAAGTTCAGGATCCCGAACAGCGGGCTTCGCCGGCTCAGCGGCAGACCCTCGTCGCCGCCATAGTCCTCGCCGATCCGGATCGCGTTCGCCAGGTAGTAGAGCATCTGGGCGAAGGCGAGCGTGATCATGATGAAATAGACGCCGACGGTGCGCAGGACGATCAAGCCGACCAGCGCGGCCAGCGTCACCGAAAGAAGAATCGCCGCGGGATAGGCGACAAAGCCGTTTTCGACGCCGAAAAAGGCGAGCACGCCGACGACGTAACCGCCGGAGCCCAGGAACATGGCGTGGCCGAAGCTGATCAGCCCGCCGTAGCCGAGCAGGATGTCGAGGCTGACGGCGACCATCGACAGCACGACGATGCGCGAGGCGATCCGCACCAGGTAGGCGTCGCCGAAGAGCGGCACGATCAGCAGGACGGCAAAACCCGCCAGCATGATGGCGTGGCGCAGATCGAATTTCTGCGCGCCGAACAGGAAGGACCTTGGGGCCATGACGTGCCGGACGGCCTATCCGCGACCGGCTGCGAAAAGGCCGCTCGGCCGGAAAAACAGGACACAGGCCATGGCCAGGTAGATCGCCATGGCCGCGACCGCCGGCCCTGCGGTGTAGCCCAGGAACATCGGCAGGAGGAACCGTCCCATCGTATCGATCACGCCGATCAGGATGGAGGCGAAAAAGGCGCCGCGGATCGAGCCGATCCCGCCGATCACGATGACGACGAAGGTCAGGATCATGATTTCTTCGCCGATCCCGACCTGCACGCTCGTGAGCGGCGTGGTCATGACTCCGGCGAGGGCCGCCAGGCCGGCGCCCAGTGCGAACACTAGCGTGTAGAGGCGGTTGATGTTCATGCCGAGGCCGCCGACCATTTCGCGGTTGCTGGCGCCGGCGCGGATGAGCATGCCGATGCGGGTGCGCGAGATCAGGAGATACAGGCCGATGGCGACAGCGATGCCGACTGCGGTGATTGCAAGGCGATAGGAAGAGTAGGTCATCCCCGGCACGAGCTCGATCGGCGTGATCAGGGAAGGCGGTTTCGGGACGTCCATCGGCTCCGAGCCGAACAGGATCTTGGCGAATTCGTTGAAGAACAGCAGCAGGCCGAAGGTGGCGAGGACGTGGTCGAGATGCGATCCGACGTAGAGCCGGCGGAAGATCGAGAATTCGAGGACGGCGCCGAGCGCAACGGTGATCAGAACGCCGAGCAGGACGCCCAGCGTGAAGACGACGGTCAGCGGCCAGACATCCGTCCAGCCGGTGAGCGCGGTCAGCCACGCAATGGATTGCGCGCCGAAGAAACCGCCCAGCATGTAGAGCGAACCGTGGGTCAGATTGACGAAATCCATGATCCCGAAGATCAGGGTCAGGCCGGCCGCCATCAGGAACAGCATGATGCCGAGTTGCACGCCGTTCAGGATTTGCTCTGCAATCAGCAATCCGGTCACGACCGCGATTCTCCGACGAAGCCTGCCCTCCCGAAATCGGGAGTGGCGCTTCTCGCATCCCGGTTTCGGTCGGCGGCGAGACTATGCCGAGTGATTCCGGCGGCGCAAGGCCGAACCCCGTATGCGGCTGGCCTCAAGTGAAGGCGTCCGCTTCGGCCGCCAGTTTCTCTGCCATCATGATGACGGTGAGGTTCGTGTTGGCGCGCGGGATCGTCGGCATGATTGAGGCATCGATGACGTGCAGCCCCCCAACACCGCGCACATGGCCAGCTGCGTCGACCACCGCCCCGGCATCGTCCGCGGCGCCCATGCGGCAGGTGCCGACCGGATGGTAGAAGGGGACCGCCCGGGCCTTCACCCATTCCGTCAGGGCGGCATCGTCCGCGATCAACTCCTTGGCGTCGTCGCCAGGCGCAATGACCTCCCGGATCAGTTTGCGGCGCAGCGGCGACGGGCCGGTGAGCAGCAGGTTTGCGGCCCAGGACCGCAGCCAGTTCGCCGCGCCGTAGCGGTTCAGGTCGCGCACCCGCTCCGAATAGCTTGCCGGAAAGAACTCGTGGACGACCCGCGCCAGGGCCGGGTGGCGGTAGATGGCGTAGGACATGCGCAGCGCGGCGGCCATCCGCCGGCTGTCCCGCTCGTCGGCCAGCAGGTTGAACTCGATGCGCGGCGACACCGTCGGGTCGGTCGTCTCGAGCGTCACGCGGCCGCGCGACATCGGCTTGTAGATGCAGCTCACCAGCCCGGCGAGCCGCTGGCCGAGCGGGTGCCACGACGACTTGTTGGTAACCGAAACATACATGTCGGAGTCCGGACAACCCTCGATTTTCGAGGAAAAGCGCAGGGCGACGTTCGGGGCCGCGCGCAGGCTCTTCGGTTGCCGGCCCGCCGGCTGGAGATAGGCCGCCATGGACACGGCCGGATGGTCCTGCAGATTGGCGCCTACGCCGGGCAGATCGGCGCGGACTTCGATGCCCAGTTTCTGCAGGTCGGCGGCCGGGCCGATACCGGCCCGCAGCAGCATGGCCGGAGTTTGCAGCGTACCGGCCGACAGGACGATCTCGGCGCCGGCGTGATCCTCGGCCGCGTCGCCCCTGCGAATCCGGACTCCGGTCGCCCGAATCCCTGAGGCAGGGTCTCCGTCGAACAGAATTTCCACGACATGCGCGTTGGCCAGGATACGCAGGTTGGCGCGCCGGCGGACCTCTTCGGTAAGGTAGCCCATCGCCGTGCTGACCCGCTGCTCGGGCAGGCTGCTGATCGGCACCGCGCAAAAGCCGTTCTCCACAGCGCCGTTCATATCGGCGACGAAGCGATAGCCGTGCAGATCCTCGACCGCCTCGACCACCGCGCGGCAGAAGCCCGGCCATTGCTCGCGCCGGTGTCGGCGCACGGGGATCGGCCCGTCGGCGCCGTGCAACGGGCCGTCGAAGTCCAGGTCCGTCTCGAGCCGGCGATAGTGGGGCAGGACCTCGTCCCAGCCCCAGCCGGCTGCGCCGGCCGCGACCCATTCCTCGAAATCCCCGGGCATGCCGCGCAGCGCGATCATCGCGTTGATCGACGAGCCGCCCCCCATGATCCGGGCTTGCTCGTAGCGCCGCGGCACGGCGGACTCCGGGTCGTTGTGCGGCACCGGCGCGAAGTGGGCGCGCAGATGCGGCCAGAAATTATCCGGCCGGAAGAAGGTGAGATAATAGGTGTCGCGGACATCCGACGGCTCCCGGCCGGGCGGATAGTCCGGCCCGGCTTCGAGCAGCAGGACGTTGCGCTTCGGATCCTCGCTCAGCCGGCTCGCCAGCACGCACCCGGCGGAGCCGCCGCCGACGACAATGCAGTCCCAGATCATCGGGAGAAGGTCACGTCGGGCGTCCGATACAGGGCATTGCATTCCGCCTGACGCACGCCCTCGATCAATTCGAGCGGCCAACCGACCATGGCGGTGAAGCTCTCCACGGAGTAACTCCCGAAAGCAAACGCGACATCTCCCAGGTCGCGCAGCCGCGCGCCCAGCACGAGTCTTGGTAATCCCGCATTGAACATAGCGCCCAGACACATCGGGCAAGGCTCGCAGGTGCCGTAGAAGGTGCAGTCCTCCAGGGTGCGCCGGTCCAGCGAGCCTGCCGCCGCGCGGATCGCGAGCAGTTCCGAATGCGCCGTCGGATCTCCGGTCGAGACCTTGAGGCTGCGTGCCAGCGCCAGGATTTCGCCGTCCGCGCCCGTGATTGCGGCGCCGAAGGGCTGCTCGCCGTGGGCCAAGCCGGCGCGCGCTTCGGCAAGCGCGCGCTCCATTGCCCGCTCGTGACGGTTCATCGCCCTCCTCCGGAAAAGCAGCACAGGCAGCGCTTTGCAGACAATATTCAATTCCGGCGGGTAAGGTGCCGAGATTACTAACCCAAGGCAAGGAACGTTACCTGTGTGTGATTCGGCGGGTTCCTTTGACCCCCCGATTGTTGCAACGTCAGTGGGTTAGAATGCCGATCGGAATCCAAAGGCCACGCCGAACGACACGGTGGCGGCTACGGTAGTCGGCGAGGGCGGATCGATGCTACCCTGATTGCCGGAGTCTTTGGCCAGCCAGTACATTTCCGGGATTTCAGGGCAACAGGAACCATCGAGCATGGAATCGTCGACTCGAACATCCGCGGTGCTGCAGACCCGCCAGCGGGACGCCGTTCTCTACGCCACACTCAATCGGCCGGAATCGGGTAACGCGCTGTCGCTCGAACTGCTCGGTTCGCTGCAGGACCTCTGGCAGCGGATGGAGGGCGACACCTCGGTTCGGGTGGTCGTTCTCGAAGGCGCCGGGCGGTTATTCTGCACCGGCCACGACCTGAAGGAGATTCTCAACAGCAACGAAGACGGCGGAGAATTCGCCCGCCGCATGGCCGACACCTGCAATCGCATGATGCTGTCGATGAACCGCCTTCCCCAGCCCGTCGTCGCGAAGGTTCACGGGATCGCAACGGCCGCCGGCTGCCAGCTCGTGGCCACCTGCGACCTCGCCATCGCTTCCGCAGACGCGCGCTTCGGTACGCCGGGCGTCAATATCGGCACTTGGTGTTCGACGCCCTCGGTTGCGCTCAGCCGCGCCATCGGCCGCAAGCATGCCATGCAGATGCTGCTGACCGGCCGCCTCTACAGCGCGGACGACGCGTTTCGCATGGGCCTGGTCAACGAGGTGGTCCCGGCCCGTCGGCTCGATTCGGGCGTGGACGAACTGGCGGACGAAATCGCTTCCAAATCGCCCTACGCCATCGCGCTGGGCAAGCGCAGCTTCTATCGGCAACTCGAACTGGATATCGATGCCGCTTATGACTTTTCCGGCGAGGTTGCGGCGCGCAACGCGCATGCGGCCGACTCTAGGGAAGGCGTCTCCGCTTTCCTGGAAAAGCGGGCTGCCGACTGGCCTGGCCGCCACGGCAGCTAACCCGGCAGGATCCCGGTCGCCGGCATGCCCATCAACCTGGCCGGATATCTGACGCGAGCGGCGCGCCGCCATCCCGACGCGCCGGCAATTCGGCGAGCGTCAGTGCCATCGCCTATGCCGGCAGCCGGATCGACAACCTGTCCCAATACTGGGTGCTGATCGAGGTTAACGAGGGCTCGTGCGGCGCGCGCTGGGGCAAGGACGGTATCGACGCCATCGACAATCTGATGGCCAACACGCGCAACAATCCGATCGAGGAGATGGAGTTGAGCGCGCCGGTAGTCTGCGAACGCTACGAGCTGCGGGACGAAGCACCTGCGGCTGGTCGCTGGCGGGGCGGCCTCGGCTCTGTGAAACGGTGGCGAATCCTAGCGGAGACGTCGATCGGCTCGACGGGCGATCACCGATCTGGCGGTCCTCCCTGCGGCCTGTTCGGCGGTGCGAACGGGCGGGCCGGAACCATGATTCACAATCCCGGACGACCGGATGAGGCGAACCTGTCTGCCAAGGTCAGTGGCTACCGCCTGTCTGCCGGCGACACCTTGGGGATCGTCGGCATCTGCGGCGCCGGAATGGGCGATCCGCTGGAACGTGATCCGGACGCGGTGGCGGAGAATGTCGCCAACGGGCTGATCGGACACGCCGAAGCCGAATCGGCTCTTGGTGTCGTCGTCGGCGACGACTGTACGGTAAACTGGTTGGCCAACGAGGTCCGGCGGCGGCGCGTTAACACAGGGAAAGCTGGATTCCGCTGATCCGTGCAGCTTGTCGAACTGCCGGGAGTGTCGACGGCAGGGCGAATAGGGACCATGCGGCGATGAAATTTTTTTCGGCTTGACTTCAACTCGTTCCCGCAGGGTATGCCAAGGGCTGGCGCCCGAAATGCTGCGGGCCGGCGGCATGGAAATCTTCCGGTAGGTCTATGGGTTGTCACCGATCAGACCAAGACTTCGATCTAATGTTGGTCTCCGGCGTAGCGGTAAAGCGGCCGCGCAAGGCCGGAAATGCTCGAAACGATCGCCGCCGGCTCCCCGAACAGCCGCCTCGACGAGTTCCTGCCCTGGAACTTCGACAGCCAGTCGGGCTGACAAACCGGATTGGACGTTCTCTGCGCTTACACTTCGTCAGCACCCGAGCCGTTCTGCAAGCTCGACCATGCTTTCGACTGCGAGGTCCACGCCTGGCGCGGCCCGGGCGTCTTCGATCCGGTCCTCAGCGTCCTCGGCCGGGCGGCGGATGAACGCGGTGCGCAGACCACAGCCAGCGGCGGCGCGCAGATCGTCGTTGTGCGACGCGACCATCAGGCACTGCGCCGGTTCGAGCCCGAGCATGACCACGGCGCCAAGGTAGGCCTCGGGCCGCGGCTTGTAGTAGCCGGTGACCTCGGCCGACAGAATGGCATCCCAGGGCAGGCCGCCGCGCCTTGCCATGGCGACCAGCAGCGCGACATTGCCGCTCGACACAGCGGCCAGGATATAGCGCGTGCGCAGCCTGGTCATGCCCGGCACGGAATCGGGCCAGGGATCGAGCCGGTGCCAGGCCTTCGCGAGCCAGTCGAATTCCGCCTGGGTGAGCGTATCGGATGCAACGCCGAACTCGCCCAGCGTCTCCCGTAGATTGTCGCGGTTGAGATCGTCGGCGCGGATCGAGCGTTCGGCGCGCGCGACCGCTTCTTCCGGAGAGTCCGCCATCTTGCTGCGCTCCTTGAAGGCGACCGCAAAGGCGTTCCAGTCGAGCGAGAGGCCCTTTTCGCCGCCGAGCAACGCCTTGGCGTCGCGCGCGATTCCGCCCCGCCAGTCCACGACGGTGCCGAAAACGTCGTAAGTCAGCGCCTTGATCTCTCCAGGCTCCATCCTGTCCTCTCTGACCGACCCGAAATCGATAAGCGGTGCTTCACACGAAAATGCACCCGGCAGTTGCCCGGCTCTACGCACCGTAATCGCTCTCCGTCACACGACATCGAGGCTGGGACCGACACGGTAACTCGAACAGCCGCACGAGCACTCATCGACAAAGAGCAGATCAGAATGCGACGGCATTGTGCCAAATCCGCATCGCTTCTGTTCGGAAAATCCGCGGTGCGAAGCCATGTTTCTTACGGAGTCTGCGCATCAGCTTCAACGTCGCAGCCTTGTCGCGCCAGGATCGGATCGGAAGGTCCAGGAATTCACCTTCGTTGTCCGCTGCACGCCGGAGATACATTCGCCTGCCGCGGATCGCCAGCCTTGCACGACCGCGCGCGACAGGCGACCATTGTATCCGTCATAGGCCGACGGAACGATCACCAACCAAGGGTTGCATAAGGCGTCACAATTTGGCTGAATCCGCTTGCGGCATCTAAGATGCATGAGATGAAGGAATCCTCAACTTATTGGTAAATAAAGATTAATAACTTTGAAAACGCATACCCTGACACTGCATGACGGAACATGACACATCCTGAGACCTTGGCGCCGGGCGGCAAAATTGCCCTGCTCGATGGCGGCGTCGGGCAGGAGTTGCACCGGCGCAGCGCGCGGCCGTCGGCGCCCTTGTGGTCGGCGCAGGTGATGATCGACGAACCGGATCTCGTCGAGACCGTTCATCTCGAGTTCATCGAGGCTGGCGCGCGGATTGTTACGTTGAACAGCTACTCGGCGACTCCGCACCAACTCGCCCGCGCCGGCCGGGCCGGAATGTTTGACGCCCTTCAGGAAGCTGCCGTGCGCGCCGCGCAGGCCGCGCGCGACAGGAGCGGGCGAGACGTCCGGGTTGCCGGCTGCCTGCCACCGCTGACGACGTCGTACCGGCCGGACCTGACGCTGCCCGAAGATGTCTGCCTGGCGGAATACCGCAGGATCGTCTCGGCCCAGGCGGATCATGTCGACCTGTTCCTGTGCGAGACTCTGTCCACCGTAGCGGAGGCGCGTGTGGCGACGCGGGCGGCGCGCGAGACCGGCAAGACAGTGTGGACCGGACTCACGGCAGACGATGCAGACGGGAGCGTGCTGCGTTCCGGCGAGCCGGTCGCCGTCGGCGCCCGTGCGGCCCGCGACGCCGGTGCGGCCGCGGTGCTGGTCAACTGCTCGAGCCCGGAAGCCATCGCCCGGGCGCTGCCGCTTCTGGCAGGTGCCGGTATCCCGTTCGGCGCCTATGCCAACGGCTTCGTGTCCGTCGAGGCTCTCCAGCCGGGCGGAACCGTCGACGTGCTGGAGGCGCGGTGCGATCTGGGTCCGGCGGCGTATGCACAGCATGCGCTTGCCTGGGCGGCAGCCGGGGCGACGATTCTCGGCGGCTGCTGCGAAATCGGGCCTGCTCACATTGCAGAACTCACCCGGCAACTGGGCCTGGCGGGCTATGAGGTCGTCGCCGACCCGGAATTGAACGTGTCGACCCGCCGGGATTAATCCGGCGGGTCGTTCCTGCGACGCTTCGGGCGCAGTTCAGGCCTGGCGCATGGCGCCGTCCGCATCGGCGTAAGCCACTGCCTGGATCTCGATCAGGAACTCTTCCCTGACCAGACGGTCGACGATCAACAACGTGTTGGGCGGGTACTGCGTGCCGCCGAACAGCTTCGGAAACAGCTCCGCCCGGATCTTCATGAATGATTCGATATCCTGCGAATGGACGAGGTAGGTCGTGAAGACGACGATGTTGTTGAAACCGAGGCCGCAGCCCTCGAGGACCGCGCCCAGATTGTTGAGAACCTGGCGCATCTGGGCGTCGAAATCGTTCTTGCCGACGATGCTGCCGTCGAGCCCGACGGACAGCTGGCCAGCGATGTGCAGCGTCCTGCCGGGAGGTACGCTGGTGGCGTGCGAATAGAGACCTTGGGCGGGGCAGGTGTTCGGTGGGTTCAGGTAAGCGATGGAATCGGCCGGCATCGTCGTTTCTTTCAAGACAGAGGAGACGTTGCCCAGCTTAGAGCGGCGGTCCGGAAAATTCGATTCCGATTCCGCTGAAACCTGCAATGCCCTGCGGGAAAGTGCTTCCTGGCCGAGAATGTGATAGGTAGTGACCATGTCGGATCGCAGCATGACACGGCGAACCGTAGCGGCCGGGCTGGCGGCCGGGACCGCAGGTGCGGCGGCGACGCTCTTCTGGTCCGGTGCCCGCTCGACGACCCTGGGCTATGCCTTTCGGGGACCAGCCGCCGACCGCAGCCTCGATCTTGCACGGCCGGCAGCGTGCACGCCCGGCACGGCAGGGCAAACGGAAGGGCCGTACTACACGCCGTCCGCGCCGCGCCGCGCCAGCCTGCGCGAACCGGGCGGCGGCGAGCCGCTGGTCCTGCAGGGGCTGGTGCTGACACCCGACTGCCGCCCCGTGCCCGGCGCGGTCGTCGACCTGTGGCATTGCGACGAGCGTGGCCGATACGACAACAGCGGCTATCGCTACCGCGGCCATCAGTTTACCGATGCTGCCGGCGCCTTCTTCTTCGAGACGATCCGGCCCGGCCACTACACCGGGCGGACGCCGCATTTTCATCTCAAGGTGCAGGGCAAGGAAACCCGCTTGCTGACCACCCAGCTCTATTTCCCGGACCTGAGGGATGCCAACCGCCGGGACTTCATCTATCGCGACGAACTCAGGATGCAGCTCGGTTGGGCCGGCGGTATCTGGCGGGCGCGATTCGATTTCGTGCTGGCCCCGGCCTGAGACGCAGCGCCGCCACGCCAACGCCACAAGTCCAAAATGAGGCGGCGGGCGCGGCCGGCTCCAAGTGAAGGGGAGCGCAGGAATTGGCTGAACCTGGCGCGCTGCGGAATGCCGAATCGAACTGCCTGATCGTCTCCTGCCATCCGCTGAAAGACAGCCTGTGCCATCATCTGGTAGGCCGGGTCGAGGCGGGCCTCGAAGCGGGCGGCGTCGCCTACGAGCATCTGGACCTTTACGAGCGCGGGTTCGAGGCAGCCCTCACCGCCGCAGAGCGGTCGAGCTATTTCGGCGACTTCGACGGCGGGGCGATCGGCGGGGAAACGGCTCGGCTGAAACGGATGGAGACGTTGATCCTGGTGTTCCCGACCTGGTGGTTCGGGATGCCAGCGCTGCTCAAGGGATGGTTCGACCGGGTGTGGGCGCCCGGCGTCGCCTTCGACAACGTGCCCGAAACGGGTGCGATTACGCCGGCGCTGGCCGATCTCAGATACTGTCTGGCGATCACGACGCTGACCTCGCCTTGGAAGATCGACCGCCTGTTCCTGCGCCAGCCGGTCAAACGGGTCCTGAAGGGCGCCATCCTCAAGGGTTGTGCGCCGCAGGCGGCCTTCGAGATGCTGAGCCTCTACGGCGTGGCGGCGCTCGACGAAGCGCGCCTCGAAGGGTTCTGCCGGAAAATCGACCGGGCGGTGGCGCAGGTCAGTTGAGCGCGCGAAATTCCCCGGGGTACGAGCCGGCGCCTTAGCCCGTAGTTTGGCCGCGGCCGTCGATTTCGGCGTGCATCGCCTTGACCGTGTCGCTTGCCGTGGTCTCGAACAGCGCCGGGATGAGGGCGTGGACGAAAGCGGCGGCGCCGGCGCAGAACAGCCGGGCGCCGAAGCGCATGGCGAACGCCATATGCTCCGGATAGGTCTCGCCGACGCTGGCCGGATGATCGCGGAATGAGCTCAAGAACGTTCGTGTCGGGATGCTTGCTTCCTGCTGGCTCATGGTTTTCGCTCTTCTTCCCGCCCGGCCGTAACCGACGGCAGATCGACCCGACAGGCCGAACGCGGCCCACTATCCTCTGATTCAAAATATCAGGCGTGCCGGAAGAAGATGTCCCAATTATTTTACATTTTCGCGATTTTTTGGGATATCATCCCCTCATGAGCGTCAAACTCGATGAAGCGGACCTGAGAATTCTGCGATGTCTGCAGAGCGATGCGTCGGTCAGCATGGATGAACTCGCCGCGAAAGCGAACCTGTCCCGCAACGCCTGCTGGCGCCGCGTCAAACAGCTGGAAGAGCGGCAGGTCATCCGCGGGCGCGTCGCCCTGATCGACCCGGACACGGTCGATCTCGGCCTGTCGGTCTTCGTGATCATCCGCACCAGCGCCCACGAAAAGGACTGGCTCGGCAAGTTCGAGGAGGCGGTACGGACATTGCCGGAGATCCAGGGCGCCCACCGGATGACCGGCGACATCGACTATGTGCTCCGGCTGCGGGTCCCGAACGTCAAGGGCTACGACCGGTTCTACAAACGCCTGATCGCGAAAGTCCCGATCTCGGAAATTTCGGCGAGCTTCGTCATGGACGACATCAAGGATACGACGGCGCTGCCGATCTGAACCCGGATTACAAGGCTCGGCCCGCGACCGGGCGCGGATTCCGCGTCAGGCTGTTTCGAGCCCGAGACGCGCCGGGCTCAGGCCGGCGTGGGCGCCGCGCTCTTCGCCACCGCTTCCTCCGCCTCCAGCACCTGCTCGAAGGCTTTCAGGAATACCGCCGGGTCCTGGGCGCCGGACACGGCATATTGCCGGTTGACGATGAAACAGGGCACGCCCTGAATGCCCATTTGCCGGGCCATCAGGTCTTCCTGCTGGATGCGCTCGGCATCCTCGTCGCTTGCGAGATAGGCACGGATCTCGTCTGCATCCATTCCGGCGTCGGCGGCGAGTTCGACCAGCGTTTCCAGGTCGCCGATATCGCGACCCTCCATGAAACAGGCCTGGAACAGACGCTCCACGACCGCATCCTGCAGGCCGGACCGGCCCGCCGAACCCTCTGCCGCCCGGCCTGCCCGGTCGATCAGGCGGTGCGAATCGAGGGTATTGGGCTGGCGCGCCATGCCGGCGAAATCGAAGTCGAGCCCGGTCGACGCTCCGGCCTCCCGAATCGCGGAATAAACATGCTCGGCCCGCTCGTCGCCGCCGAACTTGGCGGCCAGATAGGCCTTCCGGTCCATGCCTTCTGCCGGCATGTCCGGATTGAGCTGAAACGGCCGCCAGCCGACATAGACGTCGAGATCCGGCGGCCGGTGGGCGAGTGCCTCCTCGAAGCGGCGCTTGCCGACATAGCACCACGGGCAGACCGTGTCGGAGACAATATCGACGGTGATTTTCCGGGTCATGATCGCTCCTTGGGCATTCCGTTCGGGTACCCGCCGGCCGCGACGCGGGCCGGCCGGTCAGACGCCGGGCGCCTCAATCCGACAATAGGAACGGCCCCGGCAAAGTCAAAATGCGGCGGGCGGCATTACCCCTCGTCGAGGCGGATCGTTTCGACACCGCCGTTGCGGACCGTCAGGGCGAGCTGACCATGCTTGAGCGCGAGGGCATCCTCGCCGAACAGGGTGCGGCGCCAGCCGGCGAGCGCAGGAACGTCCGCCTTGTCGTCGATCGCAATCCGCTCCAGATCGGCCACCGACGCGACGAGTTTCTGCGCGACCCGGCCCTTCTCGCAGCGTTCCTTCAGCAGCACCTTGAGAAATTCGACGACCGGCGCGGCGCCGGCCGGCAGCTCTTCCCGGATCGCGGCAGCTTGCGGTTCGGGCGCCGGCCCGTTCAGGCCGCGCTCGACCGCCTTGAGGATGGCCTGCCCGGCCGGACCCTCCGCCAGTCCCTTGGAGACGCCGCGCGTGCGGCCGAGTGCAGCGATGTTCCGGGGCGCGTTCGCGGCGATGTCGATCAGGGTTTCATCCCGGAATACCCGGTTCCGCGGGATGTTCTTCTGCTGCGCAAAGCTTTCGCGCCACGCCGCCACCTGTTTCAGGACTCCGAGATATCGGGGCTTCAGCGAGCGCGACTTGACTCGCTTCCAGGCGTCTTCCGGCGTTGTGACGTAGGCAGTGGCGTCCTCGAGCGCCGCCATATCCGCGGCGATCCAGTCTTCGCGCCTTGCCGAGCAGATGCGCTCCCGCAGTTGCCGGTAGGCCGTACGCAGATGGGTCACGTCGGAAAGCGCATAGGAGAGCAGCTTGCCGGTCAGCGGCCGGGCCGCCCAGTCGGCGAAGCGCGCGCCCTTGTCGATCTGCGCCTTGGCCAGCTTGCGCACCAGTTGTTCGTATCCGACCTGGTCGCCGAAGCCGCACACCATGGCGGCGATCTGCGTGTCGTAGATAGGGGCAGGGGTTCGGCCCGTGAGGTTCACGAAAATCTCGATATCCTGCCGGGCGGCGTGGAACACTTTCACGACATCGGGATTCTGCATCAGATTCCAGACCGGCGTAAGGTCCATGCCCGGGGCGAGCGGATCGATGGCGGCGGCCTCGTCCTCTCCGGCAAGCTGGATCAAGCACAATACCGGCCAGTAGGTTTTTTCGCGGATGAATTCGGTATCGACAGTGACGAACTCTTCGGCTGCCAGACGGGCGCACAGCGCGGCGACCTGTGCCGGATCGGTAAGGAGGGTCATGACGGCGGTATACCGGAAGGTGCGCCACAGCGGAACGGCGCGCTTTGGCCTGCTGATCGCCGGCCTCGCTGTCGGCGCTGCGCAAGGAAGCAGCGCGCAGGCAAACGACTGGTCGCACCTGACTCGGCCGTGGCCCGGCGGATCGGGCATCGAAAGTTTCGCGGGCCGGGATATCCGGTTTCCGACCGCCAGCCCGTTTGCGCCCACCGATACGGACAGCGCGGAAGGCGCGACCGGGGTCGGCACGCTCTACCTGCCGAAATCTACCGGCCCGGGCCGCCGGCCGGCGCGCAGCGTGCCGATCGTCATCCTGCTGCACGGTGCCAGCGGGGTGCGCTACGCGCGCGAGCATGTCTACGGCCGCCAGTTCGCGGCGATGGGGCTGGCCTCCGTTGCGGTCGACGTCTTCGCTGCCCGAAAGAGCGGTGGCGCCGGATTCGTGCGCCGGCTGATCGACGTTACAGAAACCATGATGATCGCCGATGCCTTCGCTGCGCTGCGCTGGGTCGTCCGCAAGCATCCCGTCGTCGACCCGCGCCGCGCCTTCGTCATGGGCTTTTCCTACGGCGGCATGGCGGCGGCCTACATGCTGGACCGCCGCATCACCGGGAAGCTCGGCCGCGGCCTCCGTTTCGCCGGGCACATCGCGTTCTACGGCCCGTGCATCGCGCGCTTCGCCAAACCGCGGACGACCGGCGCGCCGCTCCTGATGATGTACGGCACCGCCGACGAACTGATCGATCCCGCGCGCTGCCTGGCCTATCTCGACGACATGAAACGCGGCGGCAGCGCCGGCCGGCTGATCGCGATTGAGGGCGCGCCGCACCAGTGGGACGGCGGCTGGCCGCAATTCCGCATCGGACGGCAGATGCACGGCTGCCGGCTGCGCGTCGAGCCGGACGGCGCGATCCGCGACCTCAACACCGGGCTGGTCATGGCCTCGCCGGTGCTGCGCATGACCATCCTCGGCCTGTGTGTCGGCGGCCCGCCCTATCTGATCGGCCGGGACGACCGGGCCCGGCGCATCTCCAACCGCGCCGTCGGCGGCTTCCTGCGCGCAATACTGACGGGCAAAGAGCCGTTCGGGGGATAGAAGCGGCTTCACCGCTGTCGCCGCGGCCTGCGGCCGGGACACCCATTCGCCGGCGTCCTCTCCGGTCGGCGGGCAGGCAGTCGCGCGTGTCATGAAATGTCATGAAGTGTCATGTTCCGTCGCGACGGGCTCCCGTTTCGCGCCGCCGTATCCTGACGCTTTGACTGGACAGACCGTTCTGTACAACGTGTTTCTCTTGGCGTGACTACGGCCAAGGGCCGAAGGAACACCATACATTGCGGTATTCGACCGGGAGGGTCACAAGATATTGCGGTTCGCCAACCGGGGTTTGTGCGCACTTTTTTGTATACAGGGTATATTTTCACATCGTATTTTCCATGCTGGTTTCTCCATTCCAAACCGTCCCCCAAGGATCGGGCCGGCCCGGACCGCGGCAGACCGCCGTTCGTCCGTTCGCCCAAGACGTGATGATGTTCATATAATGTTCTCATGCACGGCGTCAAGCTTTTTTGGCGGCGGCTCCGTTCGCGGCGGCCATTGCGATATGAGCAGCTTCAGCGGCCGCTCGGCGCGGAACCGCACCGAGATCGGGGAGAAGCCGCGCGGGGTCCTCAGAAGTCTCCGTGACATCGAGAGTTGTAACCGACTCCTGCGCCTTTAAACGGGCGCGGGGGAGTCCGCCCACCCCTCCCACACCAGCGCCAGCACGCGCAGGGGCGAGCCACTGCCCTGCTTGATCTTGAGCGGGGCTGTGAAGAGGACGCTGCCGGTCGGGGGCAGCAGGTCCAGGTTGGTCAGGCATTGCAGGCCATAGCGGCCGGCGCCGTGGATATAGTAGTGGCACGGGTAGGGCGGGCGCAGATGCATGGCCTGGCCGGCGTCGGTGCCGATGCACTCGCTGCCGAAGCCCATGACGTCGCGCTCCTCGACCAGGAAGCGCACGGCGTCGGTGTCCGGCCCCGGCGTATGCTGCCCTTCCTCGTCGAAATTCTGGTAGGATTCGGGATCCTGCCGCTTCGACCAGTCGGTCCGCATCAGCACCCATGATCGCGGCGGAATCCGGCCGTGCTCCTCCTCCCAGTTGCGCAGGAAATCGGCCGATAGCAGGAAATCGGCGTTTTGCTCGGCATGCTTCGCGCAATCCACGACGCAGGCCGGCGCAACCATGTTTTCGACCGGCACGGTATCCGTGCTGTTGTTGGGCAGGTTGCGGCCGGAGACCCAGTGGATCGGCGCGTCGAAATGGGTGCCGGTGTGCTCGCCGCAGGAGAAGTTGTTCCAGTAGGCGGCGAGGCCGCGGTCGTCGTAGCGCGACACCTCCTCGAGCCGGAACGGCCAGCACTGGCCCATCTCCGGCGGCAGTTCGATCTGCGGGAAATCGGGCGAGAGGGTCTGGGTCAGGTCGATCACGCGGATCTTCCGCTCGGATATGCCGCGGACCATGTCCAGCAGGGGGTTGGCGGTCATGCTGCTTCCCTCATCGTTTTCTGCATCCTTCGGGACGGCCGGGACCCGCAGTAGGGGAGGGTTTCAAACCCTCCCCTACAATGCCGGTCGGATGTCGTTAAGCCACGCCTCCGCATAGGCCTGAAGTCCGTCGGGACGGTTATTCGCCATGGGCAAGCTCGCGTTCCAGGACCTTGGGATCGGTGCGCCAGCGTTCGTACCAGTCCTTTGCGACATCGCCGGGATAGATGTCCTCGGCGCCGCCCTGCAACGCCCCGACGATGGAACGGGCGAGCGCCGCCGGCGTCACCTTGGGCGGGCGCAGTTCCTGGTTCCATTCGACGTCGAGCGGCCCCGGATAGAGGTTGATGACGCGCACGCCGGACCTGTGCATGCCGGCCCTCATCGCCTGCGCGAGCGAATGGGCCGCCGCCTTGGAGGCGGAAAAGGTGCTCTGGTCCGGCTTGTTGGCGAGGGCGAAGATCGACAGGATGTTGACCCAGGCCACCGCGTTGGTCTCGGTATCGGCGCCGCGCGCCATCATCACCGGCCCGAATTCCTGGGCCAGGCGCAGCAGGCCGAAATAGTTGATCTCCATTTCCGCCCGGGCGTTCTCGGTGCCGTAGCGTCCGCCGACGCTGTAGGCCCGGTGCTGCTCGGCCGTGTTGACCAGGATATCGACCTTGGGGCCGATCTGGCCGGCGCAGCGCTTGACCGAATCCGGGTTGGTCACGTCCAGGTCGACCACCGTGACCTCGGGCAGCGCCCGGATTTCCTCGAAACCGGGGATCTTCTTCCACGGCGCGGCCTCGCCGACCCAGACCAGGTCGGAGCCGGCCGCGATCATCGCCCTGACGACCGCCTGGCCGACCGGACCTTTGCCGTCTGTGACGAAGACCTTGCGGAATTTCGGATCGCAGGTCAGTTCGCGCATCTGGGGATCGTCGCTCATATGGGGCGTATCCTTTTCCGGCAGGGCCAGCAGCACGGCCTGTCCTGCGCGGTCGAGCATGGCGCGGATGCGGACCCGGGCCGGCGGTTCGGCGCAATCGCCATGGACGTGGACGATCAGGCTCGGCGCGTCATGCGGCCCGTCGCCGTCCAGCTTCACGATGCCGAGCCGCCAGGGCAGGCGCTCGCGGAAATAGTTCTCCATGGCGTGGCGCAGGGTGGTGTGCGCCACCAGTTCGCCGGTTCCGCTCTGGAGCGTCCAGTCCAGCCGGTCGGAGAGGCATTCCCGGCAGGCCTCGCGCGGCGGATACTGGACGGCGCCGCAGTCCCGGCAGACCTGGAGCTCGAACGCGCCGCGCGCCGCGCCGGAGGTTAGGCCGAGCGATATCCGGCTGCGCGGCGCCGGGGGCAGCATCGGCGCCCTCGTGCGCAGGACCGGGTTCTTGCGCTTCGGTTTGGTCAGCGGCTTCGCCACGGATCAGTCTCCCGCCGCCAGGATCGCCGCCGCCGAGCAGACGCCGCGGTCGTAGCTGATCATGCCGTAGCCGCCGACCAGGCCGATCTTCGCGTCCGGCACCGGCGTGCCGAGCGCCTGCCCGGTGACCTGCCGGATCGCCTCGACCGTGCCGAGGAATCCGCCGCCGCCGCCCGCCTGGCCGACGGAAAGCTGGCCGCCGGAGGTGTTGATCGGAAAGCTGCCGTCCACCGTCAGGCTGTGGCCGCGCACGAAGTCCGGCGCCTCGCCCTTGGCGCAGAATCCCAGATCCTCGAACTGCAGCATGTTGATCACGGGATAGTCGTCGTAGGTCTCGAAGAAATCGATGTCGTCCGGGCTCACGCCGGCCATGCCGTACAGTTCGCCGCTGTCCATCGCCCAGCCGCCGCGATACTGCACGGGATCGTCGGTGTAGGCGTTGTGCCGCTCGATGGTGCCGAGAATCCGCCCGAAGCTCAAGCCGAGGTCGCGCGCTTCCGCCTCGCGCATGACGAGGTAGGCCTCGGCGCCGGCGCAGGGCATGACGCAGTCGAACAGATGCACCGGCTCGGCGATCGGCCGGGCGCTCATATACTGGTCCAGGGTGAGCGGTACTTTGAACAGGGCGTGGGGGTAGGCGAGGGCATTTTCGCGCTGGGCCACGCACATCTTGCCGAAATCCTCGCGCCGCGCGCCGTAGGTCCGCATGTAGTAGTCGGTCAGGAAGGCGAAGCTGGCGTTGGGCCCGCCGGTGCCGATCGGATAGACCGCGTCCTTACCGAACTGGCTGAAATTCTCCAGCCCCTGGCGGAAACTGTCTATGTGGTTGGTGTCGCCGGCGACACAGGCGACGATGTCGGCGTCGCCGGCCTGGACCGCGCGCGCCGCCCGGCGCATCGCGACCACCCCGGTGACGCCGCCCATCGGGATATAGTCGAGCCAGCGCGGCGTCAGCCCGTGATGCTGGACGATGCCGACGGCGGTATCCGGCGCCAGCGACATGCTGGTTGCGCACACGCCGTCGAACCGGTCCTTGGTCAGTCCCGAATCGCGGACCAGCGCGGCCAGGGCGCGCCCGATCCACCAATGGGCGCCCCGGGTCGAGAAGCGGACATAGGGGATCGAGACCGGCGTCGTGACGACGATGCCGTCATACGGCGCGCGTCGGGTCATGGCCGGGGCGTCTCGCCCGAACCGGACGTGACCGTATCGGTCGCTGCCGCACCGCCTGTTCGGGCTTCGGTCCCCGCCTCGGTCAGGGCCGGGATCATCAGCCACGCCAATGCCAGGATAGCCGCCGCCCACCAGGGGGCCGGCATCCGTCTGTACAACGGCCGGCGCTTGTCCAAGGGTCAGGCCGCCCGGCGCGCGCCGTTCAGCACCCGGAAGACGGCGAGCGGCGTCGCCGGCATGTCGATATGGTCGATCCCGGTCGCCGGGCGCAGGGCATTGACCAGCGCGTTGATGACGGCCGGCGGCGCACCGATCGCCCCGGCCTCGCCCGCACCCTTGATGCCGAGCGGGTTGGTCGTGCAGTGCACGTTGCGGGTGTCGAAGCTGAAGAACGGGAAATAATCCGCCTTGGGCATGTTGTAGTCCATGAACGACCCGGTTTCGAGCTGGCCGCTCGCCGGATCGTACCAGGTGAATTCGTGCAGCGCCTGGCCGAGCCCCTGAACGATGCCGCCATGCACCTGGCCCTCGATCAGCAGCGGATTGATCGTGTCGCCGAAGTCGTCGACCACCGTATAACGCAGAATCTCGATTTCGGCGGTCTCGGCATCGACCTCCAGTTCGACGATATGGGCGCCGTTGGGATAGGTGTCCGCTTCGGGCGTGCGTTCGAACGATTCGTCGAGCGGTTCGCCGTTCTCCTTCGCGTGGCCGGCGACATCGAACAGGGATACCTCCCGGTCGGTGCCGGCGACCCGGTAGGCGCCGTCGCCGTACTCGACGTCCCCGGGGGCGGCCTCCAGCATGTCGGCGGCGGTCTGCCGGCCCTTGTCAACGATGGCCGCAGCCAGCCCCAGCATTGCCGACCCGCCGACCGGGACGGAGCGCGACCCGCCGGTCATGCCGGGCGGGGCGCGGTCCGAATCGCCCTGGAAAATGCGGATGCTCTCTGCGTCGATGCCGAGTTCGCCGGACAGGATCTGGCTGTAGGCGGTCTGGTGGCCCTGGCCGTTGTCCATCGTCCCGATGGCGACGGTGAGAATGCCGTCGTCGCCGAAAGTGCCGGCCGCGACTTCTGGCGGGCCGCCGCCGCAGCGCTCGATATAGGTGGCGAGGCCGATGCCGCGATACTTGCCGCGCTTTGCCGATTCGGCCCGGCGGGCCTCGAAGCCGGCCCAGTCGGCCTGGGCCATCGTCTCGTCCATCAGCGCCTCGAACTCGCCGCTGTCGTACGTGTCGCCCAGGCAGGTGGCGTAGGGCATCTGCTCCGGCCGGATGAAGTTGATCCTGCGGATTTCGGCGGGCGACCGGCCCGTTTCCAGCGCTGCCATGTCGATGATCCGCTCGATGATATAGGCAGCTTCCGGCCGCCCGGCGCCGCGATAGGCGTCGACCGGCACCGTATTGGTCAGCACGCCCTTCACCGTCGTGTAGACGGCCGGGATGTCGTAGAGGCCGACCAGCATGTCCATGCCGAAACAGGCGACCAGCGGGGCGAATGTCGACAGATAGGCGCCTTCGTTGGCGAACGTGTCGGCGCGCAGGGCGAGGATTTTGCCGTTCCGGTCCAGGCCCAGCTTGCAGTAGGTGATGTTGTCCCGCGCCTGGACGTCGGAGAGAAAGCCCTCGGACCGTTCGGAGGTCCATTTGACCGGCCGCTTGAGCCGGCGCGCCGCCCAGATTGCCAGCGCCTGTTCCGCGTGCGGAAAGACCTTCATGCCGAAACCGCCGCCGACATGGCCGGTGGTGACGCGCAGGTGCGACGGATCGATTCCGAAAACGGGCTGGGCAAGAATATCGCGGATCAGGCTCGGTCCCTGGGTCGAGGCTGCGAGCGTCGTGCGCCCGCTCGCGGCGTCGTGTACGGCGAGCGCGCTGCGCGGCTCCATCGGATTTGCGACCACCCGGTTGTTGACCAGCCGGAGTTCGCAGACATGGTCCGCCCGGGCCAGCGCCGCCTCGACGCCGGCCTCGTCGCCCTTGTGCCAGTCGTAGATCAGATTGTTGGGGATGTGGTCGTAGAGCAGCGGGGCGTCGTCCGCCGTCGAATGTTCCGTGTGGATGGTAACCGGCAGTTCCTCATACTCCACTGCAATCCGCTCGGCGGCGTCGCGCGCCTGGGCCGCCGTCTCGGCCACGACCAGCACCACGGGATGGCCGACATAGCGCACGCGGTCGTCGGCCAGAATGCCGTGCGGCGAGTCGTGGCGCGCCGAACCGTCCCGGTTCTCGATGGGAATCATGCAGGGCATGTCGCCGAGGCCGTCGGCGGCCATATCCGCGCCGGTCAGGATGCCGACCACACCCGGCAATCCCAGGGCATCGGCAATGTCTATCCCGAGAATGCGGGCGTGGGCGTGCGGGGAGCGCAGGACATGGGCCCAGACCTGGCCGGCGACGGAAGAATCGTCGGTATAGGCGCCTGCACCGGTCACAAGCACCCGATCCTCGACACGGGCCGCAGCCTGGCCAACTCCGAATTTGGTCATCGTAATTCCTGCCTGTTGGATTGCCTGCACGCCGATAACTCTCCGGTGCGGAAACGGTAATGCCGCGCCCGGCACGGTGCGCCAAACTTAACCCGGATTTCTCCCCACAGTCACGGCCTGCGTCGCGTCCAGGCGTTCGCTCCGCCAGGAGCGGGCCGAAAAGCGTAGCGGGGCCTACGGTTGAGGCCCGCGACGCCGCGGGCGGACGCCTGGGCGCGACCCGGAGGGCGTCGCTGTCGGGCCGGCATGGTGCGTCAAGCCGCTTGCCCGATGTCCCCGCATCGCGCTGCGCGGCTTTCCTGCCCTGCCGGCCCGACAGCGACGCGCAGGTCATGACTGTGGGGAGAAATCCGGGTTGGCGCGCCGGGCAGGGGCGGCAAGCGGATTCCGCGGCGCCGGCGCCAACGGCGGAACCGGCCGGTTCGACCCGGTTCGACCCGGTTCCGGCCGCGCCTGCGGCCGTACACGAAGCTGTGATTTCGGCCTTCGTTTTTTCGCTTTTCAACGGCGCATAATGGGCGTAGAGGCCGCTTCCACCCTGCATTGGTCCGCGCACCGCAGGTGCGCCGGGCCCGGCCGATCGGCATGACCATGAATTTCGATCGTCGTTCCGCAGCCTATCTGCAGAATCCGCAACCGCTCTTGCAGCGCCTGCTGTCGCAGGTGTCGACGGAAACGCTGCCCGACGCGGATCAGGTCGACAAGGTGTGCGCGCACGTTCCGGCGGGCACACGGATCTTCGTCGCCTCGCTGCCGTCGCGCGACCGCGCCGATACGGTGGCCGCCGCGAAGACGCTGAACGACCGCGGCTACATCGCCGTCCCGCACATCGCGGCGCGGGCCTTGCCGAGCCATGCGGCGCTGGAAGATTTCCTCTATCGCCTGACCGGCGAGGCCGGCTGCCGCGAGGCACTGGTGATCGCCGGCGACCGTCCGGAAGTGGCCGGGCCTTATGCCGAAACCATGGATGTATTGCTGACCGGCGCGCTGGAGCGCCACGGCCTGCAGATCATCCATGTCGGCGCCCATCCCGAGGGCAACCGGATCATCGGCAAGGATGCGCTGCGCGAGGCCATGCGCAAGAAGGACTATTACGCTCGCAGCAGCGACGCCGACTTCGATTTCGTCACCCAGTTCGTCTTCGACGGCGCGACGGTGGTCGATTGGGCGCAGAAGCTGCGCGGACTGGGCGTTGGCCTGCCGGTGCGACTCGGCATCGCCGGACCGGCCGATCTGGCGACCCTGCTGCGTTACGCCAGGATCTGCGGCATCGGCGTCTCCACCCGCGCGTTGATGCGCCAGGGCGCCGGCAGCGTGAAGCTGATCCGCCGGACCGTGAAGCCGGACGACCTGATCGCCGGCCTGGTCGCCGCTGCCGGCGAGGATCCGTTGCCGGAGATCGCCGGGCTGCACATCTTCCCGTTCGGCGGCGTCGGGCGGGCCATGGAGTGGCTGGGCGAAGCGCGGCGGACCGCCGGGCTGTAAGCGACCGGATCCGGACCGAATTAGGGGGCTGGCAGCCGGGACGGCAGCCGGTATGGTCGCGCGGTCTGCAACGGACCGCCGCGAAACCATCCCCGGAATTCCGCCATGCCCGCCTATACCGTTTTCGACTATGCCGTCGCTGACAACGTCGCGACGATCACCCTGAACCGCCCGGAAAAGCGCAACGCCATGTCGCGCGAGTTCTGGGACGAGATGAAGGCGGTCTTCGGAGCGATCGGCGAGGATCCGGCGGTACGCGCCGTCGTCATCGCCTCGACCGGCCCGCACTTCACGGCAGGCATCGACCTGGCCCTGCTGGGTCAGCTGATCGAAACTTCCACCGGTCTCGAAGAATCGCGCAAGCGCGAATGGCTGCGCCGGTCGGTCCTCGATTTCCAGGAGAGCTTTACCGTCATGGAACGGGCGCGGGTGCCGGTTCTCGTGGCGATCCAGGGCGGCTGCATCGGCGGCGGGATGGACATGATCACGGCGGCCGACATGCGCTATTGCACGGCCGACGCCTTCTTCCAGGTCAAGGAGATCGAGGTCGGCATGACGGCTGATGTCGGCACCCTGCAGCGCCTGCCCAGGACGATGCCGGACGGGCTGGCCCGGGAGCTGTGCTATACCGGCCGGCGCATGCGGGCGGACGAGGCAAAGGCCTGCGGCTTCGTCAACGCCGTATACCCGGACCATGAAACGATGCTGGCCGAGGTTGCGGCCATCGCCGGCAATATCGCGGCCCATTCGCCGCTCGCCGTGACCGGCACCAAGGAGATGCTGAATTACACCCGCGACCACAGCATTGCCGACGGTCTCAACTATGTTGCGACCTGGAACGCCGGCATGATTGTTTCGGAGGATTTGCGCAAGGCGGCCGCCGCGATGCAGAGCAAGGAGACGCCGGAGTACGAGAATCTTGCTCTGGGCGGAGTCGCCGCCGGATAGGCCGCCGCTTCGGCGGACGCGGTTCGATGACCGAAACGGCATCCAGCGCCGGCCGGATCGGCAGCCGCAGCAACAGCGGCGGCCTGGTCTGGCCCGCCGAAGGCTGGAGCCGCGTACCGTTCGAACTGTTCTGCGATCCGGAAATCCACGCGCTCGAGGACGAACGGCTCTTTCGCGGCCCGCACTGGAGCTATGTCGGCCTCGAAATCGAACTTCCGGAGGCCGGCGATTACACGACCTGCTATGTCGGCGCGACGCCGGTGGTGCTGGTGCGCGACGAGGGCGGCGTGCTGCGCGGCTTCGTCAACCGCTGCGCCCATCGCGGCGCCGAAGTCGTCCGCAAGCCGCGCGGCAACGCACGCGGCTTCACCTGCATCTACCATAACTGGAGCTACGACCGGGCCGGACAGGTAACCGGCGTGCCGTGGGAGAAGGGCCGCGGCGGCGTCGGCGGCTACGACGCGTCCTTCGACAAGTCTCGGCACCGGATGCAGCCGCTCAGGGTCGCAAGCTGGGCCGGGGTGGTCTTCGGCACGTTCTCCGACGATGCGCCGCCACTCGAAGACTATCTCGGTCCGGCGATCCGCGAGCGCCTGTCGGCGGTGTTCGCCCGGCCGATGATGCTGACCGGCTATCAGCGCCACACGATCCGTGCCAACTGGAAGCTGCTCTACGAGAACTCCCGCGACTTCTATCACGCGCCCCAGCTGCACAAGTTCTTCGGCGCCTTCGGCATCGTCCAGCCGGACCAGGCGGCGCGCGCCGAGATGTGGCACGAGGGCACCCACTGCCTGCTCACGATCTACCAGGATCCCGGCGCCCCGAAGCCGCGCATCAGGCTGGAGGAGCCGCGGGTCGCCGCCTTTCGCACCGCGCTGCCCGACAACATCGCGATTTCGATCGTCGGGATTTTCCCGAATTGCCTGTTCACGCTGATCGGCAGCGCCTTCAGCATCCGCCAGTTCCGGCCCAAGGCGCCGGACCGCTTCGAAGTCCACTACACCTATTTCACCTACGCCGACGATCCGGAATGCCTGCGCGAGCATCTGTTCCAGAACAACCAGTTCGGCCCGGCGGGCTATGTTGCGATGGAAGACGCCGAAGTGGTCGAGAAGCTGCAGGCGCGGATCGCGCTGGGCGCGGAAAAGGGCGCCAGCCTGGTCGCCATGGACGGAACCGACACGACGCCCGACCGGGTCGATCACATGGTGAGCGAGGCCAACCTGCGCGCCATGTGGAAGGGCTATGCCCGGTTCATGGGCTTCGCGCCGCCGAAGGGCGGGACCGCCAAACCTGTCGCGGAGCGCCCGGACAGGTGAGCGGTATCGGGCTCGATGTCGACCGCGAGGCCCTGTTCGCGATCGAACAGATGAACAAGGCCTATGCCCGCTGCCTCGACGACGACCGGCTGGAGGAGTGGCCGGACTTCTTCCTCGACGATGCGCGCTACCTGATCCAGTCGCGCGAGAACCGGGACGCCGGCCTGCATGGCTACATCCTGTATTTCGAGAACAGGGCGATGATGCGCGACAGGGTCAAGTCGCTGCGGATCGCCAACTACTACAACCTCCACACCGACCGCCATCTCATCGCCAACGTCGATATCGTCGGGGAGTCGGAAGGGGTCTACGACGCCAGGGCCAACTATGCCGTGATCCAGACCGACGCCGAAGGACATTCGGAACTGTTCTCCGCCGGCGAATATGTCGACCGTATCGAATTCAGGGACGGGGTGCCGAAATTCCGGGAAAGGCTGGTCCTGCTCGATACGTCGAACATCGTCGGCTTATTGGCGGTTCCGCTCTAATCCGTTGTCCGCAGAACGGCGCTGGGCTATGACAGGACTCTACTGGCCAGCGGGCAGGGCATAGCCCGAACCGCCGGCCGATTGTGAGTCTGGGAGGAAACGTCCATGAAGTTGCACAAATTCGCCGTTCCGGCCGTCGCCGCGGTTGCGCTTGCCGCCGGTGCGGTTCCCTCCGCGGTAAGCGCCGCGGAAGTCACGCTGCGCGGCGCCAGCTGTTTCCCGATCGGCGCCCCGCCGGGCCGGCCGTTCGAAGCGGTCGCCAAGGAAATCAACGCCAAGGGCAAAGGCGTCGTCCAGGTCAAGATGCTGGGCGGCGCGCCTGCCATCGGCAGCCCCTTTACCCTGACCCAGCGGATGGCCAAGGGCGCCTACGATATCGTTGGCTGCACGGAATCCTATTTCGGCAACGTGCTGCCCGAATCGCCTGTGCTGCGCCTGCAGGAAAAGAGCTTTGCCGAGTTGCGCAAGAACGGCGCCGTCGCCTATGTCCAGAAGCTGCTGAACGCCAAGGGTATTCACTATGTCGGGCGGCACCACGATTTCGGCCCGTTCCATCTCTATCTCAGCAAGCCGATCACGGGGCCCGACCTGAAAGGCCTGCATCTTCGGGTGGCGCCGGTTTACACCGCCTTCTTCAAGAAACTTGGGGCAACGGTGCAACGGGCGCCGATGCCGCAAATCTACACGCTGATGGAAAACGGCACGGTGCAGGGTTACGGCTGGCCGCTGCGCGGGTATCCGCCGCCGTGGCACAAGGTGACCAAATACCGGGTCGATCCTGGCTTTTACCATTCGTCGCTGCATACGCTGCTCAACCTGCGCAAGTGGAAGTCGCTGAGTAAGAAGGCACAGGATATCATCACCGGCGTCGTGCTGGCACGGGAAGGTCAGGTCGAAGGCGCCAGCGAGACTGCGCAGGCGCTGAACAAAAAACAGCGCGCATGGCATGCCAAGGGCGGGATGAAAACGATCACCTTCAATGCAGCCGACACCAAGAAGTGGTCGGACACGGCGCGCGACGCGGCGTGGGAAGAAGTGATCCAGCGCAGCCCGGAGCACGGGCCCAAGCTCAAGGCGCTGTTCACCAGCGGGAGCTGATCTTTCCGGAATGAAAGGGTGGCCGGCCGGCGTTGGCCGGCCACCTTTTTTCTGCTCCAGGTTGTGGCAATGACGGCGTCATCTTCCTTCCTCGATCGGTTCGAATCGGTCTTCGAACAGGTGAATCGCTTCATCGCGGCGCTGGTTGCGGCGTCAATCGGCGCTTTTGCAGTCCTGATCCCTTTCGACCTTTTCCTGCGCAAGGTCGGTTGGGGAAACCTGCCGTGGCTTCATGAAGGCGCGGAATACGGCCTGTATGTCGGCGTGTTCCTGTCGGCGGCGTGGGTTCTGAACAAGGGCGCCCATGTGCGGGTCGACATAATCATCGCCGCCCTGCCGGATCGCGTCGCCCTGCGCCTCGAGAGAGTGCTGGATATCGCCGGCGCGTTGCTGTGCGCGGTCTTGTGCTACTGCGGCGTCGCCGGAATGATCAGCGAGTATGCGTTCGGCACGCTGCCGGACAAGGACCTGCGCATTCCCAACTGGTATATGCTGCTGGTCTTCGGCCTTTCCTTCGCTCTGCTGACCGTCGAATTCCTCCTGCGCTACCGCCGCGCCGGCAAAGCTGGCGCAGTGGCGTCTTCCGACGCAGGGTTCTGAGCGATGGAATGGTATTTCGCCATGTCCCTGCTGCTGGGGACCGTGTGCGTCTTCCTGTTCCTCGGCATGCCCGTGGCGTTCGCCTTCATGGCGGCAAACATTTTCGGCACAGCCCTGTTCATCGGCGATCTGGCGCTGACCGGCGATTGGACGATCGCGGCAATCGCGCTCGAAAGTATGCCGATGGAGTTCCATCTGGCGGTGCGCTATTCGCTGACGCCCATCGCGCTGTTTCTGCTGATGGGCGAGATCCTGTTGCAGACCGGGGTTGCCTTCAAGGCGATCGGCGCGATCGAGCGCTTGATCGCCCGGATACCGGGGCGGCTTTCCGTCGTCTCGATTGTCGGCGGTACGGTCTTTTCCTCGCTCTCCGGCTCGACCATCGCCAACACCGCGATCCTGGGCAACGTCCTGCTGCCGGATATGGTGAAGCGCGGCTACAAGCCGTCGATTTCCATGGGGCCGATCATGGCGGTCGGCGGCATCGCCATGCTGATTCCGCCCTCGGCGCTGGCCGTGCTGCTCGCCAGCATAGCCGAGCAGTCCGTCGCACTGCTACTCGTCGCCGGGATCGTGCCGGGTATCCTGATGGCGATCCTGTTCTTCGCCTATGTGATCGGGCGGTGCGTGATGGACCCGAGCCTGGCGCCGGGATACGAACCCGACGAGAGCCATCTCGACGTGCCGCTCACCGTTGCGATCAACCATCGCGGCTCGGCATTGTGGTCTGCCACCTATAGCGGCCAGGCCCTGCGCAGCGTCAACCGCATCCTGCCCTTCTTCCTCTACATCCTGCCGCTGTTCACGATTTTCGTCGTGGTCGTCGGCAGTATCTTCCTGGATTTCGCCTCGCCGACAGAGGCTGCGGCGCTGGGCTGCCTGGCTGCGCTGGGCGCCTGCTATTTCTTCCGGCTGTTCAAGAACAGGATCACCGTCACGGGCGTCGAAGGCGCGGAATTCGACTGGCGGGCCGTCGCCAAGGCGCTGGTCGAGACCGCCAAGATCAACACGATGATCCTGTTCATCATCGCCGGCTCGCTGGTGTTCACCCAGTCGCTGGCGGTTTCGGGCGCCACCCGCGGCCTGCTCGAGAGCCTGACGGCGCTGCAACTCACGCCGCTTACCGTCGTCATAATGATGATGGCGGTGTTGCTGTTCCTCGGCGCTTTCATGGACCAGGTGAGCATGCTCCTGCTCACGCTGCCGTTCTTCCTGCTCGGCTCGACGTCGCTGCAGGCAGTCTACAATATCGATCCGATCTGGCTGATGGTGCTGATCCTGATCACCATGGAGATCAGCCTGCTGACACCGCCTTTCGGACTGTTGCTCTACGTGATGAAAGGCGTGGCGCCGTTCGACGTGTCCATCGGGGCGGTTATCCGTTCCGCAATGCCCTTTATCCTGATCGAAATTCTCGTTCTGATCTTGCTGATCTTCGTCCCGGAGGTGGCGACTTGGCTGCCCAGACAGATCGGCTGACCCCGGCGGACCCCGCCGTCCGGCCCGGCCTCACGGGTCCGGCCGTTCCCGGTCGCCGTAGCGCCGGCGGAAGATCGTCGGCATCACAAGGACGACCAGGGTAATCCGGATAACATGATGGCCGGCCACGAAGGCCGCCTCGACGCCGAGCGCCAGCGCGATCAGACTCATCTCGGCCAGCCCGCCGGGCGCGAGCGCCAGTACCAGCGCCGGGATCGACGCATCGACGAAGGCGGACGCGGCGGCCGCCAGCAGGATAGTCAGCGAGATCATCAGGGCCGTCGAGCCGAGCGAATGCAGGACGAGGCGCAGAATGCGCCGGATCGGCACGCCGGCGAAGCGGGCGCCGAGGGTCGACCCGACGACGACCTGCGCCGCTGCGATCAGCGGACCGGGCGGGGCGACGGTGCTGACGCCGACCAGATGAAGCACGGCGCTCACGACCATCGGCCCGGTCAAGGCCGCAGCGGGAACTTTCAGGGCCTTTGCGCCGAAAAACCCGGCGATGCCGCCGGCGGTCAGAATCACGGCTTCGTCCAGCGGTATGTCGCCGAAATCAACGCCGAGCGGCACCCGGCTCCCCTGGTCGTACAGTCCCAGGGCTATGAAGCCGAAGGGTACGATCAGCACCGTTATCAGCACGCGCGAGGCGTGGACGAGGGCAACCGTGAGATAGTCGCCGCGCATTTCCTGCGCGACCAGAACCATTTCATTGAGACCGCCCGGCGTGGCCGCGCAATAGGAGGTCACCGGGCCGTGCCCCAGACGCCGGAAATAGATGTAGAGCATGCTCGTACTGACGCCGACATAGACGAGCAGCGCCAGGACGGAAGCCCACCATTCGGGAATTTGCGCCGCCATCTCCGGCGTGAACTGTGCGCCCAGCATGACTCCGATGATGGCGATCAGCGGCTGGCGCACCTTCTGCGACGCGATCATCGGCACGCCGGCGATCGAGGCGACCGTCGAGAAAACGAGCGCGCCGATCATCCAGGCGAGCGGCAGGTTGGCGAGATCGAACAGCCAGCCGCCGATGGCGCCGACAAGGAAGGTGACCGCGAGGCGGAATGCCCAGGTGCGGCGGGGCAGGGCGGCGGCGGCGGCCGGGTCCGCCGCATTGCGGCCGGTCACGGCAGGAACTGCTCGCGCAGGATGCGCTCTTCCAGATTGTGTTCGGGATCGAACAGCAGCGACAGAGTCATGTCGGCGGCTTGCCGGACGGTCACCGCCGCGACGTCGCGGACTTCGGTCGAATCCGCGACCGCACTGACGGGACGCTTCGCCGGCTCGAGAATCTCGAAGGTGACGGCTGCCTTGTCCGGCAGCAGGGCGCCGCGCCAGCGCCGCGGCCGGAAGGCGCTGATCGGCGTGAGCGCCAGCAATTGCGCGCCGATCGGAACGATCGGCCCTTGCGCCGACAGATTGTAGGCCGTGCTGCCGGCCGGCGTCGCGACGAGGGCGCCGTCGCACGCCAGTTCGGCCAGCCGCTCGACACCGTCGATAAGAATGCGCAGCTTTGCGGTCTGGTGGGTCTCGCGCAACAGCGATACCTCGTTGATCGCGACGGCTTCGACCGTCCGGCCGTCTACGGTCCGCGCCTGCATCGTCAGCGGATGGATATCGACACGCTGGGCTGCTTCGAGCCGTTCCGCCAGGCCCTCCGGCTCGTATTCGTTCATCAGAAAGCCGACACTGCCGAGATTCATGCCGTAGACGGCGACATCGCGACGCAAGGTCGTGCGCAGGGTCTCCAGCATGAACCCATCGCCGCCAAGGGCGACGACGCAGTCCGCCTGAGCCGGCGTCACGGTGGAATAGCGGGCGTTCATCTTGGCGAACGCCGCCTGCGCCTCGGGCGTATCGTCGGCAACGATCGAGAAGGACGGAACGGCCATCGGCAGCGCCTGTCGAGGTGCGGCGGGGCCGGTTGGCAACACGCCAACCGGTTTTCGGTTCAAGACATGGCTAAATTGCCGGCTGCCGTCAAACGGCGCGTCGCCTGCCTTGCGCCGGGCGCATGGCCTGGGGACGGACGGCTCACCCGCGCCCGGCGGCTATTCTTTCGCGCTGCCGGCGTCGGCGGTTGTTCAGAGCGATGGCGATCACCGCCACGGCCATGATTGCGACCAGACCGGCGGAGTAGGGGCGTTCGACGAAAATCGCCATATCGCCGCCGGCGGTGCCCAGCGCCTGGCGCAGCCGCGCCTCGAAGATCGGGCCGAGCACGACGCCGAGCACGATCGGCACGATCGGAATATTGTGGCGTTTGAGGATGAAACCGATCAGCCCGAAGACCAGCGCCATCAGCGGATCGGTAATGTTGTAGTTCGCGGTGTAGGTGCCGACCAGCGTGAGGGCCAGGATCACCACGCCGATGAACCGGGTGTTGATCCGCGACAGCGCCACGATCATGCGGGTGGCGAACAGCAGGAAGATCAGGATGACGACGTTCATCGCCAGCAGGGAAAGATAGAGGCCGGAGATGAATTCCGGGCGCGTCGCGAACAGTTCGGGTCCCGGGATCACGTTGTGGACCATGAACACCGACAGCATCATGGCGGTCAGCGCCTCGCCGGGAATGCCGAGCGCCAGCAGGGGCACCAGCGCCGCGGCCGGCACGGCATTGTTGGCGGCTTCCGATGCGATCAGCCCCTCCGGCGCGCCCTTGCCGAACTGCTCCGGGGTCTTCGAGGTCTTCTGCGCCAGTGTGTAGCTGAAGAACTGGGCAAGGAATTCGCCGACGCCGGGCAGGATACCCATGAACACGCCGAAGCCCGACGAGGCGAACAGGGTCTTGGGATAGCGGAAGATCTCGGCGAGGCCCTGGAAGAACCGGCCGGTCAGCCGCGGCGGCTCACCCGATTCGTCCTCCCCCAGCAGCAGGACGAAAGCCTGCGACATGGCGAATAGGCCGAGGACCACCGGGATCAGCGGAACGCCGCCCTGGAGCCAGACCTGGCCGAAGGTGAAGCGCTGGGTGTTGAACGCGGTTTCCAGCCCGACCGTGGCAAGGAACAGGCCGAAGGCCAGGGTGATCGCGGCCGTCACCACCCGGCCGCGATGGGCGACAACGACCAGGACCATCGCCATCAGCGCCGCCATGGCGAATTCCGCCGAGCCGAAGTTCGAGGCGATGTCCGCCAGCGGCTGGGCCATCGCGATCAGTACGACCACGCTGACGATGCCGCCGACAAAGCTGGCGCTGTAGGCAAGCGACAGCGCCCGCCGGGCCTGGCCGGCGAGCGTCATGGGGTAGCCGTCGTAGGTCGTCAGCACGTTGACCGGCGTGCCCGGCGTGTTGATCAGGATCGCCGGGATCGCGCCGCCGTACCAGGCGCCCGAATAGATGCCGAGCAGCAGGGTGAGGGCGGTCAGCGGCTCCATCGTATAGGTCGCCGGCAACAACACGGCGATGGCGACCGCCGGGCCCAGCCCCGGGATCGCGCCGATGATGACGCCGCTGATCGCCCCGGCGAACAGGGCGATCAGGACATTCAACTGTCCGAGCTGGTTCAGTCCGGCGAGGATTGCGTCCATCGGCCTGCCGCGTTTCCGCTAGAAATACCGCTGGAGAAACACGCCGACGCTCTTGGGCAGGATGTTGTAAAGGTCGGCCGGCGGCACCCAGATTTCGAGACCCAGGCGAAACAGCAGCGTCATGCCCAGCGTTGCGGCCAGCGCTGCCAGCAGCCATTTCGGCTGTCGCAGGCCGATTCGAAACCCGAGACCGGCAATGAAAACGAAGGTCGAGAAACCGTAGCCGACCACGCCGAGCGCGACGATATAGGCGACGTACCAGAGGAAAAATTCGGCCGATCGCAGCCACATCCACAGCTCGCCTGCCAGCGCGCCGCCGGCAAGAGCCGCATTAGAGTTTTCCCGGTTCCGCCAAAGTCTTACGGTATATATCAGAGAAACCGCTGTAAGCAGGCTCAGGGTCAGCAGCGGCATCAGCCAGGGCTGGGTGAACCAGCCTTCGTCGCCCGGGGAGGTGCCGGTCTGATACGGCATCAACGCCAGCCCCGCCGAGCCGAAGACGAGAAAGAACAACGCCACGATCATCCGGCCGGGCACATCGTCCTGCGCGGTGTCTTCTTCAAACGCAGACATGGCTTGTCACAGGAAAGGGGCGCCCGATCGGTCTCCGCCGTCCGGTGGCCGGGCGACCCGTCGGCCGAAGGCTCGCCCGGCCGCTCCCCCGCGGGCAATGCCGCGAGGGACCGGCCGAATTCGGGCGCAACTATTTCTTCAGATCGCCCATTTCCTTCAGCATGCCGCGCACGATGTCGAAGTCGCGGTCGATCTGCTTCTTCGATTCGGCCGGGCCTTTCCAGTAGATGATGGCGCCGGTCGTCTTGGCGACCTGCTTCGCGGCATCGCTGGCGAGGGCCTTCTTCGCCGAGGCGATGATCTTGTCCTTCACCTCTTTCGGGGTGCCCTTGGGCACGAACAGGCCGTTCCACAGCAGCGGCAGCACGCGGCCCTTCACCTGCTCGGCCAGCGTCGGCACATTCGGCAGGATCGAGATGCGGTTATCCGCGAAGGCCGCCAGAACCTTGATGTTCTTGAGGCACGGCAGAACGAGCTGGGCGGTCGTGTTGATGACGTCCGCGTCCTTGGCCTTCAGCGTTGCACAGGTCAGCGCGTCGAAGGCGGCGTTGGACGAGAATTTGAAGCCCATCTGCTTGGCGGACAGGATGGTCGCGCGGGTCGGGATCAGGCCATAGCCGAAGTGGCCCAGCTTCACCTCGTTCTTCTTCGCGTAGGCGGCAAGTTCGGCCATGTTGCTGTAGGGCGCGTCGCCGCGGGCCGCCAGCAGGAAGGGATAGGTCAGGAAGATGCCGACCGGATCGAAGGTGTCGCGCTTCCACGGCGCGTTGCCCATGAGGACATGGACCGTCGGAATGCCGATCACGAAGCTGCCGACTGTATAGCCGTCGGGCTTGGCGCGCGCGACCGTCGAGGAGCCGACCACGCCGCCGCCGCCGGCGCGGTTCACCACGGCTGCGGGGACGCCGTAGTCCTTGGAAAACTGCTTGGCGATCAGGCGGGTCAGCACGTCCTCGAGGTCGCCGGGCGGCCACGGCACGACGAACTGGACCGGGCGTTCCGGATAGGCGGCCTGGACCGGTGCCGCGGCGATGCCGAGGGCAGCCAGCGCCGTAAGGCCGGCGGCAATCACGTTCTTCATGGTTTTCCTCCCAATTTCAGAGGCTCGCAACATCCGGTGAATTGGGGGGAGGTGCAAGAAAAAATCCGGCGGCGGATCAGGGCCCGTAGCGCAGGAAGCTGAAGCGCGCTGAGCCATAGCGGCGCCGGTCCAGCGCCTCGAAACCGTCGGGCGCCGCAGGGAGCCGGCCCGCCGCGGCGGTTTCCGTCACGCACAGCGCGCCGGGCGCCAGCCAGCCGGCTGCCGCCAGGGCGTTCAGCGCAGCCGCGGTCAGGTTTTCGGCGGCATAGGGCGCGTCGAAAAACGCCAGGGTGCAGGCGGCAGGGGCTTGCGGCGGTCTCGTTGCATCGGCCTGCACGACGGTCGCGCGGCCGCCCATACCGAGGGCGGCGATGTTCCGGCGCACGCAAGCCACCGATTCGCTGTCGTTGTCGAGGAAAAGAGCCTGCGCCGCGCCGCGGGACAGGGCCTCGAGGCCGAGGGTGCCGGCGCCGCAAAATGCATCGAGAACACAGGCATCGGCGACGCTGGAGGCGCCGTCGCCGGAAAAGGCGCCGTGGACAAGGCGGTTGAACAGGGCCTCGCGCGCCCGGTCGGAGGTCGGGCGCACGATATCGCCCGGCGGCGCGGCGAGCCGCCGGCCCCTAAGGCTTCCGCCGACGATGCGCATTCTTTGCCGGTCTGCCGTCTTTCCCGCCGCCGGAACGGGAAGGTGTGCGCGGTTTCCCGCCCGGTTTGAGGCGCAGCACACTGGCGGATCTGCTGCGTTTCTTCGCTGGCACCGTCGCTGTCGCCTCCGCCGTTGCTTCTGCCGATGCTCCGTCTTCACGCTTCCGGCCGCGATCGTCGTGACGTGGGTGCGATTTGGCAGCGGGCCGGGCAGGCTTATCCGTCTTGCCCCGAGACGCTTTCGGCGAATTCGGCCGGGGCTTGCGGGCCGGTCCTGCCGCGTTCCCGATGTCAGCAAGGTCGGGCCAGTGCGCCAGTTGCGCGCGCAGCACGCGCGGCGGCACTTTTTCGACCGCGCCGGTCTCCAGATTGCTGAGCTGAAACGGCCCGTAGGCGGTACGGATCAACCGGTTCGCCGTGAGGCCCAGATGTTCGCAAAGCTTTCGGATCTCCCGGTTCCTGCCCTCCCGGATGCTCATGGTGAGCCAGGCGTTGGCGCCCTGCTGCCGGTCGAGCCGGGCCTGGACCGGCCCGTACCGGACGCCGTCGACCGTGACGCCCCCGGCCCGCCGGGCCAGCGCCGCCTCGTCGGGCCGCCCGTTCACCCGCACCCGGTAGCGCCGGGTCCAGCCGGTCGACGGCAATTCGAGATAGCGCGCAAGATCGCCGTCGTTGGTCAGCAGCAGCAGCCCCTCGGTCGTCAGGTCGAGCCGTCCCACGGTCATCACCCGCGGCAACCCGGGCGGCAGCCGGTCGAAGATCGTCTCCCGGCCCTGGGGATCGCGGTTTGTCGTCATCAGCCCGGCTGGCTTGTGATAGCGCCACAGGGCGGCCGGCTCGCGCTCCGGCAGCGGATTGCCATCCACGACGACCCGGTGATGGGGCAGGACGGCGAAGGCGGGCGAGTCGAGCACGCGGCCGTCCACCGCAACCCGCCCGGCGATAATCCAGCGCTCGGCCTCGCGCCGCGAGCACAGGCCGGCCCGGGCGATGCGCTTGGCGATGCGTTCGCCTTTCGGGCCGGTATCGTCGGACGTTTCTGCCATCGTCGAGGGGTCTCACAGGGCGGCCATCCGGGCAAGCCCCGGGCTCGAATCCGGGGCAAGCCCGGGCCCGGCAGTGTCCCGCCGCCAAATTCCCTCCCTCCTCGTGAGCGGGCAGGTACCGGGCGCCGGGAGAGCGCCGCCTTGCCGAAGCGTTGCCGGGCGGCTACTTCCGGGGCCATGGACAGCATCGCACCCGAACGGCCCGATAACCTCACCGCCGGCCCGATACCCGCCGGAGTCGAAGAGTGGCGGCCCAGCCTGGTCGGCGCCGACAGGGCGCGGCTGGCCGAAGTGGTGCGCGATCTCGGCGAGAAGCCCTTCCGCGCCAAACAGCTCTGGCACTGGATCTATCATCGCGGCGTCCGGAATTTCGAGGCGATGACCAGCATCTCCAGGCCGGTGCGCGCGAAGCTGGCCGGGCGCTATTCGCTGGTCCGCCCGGTGCCGGCCGAGGCGCAGCTCTCGACCGACGGCACGCGCAAATGGCTGTTGCGCTTCCCGGATGCCAGCGAAGCGGAAATGGTGTTCATCCCGGAGGAGGACCGCGGCACGCTGTGCATTTCCTCCCAGGTCGGCTGCACGCTGAACTGCCGCTTCTGCCACACCGGCACCCAGCCCTGGGTGCGCAATCTGGATGCCGGCGAGATCGTCGGGCAGCTCATGCTGGCGCGCGACGCGCTGGACGACTGGCCGTCCGCCAACGAGGACCGGCACATTACCAACATCGTCCTGATGGGCATGGGTGAGCCGCTCTACAATTTCGACAATGTCGCCCGGGCCGCCGGCATCCTGATCGACGGCGACGGCATCGCGATCTCACGCCGCAAGCTCACCCTGTCGACTGCCGGCGTCGTGCCGGTCATGAAACGGTGCGGCGAGGAACTGGGGGTCAACCTGGCGGTCTCGCTCCATGCCGTGACCGACGAAATCCGCGACGAGATCGTGCCGCTCAACCGCCGCTATCCGATCGCGGACCTGCTCGACGCCTGCCGGAACTATGGCGGCATCAACAACGCAAGGCGCATCACCTTCGAATATGTCATGCTGAAGGGCGTCAACGACAGCGACGCCGACGCCCGGGAGCTGGTCCGGCTGCTCAAGGATATCCCGGCCAAGATCAACCTGATCCCGTTCAATCCCTGGCCGGGCGCGCCCTACGAATGTTCGAGCCGGAACCGCATGCACGCCTTCATGACGCTCTGCCTGGACGGCGGCCTGACCTGCACCCTGCGCACCCCGCGCGGCCGGGACATCATGGCCGCCTGCGGCCAACTCAAGAGCGCGAGCGCGCGGAGAAGGGCGAGCGAGCGGGTGCGGGTGTAGCGCAGTTCGCGTCGCGGCCGTATCAGATTTCTTGCGCGCCAAGCGCTCGCGTGACCGCGTCGGGATCGTTGTCGATGACGGTCAACAGGACCCGGGCTGCACGATCCGGAACGCGGCGGCCCTGTTCCCAATCCTGCAACGCGCGCGCATCCAGACCGAAACGATCCGCGAATTTCTGCCGGCTCAGCTTCAATCGTTTGCGGAGCGCAACAATTCGTTCGGCGGCAGGATCGTCGACAATCCGGTAGGGAAGAACTGTCTCGCCCTTCACATGGGAAAGAACTTCATCCAGCGCCGTTTCGATTTCGCGCCCGATTTCCGTCCGTTTTGTCGTCATTGTCGCCTCATCGCATTCTTGATTGCGGCGACCGTGCGCGAGAGGGCCTTGGTGTCCGCCGGGGAAAGGTCTTCCCGATCCGCTTTGGCGTAGGCCGCAAGCAAGTAAACGGCGCCGGGGCTTGCATGGTAGAAATAGATCGTGCGAATGCCGCCGCGCTTGCCCCGACCGGATCCCGACCAGCGCATCTTCCTGATGCCGCCGGTTCCCCGAATTATCGGCGCTGCACCCGGCGCTGCCACAATCGACGCCTCCATTTCCTTCCGGGCTTCTTCCGAAAGCAGCTTCCGAACGGCACGCTCGTAGGTGCGAGTAAAGTAAAGCTGCATCAATCGTGATTATGCGGCACTGCCGCAAAAAAATCAACCTGTGTTACGATCGACAATGTCCCGTCACCGAGCGGTGTTTTGTTTCCGCCGGGCCCCGAGTCGGCATTTCGGCACTGTTCGGAATATCGCTACAACCCCATCTGTCGCACCGCGAGATCGCGCATAATTTCTTCCGAGCCGCCGCCGATGGCGACGACCTTGACCTCGCGGTACATGCGTTCGACGACGTTGCCGCGCAGATAGCCGGCGCCGCCGAAAATCTGCATCGCCTCGCTGCAGACGAATTCCAGCGCCTTGGTCGAATGGAACTTGGCCTTGGAAATTTCGGCGACCGGCATCCGGTCCTCGTTGACCGACCAGCAGATCCAGTTCAGCAAGGCCTCGATTGCGTCGATCCGGGCCGACATGTCGGCCAGCTTGTGCCGGATGACCTGGTGCTCGATCAGGTATTTGCCGAAGGTGCGGCGCTCCCGGGCGTAAGCCACGCATTCGTCGAAGCAGACCTGCATCATGCCTAGGGCCTGGGCGACCAGGCCGACGCGCTCCAGGTTGAAATTTTCCATGATGGCGATGAAGCCGCGGTCCTCCTCGCCCAGCAGGTTTTCCGCCGGCACCCGGCATTCGTCGAAAAAGAGCGTCGCCTGGTCGGAGCACCACCAGCCCATCTTGCGGTCGAGCGGCGTGCGGCTGAAATTCTCCGTATCGGCCTCGACGAAGAACAGGGAAATGCCGGCCAGCCCCTCGCCGCCGGTGCGCGCGCCGACGACGAAATAGTCGCTCGTCATGCCGCCGGTGATGAAGGTCTTGCTGCCCTTGATGACATAGTGGTTGCCGTCCTTCCACGCCCGGGTTTGCAGGTTGGCGACATCCGAGCCGCCGCCGGGTTCGGTAATGCAGAGCGACGAGCCCTTGCGGCCGGAGAGTATCTCCGGCAGCGCGCGCATCTTGATGTCCTCCGAGGCCAGCATCGCGATCGGGGCGGTCGAGATGTTGCGCCCGCCGACCGCCGCGCCGACGCCGGTCGCGCCGCATTTCGACAGCTCGACGGCGCCGTCCTTGCGCATGAAGCAGTCGTCGAAGCCCAGCCCGCCGTATTTCTCGTCGATGCCGAAGCCGAAGAAGCCGAGCGCGCCGAGCTTCTCGTGGATCTCCCACGGGATCGCGCCGGCCTCGTCCCATTCGTCGACATGGGGCCTGATTTCCGCCGCCACGAATTTCGCGACGGTTTCGCGGTAGGCGGCGCGCTCGGGCGTGTCGAACGGGTTCTTCATCGGCTGGGTTTCCGGTGGTGGGACAACCGCAGAGGCGCGGCTTTACGCGAATTGAGGCTTACCGCCGCCTATTGCCGGGTGCGCCAGCTGTCGGCATAGTCATCGCGCACCGTGGCCGAGTAGGGGACCTTGGCGACGCGGACGCGGATTTCGGTCTGCTCGTGCCGTTCGACTGTGGTCTTGGCCGTGCCGCCGTTCTCCTCGCCCCAGACCAGCGTGAGGATCTCGTTTTCTTCGATGTCCGGCTCAACGAAGCCCAGCGAGAGCTGCGCCCGTTCGTTGTAGGAATAGCCGGCGAACATCGAGATGCCGACGATCCGGCCGTCCTTCATCACCCTGTCGGCGCTGGTCGAGGCGTAGTTGGAAATCGGGATGTCGATCGTCTTGTGGTTCGGCCTGCCGGGTTCGAGGTGGGAAGCGTGGACCCGCGCCACGTCCTCCGGGTTCCATTCGAAGGTCACCTTGCGGCGGTGCGGGCCGTCGTGGATCTTCTCCAGCGCCGCACGGCCGACGAAATCGCGGTCGAACTTCACATAGAAGCCGTAGCCCAGGTCGTAGGGCGTGCAATAGTAATCCTCGATATCGTCCGAGACGAAGGAGCCGCCGATCGAGCCCGTCGCCTCGTAGGAATTCGCCGGCATCCATCGGCGGTAGGCGGCCTCGATCTCTCCGCCGGTGTAGATCGCGGGAAGCGGCGAAGGAATCCAGCCCGATTCCAGGGTATTCGAGGCGTAAGCGCGGCTGCCGACCTGGGTGAGGCCGAGGCCGTCGCCCGCCTCGATCAGGGCGGCCCGGACCTCCTCGCCCTCCTCGTAGGGACCCCAGAGTTCGAGCCCGGGCGTACCTGCCATGCCGTGGCGCAGCGCCTTGACCCGGCGTTTGCCGACCCTGATCCGGTCCATATGGAAGAATTTGATGTCCGGCACCGGGCCGCCGTTCGCGCGGTTCAGCACTTCCGGCGCATTCGGTCCCTGGACCTGGAAGCGGTAATGCCGTCGCGTGACCGGCCGGCCCATCGGCCGCGCCGGCGAGCGGTCGTCCCGGTTGATCACGACATCGTAGCCGCCGGTTTCGGCGTGGAACTGGAGCCAGGTCACGCTCGGCGCCCGGCCGACCAGGTTGAAGCGCATCGCGTCGTCGCGAAAGCCGATCACGTCACCGATCACATGGCCGCTGCTCGAGACCGGCACGACATGCTTGGCCCGGCCGACCTGCCAGTTGGCGACCGAATTGATAATCGTGTCGCTCAGGAGCCTTTCCGCGTCCGGGCCTTCGATCGCCAGTTCCGCCATGTGGTGCGACTGGTCGAACAGCACCGCCGTCTCGCGCCAGGCCCGCTGCTCGTCGCGCCAGTTCGTGAACTCCGGCGCGACAACGGGATAAACATATGCGCCGATGCGGCTGTTCCGCAGATGGCGGACGACATTCCCGGCGTTGTCGAGTACGTCCTGAAGGGTCTTGGCGGTCATGGCAATTCCTGGACTGGATATCGTTCGGCTCGATCCATATTGCGCAGCGGGAATCGGCCGGACAACCTCCTGCGCGACGCGCAGCGATTTTGTCGCCGCTGTTTTGCCGTTGGGCGCTGCTTGACAAGACAATCGTCCCTGCTAACGAAAGGAAATGGCCAGAGTCACAAAAATTTTGCAGGTAACGGTGCCGAAAGAGCTGGCGGAGCGATGCGGTCTTCGTCCAGGCGACGAGGTGCGTTTCGAGGCTGCGGGCGATACCATTCGCGTCGTGCCCCCAGCAGCCGCGGGCGTTGCGCAGGCGCTCGATGTCGAGGCGCGCCTTAGCCTGTTCGAAGCGGCGACCCAACGCCAGCGCGCGCGCGAAACCGCACGTCATCGGCCCGGCGCCGCGGAGCGCGGCTGGTCCCGCGATGAGCTTTACGACCGTGGCTGGGCGGACGCCGATTGACACCGATGTCCCGGCAATTCGCAACGATTCGAAATCCTTCCGTCGCGGCGCGTTTGGCCCGATGACGCTGCGGCGCGTCGAAGACATGGAAGTCGCCGGCAAGCGCCTGCTCGTCCGGGCCGACCTCAACGTGCCGGTGGAAGAGGGGAGGGTCACCGACGCGACGCGAATCGACCGGTTCGCGGCGGGCATGAAGCCGCTGCTCGACCGCGGCGCGCGGCTGGTCATCCTGACCCATTACGGCCGGCCGGACCCGGCGGCTCCCGATCCGGCGCTGTCCGTTGAAAATCTGGGCCCGGCGCTTTCCGGGGCGCTGGGTGTTCCGGTCCGATTTGCCGCGTCCTGCGCTGGCCGGGATGCGGTCGCGCTCTCCGCACAACTAGCCGACGGCGAGGCGATGCTGTGCGAAAACCTGCGCTTCGATCCCGGCGAGACGCATAACGACCCGACCTTCGCTGCCGGACTGGCGAAACTGGGCGACATCTATGTCAACGACGCCTTTTCCTGCGCCCACCGGGCTCATGCCTCGACCGCGGCGATCGCCGCCCTGCTGCCGGCTGCGGCCGGGCCGCTGCTGACGGAGGAGCTGCGGGCGTTGAACGATACGCTGGAAGCACCGCGACGGCCGTCCGTCGCCATCGTCGGCGGCGCCAAGGTCTCGACCAAGATTGCCGTATTGAAGAATCTGGTGCGCAAGCTGGACTCCGTGATTGTCGGCGGCGGCATGGCCAACACCTTCTTCGTGGCCGACGACATACCGGTCGGCCGCTCGCTCTGCGAGCCCGACCATGTCGGGACGGTGCACGAAATCCGTCGTGCGGCGGCGGAGGCAGGATGCCGGATCGTCCTGCCGGTCGACATCGTGACCGCCAGTGAGCTGAGCCACGGCGCGCGTGCCACGGTCCGCGATCTCGATGCTTGTCCGGCGGACGATCTGATCCTCGATGCCGGGCCGCGCTCGCGGGAGCGGTTCAACGCACTTCTGGACGGCGCGGCAACACTGCTCTGGAACGGGCCGCCCGGCGCCTTCGAATACCGGCAGTTTGCCGACGCGACGATAGCCATCGCCCGCCATGCAGCAGACCTCACCCGCACCGGCGCCCTGCGCAGCGTCGCCGGCGGCGGGGATACCGTTGCCGCCCTGAACGCGGCCGGCGTTGCCGAAGACTTCAGCTATGTCTCAACCGCCGGCGGAGCCTTTCTGGAATGGCTGGAGGGCAGGACGCTTCCGGGGATTGCCGCGCTGGAAAGAGCGGCGCGATAGCGCGGTGGGCGACGAACTCAGGCGCTCTCGTAGAGCCTTGTGAGCACGAACTCGCGGTGGCCGAGGGCCTCCGCTGCGGTGAGCCTCCCGTTGGCGGTGCGAACCATCATCTCGAGCAGCGCTTCGCCCGCCTCATCCGGAGTCATCTCCTTGCGCAGCAAACCGGAGACGTCGACGTCGACATGCTCGCTCATCGTGCGCACGGTGCGCGGGTTCGCACATATCTTGATATTCGGCAGGATCGGGTTGCCGATGATATTGCCCTGGCCCGTCGGGAAAAAGTGAACCACGAAGCCGGCCGCCGCGCACAGGGTCACCATCTCGGCCGCAGCCGAAGACGAGTCCATGAACCACAGTCCGGGTCCGTCCGGCGTTTCCGCCTTGTCGAGGACTCCGTCGATCATGCACTCGCGGCCGATTTTCTGGATATTGCCGAGCGCCTTCTCCTCGATGGTGGTGAGCCCGCCGGCGATATTCCCCTTGGTGGGCTGGGATTCGGACAGGTCGCTTGTCTTGTGCCGCTCCACGACGTCCTGGTAGCGGTCGAACATGTCCATGAACCGCTCGCGGATTTCGGGTGTGCGGCAACGCTCGGCGACGAGATGTTCGCCGCCCGTGATCTCGGTTGTCTCGCCGAAGACCATTGTGGCGCCGAGGGGATAGAGCTTGTCGAATGCATTGCCGACGGTGGGATTGGACCCGCAGCCCGAGGTGGTGTCCGACTCGCCGCACTTGGTGGACACCCACAGTTCCGAGACCGGCGCCTCTTCGCGCACGGCTTCGGACGCCGACTGCACATATTCCCGCGCGGTCTTCGAGGCCCGCATGATGGTTTCGTGGTCGCCGTGCATTTCGATACCGTATCCGGTAACGGGCTTGCCGGTCTTGGCGATGCCTTCCACCACGCGCTGCGTCCAGCCTTCCTCAATGCCGATTACCACTACCGCGGCGACATTGGGGTTGGCGCCGGCGCCGATAAGGGTGCGGAAGTGAAGCTCCAGATCCGCCCCGAACTGGAGGCGGCCATAGGGGTGCGGAATCGCCATCGCGCCCTTGATGTTGTTCGCGACCGCCTCGGACGCCGCATTCGAGAGATCGTCGACCGGAAGGACGATCACATGGTTGCGCACGCCCACCCGGCCGTTTTCGCGGCGGTAGCCCCGGAAGGTCGCGTTTGCCAGATCCATTGCCATGAGGTCGCCTCCTACCAGCGCTTTGTCTTGATGTTGTGAACGTGGGCGTGTTCTCCGACCGCGATGTCCGCTACCACGCGTCCGATGTCGACGCCGTACTTGATTACGGTGTCGCCGGTTTTCATCGGCTTGATCGCCAGCTTGTGGCCAATGGGAATGTCGCTCGCCGCCCGGAAGGCGATGTCCTCATTCTGATCCATGATCCAGCCGGTGAGCTCCTCTCCCGCCTTGACCCCCTCGACGACAACGACCCCGACGCTGTCGCCTTCGTCATGCACCACAAAATCGATCATTCCGAATTCTCCATTCCCGATGTATTTGCCGTGCGGCCGGCGCGCTCCAGATCGGCGTTTGCGTGGCATGGGCGCGCCGTGTCCCGTTTGCCGACAGCTTTCGACAGTAGTTCGTCGTTGTTCCCGGTCGTCATTTCGCCGGCGGGGCCAGCGAGCCGCGCTCCATCAGCGCCGTCTCGAAGACGACGTTGTTCGTTTCGCCATTCCGGTCGCGGAGCCGAAGCAACAGTTTCGCAGCGGCCTGGCCCATCCTTCGATGGGGCACATGCACGGTGGTGAGCGACGGGTCGAGCACATGGGCAAGGTCGATATCGTCGAATCCGGTCACGGAGACATCGCTCGGCGCTTTCAGGCCAAGGCCGCGGATCGCCGTCAGCGCGCCGGCGGCGAGCACGTCGTTGCCGCACACAATCGCTGTCGGGCGGGGCGTTGCCGCCAGGAGTCGCCGTGCCGCCTGCGCACCGGCTTCCAGATGATAGGGCGTCTCGACTAGGTTCGAGTCGTCCAGTTGCAGCCCACGCGCCGCCAGCGAAGCGCGCACGCCTTCGACCCGGGCCGTGGCCCGGTCGTTGCCCCGGGTGACGCCGGCGATCATGGCGATGTGCCGGTGCCCGAGGTCGAGCACCCGTTCGGCCAGGGCCCGCGCCGCGGCCCGATTGTCGAAGCCGACGCAGGGCCACGGGCAGTCCGGCCGCCAGGACCAGACGAGGACGAACGGCACCCCGCGCCGTTCGAGCATTGCGTGCAACGCCGGGTCTCGCGATTCACCGATCAGCACAAGCCCGTCGACACCGCGGCCGAGCAGGGTGCGGATTTGCTCCGCCTCGCGTTCCGGATCGTAGTTCGATGTTGCGACGACCAGTGTGACCCCGTCCGCCGCCAGCGCCTCCTGCAGCGCCTGAAGGCCGCGGGCGAAAATCGCATTCTCCATGGTCGGGATCACCGCGCCTACGGTGTTGGTCCGGTTGGAGGCGAGCGCCCGCCCGCCGAAATGCGGCGTGTAATCGAAATGGGCCACTGCGGCTTCGACCCGGCTGCGCGTCTTCGCCGTTACCCGCTCGGGTTCGTTGAGCACGCGCGAAACCGTTGCGGTCGAGACGCCGGCCATGCCGGCGACATCTTCAAGCGTGGGGCGGGGCTTCATTTCTCCATCCGGTCCCTTCGAAGGGATTTCGCTTCATTTAACATTGAAAGCGCTTGAAAACAAAATTTAAGCGCTTGCATTTATAATTTACCGTCTCGATGCCGGATTGTCGCATGGTAGCCCGAATGTGGGACTTCCGGCGAAGAGGCGCGAAGGTGATCCGCAAAGGTCGCATTTTCGCGATCGGCGCGCCGGTCGGTTTTCCTGCCATTTTCGGCGGCGCGAGCATGGACAGCCCCGAACATTGACGTCCCAGCGTCGGCACACCCTTTAGCGGCATCGCTGAAATTCTAACCCTCCTTGCCGCCGCGCTTCTGTTCGCCGCAGGCGGACCTATGCCGGAAGCGGACGAATGATGCGGCTTCGACCCCGGACGGCACGGGAACGCTTTCAGCCCAACTCCTCCAGCACCGCCTTGAACCGCCGCAGCGGGGCGCGGTCGCGCAGCATCGCCACCGGCACGCTGAAATGGCCGCGCCGCCAGATGAAGCGGTTCTCCGGCGGCACGCGCCACTCCTCGATCAGCAGCCGGGCGCTTGCGAAGGGCGTCACGTCGTCCCGGCTGCCCAGCACGGTGACGATAGTCTCCGGCGCGATCACGGGGTCGCCGACCGGGTCGAGCAGCGGCATGTAGCGCCCGATCAGCTCGCTGTTCCAGCCCCGCGCCATCGTGTGCTCCGCGATGCCCCACGCCTTCGCCATCGAGCCATGCACGGCAGCGTCCGCGATCCGGCCGGTATGGGTGATCAGCAGCATGGCGTCCGGCCGCAGCAGTTTTGGCCAGAAGCGCGCCTTGTCGGCGATCACCTGGGACGTCATGGCGCCCAGGCTGCTGCCGCCGATCGCGACCGGCGCATCGCTCGTCCGGCGGCACCAGTCGATCAGCACGGCCCATTCGCGCGCCGCGGCGGTGAAATGGTCGAGCGCGCCGCGCGGCGCCGAGGCGATGAACATTTCGCCGCCATAGCGCCCGTCGGGCACCCGCCGGCCGTGCCAGGGCGCTTCCGGCCGGACGACGCGGATACCCATGGCGACCAGGGCCTCGATCTCGTCGACCAGGCCGCGCCAGTGATCGAACTCGACGCAGATGCCGTGGCCAAAGATCAGGGTCGGGGGATCGGCGATGCCCTCCGGCTCGTAGATTCGGGCGACGACCTCGTCTCTCATTCGGGCAGACGGTGAGCCGAACCGGATCCAGAAATCCTGCCGTCCCGGCGCCGCCGGGAAACGACGCGATTCCGCTATCGGCGGCATCGGATCCGGCACGGCGAAAGCCAATGCGGGATCGGCGACCAGGTTCTCGAAATCCGCTGCGACCTCGTCCGGCGACGGTATTGCCCAGCGGATCGGCGCCGCCCCGCCGACGGCCCGCCAGGGCGCGAACAGCCGCCGCTGGGCGTTATAGCCGTTGCGCCGGAAGAGCCGCGCCCGCTCGATCTCTGCAAGACCGTCCGGCGCACCATCGCTGTCGTGGAAGAAGGCCGCTTCCCAGGCACGTTCACTGTCCAGCACCCTTTTGCGGATGTCCTCGAAGCGGTGCAGCCGGCTCTCCAGAAGGGAGCGGCTGTGTAACGCCGATGGGTCGGGCAATTCCACCAGGAACCGCTCGAGCGAACCGTCGGCCGTACGCGCCGCCGCCCAGAGCCGCGACAGCGGAAAGAACCACCGGGTCAACAGATGCATGGCGGCGCGGTCGAACCAGGGCTGCGCGATCAACCCGCCGAACGGCGAGCGCAGGCAGACGCGCATGAACTCCGGTGCCGGCAGGCGCCGCGGTGCGTTGCTACTCAGGGCCTGACGGCTTCTGCTGGAGTTGCGCGCGCAGCTGAACGACGGAGGCGGCATAGTAGGTCAGCAGCGCGCGTTCGGCCGCGACCGGGGCCAGCCCGCCGCCGCTCTGCTTTGCGATCAATCTGCGCCTGTGCATCCGCTGCACCGCGGTCTCGATTTCGGCAGACTCGCTGCCTTCCTTAAGACCGATATGGGCGCCAAGTGCGCGGACTTCATTGAGCCAGCGCATTGCGCGACCTTTTATCTCCTCCGCCTCCAGAGGCCGATCCGCCTCGGACAGGATCAGCGAGACCAGGGGCACGGCCAGGACCGGCACGACGTCCGCGATTCGGTCGGTGAGTTCTGCGCCGAGCGCCTCGACCGCCGGGAAGAAGGCCTCCCGGTCCTGCCGGGAAAGGTCGATGCCGCGTTCGTTCGACCAGGCCCGCAGCGACAGCGGTTCTCCGAAATTCGCGCAGGCGACTCCGAATCCGGCCGAACGGCCCTGCATCCTGCGCCAGGCCAGCCGGAGCAGGAACTTGGCCGTGCCGCCCATCAGGAAGCGACCGCCCCGGCCCCGGAAATCGGTATCGGGATTGGCGACCAGCGTGCGTTCTTCGGCCACCCGGTCGAAATTGGTGGCGACGGGAATGAACAGAATATCGTAGGGCCCGGCCGGGTCGAAAGTTTTGGTGATATAGCTGAGCATGCCGAGCTTCGGGGGATGGATCGCGCCGTCGCGCGAGAGCTTGCCCTCGGCGAAGATGGCGTGAGGTACGCAGGCTTCCGTCGCCATCTGGACGTAGCGTTCGAGCACCTTGCGGTAGAGCGGGTCATCCGTCTTGCGCCGCAGGATATAAGCGCCCGCCAGCCGCAGCAGGCTGCGAAAGGGCCAGACGCGCGCCCATTCGCCGGCGCCGTAGGACAGCGCCACGCTGCCCGAGGCGAGATAGGTGACGAGGAGGTAGTCGGCGTTGCTGCGATGGTTGATGAAGAAAACGACGGCTGTGTTGGGCGGAATCTCGGCGAGCGCCTGCTCGTGAGCGTAGGCGACGCGGACCCGGTAGAAGGTGCGCAGCAGCCAGCGCGCGACCCGGTAGCCCAGCTTGAAATAAAAGTAGGCGTTGAAGGCCGGCACCATTTCCCGGGCGATCGAGGCGATGTCGGCCATCAGGCTGTCGCGCGATACGCCGCGCTCCTGGGCCACGGCGCCGACCGTCTTCATCACTTCCGGATCGTAGATCAGCCTGTCGATCAGCACGCGGCGCTTGGTGATCTGGAAGGTCGGCAATTCGAGGGTCAGCCGGTCGTTGACCTCGTCGATCACCTTGTTGACATGGCGGCGCAGATACCAGCGCGCGGTCGGCAGCAGGACATCGTCGAGCGCCGCCAGCACCGCCAGCGCCCCGATAATGAGCAGCAGCCAGACCGGTATTTCGACCGTTTCCGTCATCGGATCTCGTTCAGCACCGTCGTATCCGGGCCGGAAAATAGCACGGAATGAAGACGAGGGAGACAAGTCGGCGGGTACGGCAGGGAAACGGTCGAGCTGAACGCCCGCGCCGATGTCGCGGAATTAAATCTTTTCAAATCCGCCCGCTTCGGGGATTTTGCCGGCGCAGCGACCGGGGAGGAGTTGCTACGAAATGACATCCGTGCCCGACATCATCCGCATCGGCGGGGCGAGCGGCTATTGGGGCGAGTCGGCGATGGCGACGCCGCAGTTGCTGGCCGATCGCTCGGTCGATTTTCTGGTCTACGACTATCTCGCCGAGATCACCATGTCGATCCTGGCGCGGGCCCGGGCCAAGGATCCGGCGACGGGCTACGCGACCGATTTCATCTCGGCCGTCCTCAAGCCGAATATCCGCGAGATTGCAGCCCAGCGCGTGCGGGTCGTCAGCAATGCCGGCGGTGTGAATCCGGGCGCCTGCGCCGAAGCCGCCCGCGCCGTCATCGCCGAAGCCGGGCTCGACCTCAAGGTCGGGGTCGTGCATGGCGACGATCTGATGGCGGAGAAGGAACGGTTCGCCGAAGCCGCGCCGGTGGAAATGTTCAGCGGCGAGCCGTTTCCCCCCGCGGCCAAGCTCGCCAGCATCAACGCCTACATCGGCGCCTTTCCCATCGCGGCGGCGCTCGACGCCGGGGCCGATATCGTCATTACCGGCCGCTGCGTCGACAGCGCGGTGACGCTCGGCGCCTGCATCCATGCCTTCGGCTGGCGGCCCGGCGAGTGGGACCGGCTCGCCGCGGGCAGCCTGGCCGGCCATATACTGGAATGCGGACCGCAGGCGACCGGCGGCAATCACACCGACTGGGAGGACATCGCCGGGTCGATCCACAATATCGGCTATCCGATCGGCGATATCGAAACCGACGGCAGCTTTACCCTGCGCAAGCCGGCGGGCAGCGGCGGCATGGTCACGGTCGGCACAGTGGCCGAGCAGATGGTCTACGAGATCGGCGATCCGCAGGCCTATCTGCTGCCCGATGTCTGCTGCGACTTTTCCCGGGTGGAGATGAAACAGGCCGGCAGGGACCGGGTGCGCGTGACCGGCGCTTCCGGCCGGCCCGCGCCGCCGGATTACAAGGTCAGCGCGACATGGGCGGACGGTTTTCGCGCCGGCGGCTATTTTACCTTCACCGGCCGTAATGCCGCCGGCAAGGCGCAGGTTTTTGCCGATGCCGCGATAGCCCGGGCGCGGGCAGCCCTGCGCGGGCGCAACCTAGGCGATTTCACCGAAACCAGCGTTGAGGCGATCGGCGCCGGGAGCCAGTACGGGCCGGCCGGCGACGGCAGCGTTGCACGGGAAGTCGTGCTCAAGCTGGCGGTCAGGCATCCGGAATCGGCCGGCGTCGGCATGCTGCTGCGCGAGGCCTCGGGCCTCGGCCTGGCGACCCCGGCGGCGCTTTCCGGCTTTTCCGGCACCCGGCCGAGGCCGTCGCCGGTCGTGCGGCTGTTTTCCTTTCTTGTGCCGAAGGCGGATGTTGCCCTGGGCGTCGAGGTCGACGGCGTACCCGTGCCCTATGTCGAACCGGCTTGCACGGAGGAGCCGGGCGCACCTGCCCGGCCCGCGCCGCCCGACGATCCCGGCGCCGATGCCGCGCCCGGCGAACCGGTTGACGTCCGTCTCGAAGACCTCGCCTGGGGACGGAGCGGCGACAAGGGCGACAAGGCCAATATCGGCATTATTGCCCGGCGTGCGGAGTATCTGCCCTGGATCTGGCGCGCGCTGACCGAAAAGGCTGTCGCCGGTGCCTTTGCCCATTTCCTCGACGATGCCGCACCGAAACCGGTCGAACGCTTCCTGATGCCGGGGTCGAACGCCATCAATTTTCTTTTGCACGATGTGCTCGGCGGCGGCGGCGTCGCCAGCCTGCGCAACGACGCCCAGGGCAAGGGCTATGCGCAGATTCTGCTCGACACCCCGATCCCGGTGCCGAAGCCCCTGGCCGTACGGGCTGCCGCGGATGCAGAGGCCCGCGCCGCATGACCGTTTTCCAGAGCAGGGTCGATCCGGCAAGCGCCGGCTTCAAGGCGAACCGCGCCGACATGCTGGCGCTGATCGGCCGGATGCAGGAACTGAACGGCCGCGGCGCAATCCGTTCCGAGGCGCGCAAGCCGCGATTCGTGCAACGCAACCAGTTGACGCCGCGCGAGCGGCTCGCCCGCTTGCTCGATCCGGGCCTGCCCTTCCTCGTCATGGGCAACATGGCGGGCTATCTGCTGGATACCGCGGACGAGGAGAAATCGCTGCCCGGCGGCAACATGATCGCCGGCGTCGGATTCATCCGCGGCGTGCGGTGCGCCATCGCGGTCGACGACAGCGGCATCCAGGCCGGCTCGCTGACCCAGGGGACCGCCTACCGCCTCCGGCGCATGCAGGAGATCGCCCTCGACCAGAAGCTGCCCTTCGTCCATCTGGTCGAAAGCGCCGGCGCCAACCTGATGCAGTACACGGTCGAGGGCTTCCTGCTCGGCGGCACCCTGTTCGCCAACCAGGCGCGGCTCTCCAAGGCCGGGGTGCCGGTCATCACCATCCTGCACGGCTCCTCGACCGCCGGCGGCGCCTACATGCCGGGCATGAGCGACTATGTCATCGGCGTGAAGGGCAGGGGCCGAGCGTTCCTGGCCGGGCCGCCGCTGCTCAAGGCCGCGACCGGCGAGATTGCGACGGAAGAAGAACTGGGCGGCGCGGAAATGCACGCCAGCGTCTCCGGGCTGGTCGAATACCTCGCGGAGAACGACGGCGAGGGCATCGACATGTGCCGCGAAGTGGTTCAGCGCCTGCAATGGAACGCCGGAGAGGCGCCCGGCGCCTGCACCGGGGCGTCGCCGCTCTACGACCCGGACGAGATCGCCGGCATCGTCCCGGTCGATTACCGCAGGCCATACGAGGTCCGGGAGGTCATTGCCCGCATCGTCGACGGCTCGGATTTTCTCGATTTCAAGCCGCGTTTCGGCGTCACCACCGTGTGCCTCCAGGCCGAGGTGATGGGTCAGGCCTGCGGCATGATCGGCAACAACGGCCCGATCGATCCGGACGGTGCGGCCAAGGCGACCCAGTTCCTCCAGCTCTGCGACCAGGCCGGCATCCCGATGGTCTTCTTCCAGAATACGACCGGTTACATCGTCGGCAGGGACTATGAGCGCGCCGGCATGATCAAGCACGGCTCGAAGATGATCCAGTCCGTCACCAATATCGAGGTGCCGCGCCTGACCTTCATGACCGGGGCCAGCTTCGGCGCCGGCAACTACGGCATGTGCGGCCGCGGCTATAACCCCGATTTCCTCTACACCTGGCCCAACGCGACGACCGGCGTGATGGGCGGAGACCAGGCGGCCAAGACCATGACGATGGTGGCGGAGGGCGTCGCCCGCTCGAAGGGGCAGGACGTGGACGAAGAACAGCTCAGGAAGCAGGAGGCGATGCTGGTCAAGCATTTCGACGGCCAGTCCAGCGCATTCTATACCTCAGGGCATTTGCAGGACGACGGCATGATCGACCCGCGCGAGACGCGCCAGACCCTCGGTTTTCTTCTGGCGACGGTTCAGGAGTCGCGCCGCCGCACGGTGCGGCCGAACAGCTTCGGCGTGGCGCGGATCTGACCGGATCGTCGCCGCCGCGGCCCGATAGGGAATTTAAAGATGTCCGATGAGTTGATTGTCGAGCGCGACGATGGCTGGCTGACCCTGTGGATGAACCGGCCGGCGGTCCGCAACGCGCTCAGCGCGGAATTGGTGGCCGCCATGCACACGGCGCTGGAATCGGCGCGGGGCGACCGCACGGTGCGCGGCGTCACCCTGCGCGGCAAGGGCGGCGTTTTCTGCGCCGGCGGCGACCTGAAGAATTTCCGCAGCAATTTTCAGGGCGGCGCCTCCCGTGCCGAGATTGCCGAATCGAATTCGAATGCCGGTAAATTCTTTACCTATCTCAATACGATGCCGCAGGTCGTTGTCATGTCGATCGAAGGTGCGGCGATCGCCGGCGGCCTCGGCATGGCCTGCACCGGCGATGTCGTCGCCGTCACCGCGGATGCGAAGTTTGCCATTACCGAAACCTCGCTCGGCATCCCGCCGGCCCAGATCGCGCCCTTCGTGGTCCAGCGCATCGGGCTCACAGCGGCGCGCCGGCTGATGCTGACGGGCGCGCGTTTCGACGGACGGGAAGCCGGCCGGCTGGGTCTGGCCGATTTTGTGGCTGAAGACGCCGCCGGGCTGGATGCGATCGAGGCCGATATCCGCAACAGTGTCCGGCGCTGCGCCCCGGAGGCCAACGCCGTCACCAAGGAGATTGTCCTGAAGGCAACGCGGCTGCCGCGGAACGAAATGGTCGCCTTCGCCGGCGAACGGTTCGCCGATTGCATGCTGGGAGACGAGGCCCGCGAGGGCATCGCTGCCTTCCTCGACAAGCGCAAGCCGTCGTGGGCCGAGAGCCCGGACGCCGGGTAGGAACGATGCGCCGTTTCGGAACGATCCTGATCGCCAACCGGGGCGAGATCGCCGTCCGGGTTATGCGAACGGCCCGCGCCCTGGGCTACCGCACCGCTGCCGTCTATTCGGACGCCGATGCCGACGCGCCCCATGTCCGTATGGCGGACGCCGCTGCCCGGGTCGGCCCGGCGCCCGCCAACGAAAGTTATCTCGTCATAGACAATATACTCCGGGCAGCGGCAGAGACGGGGGCAGACGCCGTGCATCCCGGCTACGGTTTCCTGTCGGAGAATGCCGAATTCGCCCGGGCCTGCGAAGCGGCCGGGCTGAATTTCATCGGGCCGGACGCCGCCGCCATTGCGGTCATGGGCGACAAGGCGGAAGCGCGTCGCCGGATGGCCGCTGCCGGCGTGTCCTGCGTGCCGGGCTACGATGGCGTGGATCAGAGCGACGCGGCCCTTGTCGCGGCGGCGGTGGAGATCGGCTTCCCGGTCATGGTCAAGGCGGCGGCCGGCGGCGGCGGGCGCGGCATGCGTCTTGTCTGTAGGGCAGAAGAGGTGCCGGACGCGCTGACCGCTGCCCGTTCGGAGGCGGAAAGCGCCTTCGGTTCCGGCAGCCTGATTCTGGAAAAAGCTATCGTCCGGCCGCGCCACGTCGAAATTCAGGTCTTCGCCGACCGGCACGGGACGACGATCCATCTCGGCGAGCGCGACTGTTCCGTTCAGCGCCGGCACCAGAAGGTGATCGAGGAAGCGCCGTGCCCGGTCATGACCGAAGAATTGCGCGCCGCCATGGGCGCCGCCGCCGTCGAGGCGGCCCGGAGCATCGGCTATTGCGGCGCCGGCACGGTCGAATTCCTGCTGGATGCCGACGGCAATTTCTATTTTCTGGAGATGAACACGCGCTTGCAGGTCGAGCATCCGGTGACCGAGGCGGTCACCGGGCTCGATCTCGTCGCCCTGCAGATCCGGGTCGCCGAGGGCCGGCCCCTCGGACTCTCCCAACAGGATGTCCGGCCCTCCGGCCACGCCATCGAGGCGCGGCTCTATGCCGAGGATGCTGCGCAGGATTTCCTGCCGGCGGCCGGCGATATTGCCCGGTGGCAGCCGGCATCCGGCCCCGGCGTCCGGATCGACAGCGGTGTCGAGAGCGGCCAGACCGTTTCGCCCTTCTACGACCCGATGATCGCCAAGGTGATCGCGCACGGAGACAGCCGGGAGATTGCCCGCCGCCGGCTGATCCGGGCATTGGCGGAAACGGCGGCGTTTGGCCTGACGACCAACAAGCGCTTCCTGATCGACTGTCTGGAAAATGAATCTTTCGCGCGGGGCGAAGCGACCACGGCTTTCATCGAAGAGCAGTTCAGCGACGACGATCTGGCGCCGTCCGGGCCGGATTTCGCCGTCGCGGCCGCCGCCGCCGCGCTGAAATTCCTCGCCGGCCGGGACGACGCCCTTTCGGACAGTCTGAATGTTTCGCCCGAACTGCTGAACTGGGCCAGTGCTGGGACGCTGGAAAGCCGCTGCGGCCTGACCGCCGGCGAGACGGCCTTCGACCTGTCGATCTCGCCGTCAGGTTTGCGCGACTACACAGTCCGGGAAGATGGGAAATCCGTGTCGGTCCATGTCGTTTCACTTGAGGAAAGCCGGGCGATCCTCGCGGTCGGTGGTGCACAGCGGCAATTGCTGTTCCACGCCGAAGGCGACGTTCTCCATCTGAGCGAGGCCGGCCGGGATTACCGGTTCGATTTGGATCGGTCGGCCGCTTCGTTGCACGACGAGCAGAGCGGCGGCCGGGTCGTCGCGCCGATGCACGGCAAAATCCTTGAGATCGCGGTCGAACCCGGCGATACCGTGGCCCGGGGCGACCGGCTGCTGGTCATCGAGGCGATGAAGATGCAGCACGAAATCGTTGCGCCGGCAGCCGGCGCGATTGCGGGTGTCCTGCAACAGGCCGGCATCCAGGTCGCTGCCGGCGATCCGCTCGTCGATATCGCGGTCGCAGAACAGGGTTAGTAAGGGGAGAGAAGTACCGATGCTGACCGAAGCCGCAGACTTCAAGGCCGAATGCGACGCACTGCACGCCTTGCTGCAGGACCGGGACGACGCCGATTTCGAGCGCCCGACACTGTTCAAGGACTGGTCGGTCAACGACGTGATGGGCCATCTCCATATCTGGAACCACGCCGTGAACCTGTCGGTGACCGACGAGGCGGCTTTCGACGCCTTCGTGCAGGCGTTCCGGGACGCCGGCGGCCAGCATTTCCCCTACACCCACGAATGGTCCGGTGGCCTGAGGGGACAGGCGCTGCTCGCCGCGTGGTACGGGCTGTGCGCCGACATGGAACCGTTGTGGCGGGACCTGGACCCGGAACGGCGGGTCAAATGGGTCGGTCCGCCGATGACCGTGCGCATGAGCATCGTCGCCCGCCAGATGGAAACCTGGTCGCACGGCCAGGAGGTGTTCGACGTCTTTGGCGTGACCCGGCAGGACGAGGACCGCATCCGCAATATCGCCGAACTCGGCGTGCGCACATTCGGCTTTACCTTCGCCAACCGCAAGATCGAGCGGCCGGCGGTCAAGCCCTTCGTCCGGCTGACTGCGCCGTCGGGCGCCGTCTGGACCTGGAACGACGAAAGCGGCACCGATTATGTCGACGGGCCGGCGACCGAATTCTGCCAGGTCGTGACCCAGACCCGCAATATCGCCGATGTCGGCCTGGAGGTGCGCGGCGACGCGGCGACCCGATGGATGGCGATCGCCCAGTGCTTCGCCGGCGGCCCGAACGATCCGCCGCCGCCCGGCGCGCGCCACGCGGATTCGTAGCGACAAGGTGTCTGACGGGGCAGCCGGGCTTCCCGCAACGCGCTATGCCATCGACGCCAGTTCTTCGAGCAGGTAACCGCGGAACAGCGCGTAGTTCTCGACCATCGGGAAATGCCCGATCCCCTTCATCACGGTGAAGCGGCAGCCGGGGATCGCTTCCGCCACAGCGCGCGTCATCTCCGGCGTCGCCGAGTAGTCGTATTCGCCGGTCAGCAGCGAAACCTTGCAGCGGTTGGTGTCGATCCGTTTGATGTCCTCGCGCGCGTCCCAGTTCTCGCAGTAATAGTAGACGTCGCCCTTGTAGACGCCCGGGCCCGACTGGCTGTAGTACCACCAGTTCTCCCGGCAGCTGGCCTCGGGTGAGTCGGGGCCGTTGAGCCCGTAGGTGTAGCAGGCCGCGAGCTCGCCGCCGTGGATCGCCGGGTGGTGCAGGAAATCGTTGTCGCGCCCCTCGGCGAAGGCGGTGCTTTCGAGCCCGACGATACCGGCGATCTCGTCCTGATGGTCGGCGGCGACCTTGAGCACGATCGCGCCGCCCATCGAACAGCCCAACACCACCGGACGTTCGAGCCCGAGCGCGCGCCAGAAATCGCGGATCAGGCCGAGATAGACGTCCGTGGTGAGGCGGTACTTTTCCAGCCACCATTCGTCGGGCGGGTTCGAGCGCCCGTGGAAAGGCAGGTCGAAGGCGAGCACGCGAAACCGGTCGGTGATGTCCGCATCGTTGAGAACGTGGCGGAACTGCCGGCTGTCGGCCCCCGCCGTATGCAGGCAGATCAACGGCCTGCCTTCCCCCGCCTCCTCGTAATAGATCCGGTAGCGGCGCCCGCCGCTCACGAGGTTAAGATAGCGGCCGACCACCGGCTCAAGATCGGCCATCGAGCGGCTCCATCGTTTTGAGGATGTTCATCATGCGGTGCAGGGCGCGCGCGTTCTGCATCGCGGCGAGGGAATCGCCGTCGATCCCGAATTCCGGCCCCCGCATCAGCATGGCGAAGAAATCGGTGTACAGCGGTTCCGGGTCGGGCCGGATGAACTTCGTCCAAACCCGCATGGGCGCGGCGATCGTGAACCGCGCCGGCCGGTCGAAGCGCGGGCGCTGCACGATGTCCTCGATACGCCCCTCGCGCACCGAAAGCAGCCAGGCGCTGCCTTCGAAGGACAGTTTGAAGTCGAGCGAGAACCAATCGCCGATCACGGCCATCTCGGGGTCTTCGTTGACCCGGTCCCGGTAGCGCTCCATCCAGTCCCGGGTCGGTATATCGCCCATCGGCATTCTCCGGAGGTCAGGCGGCGCCCCTCTATACCGAAACGGCGTCCAATGGCCAAATGAGATGTCGCGCCGTAAGCGCCAGGTTGCCGACGCTCCTTGACGATATGGCCAACCGGATCGATGAGGCCTGTCGTGCGCGGTCTGCCCGGCGTCGACAGCCGGATCCGGCTCGACGACATCCCGGCCGCCCTCGGGCACCTGCGCGCTCGCAGCGCAATGCCTCCCCTTCGCGGCCGAACCGATCGCTCCGGTCGGAAGGACGGGAGGGCAAAGCGGATGTTGAGCGGCAATGATGGCATTTCATGATACTCCGCCCGGATCCTGGCAGGCCGCATTTGCCCAATGACAAGGCGGGCGGGAGTGGCCATCTTCAGCCCATGGCGCAGAACGACCGGCACGCCCACCGCTTCGTGGCGCAGAACCGCAAGGCGCGGCGCAACTATTTCATCGACGATTCCCTGGAGGCCGGGATCGTCCTGACCGGCACGGAGGTGAAATCGCTCCGTGCAGGCAAGGGCAATATTGCCGAAGCCTACGCCCGGGACGACCGGGGCGAGCTTTACCTCTTCAACAGCTACATCCCGGAATACGACGCCGGCAGCTACAACAACCACGAGCCGCGCCGGCCGCGAAAGCTGCTGCTGCGCCGGCGCGAGATGGCCAGGCTGATCGCGGCGGTCCAGGAAAAGGGCCTGACCCTGGTGCCGCTGTCGGTCTATTTCAACGAACGCGGCGTCGCCAAGCTCGACCTCGGCCTGGCGCGCGGCAAGCGCCAGCACGACAAGCGCGAAACCGACAAGCGGCGCGACTGGCAGCGCGAGAAGGCGCGGCTGATGCGGGAGAAGGGGTAGGGCGGATCGAGGGCCGGGCCGGGCCGTCGCGCCTCAGTCGAACATCGCGACGCAATCGATCTCGACATTCACGCCCTTGCGGTGCGGCGTGCCGCCGATGCAAGTCCGGGTTACCCGTTCGCCGGCCATGAATTCCGTGAAGGCCTCGTTGAACTTCGGGAAGTCCGCCGTGTCGCGCAGGCAGACCCGCATGTTCACGACGTTGGCGAAGGTCGCCCCGGCCGCCGTCAGCACGCCCTGGAGATTGGTCAGCGTCTGGCGAGTCTGGACCTGGATGTCGTCGGACACGACCTGTTTCGTCTCCGGGTTGAGCGGCCCCTGGCCCGAGACGAACAGCATGTTGCCCCAGCGGATGCCCTGGGCGAGCGGCGAGGCGGTCTTGCGGTCGGTGAAGCCCGTGGTCGGCGCGGTGGCGGAGGTGACGATCTGCTTCGGCATGGCGGGTCCTCCGGGATTCTATGCGTCGGGCGCGGGCATGATGTGGCCGCAGGATGTGCAGGTGCGGTGCGCCTCGACATCGAAGAAGTTGCTGTAGGCCTTCGAGACCGGATCGAGCGCGTAGTCGACCACGACGAATTCTTCCTCGTGCAGGAAGGTGTCGCATTCCGGGCAAAACCACTGGAACCGATCGATCTCGCCGGGCCGGCGCCGGCGTTCCTGGACCAGCAGGAAGGCGTCGGGCGGGAAGCGCGGCGAGTGCGGGATCAGCGGCGCGGTGTAGACCGCCTCGCCCGCCTTGAGGACCTGGATGTCTTCTTTCCCGTCCGGGTCGCGGTAATGCAGGTTCATCTCGCCGGAGATCATGTACATGACCTCGGAACTCGGGTTGATGTGAAACTCGCTGCGGTATTCGCGGCCGCGCGCGACGAACAGCAGGGTTTCCGGCTCCTGCCAGAGAAGCAATATAGACCCGCGAAGCCCTTGCGGCGACGCGGTTTTCTTTGCCTTAAACCCTAGCATTTCTGCGGCCTTGCGACCGACCGCCGCGAAATTGTGTATTGTAAAGTAGGCTATTGAAGCCTATAGTAGCAGGGTAAATCCGTGGGCAAATCCGTGGGCAAGGACCGGAAGGAAACAAGGGAATGACTGGAAATCTTACAGCGGCAAAGGTGGCCTCGATACGAGAGCCGGGGATGTTTCCCGATGGCGGCGGGCTGTATTTCCGCGTTGCGAAAGGCGGCTCGATGCAATGGATGCTGCGCGCCACCTTTGGCGGCCGCCGGCGCGAAATGGGACTCGGCGCTTATCCGGCCGTGAGCCTCGCCAAGGCGCGGGAAAAGCGGTTGGCGATCCTGGCCGCGATTGCGGACGGGCGCGACCCTCTGGCCGAGAAGCGCGAGGCGCAGCGCAAGGCGGACGTGCCGACCTTCCGCGAGGCGGCGCGGCAGTACCATGCGGCCAACCTGCCGCGCTGGTCCGCGAAGCATGGCAAGCAATGGATCGAGACTCTGGAAAAATACGCCGGGCCGGTGATCGGCGACCGGCCTGTCAACGAGATCGGCCGCGGCGACGTGCTGGATATTCTGGCGCCGATATGGACGGAGAAGCCCGCGCAGGCCCGCAAGGTCCGCGCGAGCATCAAGGCCGTGTTCGGTTGGGCGGACGCGCACGGCCACATCGGGGAGAACGCCCCGAACCCGGCCGGCGAAAAGGCTGACGGCGCGTTGCGGAAAATGCCCGCGGTTGCGGCGCACATGAAGGCACTGCCCTATCGCGACGTTCCCGACGCGCTGGACCGGATCGAGGCGTCGAAAGCCTGGCCCATGACCAAGGCGTGTCTCCGCTTCATCGTGCTGACCGCCGTTCGGGGCGGCGAGGCCCGCGGCGCGACGTGGGATGAGATCGACCTGGACGCGGCGACCTGGACGATACCGGCGGCGCGCATGAAGGCGCGGCGCGATCATCGCGTGCCGCTGTCGCCGGCGGCGCTGGCCGTGCTGGAAGGCTGCAAGGCGTTCCGCGGCGGGAAGGGCAGCGGTCTGGTGTTCCCGTCCAGTCGCGCCGCGAGGATCGGCGACAGCACGTTGCAGAAGTTGCTGCGCACGAACCGGATTGACTGCGTTCCCCACGGCTTCCGGTCCAGCTTCCGGGATTGGTGCGGCGAGACCGGGAAACCGTGGGACGTTGCCGAGGCCGCATTGGCGCACACGGTCCAGAACAGCACCGCGGCGGCCTACTACCGAACCGACCTGTTAGAGCGGCGCCGGGCCGTGATGGCCGATTGGGCGCGGTTCCTCGACGGCGAGGCCGGCGCGAAAGTGGTGCGGCTTCATGGCTAAGGTTGAAGGATACGACGGGGCTGTTCTGTTAGCCCGGTCGATTGCCTTTTCTTGCCTGGTCTACGATGCCGGGCGGGCCGGGCGGTCTTTGGGCGATTTTATAGTGGATCGCTTTCGCATGACATTTGAGGGCGAACGGGATGAGGAATCGCCGGCTTGGCGTTTGGCGTTCCTGCAAAAAATGGTCGCCTTGGCGTCCGAAGATGCGGCGGCGTGGGACGCGCTGAAACAGATCGCGAAGCACTATACCGCACGCAACAAAGAGCGGCCCGACATACTGTTTGACTGGATGGCCGAGGACGTGCGCCGGCCGGGCCGGGGCGCGAGGCGCGCCGCCTGGCGGGACGCAGTAATCGCGATGGCCGTGGGTTTGCTCGTCGCGATGCAGGACGACATGTTTGCGACACGAAACGATGCCACGGACGAACGTTCGGCTTGCGATGCCGTGGCGCATGGTTTCAGCGCGGAGGGGATCATTCTCACCTACGATAACGCTAAGAGAATTTGGCTACAGCGGCACGAAAGCGTGATACCTGGCCTTGGTGAGGTTTGCGACCGGATGGCAGGTCTTGGGCGGTTGGCAGCGCCGCCGGTGGCCGCGAGAGGATTTTAGGCGAACAGTATCTCACGACAAGCGCGCCCCGGCGCGCCTATAGGCGACCCCTTGCACTAGCAAAGGGAACGCCTGTCATGTCCGATTTTGCGAATGATCGAATGGTGCCGATCCGGCGGGTTGCAGAACTGACCGGACTGCACCGAACCACGATTTACCGGCTTATCAAGAAGGGCAAGTTTCCGCCGCCGTACAAGGTCGGCGAGCGGGCCAGCCGGTGGCCGGAGAACGTAATCCGGGAATGGGTGCGCGGGCGCCCGCAAGGGACGTTTGAAATCGGCCATGGCCCGGTGGCCTGACGCCATGACGGACGAAACCAGCAAGCCGGCCGCAGCGCCGGACGAACCCCGCGACCCGGACGGCGGGCCGGCGGGTTACACGGAACAGGAGATCGCCGATTGGGCGCGCGACAACATCGGCCGGCCGCGGACGCCCTGGCTTCCGCCCTCCCTTTCCCAACCGCTGGCGGGAGGCCGCGGCCCCCCGGGCTTCCGCCTTCCCGGGCCGAGCGGCTGGCGGGGGCCGGGGCCGCGCCGGCCGGCAGCGACCGGATTGCGGCCATGGCGGCGGCGGATCGCGCCGGCCTTGAGCGCGTCGCCCTCGATGCCCTGGCGGCGGCGCCGGCGGAGATCGCGCGGGCGAAGCGCGACAACGCCGGCGACCCGCTGGCGTCCTGGGCCGATTGGCGGCGGCGCCTCGATCCGCTTCAGCGCGACGCCCTACAGTTCTACCATGCCCGGCTGGTCGGGGAGTCTCCCGCATGACCGGTGCCGGCCCGGCCTCGATCCGCAGCGCGGCGAACGCCGTTCGCGGCGGACCCGTCGCCGGCCCGGCCCGTTCTGCCGGTCCCGCCTGCCGGAAATCGCCGGCCCTGCGGCCGGGGGAGCGGGCAGGAGCGGCCGGAAGGGGGTCGCGACGGGGGTTCACCCTTGGCGAGGCCGACTCGGCCGCCCCTGCCTCACCGCAGCGCGCCAGCGGTAGCAATCGCGGCGACCGGACATGACGGACGGCCGCGACAAGGACGGCGGCAAGGTGCCGGGCCGCCGCTACATGCAAAACGATTGGACGCTGAATTGGGGCGGCGCGCCTGAAGGTCGGCGGCCGTTCTTCCGGGTTGTGTTCGGCGAACCGCAGGACGGCGGCAGATGGCACGACTTCCCCGGCCTCGCCTGTTGCGATTGGGGGCCGGGAACCGGGGCGCCGGAACTCGACGGCGACGAACCGACCCGCCGGAAGGCTATCGCCGCGAAATGCTGGTCGATCATCGACACGGATTCGGAGATCGCCCTGGACATGGTGCAGGCGGCGCTCCGGTCCCTCGACCTTGAGCTTGTGCGGACGGCGCGAATTGCGCGCCGCGACGATCCCGACGAACGGGACGAAAACGCATGACGGACGAATACGACGATCCCGAAAAACTGGTCGCGGATGTTCTCAAAAGCGCGCGACCGGCGCCGCGCGATCCGGGCGCCGACGATCCCGACGATCCCGACGCTCCGGGCGCCGACGCGCTGGCGGCGCTGCGCGACCTGGACGCGGACCATGCGGAGCGCGGCACCCGACCGGCGGCGGCGGAATGGGCGGCGCGCGCCGGCGCGGTCCTGGCCGCGCTCCGGCCCGCCCTGGCGGCCGATCCGGTTCACCAGATGGGCGAACGGCTGGCGCAACGCCTGTTAGGCGAGCGCGACCCTAACAAGGCTATAGATGAATGGGTGAGCGATCCGGAGAACCGGAAGGCGGCGCCGGCGTTGCTGGCGCGCGCCGCAGTGGAATGGCGGCGCGGCACCGTTGCCACGATTACCGACAAGCGCCGGCTGCCGCTGCTGACCGTGAGCGGGCGGCCCGATAGCGCCGTCCTGTTGCGCGGCGATGTTGCGCTGCTGTCCGGCGACGGCGGCAGGGGCAAGAGTACGCTTGTCAACGAGATCGCGCTGGCGGTCGCCGGCGGCCGGCCGGTGCGCGGCGTGCTGGACGTGCGCGGCAACGAGATCGAGCAAACGCTGGACGGCCCCGAAATCAAGCCGGCCGTCCCCGCCCGCGTGCTGTGGCTGGCCTATGAGGAAGGGCGGGACTGGATCAAGGACCGCCTTGAAGTCCTGGCGCAGAACCGACCGGGCGGCCTCACGGTCATGAACAATGTCGAGATTGTGGACCCGGACGGCGCGGCGCTGTTCGGGCCGCCCGCCGGCGCCAGTCGATCCGCGCGCGGCGCGCCCCTCGAAGGATGGTCTTATTTCGAAAGGGACGTGGCCGAGGTGAAGCCGGAATTGATCGTCATCGACACGGCGAGCGAAGCCTATGTCGGGGACGTGAGCGACCCGGCGGCGGTGTCGGACTTTGTGCGCGCCTTGCGGCGCCTGGCGCGGCAGGCGGATGCCGGCGTGCTGATCGTCACGCACTCGAACAAACCGCCGGGCGCCCATGGCAAGCGCGACGCGCTCGACGCCGGCCACGTCGCCGGCGCGCAAGCCTGGTCGCAGAAAGCGCGCGGCGTGATGGTGCTGGACTATCTGCAAGGCGGCGGTGCGGACGAAGCGGGCCGGCGCCAGTTGACCATCACGAAGGCGAACCGCGGGCAGGCGTTCATTGCCATAGCCCTGGAACCGTGCCGGCCGGTGAAGGGCAGCGGCACCATCTACGGAATGGAGGGCGCGCCCGGCGCGACGTGGCAGACCGTCGCCGAATTGAAGGCGAAGGCCGGGAAGGCGAAGGCGAACGGCGCGGATGAGGCGAACGGCGCCGGCGGCCGAGTCGACCAGGCGGCAATGGCGCTTGGAGACTCCGACCTGTGACGGCCGCTCCGGCGCAAGGCAGGAACCTGGCCGATTGGGTCCGCGAGGCGGAGACCGCCGCCGACGCGCTTGAGGCCGCCTCCCGGTATAGCTGGCGGCGCGACCGGGGCGAGGATTGCCCGCCCGACAGGATTGCGACGCCGGCGGCCCTGGCGCGATGGCTGGCCGGCGGCGACGCCGGGCGCAAGCTGGAGCCGGCCGCCGAAACCCTGTATTGGGCCGGGTATTCCGGCGAGCTGCTAACCGACTTCATGGCCGCGGCGGCGAAATTGGCGCCGGTACAGTTCGGCGCGCACGCCCGGCAGATGTTCGAGGCGATGCAACGGGATTGGCAAGTCCTATGGAAGGCCGGCAAAAATAGGCCGTCGCCTTTGGTCGCGCTTGTCGAAGTCTGGCAGCAGGACCAGGCGCGGCCGGTGGCCTACGATGACGGCGCGGAGCGCGACCGCATCCTGCCGACCCGGCTTGCCATGATCGACCCCGCCGACCCGCGCGCCGGCAAACTGTTCCTGCCGGCCGGCCGGCCCGGCCCGAAAGACGAGGGCGGGCGGCAGCTTGTGTTGATGGGTTTCGAGAAGCCCCGGAAAACCGCGGCCCTGCCGCTGGCGCTCTACCACTTGGGAATCGGCGACCGGGCCGCCGGCGCGCGGGGAGTCGGCGCGCCGCTGGCGCTGCGGATGTTTGTCGAGATCGTCCTGGCGGTCGGCTACGACGACCGCTTGCCGGGCGACAGGGTGCGGGTGAGCGCCACGACGCGGGACCTGATGCGCCGGTTCTGGCCGGCGGCGCGTTGGCTGGACGCGCGGAATTTCGACAGGCTTTTGGCCGCCGCGCTGGTCATGGACAGCCCGGATGTCCGCGTGCCGGTCCCGGACCCGGTTGCGAAAGGCGTCAACCGGATGTGGCGGGTTGTCGGCTTGCAGGGCTACCCGGATCGGTTCGACCCGGACGCCGAATGGAATTTCACCGTTGACCTGCCGGCCGGAGCCGGGGCCGGCCCCGCCATGCCGGACGCGCTCAACGCTTGGGGCGCGCGCAGCGCGGCGGCCTACAACCTGCTAATCAACCTGGCCTATGAGTGGCACCGGCCCGGCCGGTTGGTGCGGCCGGTCGGCAAGGGCAAGCGGCGGCACTGGAACCAGGTCCAGGACCCGGGGCGCTATCCCGACTATTCCGACGAGGACCTGATCGACCTGTGCTATCCGGTGCGGCCGGAGAATCGCCGGCGGGCGAACGTCCTTGCCGACGCGCAAAAGGCGGTCGAGGGCCTGGCGGCGGCCGGCGGCCTGCGGATCGAGAGCGGGCGCCGGTCAGTCAACCGGAAACTGTTGCCGGCGAATCCTGGCAGCGTCCTGGCGCCGCCGCCGAAGCTGACACGGGAGAAGAAGGAGGGCGACGCATGACGCAAGGGACACCGCGCCGGCGGATTGCCGCGATGTACGAAGGATTCCGCAATTCGGTCTACAAGGGACCGCTGCCGCGCGACCAGGCGACGGAGGTGCGCCGGGCATTTTTCGCCGGCGCCGCGTCGCTGTACGCGATCATGATGAAGGAAACCGACGACGGCGAGGAAGAGCCGACGACCGCGAACCTGCGCACGATGGCGGAGATTGACGCCGAGTTGCGCGAATGGGGCGAAGGGTTCGATGCCGAGTTTATGCCTACGGCGGGAACGGCCTAAGCGGCTTTTCGCCGGTATTCCCGGATTGCATGGCTGGCGGCCTCGATCGCGCTTCAGGTCGGCCCCGCGGAGCTGCGATCGCGCCCGATCGGACCAGCTCGGATCCAGCTTTAGCCCTATCCGGCAGGCATATCGTCCCAAGCCCTGCGTTGAGCGCATACCGGCGGTTTTCCGAAATTGCCCGGTTTTGGGCCGGTTCTTTCCATAATCCTGCCCCTGTCGTCGCCGGGAGCGCCGGCGGCAAGGGCAATCCGTCCGTCGCGGCGACCAGGGCGCAGGACAGGCGGGCCGCGCCTGGCGGTTTCCGCGGGCGCCGGCAGAGTCGACCAGGTGCGCCGCCGGGATCGAGGCCGGTTAACGACTTACCGTAAGCCGTTAAACTGACCGGGATGCTTGTCTCCGCCCGGCCGAGTCGACCAGGCGCGCGCCTCGACACCCGGCGCGGCCTGTGCCGGCGACGTGGCCGGCCTGGCGCTGGCCTCGATCCTGCCGGCCCTGGCGCTCCCGTCGCCGGCCTCGATCCTGCCGGCCTGGCGGCTGGCCGGGCGGCTTCCGCGACCTGGCGCGCTTGCGGTCCTGCCGCGGCCGGCACCGGCCTCCGCCTGGCGGCTTCGCGCGCCGGTTTTCGAGGGCCGGGCGAACGGCTTTCCGTGCAGTCCGCCAGACGCGCGCGGGACGGCTTTCGGCGACGGTGCAAACAGGAAAACAGCGACCGGGACGGCCACGGAAAGCCGTTCCCTGACACGGAAAGCCGTTCCCTGACACGGAAAGCCGTTACATTTGGAGCGAAAAACGGCAGAAAACCGCCATATTTTTCGACCCCTACCCCTACCCCTACCTGTAGGGGGGGAGGGGAGACGGGCCGGGGGGCCGGTCGGGGACCGTCCCCCTGCCCGCTCCCGAATAAGAAAACGCCACCCGCGCCGCCCGGTTTGCCGTGGCGTGAGATCGCCGACAGGCAGGACAATTGCCCTACCCGAACCCCGGCAAACAGGACAATGCGTCTATGCCCTGGCGCGATCCGGCCCGGATGCTGCGCTGTGGCAATTTCAAATGCTGCGCCGGCCGATCCGGTCGGGTAGGATAGAAGGCGGATATTGGCAGAGGGGCTGCGACCGGCTCCGGCTCCGGCCGGCCGGCGGCCCCGGAGCGGGGGCGAGCGGGGAGCGATGGCGCGGCGCAAGGTCCAGACCGGCGCGAAGGCGGCCCTGGCGGAGATCGCGGCGGCCGATCCGGCGGCGTTCGAGGCCGAGCCGGCCTTGATCCCGGCCGAACCGGCGGACCTGGCCGGCGACCGGGCGCCCGCGAAGCGCGGGCCGGGCCGGCCGAAGGGCGCGCGGGCGAAGCGCACGGCGCACCTGGCGGCGGAGATCGGCGGCCGGTTCGGGCATCCAGTCATCGCCCTGGCGGAGCGGTATGCCTTCGCCGACCTGGCGGAGATCGCGCGCCGTGCGAGCGTCACGCCGTCGAGAGCCGCGGAACTGCAAATCGACGCGCTCGACCGGCTGGCGGCATGGGTGACGCCGCGGCCGAAGCCGGGAGCGCCGCCGTCCGTGCTGGCCCTGGCGCTGGCGGACCTGATGGCGGCGCAGCGCGCCTTGATCGAGGAACGCCGGGCCGAAGCCGCGGCGCGGCGGCAAGCTGCCGAGGCGATGGCGGCGGCGGCCGTCGCGGGCGCAACGGGCGGCAGGCCGTCGCCGGTCGAGGCCGGGCCGGCTGGCGACCGGGCGGCGGACCCGGCGGCGGACCCGGTGCGGCGGCAGGATGCAGCACGCGCCACGCCGGCGGCCTTCGACTGGCGCGGATACGACCCGGACAGCGGCGCGGACGGCGGCGCGGACCTGTAGAACGGCGGTCTTGCTCCTACGGCAAGAGCCGGATTAAGGCCGTTTATCTGCAGAAAACCGCCATTTTCTCGAACGGAGTTCGCGCTTGCCCACGGAATTGCCCACATCGGGAAGGCGGCGGCCTGGCCCTGGCCTCGATCCGGCCCGCGGCCTGGCGCTCCCGGCCCTGGCCTCGATCCGGGCCGCGGCCGGGCGCTGGCGGCCCTGGCCTCGACCCTGCCGGCCCTGGCGCTCCCGTCGCCGGCCTCGATCCGGGCCGCGGCCTGGCGCTCCCGTCGCCGGCCTCGATCCGGTCGCCGGCCCTGGCCTCGATCCGGGCCGCGGCCGGGCGCTGGCGGCCCTGGCCTCGACCCTGCCGGCCCTGGCGCTCCCGTCGCCGGCCTCGATCCGGGCGCCGGCGCTGGCCTCGATCCGGGCCGCGGCCGGGCGCTGGCGGCGCTGGCCTCGATCCTGCCGGCGCTGGCGGCGGGCGGCAGGAAAAAGGCGGCCCGGCCCGAACCCGCGCGGCGGCTCAATGGGACCCGCGAGGGGAGGGGGGGCCGCGCGCGCCGCGCCCACGCCTGGGAGTGGGGGTCTGTCAGAGGCTTGTTGCCGAATTTTCGCAGCCGCGCTGCCGCGCGGCGGCCGGAAAAGGGAACGCAGCCGCCGGCCGGCCGCGGCGGCCCGGTGCGAACGCCGTTCGCCGCCCGGATCGAGGCCAGCGACAGGCCGCCAGATGCCGCCAGATGCCGCCGGGCGCGCGATGGGCGGTTCCGGGCCGGCCGCGGCGGCATGGTTCGGCCCTGCCGGCGTGTCGCCCCTTGCGTGTCGCTCCGCTGGCCCGCGAGGCCGCCGCGGCGGCCTGGCCCGCGGCGCTGGCGGCGGGCGGGAGGACAAAAGCGGCGCACCCGGAAACCGCCGGCGGCCTCAATGGGACCCGCGACGGGGGGCGGGGGCCGCGCCCGCGCTGTGCGCGCCTGAAAGCGGGGGTCCGAGAGGCCCCATTCGCCGAATTTTCGCAGCCGCGCTGCCGCGCGGTCTCCAGAGGAAGGGAAGCCGCTAGCCGCGGCGAACGCCGTTCGCCGTGCCGCCGCCGGCCCTGGCCGCCGCCGCGTGCGGCGGATTTGCTTGCGCGCTGGATCCGAAATCGCTATGTGTTGTGTTCGATGCCGCCCGGTCGCCTAGATGTTGAGGCTAGCCGGGGGGCGGCGACACAGCAGAAAGCAGGCCGCCAATGAACATTCGGGCCAATCATCGGGAAATCGCCGCTTCGCGGGAAATCGTTGCGGCGGCGCTGGAACGCGCGCGGGCCGCGACAGGCGCGGCGCCGCGGAAGATCGCCAGCGAAGCCTATTCGGACTTGCGCGACCTGGCGTATAGCATCGACGCCTGCTCCAATAACTGCGCCCGCACCGTGGCGGAGCTGGTGGCGGAGCTGCGGCGGGCCGCGCATGGCCCGACTGCCGAGGAAACCGCGACGGTAGAGGCCGGGCTGAATCGGCGCCTGGACGAAATCGCGGCAGAAATGGATGGCCGGCTGGCGCCGTGGCTGGCGACCGGCGACGCGATCAAGGCCGCGCGCAAGTCGAAGTCGCTGGCCGACAAGGCCGGCTTGCTCGACAGCGGCCTGCGGGACGTCAAGACGATCAATCCGCCGTGGGGCATGGTCCCGCCCGGCCATGGCGCGTTGACGGCGCTCCGCAGGGCCGAGGCGCGGGCGGCGAGGTTCGGCGCCGTGGACGGTCTGGTCGGGATATTCGATGAGGCCGTGGCGGAGATCGAGGCGTTGCCGGGCCGGTTCGAGGCCGCCGACGGCACACTGGACCACCTGACAGCGAAACTGGACCGCGCCAAGGGCGAGGCCCGCACGGCGGCAGGCGCCGGGGACGCGCGGGCGCGGGGCTGGCTTGGCAACGTGTATCCGCAGGCCGCCTTTGCGATTGAGAACGCGCGCAACCTGCTTGCCGCGGGCCGGCTGGTCGAGGCGGAGCGGGCGATTGACGCGGCGGCGGCGGGCCGGCAGGCCGAGGGCAACCGGGCGGAGCAACCGCGCTTTACCGAAAACGCGCCGGAGCGGCCGGAAAAGGCCGTCGCCGGCTGGGCCGCGGCGGCGTAGGGAGAAAGAGCCATGAGCGACCGATACTTGAACAACGGCGTTGCCGGCCGGACCGCGGATTTTCCGTACAAGCCGGCCGGCGCGCCGAGTCGCATTGTCCTGGCGCACGCGCAGAACGCGGTTCACGCCAAGGCGAAGAAACTTGGCTTCATGGATGCGACCCTCACGAAGGCGTTGCAGGCGCCGAACCACAGGGAAATGGCGAACATCCTGGCGGAGGACCAGAATTATCGCGACCTGGCGACCTTCATCGGAACCAAGGTCGCCGACGGTGTGAGCCATGCATGGTCCGAAGCCGATTGGTGGGAGGGCCGGCTGCAGCAGACCTTTCAGCAAGCGCCGGCCGACCGGGAGAGCGAAGAGTTTGCGAAATGGGACGCGTCCGAAATCACGCGCGGCGAACTGCGCAGCAAGGCGACCCAGGTGAAGCAAGCCCTGGTCGACGGCGACATGGCGAAGGCGCAGGCGATCTACAAGCGCGACCTGGAGCCGGCGAAAAAGGCGATTTTCAAGGACCATCCCGACGAGCGCCGGACGTACGACCTGGCCCAGGGCGCCTATTCCAAGCGCGACGCGACGGGCGACGAGATCGCCGAGGCCCACACGGCCCGGATGCAGGCCGCGGGCTTCTATTCGCGGCCCGACTTCAACCTGATCGACGACGACAACCGGCCGGCGGCGGACGAGCGGCCGCACCCCGGCCCGGACGCGACGCCGGAGCAAATCGAGGCGTGGCAGGACAGCGTGTTTGAGGCGTGGGGCGAGACTCCGCCGGCGGCGGCGTAGTCACCGCTTGCGCTGGCGGCCCTGCCCCTTGCCGGGCCATCCGCGGCCCGGCCCGGATCGAGTGGCGCATGACCAGCTTTGCCGAATCCGGGCGCCCGCCGCCCGACGATCCCAAGCCCTGGTATCCCGACCGGGTGAGTTGCACCTGTTGCGGGTTCGTCGGGCGGCGTTGCCATCGGCCTTGCGTCCGTCACGGCGCGGACTATTGCCGGCGCTGCGACACCGGCAAGGGCGCGATCCCCTGTCCGCGCGAGGCCGCCGGCGACGCCTGCACCAACCCCGATCGGCAGGCGCCGGAACTGGCGCTCTAGCGGCCCGGCCCGAAAATCCATCTTCCGTTTAAGCGCCGTAGAGCGGCGGTAAGGGGTCCGGGGCTACAATCCACCATCCGAGGGCCGACTCCGCGGCCCCTGCCTCACGGCGCGGCGGCGGGCGGGGAAAATTCCGGCGACCCGACCCGGCTTCCGGGCGCTGCAAGCCGGAACCGGCCCGGCGCGGCGTTTGACCTGGCCGCGCGTGCGGGCTAATTCTAGGGCCGAATCGGACGGCAGAGAGAGTCGGCATGATTCATCCAAGGCTTCGCGAGGCCGTCGCCCGCTACGCGGCGAGGCCGGCCTATGACGGCAAGCGGTTCTTCGCCGGCCTGGCCCGGACCCGGCGCGCCTGGCGCGTGACGGAGCGGGGCGAACTGCGGCAGGTTCTCAAGATCGGTTACGCTTCGGACCCGCCGCGCGTTCATTGCCCGATAACCGCCGTCGCCTGGCGCGAAACAGCCCGGTATTACCCGCTGAACCGCTACGGCCGCGCGGCGCATTATATGCGCCTGTCGCCGGCGACGGCGGCGGCACTGTCCGCGGCGGCCGACAACCTGCCCGGCCATCGGCCGGCGCTCCGCGCGCGCCTGCTGGCGGCCTGCGGCCTCGATGCCGGCGCGGCGCGGTGAACGCAACGGGAGGGCCGCCATGACGGACGAAAAAACCGGCGCCGGGCCGGCGGCGGCAAGCCCGCGCCCCGATCCGCTGATCGGCAGTCCGTTCGACTGTTTCGCCGCGGCGCGGCGGGATCATCGCGCCGGCGACGCCGCCGGCGTTGTCGCGGCAATGGCGGCGACGGTTCACGCCAGTTTCGACCGGATCGGCCGGGCGGCGCTGCGCCGGGGGTTCTGTCACGTCATGGAGCGCCTGGCGGCCGCGGACGCCGGCGCGGGCAACGGCGACGTGGCCGCCGCGGTCGCCGAATGGTGGAACGGCCTGGACCCGGCAGAGGTCGAGGCCGTCCGGCATGTGCTGGCGAGGCATGGGCCGGTGTGGTTCGGTCCCGGTTGGTAGCATCCTTGAGGTGGCGGGCCGGCCCCGGAAGCGCCTTGCGGCGAAACAGTCAGCCTGTCGGCTTCCATGCTTCAATGCTTCAATGAGGCCGGGACCGGCCCGCACATCCCCGCGAGGGCGGGGAACCCAAACCGTCGGTTGCTCGAAAGCGAGCCCACATCGGTTCATCCCCGCGAAGGCGGGGAAGGGTGCGGGGCGGCCGGCCTAGGAGAGACGGCCGCCCCGCGTGCGCGCCGCAGAGCCGGGCTCCGGCCTAGCCTGTTTCCACATTCGCAGTAGCAAACCGAGAAGCGGGGCTAGGTTGTATGCCACCAACCGGGGCGGGGCGGACCCTGCCGCGGCGGCGCATGTGTTGCGGCGCGCGGGGCGATCCTGCCGGGCGGCGGCGGGCCGGTCAAGGGCGGGCCAGTGGGGGCAAATCCGTGGGCAAGCGCGAACGCCGTTCGCAGAGTGGCGGTTTTCTGCGGTCTTGCGGCCTTAATCCGGCTCCTGCCAGAGCACATGCACCCGTTTGCCGGTCTCGGCAAGAGTCCGGGAAATGGCGTTCAGATCGCCGACGGGCATGGGCAACATGACGGGCCTCCTGTCATTGTTGTCCGGATCTCATGGTAGGCAGCGGACCGCCGCGGGCGCAAAGACTTTCTCGCGCCGGCCCGGCCCCCGACCGGCCCCCGACCGAACTCCCGACTCGGCCCCCGGCCGGTCAGCCGCCGAACGGCAGGCCGGTATAGTTTTCGGCAAGGGTCTGCTGCCCCGCGGCGCTGTCCAGCACGTATTGGAGTTCGGCGCGCTGCACCCGGCCGTCGAATGCGCTGCGGTCCGGGAAGCGGTGGAGCAGGGAGGTCAACCACCAGCTGAACCGCTGCGCCTTCCAGACCCGCTTGAGGCAGGTGTCGGAATAGGCGTCGAGCCGATCGGCGCTGCCGGTGCGATAGTAGGTGTCGAACGCCTGCGCAAGAACGCGGACATCGGCGACGGCGAGATTGAGGCCCTTGGCGCCGGTCGGCGGCACGATGTGGGCGGCGTCGCCGGCCAGGAACAGGTTGCCCCAACGCATCGGCTCGGCGACGAAACTGCGCATCGGCGCGATGCTCTTCTCGGTCGACGGGCCGGTCTCCATGCCGGCCGATGCCTCGGGGCCCAGCCGGCGCTGGAGCTCGGTCCAGATCCGGTCGTCGGACCATTCGTTCAGGTCTTCGTCGGGCGTGCACTGGAGGTAGAGCCGGCTGACCCGGGTCGAGCGCATGCTGAACAGGGCGAACCCGCGGGGGCTGGAGGTGTAGACCAGTTCGTCGGATACCGGCCTCGTGTTAGCCAGAATGCCGAGCCAGGCGAACGGATAGACGCGCTCGAACAGGTCGAGGCGGTCGGCCGGGATGCTGGCGCGGCAAATGCCGTGAAACCCGTCGCAGCCGGCGATGAAGTCGCAATCGACGCGATGCTCGACGCCGTCGCGCAGATAGCGCAGGGACGGCCGGTCGGTCTCCACATCGTGGAGCGAGACCGGCGCAGCCTCTAAGACGATGTTGGCGTTGTCGCCGAAGCGCCGCTCGAACAGGTCCTTCTGAATTTGCGTCTGGCCGTAGACGGTGACGCAACTCCCGCCGGTCAGGGCTTTCATGTCGATCCGGTGCCGGCGGCCGTCGAGCGCAACCTCGACCCCTTCGTGGACAAGGCCTTCGCGCTGCAGCCGCGCGCCGACGCCGGCGGCGGTCAGCAGGTCGACGGTGCCCTGCTCCAGCACGCCGGCGCGGATCCGGCCCTCGACATAGGCCCGGTCGTGACGCTCCAGAACGACCGATTCGATGCCGGCATTGTGCAACAGTTGCGAGAGCAGCAGGCCGGCCGGCCCGGCGCCGACGATGCCGACCTGCGTGCGGAGCGGGCTCACCGCTCAGGCGGCCGGGCCGGCCCAGGCCGGCGCCGTGGTGCGCCGCTTGCCGTCCAGGGTCCGTTTCACGCCGGGCGCGTCCAGTTCCTTGCGGTCCCACAGCTTGCAGGTCACCTGCTTGTGCTTCTGGTCGAGCCCTTCGCAATAGTTGGTGTATTCGCAGACCCGGACCTCGCTGCCGCAGCCGGCCCGCACCTTGAGGAAGAAGTCCGGATCGGCGAGCGCCTGCCGGGCGATGCCGACGATGTCCGCCTTGCCTTCCTGCAGGATTCGCTCGCCCTTCTCGAACCCGTGGACACCGCCGGTGACGATAACCGGCGTTTCGAAGCCTGCGTCGCGCACCGCCTTGCGGACCGCCGCGCCCGGCTCGATGTTGCGGCCGAACGGCCCGAACTCGTCGGAGATGTAGGCCGGCATGCACTCATAGCCGGACCGGCCGGTATAGGGGTAGGCCGCTTCGCCGATGTTGGGCTGCTTGGCATCCTCGAACCGGCCGCCGCGGGAGAGCGACAGGAAATCCATGCCGGCGCGGGCGAATTCGGCGGCATAGAAGCTGCTGTCGGGAACCCCGGAGCCGCCGTCGACGATATCCTCGGTCAGGAACCTGCAGCCGACCGGATAATCCGCGCCGACGACCTCGCGCACCCGGGCGAACGCTTCGAGCGGCAGGCGGACCCGGTTCTCCCTGGAGCCGCCGTAGCCGTCGTCCCGGTCGTTGGTCCGGGACAGGAAGGAGGCCATGGTGTAGGCGTGGGCGTAGTGCAACTCGACGCCGTCGATGCCGGCTTCCTGCGCGCGCTGCGCAGCATCGGCGAACAGGTCGGGCAGGACACCGGGCAGATCGCGGATATGCGGCACATGGGTGTCGCCGACCCGTTCGCGGAAGCCCATACGCAGCGATTCGAGTTGGCGCGCGTCGAGGACGCCGTCCAGTTCGGCGTCCGGCATTGCCTTCAGCGTCTCCCGGATTGCTGTCTCGTCCGCAGCCTCCATGCCCAGCGCCGCCCGGATGTCGTCGGTGACGACGAGGAAGCGGTCGAGGAACTTCGCCGGATCCGGCCGGCGCCGGATCGCCAGGAAGTCGATGCACTGGATGAACAGGCGCGTCTGCCCTTCGCTGGCGCGCCGGACAGTCTGCGCCAGTTCCTTGAGCCCGGGAATGTAGCGGTCGTGGCCAATGCGCAGCAGCGGGCCGGACGGGATATCGCGGATGCCGGTGGCTTCGATGACCAGGCCGCCGGGCTTGCCGCGGGCGAACTGCTCGTACCAGTCGAGCACGTCGTCGGTGACCCAGCCTTCCTCGTTGGATCGCCAGGGTACCATGGCCGGCACCCAGGTGCGGCTCGTCAGGGTCAGCGGGCCGATGCGGATCGGGCTGAACCACAGGGAAGACTCGGCCTCTATCCGCGTCGGCCAGGCGCCGGGTTCCGGTGCATACTTGATCCGTTCAGGCGGTTTCCACATCGCGACGCCGCTCCGGCTGCCGGCAGCTTTCCCGGCTGGTCCGGTTCCGACTGAGCCGGCCACAATTAGTTTAGGTCTAAATATTTTAGATATAAAATAATTGACCGCAACCCGAAACCGGCCGCGCAAATGCGTATCAGATAGGATATTATTCTATAGTTTTTGTTCGCTATGCGGTCGCGCAGCCCGGCTTAAAATGACGGAGACGGGGGCGGCAGCCGCGCCGGAATGGCGGAAAACCGGGCATCTTCGCCTCTGAGCCCGCGGTCCGCGGACCGGACATCCCGAACGGAAGGAGACTGCCGGGTCGAGGGACCCGACCGGCCGGGCCCGCCCGGACAAGGGCAGTCGCCGCCTCGGGCCGCCTGACTCGGCGGGCCGCAAAGGGATCGACACTGCGGATGCCTGGGGTGCCCGCAGACTGTGGCAGGCGGACTTCGGACGTTAATGGGTCCCATATAGAGAATGAAGTCAACTATATCAAGAAAAAAATAATGCAATCAGGAATAATTTAATCACCGCCACTTCGGCGTCTCCGATCGGCCTTGCGCGCGTGCGGCGCGATCCGGCGCGAAAATCCCTATCCGCCGCGGCGACGACCGGATTATAGTGCGCCGCCCGGCAACCTGCTGTCCGCCCGGCCGGGCGCGGTTTTCCCGTTGGGATTCGACGAGCGCCATGTTCACCTCCTTCTTCCTCGAGCTTCGCAAGGCCCATCTGCCGGTCAGCATGAAGGAATATCTGCTGCTGCTCGAAGCCGTGAAGCAGGGGCTGGCCGACTACAAGGTCGACGATTTCTATTATCTGTCCCGCTCCGCGCTGGTGAAGGACGAGCGAAACCTGGACAAGTTCGACCGGGTGTTCGGCCATGTCTTCAAGGGGCTGGAAATGCTCTCCGAGCTGTTCGATCCGGCCAACATCCCGGAGGACTGGCTGCGCAAGATGGCCGAGCTCCACCTGACCGAGGAGGAGAAGGCCGAGATCGAGGCCATGGGCGGCTGGGAAAAGCTCATGGAGGAACTGAAGAAGCGCCTCGAAGAGCAGAAGGGCCGGCACCAGGGCGGCAACAAGTGGATCGGCACCGCCGGCAAGAGCCCCTACGGCGCCTACGGCTACAATCCGGAAGGCGTGCGCATCGGCCAGGACGGCAACCGCAATTTCTCGGCGGTCAAGGTCTGGGACAAGCGCGAATTCCGCAACCTCGACGATTCGGTCGAACTCGGCACCCGCAACATCAAGATCGCCCTGCGCAAGCTGCGCCGCTTCGCCCGGGAAGGCGCGGCCGACGAGCTCGACCTGCCCGACACCATCCACTCGACCGCCAAGCAGGGCTGGCTCGATATCAGAATGGTGCCGGAGCGGCACAACGCCGTGAAGGTGCTGATCTTCTTCGATGTCGGCGGCTCGATGAGCCCGCACGTCAAGGTCTGCGAGGAGCTGTTTTCGGCCTGCAAGACCGAGTTCAAGCATCTGCAGTATTATTACTTCCACAACTGCCTGTACGATTTCGTCTGGGAGGACAACCGCCGGCGCAACAGCGAGCCGATGAAGACCTGGGACGTGCTCCATACCTACGGCAGCGACTACAAGGTGATTTTCGTCGGCGACGCCTCCATGAGCCCCTACGAGATCGCCATGCCGGGCGGTTCGGTCGAATACTGGAACGAGGAGGCGGGCGAGGTCTGGCTCAACCGCATCGTCCAGACCTTCACCCATTGCGTCTGGCTGAATCCGGTGCCGAAGCGGCACTGGCAGTATACACCCTCGATCGGCATGATCGGCGACGCCTTCGAGCACCGGATGTACGAACTGACCCTCCATGGGCTGGACGAGGCGATCAAGGAACTCAGCCACTAGGGCAACGTCCGGGTCGGCGCGCTTTTCGCGCACCGGGTGGGGTTGGCGCGGCGCCAGCCGCGCACCGGCGGTCCGATAAGCAGGTTCGGGCGGTTCTGCCGTTGGCAGCGCATGCCCCCTCCCGTCATTCCGACCGAGCGCATACCCCCTCCGTCATTTCGACCGAGCGCAGCGAGCGGAGAAATCTTTCACCCGCGGCGCCGGGACCGGAGCGCCGTGCCGGAAAGATTTCTCCGCTCCGCCCCGGAACAAATCCGGGGCTCCGGTCGAAATGACGGCGCGGGTTCGGGCAACAGGTAACGGGCGTCATGAAATGTCATGAAATGTCATGGGCGGCTCCGTTCTGTCCGGCGGCGCTGCCGTTCTGCCGGTGGGCCGAACGGGCGGCGTGGGGCGCCGGGGCCGGGGATGCGGCGGCGCAGGGCGCGGCGTCGGCCCGGCCGAGGCCGTTCGCCGGATGCCGGCATGGGGCGCTGTCCTCCTGTCCGGCGAGCGGCGCCGGCGCGGACGGGCCGTCCTCCGCCTCGCCGTCCCGCTCCGGGTCGTCCTGTTCCGGGTCGTCCTGCGCGGAAGCGAAGGGATCCTCGTGGGTCGGGGCGTCGGGCCACGGTTCGACCGGTTCGTCGCCGTTGCGGAGGCGGTTCATCCAGTCGCTTTCGACGCCGTCGATATACTCATCGTCGCCCTTGCGGATGTCCGGATGCTCGCCGAAACCGGGCTTCGGCCGGAAAGGAAGGT
>MPMX01000053.1 GCA_002238725.1 Rhodospirillaceae bacterium bin65
TGATCACCCCGTCGGTGGAGAAGCCGAGCCCGGCAACGTAGGAGCGCATGTCCGACAACCGCATCGGTGCGGGCAGATCGCGCAGCACCTCGAAGATGTTCATGCTGTCCGTCCACGCCACGACCTGCCGTTCCTCCTCGGGCGAGAAGCCGGAGAGGACGGCATCTTCCAATTGCCCGGTGGCGTCGACGGTGGTGATGACGGCGTAGCGCGCCCCGGTCAGCGCGCGGGCGGCTTCGGCGATCTCGCGCAGCACGGTGTCGAGGTCGAGGCTCGCGCTGATGCGCAGGATGGCCGTGGTGAGCGCGGAAATCCGCTCGCGCAGGGCCTCGATCTCGCGGCCCCGGTCTCCGGTCTTGGTCATACGGGTGTTCCTCCCCGGATCCGAACCGCTTCGGCCTTCGATGGGCCCGTGCCGGCGTGCCCGAGGGCGCGGCCCGGGACGGTTGCGGCCCGGCGGCGGGATCCTGATAGTTACGGAAAAGATAGTAAAAAGTCCAATGTCGATACGCACATGTTACTGAAGCTCAGTTAAAAGGGTACCGTGCTTTCGGTGAATGTCACGTACGCGGACGGTACGCCATAGCTTGCGGCCGGCGGTCGTCGGGAGCGGGTTCCGCTCGTTCGGCCCGCTCGAGGAGGACCATGGGGAAAGGCGCCGTTCTTCGTCAATCGGGTTCGCGGTCTGCGCTGCCAGGCCTGCGCCATCGGGGGAGGGCACTGGATGAACCCGGACGACGCCTTCGAGCGCATCCTTGAGGCGTTGTACGAGGCCGCCCTCGACGACGCTCGCTGGCCTGCCGCCACGGCGCTGATGGAGGAGGCCGTCGGCGCCAGCGGGAATGCCCTGATCGTCTGCGAAGGATTCGACGACGCGCGCCTGCTCTTCGCCCGGTTTCTCCGGCACGGCGAGGACGTCGAGGAGCTGGGGCGCAGGTATTTCGACATCTACTACCCGCACGACGAGGCGGTGCCCCGCATCAGGGGGCTTCCGCACGGCCAGCTGGTCCGCTCCGCCGACCTCTATACCGAAGACGAGCGGAAGACGTCGCCCACATACAACGAGAGCTTGCCCTTCTCCGGCAGCGAGAAAGGCATGTTCGTGCGCTTCGACGGGCCGGACGGCCAGCGCATCATCTGGAACCTCGGCAACCCCGTCGGCGGCGAATGGCAGTCCGACCGGCTCCGGCTGCTGGAGCGTGTGCTGCCGCATGTCCACCGGTCGATCCTCATCCGGCAGGCGCTGGCGGCAGCCGATGCGCTCGGCGCCGGACTGGCGGGCCTGCTGGACAACGACCGCATCGGCGTGGTGCAGCTGGACCGCGGCGGGCGCGTGCTGGAGGCGAACGGGCCGGCGCTCGCGATCCTGCGCCGCGGCGACGGGCTGTTCGACCGCGACCGCGTTCTGGACGCGGTGCTGCCGGCGGACCGCAGCCGCCTGCGCAGGCTGGTGGGGCGTGCGCTGCCGGAGTGGTGGGGCGGGCCGGCCTCCCGGCGGCGGTTTGATGACGGTCCAACGCCCTTCGGGCCGGGCGCGGCTGGGGCTGCATGTCAGCCCGGTGGGCGATGCTGAGGCGGATTTCGGGGGGCGCCGGGTGGCGGCGCTGGTGCTGCTGGTCGATCCGGCGCGCCGCCCGCGCATCGACGCGCATCGGGTGGCGAAGACGCTCGGGCTGACGCCGTCCGAGGGCCGGATGGCGGCGCTGCTGGCGGAGGGCCGGAGGGCGAGCGAGATCGCCGCGGCCACGGGCTGGTCGGTGAACTATGTGCGCTGGCTGGTCCAGCAGGTCTACCGGAAGCAGGGCGTGTCCGGGCAGGTTGCGCTGGTTCGGCAGGTCCTGGCGGTGGACGCCCTGCCGAAGCGCTGACGGGCCGCCGGCGCCCGGCGCATCGGCCCCTCCCAGCACCTTCATCGCCTCTTTCGCGGGTCTCCGATACCTTCAAAAGTGCAGGAATTACAAGGCTAGGGACCGCCTTACGATCTCTCGCACGACAAACTTCTGGCGTCCGGAAATTGGCCGGCGTTGGCCTTCAGATGCGGATTTGTGGGAGTGGGCCGATGGTCTCGATCCTTGTCGGGAATTCCGTTCTCGCAAACGGGTCTTGCTGTGTAGTTGAGAGCCGGGGGCCGAGCTGCGTCCGGGCGGCATTCTGCGACACCACCGCATTCCCGCCGCGCGGCGTCTCAGAATCCCCGATGGCGCCTTCAATTCGAAAGCGGGGCGAATCGAATGTGTCTTGCGGTCGACAATGAACCGATTGTCGATGGCAAACAGAAACCGGACCTTTCCGGCAATCGAAAACTGATCACTATGTGCGTGGGAACGTATCGGACGCGTTTCGGACGCACACGGCCGACGCAACGCTTCACCCTGCGTCGGCTTCGGCGTGCGGGCTGTCCGCCACCGCCTGCGACTGCCGGCGCGTCTCTGCGGCGAAGTCCGGCGCCCGCCCCTTCGGCACCACTTCATGGCCCGGCTCTTCCGGCTCGTCGTCGACCATTTCGGCCGGGAAGCCGGGGGCGCGGATTTCGATGCCGCAAGCCTCCTCGAGCCGCCGGACGATGTTGGGCGACCATTCGCGCGGGCCGTAGCGGGCCTCGCCGTCGCGGAAAATATCGATCAGCAATGGTGCGATTTCCAGCGGCACGCCGGCGCGCCCGGCGATGGCCCCGAACAGGCCGATGTCCTTGGAGACCAGGTCCATTGTGAAGTTGATGTCGCGGCTGCCGTTCAGAATGACCTGGCTCTCCGTCTCGTGGACGAAGGAATTGCCCGAGGAGATGCGGATCGCCTCGTAGGTCGTGTTGAGGTCCATGCCGGCCATCTTCGCGGTCGCCAGCGCCTCGCACAGGGAGACCAGGTTCGCCGTGGCGAGATAGTTGGTCACCACCTTGAGGACCGAGGCCGAGCCGAGCGGGCCGGTATGGAGAATGCGCCGCCCCATGGCCTTGAGCACGGGGAGCAGCCGCTCGAAGGCCGCGCGCGCGCCGCCGGCGAAGATGGCGATGTTGCCGGTCGCCGCTCTGTGGCAGCCGCCGGAGACGGGGCAGTCGACCGGTTCGCCGCCCTTCGCCTGCACCAGGGCGCCGAGCCGGCGGACCTCGGCCTCGTCGGTCGTGCTCATCTCGGCCCAGACCGTGCCCGGCGTCAGGCCGGCGAGCACGCCGTCCTCAGCCTCCAGCACTGCGCGGCTCGCCGCCGGAGACGGCAGGCAGGTAATCGCGACGTCGCAGGATGCGGCCAACGCGGCGGGGCTTTCGCCCACCCTGGCGCCGGCGTCGGCAAGGGGCCGGACCGCGGCGGGATCGAGGTCGCGGACCGTCAGGTCGAAGCCGTTGCGCAACAGGCTGCCGGCGAGCTTGCCGCCGACATTGCCGAGTCCGATAAATCCGATCTTCATGGGGCAGGCTCCGCTGCGGAAACGCGATGGGGCCGGAAGACATCGCCGGGCGGCGATATGTGCCGCGCCCCCGGCCCGACTTCAAGCGCCACGTCCGTGCGCCCGGCACCGGACAAGGGGACCCGGACATCCGGGCAAATTCGGCCTTGCCCGTTTCGACGCCGATCCGCCGGCCCAGGACAAGAAATCCGCACGCGGACTTGACAGGCAACGAATGTGTACTAAATACGACACATGACGCATTTTGGACCGACCATCCGCAAATTGCGCGAACGCCTGCGCCGGGAGGACCGGCGCTTCTCGGTGCGCCAGGTCGCCGGGCGGGTCGGCATCGAGCCGGCCTACCTGAGCAAGATCGAGCGCGGCGAGGTCGCGCCGCCGTCCGAGGCCACGACGGTCCGCCTGGCGCGGGAGCTGGGCGAGGACCCGGACGTCATGCTGGCGCTCGCCGGCAAGGTTTCCGGCGACCTTCAGGCGATCATCCGCAAGCGACCCCGGCTGTTTGCGGACCTGATCCGGCAGTTGAAGGAGGCGCCGGACGAGGCGGTGTTGCGGGTGGTGCGCGAAGTGCGCGACGGCGACTGGTGAGGAGAGAATTCATGATCGTGCTCGACGACGACGGACTGGAGTTCCATTTTCCCGAAGTTCACGAAGCGGCGCGCTGCCGGATCGACTTCCAGCGCACCCTGCGCATCCCGGACGACGGCGGCGACTACCCACTGCCGCCGGGCCTGGGATCTTTCCCGCTGCGCCACCTGGACGACTATGCCGCACGGCTTCCCGACGCCTGGCGCCGGCGCGGCGGCGTCATCATGCCGATGTACCAGGCCGAGGCGCTGTGGATCGCGTTCGACGCATCCTATCCCTTCGCGGTCAAGGTCTCGGCCGGCAAGGTCTGCGCGCTGACCGGCGACGGTTGGGCCGAGCGGCTGAACCGCGATCCCCAGGACTATCTGGTGCTGCCCGACCAGCCCTGGCTCGACGGCTTCTGCGTAGAGAAGGGTATCATCCGCCAGTTCGTCGCCATGCCGCTGGGTGAGGGCTACACGGCCGAGGAACAGCTGACCGGCGCCGCAGAACATGGCGGCCTCCAGATCGTCGCCTTTCCCATGAAGGTCGAACGCTACGAGGCGCTCCTGAAGGATCAGTTGCGTATGTTCGAGCCATTGCTCCACTCCTGCAGCTTTGCCGAGGACGGCATGGGTCTCGCGCCGGGTGGCCGGATGAAGCAGGACATCTACGACGATCCCTACGGCCTGGACGCCTGGGACCAGCGCCAAGCCAGCCGGTGTTTCGTCTCCATCGTCAACACCGTCCAGTGGCTGGGCAGCGCCCGCGGGCGGGCGCCGCGCGAGGGGCCGCCCCCCGGCCGACCCGCCGACGGCAGAAGCCTACAGCCGTTACGGCCTGCCCTGGTTCGACTACTACGATGCCGACCGGCAGGCGCTTGCCGGCAGCAACAAGCTGAAGGGTCTCAGGAGCGTCGCCGAACACACTGCGGCGCAGGGAAAAGCGCCCCTGCCCGACAACGGAACGGTAGACGTTCCGCGCGTCGTCGACCTAGGCAAACCGCGCGGCCGCCGGGTGCGCGAAGCCGCAGAAGAGGTTCCGGCGTGACGGCCGGGCCGGCCGCGCGGCTGCCATGAGATGATGCCAATTCAGGGAGGTCTCGCTGACGACGGAACGCCAGCCGGCGGTCCGGGACATCGAAGAGGTGGTCGCCTGACCGGCCTGCAACCGTGCAGCCCTTGACCGCCGGCGCGGAACGGGGTTGCCTGCCGCCGTCGCGACAGGGAAGGCCGGACCATGAAAGAGCATATCGCCCGCATCGACGCGCCCGACGGCGTCATGGAAACCTTCGTCACCCAGCCGGACGAGGGCGGGCCGCACCCGGTCGTGCTGTTCTACATGGACGCCATCGGCGTGCGCGAGGAACTGAAGGACATGGCGCGCCGGATCGGCACGGCCGGCTATTGCGTGCTGCTGCCCAACCTGTTCTACCGCGTCGCCGGGATCGACGAGGTGCTGCTCGACGCGAAGCAGATCGAGGTCAAGGGCTCCGCCGAGCGCGAACGCTTCTGGGGCCTGGTGAAGAGCGTGAGCAATGAACGGGTGGCGGCGGATACGCGCCCTCTGCTCGACTATGCCCGGACGCTGGACGGCGCGGCGCCCGGACCGGCCGGCTGCGTCGGCTACTGCCTGTCCGGCCAGTTCGTCTACACGGTCGCCGCGCGCTATCCGGACGAGATCGCGGCGGCAGCGAGCTATTACGGCGCCGGCATCGTCACCGACCGGCCGGATTCGCCCCACCTGGCGACGGACGCCATCCGGGCCGAACTGTATCTCGCCTTCGCCAAGGACGATATGTGGGTGCCGGATTCGTCCGTCGACGCGCTGGCGCGCTGCCTCGAAGGCAGCGCCGTGCGCCACCGGATCGAGCGCTATGCCGGCGCGCATCACGGCTTCGCCTTCCCCGACCGGCACTGCTACGACAAGGCGGCAGCCGAGCGGCACTGGGAACGCATGCTCGCCCTGTTCCGGCGCAATCTCGGCTGACCGGCAGGGCCCGCGCAGCCTCGCACCGCGGCGCGATTCCCTTGAAACGCCGGGCCGCAGGACCAAGTTGAGCGCATGACCGAAGGAACCGACAAGATCGTCAAGTCGGCTGCGGAGTGGCGCGCACAGCTGACCGATATCCAGTTTCACGTCGCCCGCGAGCACGGCACCGAGCACGCCTTCACCGGCGAATACTGGGACACCAAGACGCCCGGCACCTACCGCTGCGTGTGCTGCGGGCAGCCGCTGTTCTCGTCTGACTCAAAATACGATTCCGGCACCGGCTGGCCGAGCTTCTGGGCGCCGGTCAACGACAGCGCCGTGGCGCTGCGCGACGACCGCAGCCTGTTCATGCTGCGCACCGAGGTTCTGTGCAGCAAGTGCGACGCCCATCTCGGCCACGTCTTCCCGGACGGGCCGGCGCCGACCGGCCACCGCTTTTGCTTGAACTCGGCCGCGCTGAACCTGGAGCCGAAGGCGGGCGGCTGAGCGGTTTTCCCGCGCTTCGGGGCGGGAAGAGCGGGTATGCCGGCGAAGCCGGGGGCAAGGCAGAAGTTGCCCGGCCTTTCGAACGTTTGAAACGAGCCGCCGGGCTGGCTGGCCGTCGGCCGTCGACGGCGCGATAGCCCGACCGCGCCGATTTCCTGGCTCCCTCCTGCAATCCGCCGCGAAAAAGGGGCTTGCGCGCGTTGCGAACTGTCCCCATATCGCCGCGCCCCGGCACTTCCGCCGGACCCCCTTCGAAAGGCGCGATCCGTGGCGCGCATGACCGCCTCCCTCGCCGAACCGAAAGCGCTGCTGGCGCCGGTCGCCGCCCTGCTGGTCGGGGTGGCGCTGCTGATGCTGGGCAACGGCCTGTTCCTGACCCTGGTGCCCTTGCGGGCCGATCTGGAAGGTTTCGGCGCCGCCTGGATCGGCGCGATCGGCGCCGCCTATTCCGTCGGTTTCGTGCTCGGCTGCTATCTCGTGCCGCCGCTGGTCGCCCGGGTCGGCCATATCCGCGTCTACGCGGCCATCGCGGCCCTGGGCGCCATCGTCCCGCTGCTGCACCTGCTGGCGCTGAATCCGGTCGCCTGGATCCTGTTCCGTATCGTGATCGGCCTGTGCATCTCGGGCCTCTACATGGTCATCGAAAGCTGGCTGAACGGCGCCGCGTCCCGGCGCAACCGCGGCACCGTGTTCTCGGCCTATGTGGCAATTCATCTGACGGCGGTGACCGCGGGCCAATATCTTCTCCTGCTCGATTCGCCCAGCAGCTCAAAGCTGTTCTCCCTGGCGACGATCCTGTTCGCGCTCGCCGTGATCCCGGTCTGCCTGACCCGCGCGCCCTCGCCGCCGTTGCCGGTCAAGGCACAGCCGGAGTTGCGCAGACTGTGGCGCAATTCCCAGGTCAGCGTGGTCGGCTGCCTGACCAACGGCATGGCCAACGGCGCGGTCTGGAGCCTGGCCCCGGTCTACGCCAAGGGCCTCGGCCTGTCGGTCACCGGCATAGCGATATTCGTCAGCATCGCCATCATCGGCGGCGCGGTCGTCCAGTATCCGCTGGGCCGCCTGTCGGACCGGCTGCCCGACCGGCGCTGGCTGATCGCCGCGGTGTGCGCAGTCGCGTCGCTCGCCGGCGTGGTCCTGATGGCGGCGGCCGGCCTGCCGGTCATGATCGTCTACGCCGCCTATTTCCTGTTCGGCGCCGCCGCCTTCTCGATCTACGGGTTTTCCGTCGCGCATGCCAACGACCATGCCGAGCCGGAAGATTTCGTCGAGATCATGGCCGGCCTGCTGGTGATTTTCGGCCTCGGCGCCGTCGCCGGGCCGCTGGTCGCCGCGGCCCTGATGGAGGCGACGGGATCCGGCTCCCTGTTCCTGTTCACCAGCGTCGTGCACGGCGCCGTCGCGCTGTGGACCTTCTGGCGCATGAAACAGCGCGGCCCGATCGCCCCCGAAGACCGCGAGGATTATGTGCCGATGGCGCGGACCTCGCCCAACATCTTCGCCTTCGACCCGCGCGCCGAAGAAGCGCCGCCGGAGGCGGGCGGCTGACCCGCTGCAACCAAGGCGGCGCCCGGCCGCTCTTTATTTCGCCTGCGCGATTCATAGATCAGGAAAACGCGCCGTCCCGGCGGCGCGGCCGGCCCCTCTCCGCCGCTCAACACGCCGCATGAACCCGTTTTCCGTCGAGAGCGCCTCCACTGCCGACGCCGCCCTCCCAACGGAGGCGGCGCCGCACCCGTCCGGCCCGCCGGGGATCGAACCGCGCGCCATCGGCGCGGTGCACTGGCTCGGCCTGTGGACCCTGTACCGGAAGGAAATCCAGCGCTTCGCGAAAGTCGTCACCCAGTCGGTGCTGGCCCCGATCGTGACGACATTGCTGTTTCTGTCGGTCTTTTCGCTGGCGATGGGCGATGTCGTGCGCGAGGTCGGCGGTGTCCCGTTCGTCGAATTTCTCGCACCCGGCCTCGTCATGATGGCGATCGTCCAGAGCGCCTTCCAGAACACCGCCGGTTCTCTGCTTATCTCCAAGATCCAGGGCAATATTGTCGACGTTCTGATGTCGCCCCTGTCGCCGGGCGAACTGGCGCTGGCCTACGCGGCGGCGGGCGCCACCCGCGGCCTCATGGTCGGCGCCGTCACCCTGGGCGCCATGGCGATCTTCGTGCCATTGCAAATCCAGGCGCCGTTCACGATTCTGTTTTTCGCCGTCATGGCCTCGTCCCTGCTGTCCCTGCTCGGCCTGATCGGCGGCATCTGGTCCGACAAGTTCGAGCAGATGGCCGCCGTCACCAACTTCGTCATCACCCCGGCGGCCTTCCTCAGCGGCACCTTCTATTCCATCGAACGCCTGCCCGGACTTCTCAACGATCTCGCCCATCTGAACCCGTTCTTCTTCATGATCGACGGCTTCCGCAGCGGCTTCATCGGCCGCGCCGACGGCGACACGCTGATCGGCGGCATCGTGCTGCTGGTCCTCAACGTCGCCCTGTGGCTGGTCTGCCTGTGGATGTTCCGGACCGGCTACAAGCTGAAGAGTTAGGCGGACCGCGCCTCCTTCAGCGCCTGCCATACCGCATGGGGCGTCACCGGCATGTCCAGGGCCGTCACCCCGTCGCCCGCCAGCGCATCGAGCACGGCGTTGATGACGGTCGGAGGCGAGGCTGCGGTCGGTCCCTCGGCGATGCCCTTGACGCCCAGCGGGTTGTCGTCGCCGGGCACCGGATTGAAGGCGGTATCGACAGGTGGCATGTCGTCGGCCCGGGGCAGGCAGAAATCCATGAAGCTGCCGCTGAGCAACTGGCCGGTGCCCGATTCGTAAACCGTGTTTTCCATCAGCGCCTGGCCGACGCCCATGGCGATGCCGCCATGCAACTGCCCGGCCGCGAGCAGGGGATTGATCACCTTGCCGGGATCCGAGACCACGACATAGCGGTCGAGCCAAACCCGGCCGGTCTCGGGATCGACCTCGACCTCGCACAGATGACAGCCGCTGGGATAGCTCATCCCCGACACCTCGAAGCGTTCCTCGATATGGAGCGGCGCGCCCCGCGCCTCGGCTTCCTCCGCCACGGCGAACAGGGAGACCGCACGGTCGGTGCCGCGCACGTTGAAGGCGCCGCCGGCAAAGCCGATATCCGCCTCGGCCGCTTCCAACAGCTCGGCCGCCACCGGCTTGCCGGCTTCGATAATCGACAGCGCCCCGTTATGGACTGCGCCGCCGCCGATCCGCATGGTGCGCGAGCCGTGGGAGCCGGCGCCCTCCCCGATCCTGCCGGTATCGCCGTCCTCGACGATCACCCGGTCCGGCGTCACGCCCAGCAGGTCGGCGACGATCTGGCCGAACACGGTCGCGTGGCCCATGCCGCAATCCTGGCTGCCAACCAGCGCCCGGACCCGGCCTTCCGCCGGACCCTTTGCCTCGACCCGCATATCGACGAACTCGGAGAGCGCGCCGCCGGCGTTCTCGACATAGGTCGTGACCGACCGGCCCCGGCGCAGCCCCTGCAACGCCGAGGCTGCTTTACGGGCCGCGAAACCGTCCCAGCCGATCCTGCCGAGCCCGGCCTCCAGGCTGCCAAAAAAATCGTTGCGCTGGTAGCGCGCGCCGGTCGGCGAATCCCACGGCATGTCGGCCAGCGGAATCAGGTTGCGCCGGCGCAATTCGACCCGGTCGATGCCCATCTCGCGCGCCGCAGCGTCGATCAGCCGTTCCAGCACCAGCGTTGCCTCGGCCCGGGCAACGCCCCGGTAGGCTGCGATGGGCGCGGTATTGGTGAAGACGCCGGTAATCTCGAACCGGTGCGCCGGGATGCGGTAGGGCCCGCAGATCATCGGCGACATCCATGTTGCGATCATCTGCGGCGTGCGGTTCACCAGATAGGCGCCGTGCCACCAGTCCGCCTTCACGTCGATGGCGGTAATGCGGCCGCCGGCGTCGAGAGCCATGCGGGCGTGCAGGTTCTGGCTGCGCGCCTGGGTGTCGGTCAGGAAGGCCTCGCTGCGGCTGGCGACCCAGCGCACCGGGCGGCCGAGCGCCCGCGCCGCGAACGGGGCGACGACGAACTCGGGATAAACCAGGTTGCGCGCGCCGAAACCGCCGCCCATGTCCGGCACAATAACCCGCAGATCGGCCCGGTCTATGCCCAGGCAGCCGGCGGCGACGGCGCGCACGACATGACTGCACTGGGACCCGGCGTATAGCGTGTACTTGCCGCCGGCATAGTCGGCGAGCGCGCCGCGCGGCTCCATGAAGGCCGCGGTCGAGCGCGTAAAGACGATATCCTGCGCGACGATCCGGTGCGCCGCGGCAAAGGCCGCTTCGGTCCCGGCGGTGTTCCCTGCCGCCCAGACGAAAGACCGGTTGTCGGGTGCGTCGGGCCAAACCGCCCCGGCATCGCCGGCCAGGGCGTCTCCCGCCGTTCCCAGCGCCGGCAGGGCGTCGTAGTCGACGTCGACCAGCTCGGCCGCTTCCATGGCGGCCGCTTCGGTCTCGGCAACGACGAAGGCGACGGCCTCCCCGGCGAATCGAACCCGGCCATCCGCCATCGGATAGCGCGGGGCATCGGCGATCGGCCGCAGGATCTCGCCAGCAGGCAGCGGCTCGCTGGCGCCGGTCGGCAGGGCGCGCACGCCGGCCGCGCGCAGGTCCGCCGCCGTGAAGACCGCGAGAGCGCCGGGCACGGAGAGCGCCGCGGCCGTATCGATTTCGCCGAGTTCGGCATGGGCGTGCGGCGAGCGCACGAAGGCGGCATGGGCCTGGCGAGGCAGGGACAGATCGGCGGTGAATGTGCCGGCGCCGGTGAGAAACGCGCGGTCCTCGACGCGTCGCATCGAAGCGCCGATCAGGGTGGTCTTTCTTGCTGTGGATTCAGGTGTTGTCATAGCACTGGATTTAGGGTCGAGGGGCGCTATCCGACAGCCCCTTTCCCGGCCCGCAGCGTCACACCCGTTCACCCCGCCGGTACCGATCGGCACCGTGTACGGGCGACCTGGCGGGCCACCGTCCGGCCAAAATTCCAAACGCCGCCGCTTGTTCTTTGCTATACAATAGCTATACACACCGTGGTGGCAGGAACCTTTCGCGCTGCCGGAGCAAGGAGGCCGCAGTGGCTCAAGTGAACTTCCGCATGTCTAGCGAACGTCTGGCGTTCATCGACCGCGCGGCGGCGATCCGGGGCGTCACCCGGACCGAATTCGTGCTCCGCTCCAGCGAGGCGGCGGCGATCGAGACCCTGAACGAACGCCCGATCATCGCCCTCGACGACGAGGCTTGGGACGCCTTCGCCGCTGCGCTCGACGCGCCGGTGGCGCCCGATCCTGCCGTGAAGGAGCGTTTCGCGCGCCAGCCGCAGTGGGATCGGTAAGCGCGCCGGAGCCGCTCGGCCCGCAGCACGACCTCTCGCAATTCGCCTCGGGCGTACCTGCCCTCGACTCCTGGCTGCAGGGCAAGGCGCGCCTCAACGAAGCCAAGGGCGGCGCGCGTACCTATGTCGCCTGCGACGGCGACCGGGTGGCGGGCTTCTACAGCCTCGCCGCCAGCGCTGTCGAACGGCGGCGTGTGTCTTCGCGGGTCGGCCGGAGCATGCCCGATCCGGTCCCGGTTATCCTGCTGGGGCAGCTCGCGGTCGATGCGAACTACCGGGGGCGGCATCTCGGCTCGGACCTGCTCGTCGACGCGGCGCGGCGCGCACTGGCGGCCGCCCACGTGATCGGCGCCCGGGCCATCGTAGTGCAGGCCATCGACGAAGCGGCCGTTGCGTTTTATGCGCGGTTCGGCTTCCGCCGCTTCTCGAACCGCGAGCCGCTCACGCTGATCCTCCGGATATCGGAGCTCGAGACGATGCTGGGAGCGTGACGATCGCCGCTCAGGAAATCGACCGGTTGCTGCTTGGCGCGACGGGCGAACGCCTGGCGCCCCAACACCGGGCGCGACCGGCTGCCGGTTGACCTTTGTCCCGGCCGGGTTCTTTCTCGCCGCCATGAGCGCAACCGACATATCCGCCGCCGATTCCCCGGGGCTCGGCCTGCCCCTCGACGGTATCCGCGTCCTCGACCTGACGACGATCGTCTACGGCCCCTACGCAACCCAGACCCTGGGCGATTTCGGCGCCGAAATTATCAAGGTCGAAGCGCCGGGCGGCGACGCGATGCGCCAGATGGGGCCGCGGCGCAGCCCGCGCATGGCCGCGGTGTTCCTGGGCATGAACCGCAACAAGAAAAGCATCGTGCTCGACCTCAAGCGCGAAGCCGCCCGCGAGGCGCTGTGGCGGCTGGTCGATAGCGCGGATGTTTTCGTGCACAATATCCGGCCGCAGAAGATCCTGAAGCTGGGCTTCGACCCGGACGCGGTCATGGCGCGCAACCCCGGCATCGTCTACGCCGGCCTCTACGGCTATCGCGACGGCGGGCCCTATGCCGGCCAGCCGGCCTACGACGACATCATCCAGGGCCAGGCCGGGCTCGCCGGCACATTCCTCGCCCGCGACGGCGCACCCAACCTGATCCCGACCATCGCCGCCGACAAGATTTCCGGCCTGCTCGCTTCCAACGGCATGCTTGCCGCCCTGATGCAGCGCCTCAGGACCGGCCGGGGCGTCTATGTCGAGACCGCCATGTTCGAGGGCGTCGCCAGCTTCACCCTGGCCGAGCACCAGTATGGCGCGATCTTCTCGCCGCCGATGACGCCGCCGGGCTATCCGCGCGTCCTGTCGCCACATCGCCGGCCCCTGCCGACCGCCGACGGCTTCATTTGCCAGCTCGCCTATACCGACGGGCAGTGGGACCGGTTCTGGGACCTGGTCGGCCGGCCCGAGATGAAGGACGATCCCCGCTTCCTGACCATCGGCGACCGGCTCGACCATGTCGATGCGCTGTATGGCGAATCGGGCAAGGAGCTGGTCAGGAAAAGCTCTGCCGAATGGCTCGACCTGCTGCGCCACGCCGAAATCCCCTGCGGCCCGGTCAACACGCTCGAAGACCTCTATGCCGACCCGCACCTCGCCGCGACCGGCTTCTTCCGGCCGTTCGAACATTCGACCGAAGGGTCGATGGAGATCCCGGACACCGCCTTCCGCTTCGACCGCGCGCCCCTGCCCGTCCGCCTCGGCCAGCCCCAGCTCGGCGAGCATACCGAAGCATTGCTCAGCGAAGCCGGCTTCGACACGGAAGAGATCGCGGAGATCGTGGACGGCTGAGCGGGAAGGCAGAATTCCGACACCTCCCGCTCTTCAGAGGGGGAGGCCAGGTGGGGGTGGCGCGTCGCCAGACGTGCACGCCGTAAGGCGTTTCTTTCGGTACAGCACATCACCCCCATCCCCTCCGCTGCGCTCCGGGACTTCCCCCTCTGAAGAGGAGGAAGGAAGCGACATCTCTGTCCCTGGAGCTTGTCCGTTTGGAACAGAACCCTCGCGGCGTGGCGTCCCTCGATATGCCCCGGATAAAATCCGGAGCTACTCGGGATGTGGAGCTTTGAATTGTTGCCCGTTGCTCAAACAATCCCCTCGCCCTGAATAGCCGCGAAGCGGCGTATCGAAGGGCCTGCCCTGAGCCTGTCGAAGGGGCGGCTGCTGTTGCATCGCCGGTTCCGATAGAAACGGACACGCTTTGGCGGCCTGTTTCGGCCTCACTCCCGCACCGCCGCGCGGCGCAGGCGGTCGTTGATCGCGGCGCCGAGGCCCCGTTCCGGTATGGGCGATACGGCGATGGCGGCGGGGGCGAGGGCATCGAGTTCGTGCAGCAGGCGGAACAGGTTCGCCGCGGCCTCGACAGGATCGCCGGCCGGGCTGAGGTTGCGCGCCGCGGCATAGCCGGCGGCCCGGTCCGGTTCGGGAGCGCCGCCGAAGGCCAGCAGCGCCTCGCCTTCCTCCAGGGATACGCCGGCGTCCAGCCGCAGCGGCGCGCGCGGCGCGTAATGGGCCGCCAGAATTCCCGGCGATTCGAGGGGCGAACCCGGCAGCGTTTTGGCAGCAGAAGCCGGATCGGCAGCCTGCACCGGCCCGATGACCTCTTCAATGGGCACACGTGTGACCAGCCCCGGGCGCAGCAGCACCGGCTTTTCGCCGGTCAGCGAAAGCACTGTCGATTCGAGGCCGCCGGGGCTCGGCCCGCCGTCCAGGATCAGGCCAGCCGCCGACCCGAGCGAATCTTCGACATGGCCTGCTTCGGTCGGGCTGAGCCGGCCGGAGCGGTTGGCGCTCGGCGCCGCCACCGGGCAACCGGCGGCGCGCATCAGCGCCTGGGCCACGGGATGATCCGGCGCGCGCACGGCGACCGTGTCCAGCCCGGCGCTGACCAGCCGGGAGACCGGCGCGTCCGGCGTGCGCTTCAGGACCAGGGTGAGCGCGCCCGGCCAGAAGGCTTCGGCGAGCCGCAGTGCACGCTCGTCGAAGACCGCCCAGGCCCGGTGCGCCGCAAGATCGGGCGCGTGGACGATGAGAGGATTAAAGCTGGGCCGCCCCTTGGCCTCGAAAATGCGCGCCACCGCCCGGTCGTCGGATGCGTCGGCACCCAGGCCGTAGACCGTCTCGGTCGGGAAGGCGACGAGCCCGCCGCTGCGAAGCACCGCCGCGCCGGCCTCGATCCCTGCCCGGTCCGCCGGCCGCCGTTGCACGCTGCCCGGCCCCGCCCCGGCGGTTCAGGCGGCGGGCCGGCCGCGCACGACGAAGCCCGCATTGCGCCAGCCGGCCTTGCCGTAAATCAGCGGCCCGCCGTTCAGGGTGCGCACGCTGCCGCCGGCCGCCTCGACGATCGCCTGGCCGGCCGCGGTATCCCATTCCATGGTCGGGCCGAGCCGCGGGTAGAGGTCGGCCGTGCCCTCGGCGACCAGGGCGAATTTAAGCGCGCTGCCGGCGATGATCCGGCGGGCGACGTTTTCGCCGTCGAGGAAATCGTCCAGCTCGTCCCACTTGTCATGGGACCGGCTGGCTGCGACGACGATGCCGGCTGCCGGCGCGGCGCGCACTGCGACCGGCTCGGCGGGCCTGTCGCCGGCCTGCCGGCTCGCCGCGCCGGATACACCGGAAGCACCGTTCGCCGCATGGCCGGCATAGACGACATCGCGCACCGGGATGCCGAGCACGCCGAAGACCGGCCGGGCGCCGGCGACCAGCGCGATATTGACCGTGAATTCGTCGCGCCGGTTGATGAATTCCCGCGTGCCGTCGAGCGGATCGACCAGCCAGAACGGCCCGTCGGCGTTTGCGCCGGTATCCGCATCGGCGTCCGCACCGGCCGAGCGGTGACTGGACAACCGCTCCTCCGACACCACAGGGATATCGGGCGTCAGCGCCTCCAGCGCCGGCACGATCACGGCGTCGGCGGCATGGTCCGCCTCGGTCACCGGCGAATGGTCGTCCTTGCGGTCGATGTCGAGGTCGGTCCGGTAATAGGGCAGGATCGCCGCGCCGGCCCGGCGGGCGATGGCGCACACGGGCTCGACCAGGGCTTCGAGATCGGGAACGGCAGGACGGGAAGAGGCGTTCGGCATCGGGATTCCCGGCGACGGCAGAGGCTGCCAATCTAGGGCCGCAGCCGGGTGCGGACAGGCATCGAACTGACGCATTCGCCCGGCGGCCGATCGTTCCGGGCGCAACGTTCCGCCCTGGCCCGCCCATTTCGCCGCATCGGGCGGCGGCTTGCTTCCGCGCCTTGATTCCCGGGGGCCGGAGCCTTTATTGAAGACCGGTCGCGCGGGCGGGCCGCCCCGAAGGGCCCATCCCCCAACGGGAACGCGCGCCGCCTTCCTGCCGGATGGGGCCGTAGCTCAGTTGGGAGAGCGCTTGAATGGCATTCAAGAGGTCAGGGGTTCGACTCCCCTCGGCTCCACCAAATTCCGCGGACATGTCTTTCCGTACGGTTCGCCGGCGCGCCGCGTCGTAGCGAAGGCGGTGCGAGGCCCGATGGCGGCAGCCTGACGACCGGGGTCCGGCACGGCGGCGGCCCGAACTGTCCGAAATGCCTTGGTTTGAAGTCTGGTCCCGAACAGAACCCGACCTCCTCTCCGCCAAATCCCTGCTGCCACCCCGGCCGGCCGAAGGTCGAGCCGGGGACCAGAGCCGATCCGAGAGTCGTTTGCCTGTGGCTCTGGGCCCCGGATCTGCGCTGCGCTCCGTCCGGGGCGACAAAGAGGAGCGCTGGATGGTTTCAGACTGAGGCGCCACCGAACTGACAGGTGATTGCCGTGTCGATCCACTGTATCTACTGTCGACGACTCCCGGCGAAGCAGGATTAGCAGCCCATGTTTATCGCGATGAACCGGTTCCGTATCGTGCGCGGGCGCGAGGCGGATTTCGAACGGGTCTGGGCCGAACGCGACACCCATCTCGACGGGGTGCCGGGCTTCATGGGCTTTCGCCTGCTCAAGGGGCCGGAAGCCGACGACCACACGCTCTACGCCTCCCACTCGACCTGGCGCGACCGGGAGGCCTTCGAGGCCTGGACCCGCTCCGAAGCCTTCCGCAAGGCCCATGCCGGCGCGGGCGGCCATGGCGACCTCTATCTCGGCCATCCCGAGTTCGAGGGCTTCGAGGCCGTGCTCGACCGCTGAGGACGGCAGGGCACCGGCGCGCATTCCCGGGACCGCGCGGCGAACGAACGGCGTCTGTGCCCGGATCGCCGCATTCAGCAAGAACCTGACAGGCTTGACACCGCAAATTCCGGCGGCGCCCTGCATACCGCCCTGTACAAGGGCGGGGCGGTCGCCCTAAGGTTTGCTTTCTCTGAGGGGCATCGACAAGGAGTACATCATGGCCAAAATCTCGGTGAACGGCCGTCTGCGGACGGTCGATGTCGACCATGCGGACACCCCGCTGCTCTGGGTGATCCGCGAAAATCTCGGGATGACGGGAACCAAGTATGGCTGCGGGGAGGCCCTGTGCGGCGCCTGCACCGTGCATATCAACGGCGAGGCCGTGCGCTCGTGCCAGACGCCGATCTCCGACGTCAAGGAATCCGACCGGATCACCACGATCGAGGGGCTGAACGCCAAGGGCGAGCATCCGGTGCAGAAGGCCTGGATCGCCGAGCAGGTGCCCCAGTGCGGCTACTGCCAATCGGGCCAGATCATGCAGGCCGCGGCGCTGCTGGCGGAGAACAAGAACCCGTCGGACGACGACATCGTCGAGCATATGAACGGCAATCTGTGCCGCTGCATGACCTATGCGCGGATCGGCAAGGCGATCAAGCGCGCCGCGGCCGAGATGTAGGGAGGAAGCGATGACACTCATGGATACAAGCATCGGCCGCGATTCCGTTTCGAGGCGGACCTTCCTGGTCGGCGCCGGCGCTTCCGGCCTGATCTTCGGCTTCGCCGCGCATGACGGCATCCGGCTCGCCGACGCCTCGACGGGCAAGGCCTTTGCGCCCAATCTCTGGTTCTCGATGGATGCGGCCGGCAAGACCGTCATCCGGATCGACAAGGCTGAGATGGGTCAGCATGTCGGCTCGGCGCTCGCGCAGATCCTGGCCGACGAGCTCGAGGTCAAGTGGAGCGACGTCAGCATTAGCCACATCGGCTTCGACCCGAAGGTCGGGCTGCACGTCACCGGCGGTTCCTGGTCGGTGAACTGGACCTTCGACCGCATGTCGCGCGCCGGCGCGGCCGGCCGGATCGCGCTGATCGAGGCCGCCGCGAAGAAATGGGGCGTCCCGGCCAGCCAGCTGAGCGCGAAGGACAGCACGATCTCGGGCCCGGACGGCAAGACGATCACCTACGGCGAACTGGTCAAGGCCGGCGTGCCGCCGAAGGCCTTCTCCAAGGAAGCGATGAAGGCGATCAAGCTGAAGGCGGCCGGCCAGCGGCGCTATATCGGCAAGAGCCTGCCGGCACTGGACATTCCGGCCAAGACCGACGGGACGGCCGGCTTCGCCATCGACGTGAAACTCGACGGCATGGTCTACGCCACGCCGGCAACGCCGCCGGTGCGCTACGGCGCCAAGGTGAAGTCGGTCGACGACAGCGCGGCGAAGAAGATCAAAGGCTACATGACCCACGCCGTCATCAACGATCCGACCGGATCGCAGACCGGCTGGGTGATGGCGGTCGCCAACTCCTATTGGACGGCGCGCAAGGCGGCGCTGGCGCTCAAGATCGACTACGATCTCGGGCCCAACGCCAAGGTGTCGTCGAAGACCATCAACGACGAGTCGAAGCGCCTGATCGACAACACCGGCAACGCCTCCACCTTCCTCAAGGAAGGCGATGCGGAGAAGGCGATCGCGTCGGCCAAGGTCACGCATGAGGCGATCTACACGACGACGCTCAACGTCCACGCGCCGCTGGAGCCGCTGAACGCTACGGTGGAGATCAGGGACGGCGTCTATCACATCTACACCGGCAACCAGTTCCAGACCCTGGCGATGGGGCTGGTCCCGGCGGCGCTCGGCGTCAAGCCCGACAAGGTCGTGCTGCATCAGCAGTTCCTGGGCGGCGGTTTCGGCCGGCGGCTGGAGGCCGACTACCTGATCATGGCGGCGCTGACGGCGAAGGCCATCAACAAGCCGGTCAAGATGATCTACAGCCGCGAGGCCGATACGGAGTTCGACTTCACCCGGCCGATGACGACTATGCGCGTCACGGCCGGCTCGGACGGCAAGACGCTGACCGGCTGGAAGCATACGGCAGCCTCCGCCTTTGCAACCGCCCGGATGGCACCCGGCTTCCTGGGCAAGGATGCCAGCGGCAAGAAATTCGACCCGTTCCAGATCAACGGCTCGGACCACTGGTACACCATCCCGAACCAGCTCGTGCTGACCGAGATGAACAAGATCGCCCAGTCGGCGACGCCGTCCGGCCAGCTGCGGTCGGTGGCGCCGGCATGGACCTTCTGGGCGGTCGAGAGCATGGTCGACGAAATGGCCCACAAGATGGGCGTCGATCCGCTCGCGCTCAGACTCCAGCTGCTCGACGGCAAGGGCAAGAACGCCGGCAAGGGGCCGACCGCCAACGGCGCCAAACGGCTGGCGAACGTGCTCCGGAAGGTCGCGGCCAAGGCGGGCTACGGCAAGACGATGGCGAAGAATACCGGCATCGGCCTGGCCGCCGTGACCAGTCAGGAGCGCGCCTCTGCGGCCTGGACGGCGACCGCGGCCAACGTCACGGTCAACCCGGCGGACGGCTCGTTCACCGTCAACCGGCTGACCGTGGGCACGGATCTCGGCACGCTGATCAACCCGAACGCGGTCGAGGCGCAGGTCCAGGGGGCGACCCTGTGGGGCCTGTCCCTGGCGACGCTCGAGGAGGTCGAGATGAAGGACGGCCGGATCCAGGCGTCGAACTTCGACACCTACACGCCGTGCCGGATGGAGAACGCGCCGGACCTGGACGTGATCCTGATCGAGACCGGGCAGTATCCGGTCGGCTGCGGCGAACCGGCCGTCACCTCGGTGGCACCGGCGATCGCCAACGCCATCTTCGCCGCCTCCGGCGCCCGCGTCCGCTCGCTGCCGATCACGGCGGAGAAAGTGAAGGCGGCGCTGTAGGCGCTACCGCATCTGCGGGAAACAGAAGGGGCCGCCGGGTAACGCCGGCGGCCCCGGTTTTTTGAGGGGATGCAACCCGATTTGGACGGCGGCGACGATTGACATAGAGGCCCTACCGACCCGCCCTACGATACGCCCGGGATGATGACCGAAATCACCGGCCGCGTCTGTCAGACCCACCCGCCAAGCGACCGACGGATCGCCGCTTGCTCGGGCTATCAATAGGCCTGCGGCCAAATTCTGACGCGGATTGCCACAAATTGATAATCGTGGTAGCTGTAACCACAATATCTAGTGTCTTGACAATAGTACAGATCGGGAACAAAAATGATTGGTAGATGTTACTCTGAGAAGTAACGTGGGCGATTTGTTGGAGCCATATGAAATCCGGGATCCCGTTCACGGTTTCATTCGCTTGAATCAACTTGAATGGGATGTGATCAATCAACCGGTCTTTCAACGCCTCCGCCGGATTCGCCAACTCGGCTGGACCGACATGGTATATCCCGGCGCGATGCACACCCGATTCGAGCACTCGCTCGGCGTCATGCACGTCGCATCGCGAATGTTCGATGCGCTGCTGCGCAGAAGCCGGGATGTCCTTTGCAGTAGCGACTACGGATTTAACGACGCCAGCCTAGAGCGCCAGAGGCGAATCATACGCTTGGCAGCCCTGTTGCACGATCTTGGTCACGGGCCATTCTCCCATGCGGCCGAGGAACTCCTTCCACTCAAACCCGATGGGTCCGACCGATACGAGCACGAGGACTACTCGGCTGCGGCGTTAAAATACTGTCTGGACGATCTATTTGAGAACCACAGAGAGTCACAAGCAAACGGAATTCGCGTCAGGGACATTCTTGAAATTTTCGAGACACCGGCTCGCTCGGCAGGTGTATTGGTTTGGAAAGATCTCGTCTCCGGACAGATGGATGCCGACCGGATGGACTACCTGCTACGCGATACGCACCACGCTGGCGTGCAGTATGGGCGATACGACCTGGACAGGGTGATCTATACTTTGCGCCTCTGCCCGGACCCTGAATCGGAAGGTCATCACATTGGCGTCGAAGAGGACGGTGTCCATGCCGTAGAGGGGCTGCTTATCGCTCGTTTCATGATGTTTACGCAACTTTATTTTCACAAGACGCGGACGATTTACGACTATCACTTGGTTGAGTGTTTAAAATCACTGCTGGAAAGTGCTGAAGGTAAGTTCCCGCCGCCCGCCGAGATCGGCGATTTTCTCGAATGGGACGACTGGAAGGTGCTCGGTCTAATTTCCGAAGGAAGGGCAGGCAATCACGGTGAAATTCTTCGGTTCAGAAAACACCATCGGATGGTGTATTCAACCGCCGAAGTTGTCAAAGACAAAGAGATAAGTATGGTAGAGGAACTTGCAGCCAATCTCGAACCGCACGGATGCGTAGTCCGCGACGCCGAGAAATCTTGGTACAAGTCCGGATCGGAGGAGATCAAGGTTTGGCGCACCTCGGGTAGAATTGAGCGTTCCGTACCTTTGCAGACACTATCCCCTGTTGTTGCTGGATTGATCAAAGTCAACCAGCGCCGACTCTATGTGCCAGAAAGTAGTCGCAAAACCGCCGAGGCCGTCCTTCGATACAGGGCGGAGAAATGAAGGGAACCACATGGCTAGGATAACTGGAAAGATAGACCAATATGCATTGGTCGCGTTTCTAATCGCACAAGCTGCGCAAGCCCGAAATAAACTCGGCAAGAAAGCGATCCAGAAAAAAGTGCACCTCATCCACGAATTGGGAGGCGTTGATACAGGGTATCGCTTCTCATTCTATACTTATGGTCCGTTTTCCGTGAATCTTGCCGGTGACTTGGATGTGATTGCAAACAGCGGCGGTGCGAAAGTCAGTTACGACGACAGGGACAATCATTATCAGATTGATCTTAGTGAGCATACAGATCAAATGATTCAGCGAGGAGGGGAATTTATCGAGAAAAACAGAGCAGCCATTGAAGGTGTTCTGGAAAAGTTCGGCAGTCGAACGGCCAAAGACTTAGAGCTTTTTTCCACGATTGCATACCTGCGCCGGCACGCGCCACCGGAGGAATTTGAAAACATCAGTGAACTAGCGGAGCATGTAAGATCATTGAAACCCAAGTATTCTGAAACGGAAATCGGAACTGCGATCACTGAAGTAAAAGACTTCCTATCCAAGTAGAAAGACGGCGCAATTCTCGCTCGTAGACGCCTGCCATCGCAGGATATTAATCGCAACGAGGAATTCCACTTCCATCTGGCTTTTTCCTCTCTCCATCAAGCTTCGCGCGAGGCTTCACTGTCTCGACCGTCAAGCACGCCCGCGACGGCTTCGAGGTTCACTTTCCCGGCAAGGACAGCCACCGCACACCGCGCGTCCCGCGCGCGGACATCCGCGATCCGGCGTCGGCGCACCCGCGCTTTCGACAGGATTGGGACTTGACATCCGGTACAGGAACATTAAATGAACAAGCTCTCCGCTACAGAGACTGGACCGGAAGCCGTCCCGGTGCAAAAAAGTCTATTATCAGACCGGTCTGTCTATTTTCATCCAGCCGGAAAATGGCGCAATTCCGGGATTTTTGGAGCATACGAATATGAACGGTCGTTAAAAAATGATGGGAAAATATAGGCCGCAGCGATGTCGCGGCCTGACCGGCGGAAAGACCGGAACGAACGCCATGACGAAACATGACATTGTTAGACTCAACTCTCCGAACCATCAGGACAGACGGGAGCAGAGCAGGAGCTGAGGTGCTCTTGGTGTCCATAACATACTGTAACTAAAACGATTTTGCTTTTTCCGGAGATTCGCGGCACCACCCAGGGAGAACTCTGGCGGGAGCGGGGCGACCCGTCGATTGCATACCGGGCGATTGCCGAATGAAGACACATTTGCTATCATGCTCGCAACGGAATTCCGGAGCGGGAGATTGCAGCCTTG
>MPMX01000054.1 GCA_002238725.1 Rhodospirillaceae bacterium bin65
TTCGGCCTCGAACAGCACCCGGCCGAGACGCGCATACTCGTCCTCGGTGAGGAACCGCTCGCAGCTCCGCTCCTTGTAGCGCTTGATGGACCGGCAGGGGTTGGGCCGCGCCGGGGTCATGCCCCACGCCACCGCGAGCTTGAACATCTTCGAGAATATGCCGACCGACTGGTTGGCCCGGGAGGGCGTGTCGCGCAGCCCGTGGTGCAGCGCCGAGACATGCGAGCGGTCGACCTCGCTCAGCCGGATTTCGCCCAGCCCCGGCAGGATGCAGACCCTGAGCAGGCTCCGGTACGTCTCCACCGTCCGCGGTTTGCAGTTCACCTCGACATGCGCCGCCATGAAGCGTTCGGCGAGATCGGCCACCGTCGGCTCCTCCGGGGCCGGCGGCGCCACCGGGTCCCGGCCGCGCCGGATGCGGTCGATCATCGCGGCCGCTATGGGCCGCGCCTCCTCGGGATCGACGTCCTCGTACCGGCCCACCGTCGCCCGCTTCGGCAGCCCGCCCGGCGTCCGCGCCTGGGCGACGAACACCTTGCGCCCGGTGGCGTGGACCCGTATCCCGAACCCCGCCAGCTCGCTGTCCCAGAAAACAGCGGAAGCGCGTTCCACGGTCAGGCGGTCGATGGTTCTCTTGTTCAGCTTGACGGCGCCCATGAGCCGCAACCCTTCCCTTGTCCAGGAACATGGCGGCGCGGTCTGGTTCCCCGGCGACCGGGCGGGCTTCCGGCGTTCCGGGAAGCCGTCGGATTTTCGGTCCGCAAATCGGTCTTCAAATCGCAACCGACTGATGTCCAATCATTGTCCCCACAGGCTATCGCTTGACCCTTCCTGGGGCTTATATCCGACCTGCGGAGAAAATACAACATCAATGATTACAGTGAATTACCATCCTATTGACCACAAGAATACCTAAACGCTCCCGCTTGTCCATCGGGCCGAAAATTACTGCTTTGTTTTGTTTTCTTTGTCCGGTTCATTCAATCGATGCCCTTGAACAGCCGGCCCCACCGGATCGATCCCGGCCATTTCCAGACTTCCCAGAAACTTGCCGAACCGTTGACCGAGAAGAACAGGAATTGGGCCCGGCCGATGAAGTTCCGCAACGGCACCATGCCGACGCCGGAAAAGCGGCTGTCGCTCGAATTGTCCCGGTTGTCCCCCATCATGAAAAAATGGCCGGCGGGAACGGTATAGACGCCGGTATTATCGGCGCCGTGAACCCGGTCGCCGCATTCGTAGATAGTATAGGACCGGCCGGACGGCAGGATTTCGCGATACAGTTCGGCCGGCGCCGGCAGGCCGCTGTCGTTCGTGCATTCCCGCCCGGTCAGACCGTCATAGGCCTTCAGCGCGCGTTCGCCGGAAATATCGGTGCGGGCCAGCGGCCCGTCGCGGCGGACCTGCTTCCCGTTGAGATACAGGCGGCCGCTGCGCACCTGGACCCGGTCGCCGGGAAGCCCGATCACCCGCTTGATGAAATCGACCCTGGTGTTGGTCGGCTGCCGGAACACGGCGACGTCGCCGCGCTCGGGCTCGCCCGTTAGAATCCGGCTTGCGAAAATGTCCGGGCTGAACGGAATCGAATAGTTGGAATAGCCGTAGCTGAATTTGGAGACGAACAGGTAATCGCCCTTGTGCAGGCCCGGATACATCGAATCCGACGGGATGTTGAACGGCTCATACAGGAAGGTGCGCACGACCAGAGCAATCAGGACGGCGTAGAAAATTGTTTTCAACGCGCCGCCGGTATCCGACTTTTTGGCGGCTTTTCCGGCAGATTTTTTGGCTGCTTCGGCTTTGCGCACAAAAAAACTCCTTGAAACCCTCGGATGCCGGCTCCTGCCCGATGTGGGGAGAAACCGCGCTGGCGCAACCGGCCTGCCGCAGCGCCCGCACGCTGTACCCTGTCTCCCCGGCCGCCACAACCGTTCGTCCGCCGATGCCGGCCGTAGTCCCCGTCGCCGGCGCCGGAGCCGCCGGCTCAGGCTGCGGTCGCTGCGGGAACCGCCGAAATGATGACGATTGCCTGCGCGAGCGGCGGTTCGTCGGTGATCGAAACGTCTACGCGGCCTTCCATACCGTCCGGCAGCAATTCGGCAAGCCTTCGGGCGGCGCCGCCGGTAAGCGCCATCGTCGGCTTGCCGCCGGGCAGATTGACCACGCCCATGTCGCGCCAGAAAACGCCGCGCCGCAATCCTGTGCCCAGGGCCTTGGCGCAGGCTTCCTTGGCGGCAAACCGCCTGGCGTAGGTCTCCGCGCAAAGACGCCTGCCTTCGGCTCTGGTCCGTTCGGCTTCCGTGAAGCAGCGCTGGGTGAACCGGTCGCCGAATCGGTCCAGCGTGCGCCGTATCCGGCGAATGTCGATCAGGTCGCTGCCGATGCCGACGATCATGACATCCGGAGGGTCTTTGCCGAGCCGGCCGGCGGCGGGCCGGCCGCTCAGGCGCTGCGCGCGCCGGACGCCTCGGCGCGGGCTTTGTCCATCAGGCTGCGCATCCGCTTGATCGCGCTTTCGAGGCCTCCGAAGATCGCTTCGCCGACCAGGAAGTGGCCGATATTGAGTTCGACGAGAGTCGGGATGGCTGAAACGTCGCCGACGGTATCGAAAGTCAGGCCGTGGCCGGCGTGGCATTCCAGCCCGATCCGCTCGGCATGGTCCGCGGCATCGGCCAGACGGCGCAGTTCGCGGGCGCGCGCCGCGGCGTCGCCGACGATATCGGCCTCGCAGAACGATCCCGTGTGCAGCTCGACCACCGGCGCGCCGAGCGCAACGGCGGCGTCGAGCGCTTCGCGTTCCGGCTCGATGAACAGGGAGACGCGAATGCCGGCCTCCTGCAGGGCGCGCACGTAGGGCGCCAGATGATTGTGGCCCTGGATTACGTTCAGGCCGCCTTCGGTCGTCCGTTCCTCGCGCTTTTCCGGCACGATACAGGCCGCGTGGGGGCCGTGGCGCAGGGCAATCTCCAGCATCTCCCCGGTCGCCGCCATTTCCAGGTTGAGCGGCAGGTCGATCTCCTCGACCAGCCGGACGATATCCGGATCGGCGATATGGCGGCGGTCTTCGCGCAGATGGGCGGTGATCCCGTCGGCGCCTGCGCCGGCCGCGGCCTGGGCGGCGCGCACCGGGTCGGGATGCCGCCCGCCCCGCGCGTTCCGGATGGTCGCAACATGATCGATATTCACACCGAGCCGCAGATAGCGCATTGCTGGAGTCCTGTCCGTTTCCCGCCTAGCCGCGCGCCCGGTCGACCGAAGTGATGATCGGGCTGGCGCGCAGCGCTGCGATGATCTCGGTCAGGTGGCGGACATCGTCAACCTGGATATCCAGGTGGATCTCGAAAAAGTCGATCGAACGGTTGGCGAAGCGCAGGTTCGTGATATTGCCGCCGTTCTTTCCAATGATGGTGGAGAGATCGCCCAGCGTGCCGGGCTCGTTCGTCAGAAACACCTTGATTCTTGCAATATGGCTTTCCTCGGCCGTTCCATCGACGTCCCAGGACAGATCCAGCCAATGGCTCGGCATGCTGTTGAAGCGCTGCAGCGTGTCGCAATCGACGGTATGGACCGTCACGCCCTTGCCGGTGGTGACGATGCCGACAATGCGTTCGCCGGGCAGCGGATGGCAGCAGCGGGCATAGTGGACGGCCATGCCCGGGATCAGGCCTCGAATGCTGATGCCGGTTTCGGTCGAAGCCGCGCCGTTTGCCTTCTTTTTGCGCGCGCCCGGTTTGCGCGCCTTGCCGGGTTCGTCGTCATCGGCGCGCGCCGGAAACAGTTTGCTGACGATTTCCGCACCGGAGAGGCGTCCCTCGCCGATGCGAATGAACAGGTCGTCCTCGTCCTGGGCCTGAAAGGTCTCGACGGCCCGGGCGATCGCCTTGTTGGTCAGGCGCCGGTGTTCCTGCCGGAACGCCTTGTCGAGAATCCCGCGGCCGAGTTCCCGGTATTCGTGCCGGTGCTGAATGCGGATGAAGCGCCTGATCCGCGCCCTGGCCTTGCCGGTCGCGACGAAACGAAGCCAGTCCGGCGACGGCTTTTGCGTCTTCGAGGTCAAGACCTCGACCTGGTCGCCGTTGACGAGGCCCGTCTGCAACGGGACCATGCGGCCGTTGACCTTTACGCCCGTGCACCGGTCGCCGACCTCGGAATGGACCGCATAGGCGAAATCGACCGGCGTCGCGCCGTGAGGCAGCGCGATCAGGTCGCCGCGCGGGGTGAAGCAGAACACCTGGTCCCGGAACATCTCGAGCTTGGTGTGCTCCAGGAACTCGTCCGGACCCTCGGCCTGCTCCATGATGTCGAGCAGTTCGCGCAGCCAGCGATACTGCGGCGTGTCGGCCTCGCCTTTGCCGTTTGCCGCCCTCTGCTTGTACGACCAGTGCGCCGCCAGTCCGTTTTCGGCGAGGTTGTGCATCTCGCCGGTGCGAATCTGCATTTCGATGCGGTGGCCGTCGGGCCCGATTACTGCGGTGTGGATCGAGCGATAACCGTTCGGTTTCGGCAGGCTGATATAGTCTTTGAACCGGCCGGGGCTGACCCGCCAGGCGCTGTGAATCGCGCCGAGTGCGCGATAGCAGTCCTCAACTGTGTCGAGCTGGACGCGAAACGCGATGATGTCGCTGAGCTGTTCGAACTCGACATCCTTGCGCTGCATCTTGCGCCAGATCGAATAGGGCGATTTCTCCCGGCCGCTGACATTTGCCTTGAGGCCGGCGTCCTTCAGCGTACCGGAAAGCGACTCTATGATCCGTGGCACCAGCGACTGGCCGGCTGTCCGCAGGAATTCGAGCCGCTTCATGATCGACGTGCGGGCATCCGGGTTTATTTGGGCGAATGCCAGGTCCTCCAGCTCGTCCTGCAGTTCCCGCATGCCGATGCGTTCGGCGAGCGGGCTGTAAATCTCCAGCGTTTCGCTGGCGATGCGCTTGCGTTTTTCCCGGTCCGCGATGTGGTCCAGTGTGCGCATGTTGTGCAGCCGGTCGGCCAGTTTGACCAGCAGGACCCGCAGATCTTCCGACATCGCAAGCAGCAGCTTGCGGAAATTCTCGGCCTGCCGGGATTCCGACCCGGCAATCTCGAGCTGGGACAGTTTGGTGACGCCGTCGACCAGTTTCGCGATCTCCGCGCCGAACAGTTTTTCGATTTCGGGCAGGGTCGCGTGGGTGTCTTCGACGGTATCGTGGAGCAGCGCGGTGACGATCGACGCACAGTCCAGGCGATAGCGCGTCAGGATGCCTGCGACTTCGACCGGATGGGAGAAATAAGGGTCGCCGCTGGCCCGCTTCTGCGCGCCGTGGGCCTGCATCGAGAAAACATAGGCCCGGTTGATCGCCTGCTCATCGGCCGACGGATCGTATTTCTTTACGGTTTCGACGAGTTCGTATTGGCGCATCATCGCGAAGCGCCCCGCGACGGAGCCGGTGTGCGCAGACTGCGGCCGGAAGCATCCGGATTGCGGCCCGGCAGGCGGGGCCGGTTTCGGCGGGCGCACCGCCGACTTCGGCAGGAAACGCGCGTTCGGCCCAGCGTCAGCCCTCCGGGTTTTCCGGTTCCTCCGGTGCCTCGGGTGCTTCGGGTTCCACCGTTTCCACAGGCGCTTCCGGTGCCTCCGGCGCCTGCGCCTCGCTGCCGAGCAGAACGCCGGTATCCGCCTCGGCCGCCGCGCCGGCCGCGATGTCCTGCATCGTGCCGGCGACCTCGGCATCGGCAACCGCGGTATTCGCGGCTTGCTGGTCGGCGATGCCGCCATCCACCGACGTTGCGCCGAGGACGATCGACTCCCGGGTCAGCGCTTCGGCAACTTCGAGGTCCTCCTCGAGATCGTCGCTCGGCTGCTGCTTTTGCAGGCCCAGAATCAGCGATTCCTGGAGCTCTTCGAACGACAGCGTATCTTCGGCGATTTCCCTGAGCGCGATCACCGGGTTCTTGTCGTTATCCCGGTCGACCGTCTCCGCCGCACCCGACGAGATATCCCGCGCGCGCTGAGAGGCGTACATCACGAGATTGAAGCGGTTCGGCACCTTGAGGATGCAGTCTTCTACGGTTACGCGCGCCATGCGGCGGTCTCCCGGTCCTGAATGTCTCGGGCGCCAACGCAAACGCTCCTGCGCAGCCCCGCTGAAGATGGTTCCGGCGATGGCCCCGCCGGCGGTTCCGCGCCGCCGGGCAATGCCGGAAAGGATTGCAGCGCAATATATTTTACCGCCGGCGCGAAGCAAGCGCTCCGGCTGCCGCAGGGTCAGCCTGCTCCCGCCGCCTCCATGCGGATGCAACCGTGATCGGGCGGCAGCGCCGCGACCAGGTCGGCAACCGGACGACGGCTGACCGGATGGCGCCAGGCCGGCGCAATCTCCGCCAGCGGCAGCAGGACGAAGGCGCGGTTTTCGAGCCGCGGATGGGGCAGGATGGGCGGGCCGGCGGATACCCGGCCCCGGTAGTCGACCAGATCGAGGTCCAGAGTCCGGGCTGCGTTTGCGGCGGTGCCCTCGCGCTGCCGTCCGAACCGCTGTTCCGCCGCGTGCAGCAGGTCCATCAGCGCCCGGGCGGAACGGGCCGCGCCCGATCCGCCGAATTCGATCCGCCACACCGCGTTCAGATAGTCGGGCTGATCGGAGGGCGGCCAGGCCGGCGATACATAGAGGCTGCTGCGCTCCATCGGTGCGACGCCGAGCGTGCCCAGCCACGCTGCAGCCTCGGCGAAGGTCTCCGATACCGCGCCGCCGCCGGGTCGCGGCAGATTACCGCCGACAGCGACATAAACCGGCCGGGTTCGCCTTTTCCGCTGCGCTATTACGCCCATCGCACCAACATGTGATTTCCTTGCACGACATGTGAATACTCAGTCTTCGGGCACCATGTATAATCAGCAGTAGTTACAGGAAGTGACAATGGCAGTACGCAATCTCAGCATCTATACCGACGAGAAAATTGCGGTATTCATCGACGGTTCCAACCTCTACGCCGCGGCCAGGACCCTCGGATTCGATATCGACTACAAGCGGTTGCTCGAGTTCTTTCGGACCCGCGCCATTCTGGTGCGCGCCTTCTACTACACGGCCCTGATCGAAGATCAGGATTATTCGCCGATCCGGCCGCTGGTCGACTGGCTGGATTACAACGGCTACACCATGGTCACCAAACCGACCAAGGAGTTCACGGACTCCCAGGGCCGGCGCAAGATCAAGGGAAACATGGATATCGAGCTCGCCATCGACATGATGGAGCTCGCCGAAAAACTGGACCATGTTGTGCTGTTCTCCGGCGACGGCGATTTTCGCCGGCTGGTCGAGGCCGTGCAGCGCAAAGGCGTGCGCGTAACCGTGATCAGCACGGTCAAGACCTCGCCGCCGATGGTCGCCGACGAACTGCGCCGCCAGGCCGACCTTTTCCTTGAATTGGCCGACCTCGCCGAGAACATTCAGCGCGATCCGCGCGACCGGCCGCCGCCGCGGCGCGACCGCTTCGAGCGCGACAGCGAAGAAAACTACGGCGACGAGGAATTCGACAGCCAGGACTGATCGGACCGCCGCACCGGCGCCTGAACCGCGGCGTCTCGCGTGCCGGGGCGGCGCGTTACCGCCATGAAGAGCCCGAACACGCCTGGACGCGATTGTTCCCTGTGTCCGCGGCTCGCCGCCTTCCGCGCCGAATGGCGCACCCGTGAGCCGGCCTGGCACAACGCCCCTGTCCCCTCCTTCGGCCCGCTCGATGCCCGGCTGCTGATCGTCGGCCTGGCGCCCGGACTGCGCGGCGCCAACCGGACCGGCCGGCCCTTTACCGGCGACTGGGCCGGCGATCTGCTATACGACACGCTTGGACCCTACGGCTTCGCCGGCGGAACCTACGACCGGCGACCGGACGACGGGCTTTCCCTGACAGATTGTCGGATCACCAACGCAGTCCGCTGCGTGCCGCCGGAAAACCGCCCGACGACCGCTGAGAACCGCGCCTGCCTGCCCTTTCTGACAGCAGAAATCGAGGCCATGCAACGGCTGCAGGTAATCCTGGCGCTGGGTGGCCTCGCCCATGGCATGACGCTCGCTGCGCTCGGCCTGAGGAAATCCGCCTTCGCCTTCCGCCACGGCGCCATCCACCCGGTCGCCGAAGGTCTGGTCGTCGCCGACAGCTATCATTGCTCGCGCTACAACACGAATACCGGCCGCCTGACGCCCGAAATGTTCCGGACGGTCTTCGGCGGAATCCGCGACCGCCTGTCCTGAGCCGCGCACTAGCCGGTGAAAGGATAAGGCGCCGAGCCGCGGGCGCTCCTCCGGCCGGTCGGGCCCCGGACTCGAGCATCGGGCATTGAGTTCGGGCTAGTACCACATTTCCGGCAGTTCCTCCTTGCGCCTGGCAACGAAGGCGTCGAGTTCCTCGCGCACGGCCTCGTCCATGGGCGGCGGCGCGTATTGCTCCAGCATTGTCTTCCAGCGCTCGTGGGCGCGGCGGCGCATGTCGGTCGATCCGCGTTCGAGCCAGCTCTCCATGGTGTCGCTGTCGGACAGCGCGGTCTCGTAAAACGCGGTCCGGTAGTTGCGCATCGTGTGATCGCAACCCAGGAAGTGGCCGCCGGGGCCGACCTCGCCATAGGCGTCGCGGGCCAGGGCCTCGTCGCCGGTGTCGAACCCTTCGGCGACCAGCTTGCGGTAGCCGCCGAGCCGGTCGGCGTCCATGACCAGCTTCTCGAACCCGGTGCACAGCCCGCCCTCCAGCCAGCCGGCCGCCTGGAGCACGAAGTTGGCGCCGGCCAGCACGGTCGAATGCATCGAATCGGCGGATTCGTAAGCCGCTTGCGCATCCTCGATCTTGGAGGAGGTCAGCGAGCCGCCGAAACGCGCCGGCAGCCCTGCCCTGCGGGCGAGCTGGCCCATGACATAGTGCGACAGCGCCGGCTCGGGCGTCCCGAAAGTCGGCGCGCCGGATTTCAGCGACATCGAGGTCAGGAAGTTGCCCAGAATGAATGGTGCGCCGGGCCGCACGAGCTGGGCGAAGGCGCAGACCACCATCGCCTCGGCAAGGGCCTGGGCGACAGAGGCGGCGGTCGAGACCGGCCCCATGGCGCCGGACAGGATGAAGGGCGCCACGGCGATGCCCTGGCCGCGCCCGCAATAGGCCCGGATGGCCTCTGTCACCACCTTGTCGATCAGCAGCGGCGAGTTGGTGTTGACGTTGCCGAGGATGACGCAGTGCTTTTCCATCGTCTCCCGGCCGAAGACGATCTCGGCCATGTCGACGCTGTCCTTCGCCCGGCTCTTCTCGGTGATGGCGCCGAAATGCGGCTTGTCGCTCAGCGTCATATGGGCGTGGAGCATGTCGAGGTGTCGGGTGCTCACCGGGATATCGCAGGGCTCGCAGACTACGAAACTGCCGTGATGCAGGTGCGGGTGCATGTAGATGAGTTTCACGAGGTTCCGGAAACTCTCGAGATCGCCATAGCGCCGGCCGCCCTCGAGGTCGCGCACGAAGGGCGGGCCGTAGACCGCGGCATAGACCTGGTTGTCGCCGCCGATCACCACCGAGCGCTCGGGGTTGCGCGCACGCTGCGTGAACTGCCGCGGCGCCTTCGCGCACATTGCGCGGATCCAGTCCGCCGGTGCGCGGACCAGATCGTCTGCAACGGTGGCGCCCGCCTCCCGCCACAAATCCAGCGCCTCGGGATCGCCGCGGAACGCGATTCCGACATCCTGCACGATCCAGTCGACCTGGGCTTCGATACGCCGGAGCTCTTCCTCGTCGAGGATTTCGAATGCCGGCAGGCGCCGCCGGATAAAGGGCGAGGCCGGCGCGCCCCTGGCAGCAGCAGACCGCTGGCGCGCGGCCCGGGCGCGTCGGGCCATGGCAACCTCCTTCGATCGGCGGCGGTGCGAGGCGCCGTCCGGCGCAGGTCGGCCGGCGTTGGCCTGCCTTCCGCGTTCCTATCGTGACCCTCACGGATGGGGGCGCACCCCTACAACAGGCGCCGGCCGCATGCTAGCCTGAATCACTCGGCAGTAGACCTCCAGCGCAAGGCCCCGCGTGACACCAGTTTCAACCGCATCGTCCGGCGGCATCGGGCAGGCGCGCCGGCGCGTCGAGGACCGGGCGCTCCTGACCGGCCGGGGCCGCTTCACCGACGATATCCGGATCGCCGGCTGTCTCCACGCCGCCTTCGTTCGCAGCCCGGAAGCGCGGGGCCGGATCGCCGCGGTCGACACGGCGGAAGCGGCGGCCATGCCCGGCGTCGTCCGCATCTTCGCCGGCCCGGACCTTGCCGGCCTCGGGCGGACTTCGGTCAACCCGCTAATGCCCGAACTCCGGCCGCTGCCGCCGGAACCGCTCGCCATCGAAACCGTTGCCGCGGTCGGTGCGCCGGTCGCCCTCGTCGTCGCGGACACCGCCGCGGCGGCGATGGATGCCGCAGAGGCCGTTTGGGTAGAAATCGAACCTCCCCCTGCGGACATTGCGCCAGGCGGACCGGAAGCGGTTCAAGCGCGCGAGCGTTGGCGCACGCCGAAGCAAGACACCCGCAACGCCGCGGCGCGGGCCGGCGTTTCCCTGCGCCAGCCGCTTCTCGCCCCGGCGGCGCTGGAGCCGCGCGGGCTGGTCGCCGACGCGGCGAGCGAAACGGGCCGCCTGACTGTCTGGCTCGGCAGCCAGTCGCCGCACCGGGCGCGCGAGGAACTGGCCGCCGTGCTTGGCCTGAACCCGGAGCTGCTTCGCGTCGTGGCGCCCGATGTCGGCGGCGCCTTCGGCATGAAAGCCTCGCTCTATCCCGAAGACATCGCGGTCGCTTTCGCCGCCCGGTCGCTGGGCCGCTGCGTGAAATGGATCGCCACGCGCAGCGAGGATTTTCTTGCCGCCACCCAGGGCCGCGGCCAAAGCGTCGAAGCCGCCCTGAGTGCTGCCGCCGATGGCACGCTGCTCCATCTCGACGCCTCGGTCCGGGCGCCGCTCGGCACCTGGATGCCCTACAGCGCCGTGGTTCCGGCGCGCAACGCCGGGCGCATCCTGCCCGGCCCCTACAGGGTGGCGTCGGTCGATATCGAAGCGAGCGGCGTCGAGACCCGCGGCGCGGCCGTCGGCATCTATCGCGGCGCCGGCCGGCCGGAAGCCGCGCTCGCCATGGAACTGCTGGTCGAACGGCTGGCCGACGCGCTGGACCTGCCACCGGAAGAACTGCGCCGGCGGAATTTCGTGAAGGCAACGGACATGCCGTGGACGACGCCGACCGGCCAGCGGCTGGACAGCGGCGATTACTCCGCCGCCCATGACCGCGCTGCCGCCCTGCTCGGGCCGGAAACGGCGGCGCAGGACGGTCTGCTGCACGGCCGCGCGACGGTCGCCTACATCGAACCCTCCGGCCTGGGCTGGGAGACGGCCCGGCTGACCCTGGGCGCCGACGGCGCGATTACGGCGGCGACCGGCTCGACCGCCCAGGGACAGGGGCGGACCACGGCGGTGCAGCAGATCGTCGGCAGCCGTCTCGGCATCGACCCGGACGCGGTCGCCGTCATCCACGGCGACAGCCGCGCCCCGGCAACGGCCATCGGCGCGCTGGCGAGCCGCAGCACGCCGATCGGCGGCAGTGCGCTGATCGAAGCCTGCGATGGGCTCCGGCGGCAGGCAGAAGAGCGATTCGGCCGGTCCATCGGCAATTGCCCGGATTGGCCCGCCATCGCGCTCCAAACCGGTGGCCTCGAAGCGGACGCGACCTACACCGCCGGCGGCGAGGCCTGGGGCTACGGTGCGGTCGGCAGCGCCGTCGCCATCGATCCGGAAACCGGCGTGCTGACTGTCGAGCGGCTGGTCTGGGTCGACGACGCCGGAACCGTCGTCAACCCCATGCTGGCCGAAGGACAATTGCTCGGCGGCATCGCGCAAGGGATCGGCGAAGCGCTGATCGAGCGGATCGTCTACGATGCGGACGGGCAGCTGCTCACAGGTTCATTCATGGACTACGGCATTCCGCGCGCCGCCGACATGCCGCCGATGACGCTGGAGCGGATGGAAACGCCGAGTCCGGCGAACCTGCTCGGCGCCAAGGGCATCGGCGAAGCCGGCGCCATCGGCGCGCCGGCGGCGATCGCCTGCGCCGTCATGGACGCCTTGCGCCCGCTCGGCGTGAAGCATCTCGACATGCCCTATACGCCTGCGCATATTTGGCAAGCGATCCGCGACGCCCGAATCAACGATGGGGCCGGCGCCGGAGACCGATGACCGCAACGGCGGAGCGAGAAGGATGGCCCTCCCCTACCGAAAGTCCGAAGCCAAGGATTATGCCCGCGAGCATATGAAGGGCATCTGGGCGGCGGCGCTCACGCCTTTTGCCGAGGACGGCGCGGTCGACGAGGCCGCTGTGCGGCGCAACCTGCGCCACTGGATCGACGATCTCGAGATCGACGGCTTCTTCATCTCGGGCAAGCAGGGCGAGTTCTTCGCCATGTCGCTGGAGGAGCGCAAGCGCTGCCTGGAAATCGCCGTTGAGGAGTGCGCCAGCGGCCCGGCCAGCACCATCATGTCCTGCTCGGACCAGAATCTGGACGTCGTGATCGACCTGGCGCAGCACGCCCAGGACGTCGGCAGCCCCTTTATCGTCGTCCACGCGCCGGTGCTGCACTTCAACAACGATCCCGACGACACGGTCTACGAATATTACCGCTATATCTGCGAGCGGGTGGATATCGCCGTCGCCATGTGGAGCCATCCGGACAGCGGCTACCTGATGAGCCCGGAACTGTGCAGCCGCGTCGCCGACCTGCCGAACGTCGTTGCGATCAAGTACAGCGTGCCGCGCGAGATGTATGCGCGCCTCACCAACCTCGCCGGCGACCGCATCCTGGTCAGCACGGCGTCGGAAGACGAATGGTTCGACAATATCGTCGAGCTTGGCTGGCGGCTCTATCTCTGCTCCTCGCCGCCCTACCTGATCCAGACCGCCGCGGACAAGCGGATGCGCGAATACACGGACCTCGCCTTCGCCGGCGAGACCGCGAAGGCGCGCGCAGTGCGCAACAGCCTCGATCCGGTGCGCAAGGCGCTCAAGGGAACCCGCCCGCCGGGCAAGCCGCACAGCCACCAGAAATACTGGCAGGACCTGCTCGGCCAGACCGGCGGCCACGTCCGCCGCCCCGGCCTGCCTCTCACCGAGGCGGAGAAGGCAGCAACCCGCGCGGCCTTCGAAACCTGCGGCCTCGCCCTCGACAATCCGGCCCGGGCCGCCTGACCGTGGCGGAGGCGAACCGGGACCAGATCGAATTCTGGTCGACCACCCAGGGGCAGAAATGGCTGCGCCTCGAGGACCGCATCGAGCGGATGATGACGCCGTTCACCGAGGCCGGCCTGGCCGCACTCGGCGACATTGCCGGCAAGCATTGCCTAGACATCGGTTGCGGCGCAGCCGGGACCACGCTAGCGCTGGCGGAGGCTGCCGGCGATGACGGTTCGGCCGCCGGCATCGACGTTTCGCCGCCCCTGCTCAAACGCGCGTGGGAACGGGCCGAAGGGCGCAGGACCATGTGTTTCGCAGAAGGCGACGCCCAGGACTACGCGTTCCGGGACGCGACGTTCGACATCCTGTTTTCCCGCTTCGGCATCATGTTCTTCCGCGATACGCCGGCGGCCCTCGCCAACCTGCGCCGGGCGAGCAAGCCGGGGGCGCGGCTGGTCTTCATCGTCTGGCGCGAGCCGCGGGAGAACCCGTGGGTGATGATCCCGGTCTCGGCGGCCAAGGCCTTCGTCGAGCTGCCGCCGCGGCCGGCGCCGGGCGAACCGAGCCAGTTCCAGTGGGCCGATGCCGCGCTGGCGACCGGCTGGCTGGAGGGCGCCGGCTGGCGCGACTGCTGCTTCGAGCCCCTCGACCTCGCGCTGGAAATGCCCGGCGCGCCCCTGGAGGCCGCCCGGTTCCTGCTCCAGATGGGGCCGGCGGCGACCCTGCTGGCCGAAGCTGGCGGCGACCTCGCCGAGCGCGCCGAAGCGGCGCTGGCCGAAAAGCTCGTGCCGCACCTCCGCGACGGCGTGGTGATCCTGGACAGCGCCTGCTGGATCGTGTCGGCGAAAGCCGGCTAGCCCGAATTCCTTACTGCTGTCACGGTTTACGCGGCGGAAATACGCCCTTCGATACGCCGCCCTCGGCGGCTACTCAGGGTGAGGGCGAAGTGGAGGGAACACACGACACCCCTCATCCCGAGTAGGCCCGAAGGGCCGTATCGAGGGACCCGCTGCCGTCAGGCGGCGTCGGCGCCGAAGATCGCCTTGACCTCGAGGAATTCCTCGAATCCGTGGGCGCCCCATTCGCGGCCGTTGCCGGACTGCTTGTAGCCGCCGAACGCCGCGGAAAGGTCTGGCATCGCGCCGTTGATATGGACGTTGCCGGTGCGCAGCCGGCGCGCCACCTTGGCCGCCCGCTGCGGGTCGGCCGACGAGACATAGCCGGACAGGCCGTAGGGCGTGTCGTTGGCGATGGCGACGGCCTCGTCCTCGTCCGAATAGCCGATGATCGACAGGACCGGGCCGAAGATTTCCTCGCGCGCGATCGTCATGTCATTGGAGACGTTGGCGAACACGGTCGGGCGGACATAGTAGCCCTTGTCCAGCCCGTCCGGCCGGCCGGGGCCGCCGGCGACCAGTTCGGCGCCCTCCTCGACGCCTTTCTCAATCAGGCCCTGGACCTTGTCGAACTGCATCCCGCTGGCGAGCGGCCCCATGGTCGTGCCCTCATCGCGCGGATCGCCGACCGCGATCTTGCCCGCTGCCGATTGCGCGGCCTCGATAGCCTCGGCCATCCGGTCCATCGGCACGAGCATCCGGGTCGGCGCGTTGCAGGACTGGCCGGCATTGCCGGCGCAGACGAACACGCCACCCTTCACCGACCGAGCAATATCGGCGTCGTCGAGCAGGATGTTGGCCGATTTGCCGCCGAGTTCCTGGGTCACGCGCTTGACCGTATCGGCCGAGCCTTTCGCCACGGCGACGCCGCCGCGGGTCGAGCCGGTGAAGGACATCATGTCGATATCCGGATGGGCGGACATGGCCTCGCCGACCGTCGGCCCGTCGCCGTTGACCAGGTTGAAGACGCCAGCCGGCACGCCGGCCTCGTCGAGGATTTCGGCGAAGATGATGGCGTCGAGCGGTGCGACTTCGCTCGGCTTGAGCACCATGGTGCAGCCCGCGGCCAGCGCCGGCGCCACCTTGCAGGTAATCTGGTTCTGCGGCCAGTTCCATGGCGTGATCATGCCGACGACACCGACCGGCTCGCGCCGCATCAGCGTGCTGCCCTGCATTTCCTCGAACTCGTAACTCTGAAGGACGCGGGCGGCGGTCTTGATATGGGCGAGGCCCGACGGCGCCTGGACCTTCTTCGCGAAGACGAGCGGCGCGCCCATCTCGCTGGAGATCGCTTCGCCCAGATCGCCGATCCGGCTCTTGTAGATCTCGATGATCCGGTTCAGCAGGTCGAGCCGTTCCTCGCGGCTCGTTTCGGCGTAGCTGTCGAACGCCGCGCGGGCGGCGGCCACCGCCTTGTCGACATCGGCGGCCGATCCCAGGCTGATCTGCCCGCACGGTTCCTCCGTCGCCGGGTCGATGACGTCCAGCGTCCGGGGTTCCACCGGATCGACCCATTTACCGTCGATATAGAATTTCAGGTTGTTGCCCGACATGCCGATACGTCCTCCCGTTAAACCGTGCAATTGGCGATACGCCATCCGGCGCGAGATATAGACTCCGGGCTTGCAGCTTGCCAACCGTCACCGGATGGCCGGATCGGCGCAGCCCGAAAATCCTGTTTCGCAGGTCTGCTTCGTGTTACCGCCGTCGCCGAACCTGAGGGGCAAGCGCAGAATGACGGACGGCGGCGCGCGGATCGACTACGAGGAGCGGCCCGACGGCCCCGGCGCCGGCCGGGTGGCGCGGCTGTCCATCGACCGGGCGGCCAAGCGCAACGCCATCGGGCCGGGCGTCATCGCCGGCCTCAGGAGCGCCTGCGCGGAGCTTGAAGCGGCCGACGGCCTGCGCGCAGTGGTGTTGGCCGGCGCAGGCGGTGAAACCTTTGCAGCGGGCGCCGACGTCAATGTCATGGCCGACCTGGCACCGGCGAGCGCCCGAGCCTTCATCGCGTCGCTGCACGAGGCGATCGACGCCGTCCGCCGCCTGCCCGTGCCGGTTATCGCCAAGATCCGCGGCCATTGCCTGGGCGCGGCCGTCGAACTGGCGGCGGCCTGCGATTTCCGGGCCGGCGACACCACGGCGGTGATCGCCATGCCGGAAGTGCGGGTCGGCATTCCCAGCGTGATCGAGGCCGCGCTGCTGCCGGGCCTGATCGGATGGGGCGCGGCAAGGGAGATGCTGCTGACCGGCCGGAACTACAACGCCGAAGAAGCTGCGCGAATCGGCTTCCTGCAAAGGGTGACAGAACCGGCGGAGCTCGATGCCGCCGTCGACGGCTGGCTGGATGCCATCCTCGCCTGCGGCCCGGCCGCCGTACGCACCCAGAAGGCGCTGCTCAACCGGTGGCAGGAACTGTCCTTGGCCGAAGCGGTCGCCGTCAGCATCGACGCCTTCGCCCGTTCCTTCGAGAGCGACGAGCCGGCACGGATGCTCGCCGAGGCACTGAAACGACCGGGCAGCCAGGGCGGCGCGGGGGATTGAGACCGGTTCCGAATCCGATGCAGGCCCCTATTGGCTGTTGCCGACCGTTGCCGCCGACAGCAGGCTGCGGGGCGAAGACCGACGGGCAATGCAAATGAAACCGATCGCCGCTCCCGAATTGCAAACCGCCGATTGGCTGAATGCCGATGAGCCGGTCCTGCTCGCATCGTTGCGTGGCAGGGTCGTTCTGATCGAAGCGTTCCAGATGCTGTGTCCGGGATGCGTGTCCCACGGCCTGCCGCAGGCGATGCGCGTGCACCGCTCCTTCAACCGCGATGATGTCGCCGTGGTCGGTTTGCATACGGTGTTCGAGCACCACGATGCGCAGGGCACGCGCGCCGCGCTCGCCGCTTTCCTGCATGAATACAAGATCGGCTTTCCTGTCGGGATCGATGCGCCGTCCGAGAGCGGCGGACTTCCCCAGACGATGGCGCGCTATCGCATGCAGGGGACGCCGACGCTGATCCTCGTCGATCGGCTGGGGCGTTTGAGGAAACAGAAATTCGGCACGGAGGAAGACCTCGTCCTCGGCGCCAAGATCATGTCGCTCATCTGCGAAGGCAGGGATGCAGCGCCGGCAGCGGGCGGCGAGTAGCCTGCGCTCAGTCTTCAGAAGGCGCCGCCGGCGGCGGCCTACCCGCTTCCCGCCGTCCCGTCCGGCTCAGGCAGGTGCGAACGGCTCGTCGCTCCGGATAGCGCCGGCTTCGCGCAGGGCCGCGACCTCCCGATCGGAGAAGCCGAATTCCGCCAATACCGCCTCGGTGTCCTCGCCGATCGCGGACACCCGGCCGGCGATCGCGGGCCCGTCTTCGCTCGCCATGAAGGCGCCGCCGATCGTGCGCGGGGCCGCGGGCCGGTCCGCCGGATCGTCCTGAAACACAGCGCGGTGCGCCATCTGGTCGAGATCGGCGACGGCCCTGGCATCGAGCACGCAGGAGGCCGACTGCCCGGCCCCGCGCAACCGGGCCTCCCATTCCTTCATCGGGCGCCGGCGGAAGGCTGCATAGACGACGGACGTAACCTCTCGGGATTGCGGGCTCTCCGTGTCGTTCGGATCGAAGTCGTCCCACAGGTCCGGGTCGAGGCCGGCCAGTTCGAGCACGATCCGGCCCTGGGCCCGCGTCACCGCGCTGACGGCGATATAGCCGTCGCTGCACGGAAAGGCGTCCGCGGTCAGCACCGCCGCCGTCGAGCGGTTGCCGATCAGGCCGCCGCCGCTGCCGTCGGTGAACACCCGCGAGAAGACCGAGAGCTGCATCAGGATGGCGGCGTCGATCATGGCGAGATCGATATGCTGGCCGCGGCCGGTCTGCGCCCGGCGGAACAGGGCGGCGGCGATGGCGTAGGCGGCGAGGAAGGCGCTCGGCACGTCGACCGGCAGGAAGCCGGCGCGGGTCGGCCCGGTCTCGGGATGGCCGTTGTTCGACATCATGCCGGAGATCGCCTGGATCGTGCCGTCATAGGCCGGCTCGCCGGCCAGCGGCCCGGTCTGGCCGTAGCCGGAAATCGAGCAGTAGACGATGTCGGGCCGTACTTTGCGCACGGCGTCGTAGTCCAGGCCGAGCCGGGCCATGACGCCGGGCCGGAAATTCTCCAGAAACACGTCACAGCCGGCGGCGACCTTCAGGATCGCGTCGCGGCCGGCCGGGTTCTTGAGGTCGATCGAGACCGAGCGCTTGCCCCGATTGACCAGCTCGTAGGCCGCCGAATCAGCGTCTGCCGGCTGCGAGGAGGTCTTGAATATCTGCCGGAGCTGGTCGCCGCGCGCCGGCTCGACCTTGACGACTTCGGCGCCCTGGTTGCCCAGCAATTGCGCGGCGTAAGGCCCGGCGACAACCTGAGTGAAATCGAGAATGCGGATACTGTCAAAGGCCTGGAGCAAGGGGTCGTTCCCTTCGGTGCCTGCCGGTCGCTGCGCCGCCGCTTATAAGAAATTCTTGGCCTATCTCAAATTCTAATTCGGGTTGTATTAATGGGTTCAGTTGGCCACGATGCAGCTGTCTTCGCCGACAGGGAGATTCGATATGTGGCTCGAATCGACATTTGGGCACCGTGTCCGATCTTGGCTGCATCTGCAGATGTTCCTCCGATCCGCTACCCGGTGGTGCCTGGCGGCGGCGCTCGTCGCCGGACTAGCGGCGCACGCCGCCCACGCCGGTCCCCTCGCGCCTCAGCCGCGCGTCATCGCCAAGTATGAGCGAGGCTTTCTCGAGCGTTCCGGCTCCCAAACGCTGCAGGAACTGCTGGATACCGGCATCATCCGCTACTTCCTCACCGGAGGGCAGTCGCTGCTCGTCCTGGTCAACGGCAGGCCTTACGCCACGACCGCCGGCGATCTGGATACCTTGCCGATTTCGGCCATCGAGCGCATCGAGCTTCTGAGCGGCGACAGCCTGGGCGCTCTCGGCAGCGGCGCCGTGCGCGGGGCGCTCAACGTCGTGCTGCGGAAGGATCTGGATGGCTTAGAGACGCGTGCGCTCGCGCGGCTGCCGAGCCGGCCGGGCGGGGACGGTTATCAGGGCAGCGTTTTCTGGGGCGGTGCGGTCGGCAAGGGGCGCGTGGCGCTGGGCGTGGACATCCTCAAGCGCGAGGAAATCACCGCCCGGAGCCGGGACTACAGCCGTTCCGTCTGGCAAAAGGACGGCTCGTTTGCCCAGGCGAAGAATGTCAGCGTCGGCGGCAACACTGTCTGGATCGATCAGCGCGACGGAAGCGGAAATGTGACCGACACAAGGTCGGTTGCGCTGGGGACTTGCCTCCCGGCGAACGGCTATACCGGCCCGCTCAGCAATCCGCCCGGCATCACGGTCCCCGATGACAAGGGCTGCGGTTTCGCCTTCGGGAATATCATGTGGAACACCGCGCGCGATGAGCGGAAGACCGCAATCCTGGACCTGGACCACCCGCTGGGCGAAGACGCCAAGCTGCGCATCGATGCGATTGTCCAGCAGGGCGATTCGGCGTTCCGCTTCGCGCCGTCCGTCGGCTCGTTCGCCTTCACCCCGAACCCGACCCTACTTGACGCCATCAACGACGCTGCAGGCTCGACCGTCGCCGACGCCAACGACGCGTTCGCCGTGGCGCACCGCTTCGTGCGTCACGGCAACCGGGACTGGCGCACGAAGACCGAGGGGTATGACGTGTCGTTGGGCGTCGAGGGCCGTCTGACGGGGTGGCTCGGCTACGATGTCCGCGTGAGCGCCTACCGTCTAGACGGGTTCGTGGCCGGAAACACCTTCGTGCACGAACAGACGATCGCGAACGCAATCGAGGGATATACCGACGAGGATGGCACCCAGGTACGCTACGACCTTGAGGATCCGTTCTCGACAGATTCGGCCCATTTGAGGGCCATAAGGAACAGCAGCTTGCGGCTGGAGAGAGATGTCGCCGCGGAATCCCAGCAAATCCGGCTGGCGCTGGAAGGTTCCGGGTTCGCGATCGGCGGGCGCAGGGCGGCATGGTCCGCGGGGATCGAGCTGAGCCGCGCGAAATCGCACGACATCCGGGTCTATCGCGACAGGGCCGGCGTGGGCCACGACGTGTCCGAGGTGCTCGGTTCCGGCGGGGCCAGTTTTGCCCTGGAACGCAAGGCCTTCGGCGCCTTCGGAGAAATGTTCCTGCCGCTGGCCGAGAACGTCGATCTGCGGCTGGCCGGCACGCAGGAAATATACGACGACGTGGGCGGACTTCGATCCTGGAGCGTTTCGTCCGAGTATCGCCCGGTCGATATCCTTACGCTGCGCGGCTCCTGGAGCAAAGGAGACCGATTGCCCTCGGCGCTTGGCCTCTACAGCTCTGAAGCGCAAGACCACCCCTATGTCACCTGCGACCCGGGCCGGGGGATCCCGCCCCGCACCTGCGCACAGCCCAACCCGCGTCAGGTGACGCGCGTGACGACCGGAAACCCGAAGCTCGAACCCTCGGACACCACGAAGCTCGCCATCGGCGCCGAGGTCCGCAAGCGCCCCTACTTCCTGGGCGTCGAGCTGTATCGACTCAAACGGTCCGGGCTGGTGGGGCAGAACACCGCCGACTGGGCGATGCAGAACCTGGTGGAATGCACCGGCGACGTCATGACAGGATGCATCGATCGAACCGGCGGCGATATCACCATCCGCGACAGCTATGCGAACGTCGTCGATACCGAGATCACGGGCGTAACAACCCGGTTCGGCGGGGGGTTCAGAACGAACTGGGGCGTTGCCGGCCTACGCGGCGCCTGGCGGCACGTCGCCAGCGCCAAACGGCGTGTTGCGGGCAACAAGGAACGGTACGTCATCGCCAAGGATATGGTTCGCGTCGGGTTCCTGGTAAGGCGCGGCGACTTGAGCGTCGTCTGGACCGCCAACTACCGCTCCGGGTTCAGGAATTCGGCCGGTACCGGAACATTCAAGTCCTGGTTCGGCCATGATGCGGTACTCGACTGGAAAGCGCCGATGGGGCTGAACGGCGCGCGGCTCACCGCCGGCGTGTTCAACATCACCGACGCCGACCTTTCCGTGGACACGGCCAACCCCAACAGTGTGGACGGGCCGACGGAAGCCGGTTGGGGCCGCACCTTCTTCTTCACGTTCAACGCGCAGTTCTGAGTGGGACTTGCGCTGAACCGGTTGTATGTTCCCGGCGCGCTTTCGAAACCCAGAACCGACCTGGAATAGCCATGAGCAACAAGGCCGCCGTCATCCACGAAAAAGGCACGCCTGACGTGTTCCGCTGGCAGGACTGGCCGGCCGGCGAGCCGGGGCCGGGCGAGGCTCTGATCCGCCACGGCGCCATCGGCGTGAACTATATCGACACCTACAACCGGCGTGGCATGCCGCATCCCTGGCCGGTGCCGGAGCTTCCCTTCGTCGTGGGCATCGAGGGTGCGGGCACGGTCGAGGCGGTCGGCGAGGGGGTCACCGAATGCGCGGTCGGCGACCGGGTCGTCTATGCCAGCCCGCCCCACGGCGCCTATGCCCAGCGCCGGGTCATGCCGTCCAAACGGCTGGTCAAGCTGCCCGATACGATCTCCGAAGAGGTGGCCGCCGGCATGATGCTCAAGGGCATGACCGCCCAGTTTCTGCTGCGCCGCACCTACCGGGTCCAGCCAGGCGATCCGGTGCTGGTCCATGCCGCGGCCGGCGGCATGGGGCTGATCCTGTGCCAGTGGGCGAAACATCTCGGCGCGACGGTGATCGGCACGGTCTCGACCGACGAGAAGGCCGAACTCGCAAAAGCCCACGGCGCCGACCATGTCGCCATCTATTCGCGCGAGGATTTCGTCCCGCTGGTCATGGAGGTGACGGACGGCAAGGGCTGCCCGGTGGTCTACGAGAGCATCGGCAAGGACACCTTCACCCGCTCGCTCGATTGCCTGCGCCCGCTCGGCATCATGGCGTGCTACGGCCACGCCTCGGGCGCGCCGGACCCGGTGAACGTCGTTGAGCTGGGCGCGCGCGGCTCGCTGTTCGTCACCCGCCCGGCGCTGATGCACTATGTCGAGGAGCGCGCGGACCTGGAGGCGTCGTCCGGGGAACTGTTCGACGTGGTAGCCTCGGGCGCAGTCACGATCGCGATCCGCCATCGGCACCCACTGCGCGAGGCGGCGGAAGCGCACCGCGCCATCGAGGAGCGCCGCACCACCGGCTCGACCGTGCTGCTGCCGTTCGACTGAACCGACCTCGCTTACAACCGATGGTGCGGTGCGGCCCGGCGACGGTCAGCCGAAACGGGCGCGGTCGTGGGGGCGCATCAGGTCGAGGGCCGGCCCCTTGGGCACGATGCCGGTCGGATTGATGCGCAGGTGGCTGCCGTAATAGTGGCGCTTGATGTGGTCCATGTTGACCGTGCCGGCGATTCCCGGCTGCTGGTAGAGATCGCGCAGATAGCTGCCCAGGTTGGGATAGTCCTCGATCCGGCGCTTGTTGCACTTGAAATGGCCGACATAGACGGCGTCGAAGCGCACCA
>MPMX01000055.1 GCA_002238725.1 Rhodospirillaceae bacterium bin65
TTCGGACCTGGTCGAAGGCGGCGAGGCGCATCCGGGTGTCGTTGGCAAGAAGATCGGCGGGGTCCGGCATCGTCTTCCGGTTCGGCGGAATTGCTGACGGGCCAATGATGTCCGGCTCTTCGTTGCGGCTCAAGCACGATATCCGCCGGATCGCAAAATGGAGGGAGATGGCGCCGTCTTTGCCCTTGTGGCTGACTTCGACAGAAATTCGGGACGGTGCCGCCGCGCCTTGTTCCGGAACGGTTGGCAGCGAAAGATGGCCGGAAATCCGGCCTTGGGCCGAATGGGGCTGAAGCCGGCCGGTCGCCGATCGGAAACCGTCCGGGGACTTCGACGCCCGCCGGCGCGGCCGCTACGGCCGGGGAGGGCCCGTCCGGCAGCGAAGCCGGCAGGGCAGTCCGGTCAGACGCCGGTGGCGACGACCGGAAGTCTCAGGCACATCGCGTGGTAGCGGATCGCGGCGCCCTTGGCCGGGTCGGCCGCGATCACGGTGTCTTTGGCTTGTTCGCAGGTCGGCCTGTCGGGGAACGACAGGATGGGCAGATAGCCCCATCCGTTGCCCGTCAGCACCAGGACGATCAGAAACGCTTTCATCGTTTGCACCTTTCCGTGCGCAACCGGATCTGCGCCGCTGATGGTGCAACGCGTATCCGCGTTGTGTCGTGCTACCTGAATAGGTTGGGTCTTGCCGGCCGCTCCGCAATGGTCGCCGCAGAATTAAGTGGCGTCCCTGCATCCGGTGCGGGCTGCCGGGATACCCGGCGCCGGGCGTTTCGAGGGAAACCCCGGCCCGGCCTGACGGCGCATCCATCAAGGTCCGGGGTGCCGTCCGGAATGCGCGCGAGCGCGAAGCGCGGCCGGCATCGCGCTCCCGGCGCCGCACGGGGCGCCGATCCGTCCGGGTTCTGGACGCTAGATTTCCGACAGCACCTTGCGGATGACCTCGTCGGCGATCTCCCGGTCGATGCCGACATAGTAGTGTTCGGTGGTGCGCAGCCACTTGTGGCCGAGCTGGCGGGCGATGAGCTGCAACGGCATGCCGGCGTCGCGGATCCGGTTTGCGTAGGTGTGGCGCAGCATGTGGAAATTGATCCCCCGGGTCCGGTCGTCGCGCTGGGCGGCGGCGTAGAGGTGGCCCCACATGGTGCTGCGGGTCCATTTGCTGCCGTCGGTGCGCCGCACCAGCCAGTCGCCTTCCGCCCGGCCTGCCCTGAGCGTCTCGAGGAACCGCCAGCCGGCATCCGACAGGACGATGGTCCGGCCCGGGCTGCGTTTTGCCGGCGGCACGTCGAGCTTGCGGGTCGCGGCGATCAGGTCCCGGCAACGCAGGTCGGACAGCTCGCCGAAGCGGCAGCCGGTATGGAGGGCGGCGTCGATCAGCCGGCGCAGTTCGGCCGAAGCGTTGCGCCGCAGCACCTCGATCGCCTGTGGCGCGATCGGCCGCGGCGCCGGGGCCTGGGCGTGCCGGAAATAGGCGACCCGGCGCCATTCGGCGTCGGTGTCGATCCTGCGGTTGACGAAGGCCAGGGTGAGCGCGGCGCGCAGCAGGCCGAGCTGGCGGTTGAGGGTGGCCTTGCGCCGGCGGACCCGTTCGAGCGGATGGAGGTCCGGGTCGCGCGCCGTCCGGGCGGGTTCGGCGAGCGACGTCGACAGCCAGCGGTCGATATCCCGTGCCCTGAGATCGCGGATGGGAATGTCGCCGAGATGGCGCGCGATGCGCCGGGCGATGTTGAACTCGTTCCGTGAGGTGCTGCCGGAGGGCGCATGGCGGCAGAGATGGTCGTTGAGGGCGTGGGCGACGGTGTACGCGCCGCCGGAAGACGGAACGTCGAGGCGCCGGAAGGCCGGTTCGGGCCGATCTTCCGGGACCGCGGATTCCGCCTGCTTGTCGAACCAGCGCCGGGCCAGCCATTTCGCGTCGGCGAGCGACAGGAAGCCGTAGGCGCCGAGTCGTTTCTTGCGGTACTTGCCGCCGTCCTTTAGGCGGAGACGCGCGTGCCACTGCAGCGGACGGCCGGTCTCGCTGCAAATCGAGAGTCCCACGGCCCGTCCGCGGCCGAGCGCCATCCAGTAGGGCGCCGTTCGCGGCGGCAGCGAGGCGATCTCCCAGGGATCGGCAAGATCGACCGCGACGCCGTTGCCGCGCCTGCCGCGCGGAGCCTTCGATACTCTTTGTCTCGTCATTCCGGGGAGAGCGTCTGCAGCATGAGAGAGGGACAGTTGGACATCGCGGACCGCGCGGTCCGGCAGGCGCTTGCCGAGCGCACCGATCCCTACTGGCTGACCTTCGCCAGGCACCGGTCGATCGGCTTCGCCAAGCAACGCGCCTGGACCTGGCACGCCCGCTTCCAGTGGCCGGACGGCGCAAGGCGCAGGAAGATTGTCGGCGTTGCCGCCGACTCGCCCCACGACCGGTCCGGCCTGGAGCGCCTGACCTTCGACCAGGCGATGGGCCGGGTCAAGCAGTGGTGCGCGGAGGCGGAGGCGGCCGGACGGGACTGGCAGCGGCACCGCCATCCGCCGCCGGCGCCGCCCGCGACATCCGGCGCCTATACCGTGCGCCACGCCTTCTGGGACTGGCTGGAATGGCGCCGCAGGGCCGGGCTGCCGGCCCAGCCCTACCGGACGACCTACCGGCGCTATCTCGGCGCGGAACTCGGCTCGCTGCCGCTCTCGCACCTCGAGCAGCGGGACATCGTGCGGTGGCGCGACGGGATCGCCGCGACGCCGGCGTGGGACTCGGCCGCCCGCTTCCCCCCGATCGGCGAGGTCGAGACCGGCAGCGCCCTGTTCGAGACGATCCGGCGCCGGCGCTACACGGCAAACAACCATCTGATGGCGCTCAAGAACGCGCTCGACCATGCCCATCTGCACGGTCTCATCGACTCCTCGATCGGCTGGCGCGGGGTCCGGCTGTTCCGGCAGCTCGGCCGCTACCGGCCGCCGGTATTCGAGCCCGAGGAGATCGAGTTGCTGATCGCAGAGCTCGATCCGCCGGTGCGCCACCTGGTCGAGGCGGTCTGGCACTCGGGCGCGCGCATCGGCGAGATCGTCGGCCTGACCCCGGAGCGGGTGCTCGCAGAGCACAGCAAGATCATCGTCATCGACTCGAAGAAGCGGACCGCCCGCGGGGTCGCGCTGACAAGGCGCGGCGCGGAATTCTTCGCCGGCCATGCCGGGAACAAGGTTCATGGCGAGCTCCTGTTCCGCAATCCCCTCGGGGCGCCCTGGACGGTGCAGCGCGCCGGCAACCAGCTGAGGAAGCAACTGCAGCGCATCCGCTGGCCGGAGCCGGTTACCTACAGGGCGCTGCGCAGTTCCTATTCGAGCTTCCTGATCGCCGGCGGCGTGCCGCCGGCGGTGGTGGCGCGGCAGCTCGGCCACTATTCCAGCATGACCACCGAGCTCTATTACGGCCATATCTCCGAATCGGCGGTCGACGCGATGATCCGGCAGAAGATCGACGGGGCCGATCTGGTCCCGGCATCGTGACAATCGCGGCCATTGCCGGCACGTCCCGCCGCCGCCACATCCCGCCCGAAACCGCATGCAAGGAATGCCGATGCGCGCCCTGCGCCTGATCGAGGAAGAGCAGCTGTCCTTCGACGAGATCGCCGATCCGCCGCCGCCCGGCGACGGCGCGGTGCTGCTGCGCATGCAGGCCCTGTCGCTCAACCATATCGACCTGTTCGGCGTGCGCGGCATGGCCTTTGCCAAACGGGCATTGCCGCTGATCGTCGGCGTCGAGGGATCAGGCGTCGTCGAAGCGGTCGGCCCCGGCGTCGATCGAGTGCAGCCCGGCGATCTCGCCATCGTCTATCCCGGCCTGTTCTGCGGCGCCTGCCGGCGCTGCAAGGCCGGGCAGGAGAACCTGTGCGAGGATATCGGCGGCATCATGGGCTTCCATGTCGATGGCCTCGCCCGCGAACGCCTCGTCGCCCCGGCGGCGCGGGTGCTGAAGGTCCCGGCCGGCGTGAGCGCCGTCCAGGCGGCCTGCACCACCGTCACCTTCGCCACGGTGCAGCACATGCTGTTCGACAATGCCAGGCTGGAGCCGGGCGAGACCATCCTGGTCCATGCCGGCGGCAGCGGCATCGGCTCGACCGCGATCCGCATGGCCAAGGCGATCGGCTGCACGGTCATCACGACCGTCGGCAGCGACGACAAGGCGGCCAAGGCCGAGGCCCTGGGCGCCGACCATGTCGTGAACTACCGCGAGGAGCGCTTCGAGGGCCGGGTCCGGCGGCTGACCGGCCGGCAGGGCGTCGATGTCGTGTTCGAGCATGTCGGGCCGGACACCTGGTCCGGCAGCCTGCTGTCGCTCAGGCGCGGCGGCCGGCTGGTGACCTGCGGCTCGACCAGCGGGATCAGCGCGCCGACCAACCTCTATGCGCTGTTCCAGCAGCAGCTGCGCATCATCGGCTCGTTCGGCTCGTCGGTGCGCAACTGCCGGGAGAGCCTGGACAAGATGGCGGCCGGCCTCCTGCCGGTGATCGACGGCGAGATCGCATTGGCGGACTTCCCGACCGCCATCGAACGCCTGCGCAACCGCGACGTCTTCGGCAAGATCGTGGCGACGTTCTGAGCAGGCGCGGCGTATGGCGCCGTAGCGCGTTTGCTCGGCGGCAAAGACGCGGCGATTGTCGATTTGCCCTTTTTCTCTCGTTACTCTCATTTGCCGCCCCGGACGACCGCAGGTCGATCCGGGGCCCAGGAGCGACCCGAAAGGTCTCAACCTGCGGCCCCTGGGCCCCGGATCGTCGCTTCGCGCCGTTCGGGGCGGCAATTCGGTTTGTTTGGAGAGAAATTCGGGCTGTTCCCGGACAGAAATCGTCCTGAGGGACCGACCAGCATTAAACGGCTTGGCGAACACTGAAGAGGCCCCGCGATGGACCATACCTACACCGCGACCGTCACCTGGACCGGCAACCGGGGCGCGGGCACGCGCCGCTACCGGGGCTACGGCCGGGAGCACGACATCGCCTGCCCGGGCAAGCCGGTGCTCCGCGGCTCGGCCCGTCCGGCCCACCCGCCGCGCGGCGGCCCGCGCCCGCCGGGCAAGGCCGGTGCTCCGCGGCTCGGCCGATCCGGCCTACCGGGGCGATGCGGACCGGCACAATCCGGAGGATCTGCTGGTCGCCGCGCTCTCGGCCTGCCACATGCTCTGGTACCTGCACCTGTGTGCGAGCGCCGGGGTCGTCGTCACGGCCTACGAGGACCGCGCCGAGGGCACGATGCGGACCCACGCCGACGGCGCCGGCGAGTTCGCGAAGGTCACGCTCCGGCCGCGCGTGACGATAACCGGCGACAGCGACGCCGCGACGGCGGAGCGGCTGCACGAACAGGCCAACGCCCTGTGCTTCATCGCCCGCTCGGTCGCCTTCCCGGTCGGCCACGCGCCGGAGATCGTGCGGGCCTGACGCCGCGCTCCGGATCAGCGCACGGTCGAACTCGGTCTGCGGACGCGGGTCGGCCCGAAGAAATATCTGCACTCAAGAACAGCGCTTCCGATGGGCCGCGTTCGGCGGGACGCGAACGGCGGTTCAGCGCCGGCTTTCGTCCGGCAGTATGATCGGCTTGTAGGCGAGTGCGCGGTCGGCGATTTCCTCGGGCGTCAGTTCCGGCATTTCCAGGTAAATGTAGTTCGTTATACTCGGGTCCAAAACGCCAGACTCCAGCCTGCGATGCAGTTTCTCCAACTTTCTGTCAAACTCATCGCCTTCTATGCTACTTCGGCCCAGCCGATCTATTTCGCGAATTAGTGCAATGATTTCGTCTCTTGTGAGAAGATCGTTCATCGGGAGCGACCGATTCCAAAGTGATGTTCCGGAAGAAGTATCTCGTGGTGCATCCTCGGAGTCAAGATCGTCATCTTGCGCATATCGTAAATCGGTCCGCCGCTCCAGAGCGGTTCTGCATGGTGAATATGATATGTTTTCTGTCCGCGGAAATACTGCGATTTGTGGACTTCCGGCGCCTTCCCGTTGCGCATCTCCCGTAGATTCTTAGCCGAAAACCCGCGACGCGTGATCGGATCTGCCGCGACTTCCTTCCAGAATTCCGCTCGGTTTTTCCAGTAACTTTCCTGTCGGATTAATTTTAAGTAATCCTCAAATGGCTTGTCTAAAACGTCAATCCGTCGTAAAATTCTAAGGAGTCAATCCGGGCGCCATCGCTGAAACCGTTTCTCTTTTCCTTATTCGTCTTTTGCGCTGCATCGCCTGGCTTTTCGGCGCCGTTCGGGCTTGCCTGTTTTCCATCGAATTCGGGACGTCTTCCGCCGCTTTCAGCGCGCCCGGTCGGTTCATCGAGCCGCGCCTTGCGCTGGTCCTGCACTTCGCCCGCGACGATGAGGCCGGCCAGGCTGTCGGCGGCGCTGCGGTCGGAGATGGCGGAGAAATCCGGGTCGTCGCTGTCCATGATCTCGCGGCTGACGGTCTCCAGCCGCTCGAGCCGGGCTTGGCAGGCGCGTTCGTTGCGGACGTCCAGCGCGCGCTCGGTCGGGCCGCCGGGATTGACCAGGCCGTCATTCGTCAATCCCTCGCGCTGCTGGAACCGGCGCACGCCGTCGAGCAGGGTTTGCAGACCGTCGACGCCCTGCCGGCCGGCTCCGTTGCCCGGAGGATGGAACGGCGGCATCGATGGTCGGCCGGCGGCGCTGCCGGGGAACAGCGGCTTCTCCGTCACCCGCGGGACGTAGCCGAGGCTGGCCAGCTTGCCGCGCAGGGTACGATTGGTGCTAGGTAATCTTGGTCGCTCCGATTCAGAATGTCGGTACCGGGGTTGACTGCTAGGAGGATGCATGGCGACGATGGCGCCCGGCAAGCACTACCGGGAGGGGATCACACTCCTGGAACTCGCGGATTTGTTCTCGACCGAGGACGCGGCCCGGAAGTGGTTCGAGACGATGCTGTGGCCGACGGGTGAGAGGGCATGCGACGGATCCTAGCGAGTGACTTCGGTATCTGGCCAATCGAACCTGATGTCGGCAGCCCTTCCGACGCGATGGTGGCCTCTCGGGACTACTGGTCGCGCCTAGCAAACTACGTCCTTCTCTACGACCAGATCATCGTACCGACGGGAAACCTGCAAGTACTCCCCGTCTTGCGCCTCATGCTTGGCGAAGGCGTTTTCGACGAGCTTGTACGTAACCGCGTGATCGTCCTCGCGCGCTTTGACCAATGGTTCGGCTACGCGGGGGACGGCGCAGGCATCGTCTTCTTTCAGATCGAACCCAGCCCCGACCGTGCAAATGCCCCGAATCTCGGATACGCCTTCTTCAAGCCCATCGACGAAGCTATAGACATTGCTCTCTCGACGACAACACCCTTCGCGGACCCGAAGCGGAAGTCCGAGCTAACTGAGCTTCTGTCGGAGAACGTGGTTGAGATCCCCCTGAACAAGATATCTGACGAGGTTCGGGACGAAACGTACAAGGACATCCTCGGCAGTCCCTACCTTCGTGATTTAATGGCTCTTCGGAACGCCGGTCGCTCAATGAATGCGCTACGCGGCATAGGTGCAAATCAACTCACGTACTGCCACCCAAACTATCGCCTAGGTTCGCTCGATCACCCAAGACCGGGCGAGTCGCCGGAGATCAGCGCCGTGCTTCGCGTAGCATTCGAGAATTTCATCCTCGGACTGGGCGGATATCTGAAGGCAACGGAAATCACCGGTGACGACTCAACCCTAAGCTTACTGAAGGCAAAGGGGCAGAGGTTCGGTCTTCCCCTCGAAGGAAACGCTGCATTCACCAAGATTCAGGAGGTCAGCGGTGTCCCCGATATTGGCGCGGCCTTTGCAGCAAAGCAACTACAGGCGGCGCAACTTCTCGCACTTCGCCAATCCAAACACGCTCAGGCACTCCGTGACTGGTTCGCCGATGGTCAGCCTAGCGACTCCGCACAAGACACGCTGCGGCGGTACGTAGAGGCCCTCGATAAGCCTAGTTGGCTTGATGCGTTGCCCACGAAATTGATCCGGATTGGCACCACAACTGTGCTGGGGGTAGTTGAGCCGGCGGCGGGTGTTCTGGCCTCGGCGGCGGACACCTTCCTCCTGAGCAAGTGGTTCCCTCGAAAGTCTCCTCGCCTCTTTCTTCGCGAAGCGCAACGCATGCTCGCAGATCAATCCGCTGTTCCGAAACCGCTGATGCGAGGAAGGTCGAGAAACTCTCCGTGTCCGTGCGGAAGCGGCAAGAAGTTCAAGAAGTGTTGTGGTCGATGACGAGCCGCTCAGTCGACGCAGCATGAACTACCGAACGAGTCTCACTCATCGGAATCACCCCGCAAGGTGATCGCCGCTCCCATCACCTGCCTCCAATTCAAGCCCACGACCTTGAATCATAAATCCCACCGGAAGGGAATCCCCCTCATGAGTCAGGAACCGACGCCGCTGGTATTAGGCCGAATTGGTCCATGCGTCTCGTGAGCCGTGTTATTTGTAACTAGCTATTCGGAAGAATCGGACTGCCGAAAGGAGACACCGATCCGGTAGTCAGGAAACTCGGTCAGCGTATCCACCATGTTGCTGGCGCTCTCGAATACGCTGACGTGCGATATCGCGATCCGAACCGGTATACGGCTCGAAACGGACTGTGCCAGATTGACCGCCTGAATGCGGCAGACGAGCAATCCCTTGACCTCATCCACGTCAGTGGGAACGTGGATCTCGCCTGTAAAGAGTTCTGGCTCATCGCCGTGCCGCCACTGAGCGCATTGGAGGGCGAACGTAAGGGAGATGCCGGGAGCGCCGCCTCACCCCCGCCGCCGCCGCTTCGGGCAGTCGCCTTCGCAGAGGCAGACCCATTTGCTGTTGTGGGCCTTGACCTGGCGGACGGTTGCCGGCGTGTCGCCGCGCGCCGAGAAGGTCATCGGCCGGAAGGCGCGGCAGCTGGCGTCAGTCGCGGTTGAAGCGGTCGTGCAGGCGGCGGTCGCGAGCAGAGCCGGAATTAGCGTCGCTTTCAGCGCGGTTCGCATCGTCTATCCTCCTCAGGGTTTCGCGGTCGATTTCGGCCTGGCGGTTGCGCGCGCCGCGCCGCTCGGCCGCGTCCAGGGCGCGCCACAGGACAAAGCCGGCGGCGGCGATGGCGGCGAGCACGGCGAGCGCCCGGCGGACGGCTTTCGAGCGCATCCCGAAACGCCAGAGGGCGCCGGCGGCGCCGGCGGCGAGGGCGATCATCGATCTCCGCTCCGCCGGCCGGCCCACCGGTCGCCCCGCCAGCCGTTTTGCCAGCCGCCAACTCCGTCGCTCCGGCGCACGCCCTGCCAGACGTAGAGGCCGGTCGCCGCCGCGGCGGCGCTGCCCAGCGGCCACATGACCGACGCGGCGTTCGGGTCGACCGGCAGGCCCCGGACCATGTTGGCGATGGCCGCAAGGCCGACGCCGAGAAAGGTCGCCAGGCTGGCGCCGAACAGGATGTTGAGCTTGCGCCGCCGCCGCACCCATTGCGGATGGTCCGGGTCGGAGGCCGAGAGCCCGGTACGGGGCGCGGGCGCGGGCGCTGTCAGGGGATCGGGCGCGCCGCAGTGCGGGCAGGGCGCGCCCGCGGCGTCTTCGGCGTCTTCGGCCGGGGCTTCGGCGGTCATGGCGTGTCTCCGTTTTCCCAGGCGTCCCGGGCGCCGGCGGGCAGGCGCAGCACCGCGCCCGGATGGATCGGCCGGGAGGGATCGAGGTCGTTCCATTCGCAAAGCTGGGGCAGCGTCAGGCCGTGCCGGCCCGCGATCGACCACAGCGTGTCGCCGGGGCGGACCGCGTAACGCCCTTGGCGCGCGCCGGGCGGGCCGGCCGGGTCCGGTGGGGCCGGCGTCCCGTTTGCGATCCGGCCCGGTTCCCAGGCCTCGACAGCGGCGATCCATGCTTGCTTGCCGATCAGGTTGCCGGGGCAGGACTTCCAGCGCTCGCCCAGCTCCCGGTGGAATTTCACGGCGTCGCCGGGCCCGAGGCCGAAGCGGCGGCAGACCAGGGCGCACAGGCCGACGGCGGCGTCGCGCTGCGCAGCGGTGAGCCGGTCGTGGACTGCGTCCTCGACGGTCTCGAAATCGCCGATCATCTCGAACATGAAGGGATGGCGCCGGGGCGTGCCGTTATGGCCGCGCGAACTGGCCGGCGCCCGGCGCCAGCCGCGCCCGGACCAGATCGAGCCGTCCGGCCCGACCGATTCGTGCTGGGCGAGGTCCGACCAGCCGAGCGCGCCGGTGTGGTAGCGGTGCATGCCCTCGACGCAGCGCCGGCCGCCGAGCCGCCGGAAGGCCTCGTGGTCGGGCCGGTAGGTGTGGTGGACATGAACGCCGGTCAGGCGCGTCTCGCCGAAATCGAAGGCGTCCAGCTCGGCGGCGAAGGCCGCGACGGTACGGGCGCGGAAGGGCGGGGGCATGGGGGTCTCCTTGGCTGCTAATAGAAAGACTGGTCTGTTCATTAATTCTTTTCGCGCCGGAACGCGGCCGGGCCCGCTCACAGGGCTGCTCAAAGGGCCGCTCACAGGGCCGCTCACAGGGCCGCTCACAGGGCCGCCCGGCCCTGTAAAGCCACGGCAAGGATGGCGGCGACCACGGCGGCGACGATCGTCCAGCGCACCTTGCGCACGTCGCCGAGCACGTCGGCCGCCTCGGCCCGTGTAAGGAATTTTTCCTCGATCTTCTCGTCGCGCCCCTTCAACTCGCCGGCCAACGCGTCGATCTTGGCCTCGATGGCCTCGACCCGCTGTTCGACGGTGCGCTGGCGCTCCTCCATGCGGATCAGCCGCTCCCGGTCGCCGTTGCCGAGCAGGCCGAGCGCCCGGGCCTCGTCGCGCACGGCCGCGCGGACCGCGTCGGCGACGCTGCTGCGGCCGGTCATTGCGGCGTCCGCCCGGCTTCGGCGAATGCCGGCGCCGCGGCGCCGCACTGCGCCAGGGCGGCGGACAGGCCGCCGGCCAGCATGGCGAAAGCGAGGAAAACCGCGGCCCGGCCCGGCGGCGGCAAGCAGGTGGGAAGGATCACGATAGTCTCCGGTTGGCCGCCGGCCGGCTGCGAGACCGGCCGGCGGCGTTGAAGAAAGGGCGGAGCGCGGCCCGGCCCGGATCAGTCGGAGTCGGTGGCGCCGGACTGGAGCATATCGGCGGCATCGACTTTGCCGCCGCCGGCGCTGTTGACGAGGAACAGGCCGGCCCTTGCGCTGCCGCCGGTCGCGGTATTGGCAAGCACCATGTCGCCGGTGCGCAGCATGTCCGCGGCATCGTCGAAATAGCCGGCGGTATCGACCGTTCCGGCCGCGTCCGGCGTCGTGTAGTGCCAGAGCGTGAAGCCGTTCGCATAGGCGAGCACGCTCAGATTGTCGCTCTTGTAAGCCATTCTTTCAGTCCTTTCAGGAAGTACAGGAAAATAAAACCCGGGATCGAAATCCGGGGCGGGGAGACGGGCCGGAAGGGCGCGGCGCGCTATCGTCGGCCGACGCGCAATCGCCTTCCGGCCCCGCGCGGCCGCCGCCTGGAGGGAGGCATCAGGCGGCGGCGCGTGCGCTCGGTTGAAGGAGGGAACTGTTCGGTCAGAAAGCGCGGCCGGTGGGGTTGGCGACCGCCGCGCGGCGGTACCGGTGGCAGGCGCCCATGTTGCCGGCATCCCCGGTCGGGCCGGAACCGGGCAACGACAGGGCGCCGGTCCATTTCCCGGTCTGCGCCCCGCGCCAGGGCAACTCGTTCGCGCCGGCATGGTCGGCGTCGGTGAACGCCGGGACGCCAGGCGGCGCCGACCGCTGCTTCCCGCCCACGAGCGACCGTGCCGGGGCGAAGCGTTCGCCGTCGCGCGGCATGATGGCCTCGCCCAAATTCTCGAATGCCGCCCGGGCCTTCGCCCCGGTCAGTCCGTCGGTCTTGCCGCTGGATTCAGTCTTGGCGCGCCGAAGATTTCGGCCGGCGAAGGCAGTTCAGGGCGAAAAATCTTGCCAGGTGAAGAGTGCCGCCTTGGCAGAATACATGCGCGCCACGGGGGGACGGCACTTCAGGGCTGGCTCTCGTCCGGCAGGATAATCGGCTTGTAGGCCAGCGCACGGTCTGCGATCTGTTCGGGCGTTAGTGAGGGAATCTCCCAATACATATAATTGACAATTTCCGGGTCGAGAACCCCGGCTTCCAGCGTATCGATAAGATTGTCCGTTTTCCTTTCTATTTCTCCTGTTTCATCGCTCGTTCCGTCCAAGCGGTAAATTTGTTCGATCAAAGAGATTATTTCATCTCGGGCGAGCAAGTTATTCATTGCGCCGGCCGGTTCCATAGTGTTTATTTGGAGGCAGAATATAGTCGTGCATGCGCGGAGTCAAGACTATCATGTTGCGCATGTCATATACCCTTCCACCGTCCTTAATGGGATTCGCGTGATGAATTTCTTATGATTTCCTTCCTTTACTCGACTGCGTTTCGTGAGCCCTAGGCGCCTTACCGTCACGCATTCTCTGAATTTCTTCGGGAGGAAACCTGCGGTTAGTTATCGGGTCTGCGGCAATCACCTTCCAGAAATCTGATCTGAAGTGATCGAAATTCCTGTACCGTTTTCCCCGCAACTGGGCCGCGATATGCTCGGGGATGAATCCCCCGTTGCCGTGGGAGCCCCGCAGCCACTCCTGGCCGGGTTTCAATGACGGAAGCTTTCTTGAAGACCATGCCGTTCCTGGTCGTTTTCGAATTTCCGCTGTTTCCCGCGCATGATGGTGCCTGAGCGTTTCCTCGAACAACCGGATATTGTCTCTGGTATATCCGGACGTTCGTTCGGGTGCGCGAAACTGGTATTACCAGAAACCCGGATCGTATTTGCGAATCTGCTTGAGAAGTTTCTCGGCCCGAAGGTCGCTTCCGCGCTGGGTGATTTCCCGCCCGATGCTGCGCTGCGGTCGCGGCCTTTGCCGACCTCCGCCCCTGCCGCTTGCCAGAACGATACCGGGCCGGCCGGAGTTGGAGTCCGGAATATTCCCTAATCGCGCCTTTGCTTCCCGCCGCTCGGCGGCGATCGTTTTTCTGACGAAGCCGGCGACGTCGCTCGTGCCGTCGATCTCGGCAAGAATTCCGACGAGAGTCGTTCGGTTCTTCCAGTAGTCTTTCTGCTGGAATAACTCGACGTGGCTATCGTCGAATTTCTCGAGAACCAGCGAGACATCGGAGAGGTCGAAACGAGAATCGCTTTGGTGCTTTTCATCGGCATTGTTGTTTTTTTGGTTTATATCGACCGGTTTCTTCGAACTGTCTGGTCCTTTCAATTGCCGAACGGTTTTCTGAATGACGATCTTTGCGCGCGCTTCGTCCGGTTTTTCCGCTAGCTTCTCCCGGCGCTGGTCCTGGACTTCGTTGGCGACGACGAGGCCGGCGAGGGCGTCGGCGGCGGAGCGGTCGATTATCGGGGCGTATTCCGGCGCTTCGCTCTCCATGATTTCGCGGTTCACGGTTTCCAACCGGTCGAGCCGCGCCTTGCGGGCCTTTTCGTTCTGCGCATCCAGCGCCCGTTCGGTCGGGCCGCCGGGATCGACCAATCCGTCCGTCTTGAGCCCTTTGGCCAGCTGGAAGCGGCGGACGCCTTCCAGAAGGGCGTCCAGTCCGTGTGCGATTCCCGGGTCGGCGTCGAAGTCTGGGAAGGAGGCTTGCGGCACTCGCGGCTCTCCGGAGTGCCGATCCGGGACCGGGCCCTCCCATATGGCGTTCGTGTCCCAGACCGGCGGGCGGTCGGCGGCGACGGCGGGCGGAAACAGCGGCTTTTCCGTCACCCGCGGCACATGGCCGAGGCTGGCCAGCTTGCCTTGGAGGACGCGGCGGTCCTGCGGGCGGTTGGGCGCACGGGGACCGACCGGCCGGGCGATCTTCGGCAAAAGTGCGAAGCCGCTAACCTCGTTGCCTTGTCCCTTGTTGCGCAGGGCGTCGCGGGTCGGGCCGTCCTTGAGCACCACGGCGTCAGGATCGGTCCCACGCCGAATCTGGGCCGCGCCGACGGCGCCGAGGAAACCGGGCGAGAGGGCGCTATCCTTGCGCCCGCCGGGTCGGCCGCCTTCTCCGGCTGCACCGCCGGTCAGACGCCGCGCCAGAGTTTCGCCGTAACGGCCGAGCTCGGCATGGGGCGCGCCGCCGGTCTTCTTCTCGATGGCGCTGGCGAGCTTTATCCGGTCGTCGAGCCGGTTCTCCCGGCCGGGGCCGAGGTCGCCCCGGAGTTCGAGTTCCGGGTCGATCGGGTCGAAGTCGAAAAACGGCATGGCAGGTCCTTCGCGCGGCCGGCGGCGGCGCGGGGTTCTCGCGGTGAAGAAGGAAAGGGCGCCCCCTCCAGGAGGAGGGGGCGCTTGCGTGCCTAGCTCTCCAGGCAGCGCAGGGTGACGACGCCGGCGGCGTCGATCAGGGCCGCGCCCTGGCTCATGCAGTTGGAGACGAACCAGGCGGCCCGGTCGCCGTGCCAGGAAATGTCCGACTTGACGTTCTGGCCGCTGGCGTGGCCGACCGCGGTACGGTGGTACCAGTGGCAGAGACGGACGTCGTCGGCGTCCTTCGTCAGCCCGGAATGGGGCATCCACAGGGCGCCGAGCCATTTCTTGGCCTGGGCGCCGCGCCAGGGCAGCTCGTCCGCGCCGGCATAGTCGGCGTCGGCGAACTCCTGGACGCCGAGCAGCTCCGACCACTGCTTCCAGCCGACGATGGCGAAGCGCTCGCCGTCGTCCGGCACGTCGGCCTCGCCCAGCGTCTCGAACGCCGCCAGGACCTTGGCCTTCGTCAGGCCGTCGGTCTTGTCGCCGGCGAAGTTGGCCGAGCTGTCGAGGGCGTCGATGATCAGCTCGTCGGTCTTGCGGCCGAGCGCATAGGCGCCGGCGTTGACCACGACCTGGCGCTCGCCGTGGGCCGTCTTGAGCTCGTCGAACTTGTCGACCCAGTCGCCGGCGTAATAGTCGGCCAGCGTCGCCTCGATCGGCGTGTGGTCGACATTCATCACCGGCACCTGGCCGTGGCGCGCCTTGGTCGAGGCCGTGCCCTTGCCGACCTTCTGGAACACCACGCTGGCGCCTTTCACGCCGTCGCGGGTGCGCACGGTCTTTCGCAGCTTCGAGCCCATCCGCTGGTAGGCGGCGTGGACCTCGGCCTCGTATTGCTTGGAGAAGGACGTGTTGACGTCTGTCGCCATGACAGCAGTCTCCTTTGTTCCGGTTTACAGGGGATGGCCGGTCGGCCATCGGGGGAGGCGTCCCTGCAGGCCGGTTGTCAGCCCCCCAGAACGCAGGGTGGGCGCCGGCTGCGCGCCGGATAGGGCGCAGGGCGGCGGGGCAGGCCGGAAAAGGGGACGGGTGGGGTGAGCGCGGGGTTGCGATGCCGGTCCCGCCGGGTCGGGCCCCGTGAGGGAAGTGCCGGCGGAGACGCCGGCGCCCGAGACGGCAAGGCACGGCCGAACGCTGCCGCGCCATCGCAGGGCGTGCGGATCGGAACGATGGTCGTTGTGCGGATCCCGTTGCCCGGAGGCGGCGCGCCGGTCCGTCCCGGCGCTACAGGAGCGCCGGCCGGGCCGTCTGGCCGTGGCTTGTCCGTCGGGGGGTGTCCGGCCCCGCAGGGGGCGGCGGCGCCATTACGCCGGGAACGGGGGGCCGCCCCCCGGCCGGCCGTCAACGCCGCTGGCTCACCCGGGTCGGGCGCGCCTGCCCCCAATCAGTCAGAGGGCAGCAGACGCACCGGTGGCGTTGACAAGAGGAAGATAGGACGGGACAAACGGCCTGTCAAGGAAAAAAATACAAAAAAAGATGTTTTTTCTTACTAGACGCTTGCCGTTCTGACAGAATCCCCATCGGTCATTTCGACCGAAGCCCCGGATTCAATCCGGGGCGTAGTGGAGAAATCTTTTCGGTACGGCGCTTCGGACGATGGCGCCGCGCGGGAAAGATATCTCCGCTCCGCGGTTCGCCGAACCGCTCCGGTCGATATGACGGCCGGTGGCGAGGGGCCTGCCCCGGTCAGTTGCCCGGCGCGTAGGACACCATTTCCCGGGTCTGATCCGGCCGGTTCGATTGTCGGAAGTTCTTGCGATAGAGCTTGACGACCGTGCCGAGCTTCGGGGCCATGTAATAGCCGCGCCGCCGGAAATCGGTGTCGCAAACGATGTGGAAGGTGTCGAACGCGCCGGCCGGCACCTCGATCCTGGCCTGCTCTTCGACGGTGCAGTTCATTTTCAACTGCCAGTTTCGGCCGCGGTCGTTTCCGCCGTCGATTTCGTAGACGAATTTCCGGCCGATCTTCAAAGGCCAGATCTTGCCGTCGATCAGCGTGACCTTCTGCTGGCCGGTGACGCCGCCGCACGCTTCCCAGGTCAGGAACACGGCGAACTCTTCGTGCGAGCGGGTAAACCGGCACCCGTCGGTCCGCGCGTAGGAGATCGTCTGCGCGCCCGCCTCCATGACCATCTCCATCATTTCCTGCCCCGCGCTGCGCCAGACCTTGGTGGCGCCGGCCTTGAACGCGGGCTTGGCCATCGGCTTGAGCGGCTTGCCGTCCGCCGCGAAGGCGGCGGGGGCGGCGGCGAGCGCCGGTAACACAACAGAAGCAATCAACGCAGCGCAGATTCGGAACATCGTTTTCTCCCGTACAATCGGATTGGGTTTAACCGCACCGAAACCCTAGCGGCATCGGGGCGGGGGGTTCAACGATTTAGTCGAATTGTAATTTTCGAATTCCACACCGCCCCTCAGATCTTCTGGACGATCTCCACTGCGTCGCGGGTGCGGGTGACCTTGCCGTCCCAGTGGCGGCTGAACTCGGCGATCATGCCCTTGAGGGCGTCGGACGCCATCATCCGTTGCACCGCCGCCATGTCCGCGAACTCGTAGAAGGCGATATGGACGTTGTCCTCGACGCCGCTCCAGCCGCGCGAGGCGCCAGCCGCACCCAGGGCCGCGACGGCGTCCGGCAGATGCTCGGTCTCGTACCAGTTGTCGAACGCGTCCCGCGCTTCCGGGTCGACCTCGGCGCGCACGATGAAATAGGCGGTCATTCCGTTTCCTCCGTCTGACGGTGCGCCGCGACCATAGCGGATGGCGCGCCGCCCCGGCAGACCGCAGCGACACATGGCGCGGCGCCGGGTCGGAGGGCGGCGCGGGCCGGGGCGGAGCCCGATATCCTTTCCGCCAAACCCCTCTTGTCACCCCGGCCGACCGTCAGGGAGAGCCGGGGTCCAGAGTCGGCCGGCACGGCCTGCGCCTGTGGCTCTGGACCCCGGCTCTCCGCTGCGCTCCGGCCGGGGTGGCAAAAGGGGTGACAAAGGGGCTGCATGGCGCCCGGCATCGAGGGTTCCCGGTACGGCGCCCCCAAGCGGTGGCGCGCGCGCGGAGGGGCCCTCATTCCATCGTCACCCGGTGCATCCCCTCCGTGCCGCGCCAGTTGTAAGCCGGCGGGCGGTAGCGTGCGGTCTTGTGGATGAGGGTGGGCTCGGCCTCCAGGCAGCCGGCGACGGCGTCGAGCGCGTCGTCCCGCCCCTTTCGGCCTTCGACGGGCCGCCAGTCCTGGATCTCGGCGCCGAACGGGCCGGCCAGCACGTCCCTGTGGGCGTGCAGCACGCCGGCCGCGAGGCGGGCGTCGAACGCCTTGAGGATGCGCGCCGCCTTCTGCCCGTGGTTGTGGCACTTGTGGACGGCGATGCCCGACTCGCGCAGCACGCCCGTCAGCAGGCCGGGCAGGAACGCGCCGATGCCGTTCTGCTCGACCGTCACGGCGGTCAGCAGGTTGCGCACGGCAAAGTCCGCAACCTGGCGGCACTGGGCGATCGCTTCGGCGTCGCCGCCGCTTTCGGGGCCGGTTTCAAGGCCGGTCCGGGGGCCGGTGCGCAGATACTGCACGTCGTGGATGTAATGATGCCCGTCGGCATCGGTGAGGACGCAGGCGATCGCGCTGGCGTCGCGCCGCTCCTCGCCGCCATAGGCCGGGTCCCACCAGCCGGTCGACGAATGGATCTTCCGGCCGCCGAGCAACAGGAGCTGCTCGCCGTTGGCGGTGCGCAGCTCGAGTTCCGCCTCGTAGGGCCGGATGAGGCCGATATCGAGCCGGGTCTCCTCGGCGTCGGCCGGCTGGAGCATCATCTGGCTGGCGAAGCGCACCGGACCGGTGCGCTTGCGCAGCCTCTCGATATGCCGCCTGCCGAAGCGTTCCGGCCACGCCGGCGCGCCGGCCGCGTCCATGACCGGCAGTTCGAGCCGCTCGCATCCCGCCAGGAAGCCGCCGCCTTCCGCCGCGCCGTCCCCCGCTGGGCCGTCCCCCGCCGGGCCGTCTCCCGTTCCTCTGGGCCGCCCGGTCCCGTAGATCGAGTCCCAGGCGTGCGGCGTGCCGGCGTAAAGCTGCATGCCGTCCGGCGTCAGGACGAACTCGATTTCGCCCAGCCGCTCCCGGAGCTTCTCGCGCAGGGCGCGCGTGGCGCTGGTCTTCGGCACCTCGACATCGTCGCAGATCACGACCTCGGCCCGGGCGCCGGTGATGTTGCTGTCGAGGCCGGCGGCCAGCATCGAGGCGTCCCGGCCGTGCGGCGAACCGGCGACCGTGAAGCGCAGCGCCGACCACTGGTCGGGGCGCTCGGGCCGGATAGGCCCGGAGTCCGGATGCTGTTCGATCGCCTTGCGCGCGCTGCGCAGCATGCGCCGGGCCAGCGCCTCGTCGGCCGACAGGGTCAGGATCCGGGTATCGGGCTGCACGGTCAGCAGCCAGGCGCAGAACAGGCCGATGACGGTCGATTTGCCGGCGCCGCGGAACGCCAGCAGCAGAATGCGCTGCCGCCCTTTCCCGAGCATCTCGTCCAGCCATTCGGCGATCCGCTTGTGATGCAATGGCGTTGTCCGGTCGTGATACTCGTTCCAGGAGTACAGATAACGGGCGAAGTTCAGCTTCCTGGCTTCGGCGCTTTGGCGTCGGGCGTTTTGGCGTCGGGGGGCTTTTGCCGTCATGCGCGCTTCCGGGCGGCGGACATCGCCCGGTCGACCCGTCTGCGGAATTTCTCCAGGTCGACGCAGTCCGCGCTTCCCGTCAGCACCGGCACGTCCGGATTGAAAAAGAACGGTCTGTCTATTTTATTTTTTCGCGGCGCGGGGCGCGAAATGGCCGGAACCGGCGCTTCTGCGGCGGCCAGCGTGCGCAATTGTTCGACAAGAAGGAATGCGTTCCTTGTCGCCTTGCGTAGCGCAGCGGCCTCCTGCGCATCCTCGGGCAGCCGCTCCTTGCGCAGCCGGTCGAGCAGCCGGGCGGCGGCGGCGGCGAGCGCCCGGTTCGTTGCGGGGCGGGTGTCGCGCCGTTTCCAACCGGCGCGTCTCTTTTCAGTCATGGGGTTTCCTTGGGTTCGCGCGCCTGCCGTTCGGCGAGTTTGCGCGCCTGTTCCAGTATGGCGAAGGCCGCCTCGGTCGCCCGGCGCAGGGCGGCGGCCGTTCGCGGATCGTCCGGCAGCGGACGGTTGCGCAGCCGCTCGAGCAGCCGGGCGGCGTCCTCGGCCAGCGCCCGGCCCCGGTATCCGGGTTTCACGGCCGCGCCGTCAAACTGCAGCACGCGCATCAATCGCAACCAGCAGGGCGTCGTCCTCGGCGGCCAGGCGGTATTCGCCGTCCCGGCCGGTCAGGTCGATCAGGGTCGCCGGCGGCAGCGGGCCGCTGCCGTCGCGCACCGTGCCGTCGGCGACCAGCAGCCAGTCGTGGCCGGACAGGTCGGCGCTCAGCGCGCCGGCCGCCAGTTCGATGGCGGTCTTCGCCCAGTCGGCATCGTCGCGCGGATGGGTGCAGACGGTGCGGCACCCTTCGGGGCCGGCGGTGAAGCGCCACCGGCCGGTCGGGATGGTGGCCGGGCTGACGAAGCCGCGGCGGCGGGTTTCCACCGCGCCGTCGGGCCGCTCGACCGTCAGGCTGCCGCCGAGCACGACCATGCCGAAGGGATGGTCGATCTCGGCATTGCCGGCATCGTCGGAGACCGCCGCCTCGTAGGAATGGCCTGGCGCATCCCGGTTGAAGGCGAAGACGAAGCGTTCGGCCCGGAAGGTTTCGGTTGCGGTCATGCGCGCGCCCTCCCCGAAGTGTCGTTTTGGGCGCTGTCTCGCCGGGCGCCGTCGACCGTGCGCATCTTGAAATGGCGCGCTTCGCGGTCCGGCCGGGCGTTCATGGTCTCGCAATAGGCGGCATAGTCGGCCGACACGTCGAATTCGCCGGCGAGCACGGCGAGTTCCGCCGCCGCCGCGTCGCAGACGCCGGGCCGGCAGCGCGCCTCGTCGGCCTGCGCGGCATGGTGGCAGGCGATCGCCTGGTCGATGACCTCGTTGCGCAGCGCAACGCCGCGCAAGGGGTCGTAGTTGCTGTCCAGCGGCAATGGAAAGGCGTGGTCCGTTCCGTTGACGGTGACGTTGACGGTTCCGGTCTCGCGGTCCAGGCCGTCGATCCGGATCAATACCTGTTCAGCCATAGCGGCAATCCTCACAGCGATAGTGGCGTTCGATGAAGGGGGCGATGTCGATCTTCCGGCCTTCGAGCGGCTTGAGCCGGCTGTAGTCCGGCGGTCCGGCCCCGGCCAGTTCGCGCCGCACGGCCGGGAGGGCCTCGGCGGCCATCGATTCGATCAGGGTTTCGGGATCGACGGGCCGGCCCTGCCAGTCGACCGGGATATCCAGGCCGAGGCGGTAGCCGTCGTCCTCCCGGCCGTTGAGCCGGAAGGTCGCGGTCCCGCTGTCGGCGTCGATATGCTCGACGACCAGGAAATAGCGGCCGAAATCCGGCGAGAGGCCGCCGGTGTCTTCCTTGCGGCCGAAGAATCGCCGCCAGGCGGACCGCAGCGCCGCGCGGCGGCGGCGGCAGCCCTCGCAGGCTGAAAGGCGTTTTCTCACGTCAGCGAACAGCGCCATTGCGCACTCCTTCGTTTGCCCATTGGATGTTGGCGTTGCCGGCGACCGCGGCCCCGGCTGCGCCGCCGCTCCCGCCGCCGCGCCGCCCCTTGCCGCCGCCGGCGCTGCCGCTCCCGCCCCGGCAACTGCCGCAGCCGGAACAGGAGCGGGACTGCCCCGACGACCCGCGGGTCGCCGTCAGGTCGCCGGCGTCCCAGCCCTTGGGCATGGCGAGGGCGAACTGGGCGTGTTGCGGCGTGGCGGCATCGAACGCCAGGGCGGACAGCATCAGTCCGCCGGCGAGCTTGCGCGCGACGATCGCCGGCTCGCTGCCGGTTTCGCCGGTCATCGCGCCCGCCGGCGCCCAGACGGTGTGGCGGCCCAGCGGATTGACCCGCGCCGCCAACTGGTCCGCGTCGACGGCGGACAGGGCGGCGAGGGCGCCGAGGTCGTCCAGGCCGAGGGTCTTGCGCACCGCCGCGGCGTCGGCGTCGTCGAGCAAACCGGCGGCGAACGGCGTGACCGGCGTCGCCGGCGGGCCGCCGCCCGAGGCAATCGCGTTGCCGTCGGCGTCGAACGCCAGATAGCGGCCGGCGCGCACATCCTTGGGCGGCAGCGACAGCGTCACGGTCGGGTCGGTCGGCGCCGCGGTCAGCGCCCGGGCCGTCTGGTCGGCGATCTGCTGGATCATCGCGGTCTGGCGGTCCAACTCGTCGTTGATCGTATCGGCCCGGAAGGCGCCGCCCTCCTGGAAATCGGTGGTCCGTTCGACGGCGAGGACCCGCTGCAGCGTGACGCGGACGCCGCTCGCCGGCGCGGCCTCGAAGCGGACCGAACCGCCGCGCGACCCGCCCGCGCCGTCCACGGTAAAGCCGGCGCGCTGCTCGGCCTCGTCGAGGAAGACCGTGAGGTCGCCGGCGTCGAAAATGGGGAAGGGGAAGTCGAACGTGCGCAGCGCGCCGTCCGCAACATACTGCACGCGCGGGCTGACATCGCCGATCCGGATATGGTCGGGCATGGGGGACTCCTGGGTTGGTGGGGTGAGGGGTTGGCGGGCGGGCCCCTTCGACAGGCTCGGGGCCGGCCCCTCGATACGCGCTTCGCGCTACTCGGGATGAGGGCGGGTCGTGTCGAGGCTGCGCAAGACCCCCAAACCCCTCATCCCGAGTAGCCCCGGATTCAATCCGGGGCGTATCGAGGGGCGGGAAGAGCGCGGAGGCGCCGGGGCGTAGGGGAGGGTTTCAAACCCTCCCCTACAAATTCGTCGGGCGAAAGAAAGCCGTCTCCGCCCGAATCCCCCTCCCCTTGGGGGAGGGGCTAAGGGAGGGGGGGGGGGGAGGGGGGGGGGTTGTCCGGCACCGCACGGCCGCCGGATTCCGGTGCCGCAGCCGGTGCCCGTGGACCCCTCCCCCTAACCCCCTCCCCCAAGGGATTCCTCTGCGAAATTCCCGGGGAAGGTTTTGTCGGGAGCGGATCGGGGATTTTCCGGCAGCTTTGGGTATCGATCAGGGTGTTCGATCCAGCGCTGCCGGGCCGTGCGTCGGCGTATTTTGCGGATTTCGGGTGCGCCGGGGTCTCACGGTCCGGCGAGCAGGCAAGCCCGGCGC
>MPMX01000056.1 GCA_002238725.1 Rhodospirillaceae bacterium bin65
ATGACGAGACCTCCGGCCACGGCTGGACGACCTGCCTCAGCATGGCAAGATCGACCTTGGCGTAATGGGCGGTCGTATCGGGAGAGCTGTGCCGAAGGACGGCGCCGATGGCCTCGAGCGTTGCGCCTTCCCGGAGCATCGAGGTCGCAGCCGAATGCCTCAAGAGATGTGCGCCGGAAGACGGCGGATCCGGGATGCCGGCGCGCCGGATTGCACTTCGCACAATACTGGACACCGTGCTTCGGTGATTGAGAGGTCGAAAGGGGGCTACGGACCGCAGAAAGACGAGTTCGTCATCTACCGCCGGGCGTATCCGTTCGAGGTAATCGTGCAGAGCGTCTCCGGCGTCCTGCGGTAACGGGAGATCGGTCTCCTGCCGGCTTTTGCCGCGAACGCGCAGGGTTCCGTGCGCCCACGCAATATCGTCGAGACGCATATCCGCAATGTCTCCGGCCCGCAGGCCAAGACGCGCCACCAGCAGCAGGATTGCGCGGTCGCGGACACCATGTGGCTTCGTGAGGTCGCAGGACGCAATCAGCCGCTCGATATCGGCCTTCGGCAAATAACGCGGCATTGTCGACAATCGCCACTGGGGGATCGTCGGAACTGCTTGATCGAGCCATGGCTGGCAGGCACCGCGGGCCACAAGGAACCTCAGATAGGCACGGAGCGCCGCGGTCATTGCCCTCGCGGAAACGGACGAGTTCGCCTGAGCCATCGCGAGTACGACCCGCCTGATCAGGCCGGCATCGTAGACGGCCGGGTCCTCACCCAGTTCGGGCAACAAACGCATGATCATGCTTCGATGGCGCATGATCGTTCGTTCCCGGAGACCCGAGCGGGAGAAGCAATTCGAGCGCGAGCGCAGTCACCGGCTACACGTCGAGCGCAACGACCTCACGCCCGAAGTGGAAATCTTTCGATCCCAACGAATGGGAACTTTTGAGTCCCAATTGACATCGAGGCCCGCCGGGCCGCCGGCCTATGCATCCGCTGCGGCAACGCCCCGCCGGCGGAGGGCCGGGCGATGTGCGAGCCGTGCCGTGAGGACCGGCGGCAGGCGAAACGCGCGCGCCATGCCGAGCGCCGGTCGGAGGGCCTCTGCGTCCAATGCGCGACGCCCGCGCCTGGCGGCAAGGCCTATTGCGATTCCTGCGCCAAGACCCGCTCCAGGCGGCGCAACCTCAAGGCTAAGCGGGAAGCCAACCGCCGGCGCTACGCCGAGCGGCGTGCACGGGGCGACTGCACCAGCTACGGCAAGCCGGCCAACGGGGCGGCCGAGTGCCGGGCCTGCTGCGACGCCGCGCGCCCACTACGACGCCCGCCAGGCCGCCGGGGTCTGCATCAAGTGCAAGACGCCCACCTACGGCGGCGCAGCCTACTGCGCGCCCTGCGCCGTGGCCAAGGCCGGGCGCCGCGACCGCGACCGCGACCGCGAGGCGGAATACGCAGCCCGGCGCCGGCGCTATGCCGAACGGCGAGCCAGGGGCCGCTGCGTTGAATGCGACGTGCCGTCGCCGGGGGTGGACCGGCAACTGCCACGCAATGGTTCCCAATTGCACGATCGACGGAAGCGATGTCAGGCGCAAACAGCACGTCATGCTCGCGCCGGGATGAACTGTGGATAAAGCCGAGAAGGACATCGGATGCCACGCGCCGCGGGCCCTCATGGAGATGCGCGGACCGGGTCCATATCGCTTGCGCGAGCTCTCTTGCGGATGTGGTTGGAAGGGCCGGGGTACTCAGAGGCACCCATCCCGACCCTCCCGGTCGGTCGCCCACCAAGTGCGGGCACGGGCTGCCGACATCAAAATTTCTTTCCCAAATAGGCAATGAAGATAACCAGCGCGCCAGCGCTGACGACAAGGATGAGGAAAATCCAGAATGGGTCCATCCCTCCCTCGGCATTCAGCATCGACCCGGACAACAGGTCGGAACGACGGCGCAGGCGACAATCGGGAACTACGACTAACCGCGCCCGCGCGGCCTTGCGCGCAATCTCGTTGCTACGACCGGGGTCAGCGCTGCCTTTCGCGCCGTCGCCCCGGCCAAACCGGACTTGCGCTTGGCGGCTGCTTCAGCTTCGGGTCCTAGATGTCGCCGACCGCGATCCGGCTGACCATGACGACGCAGCCAAGCACGTCAGGCAGGCGCTTCTGTCCTTGCGGTCTTTCGAGCGCATCCATCGTTCCCGACACGGTATCGTTCTAGAGAAAATGCCAGTATTGTCAATGATCTGACGTCCACTTGCCGCGGCGCCACCCCCTGCCCTACCGCCTGTTCGTCCGGCCCTCGCGTGCCTCCAAACACGCCCGGCGCATCTTGTACGCCAGCTTCGTCGCATTGCTCAGCGCCTCGTGATCGTCGGACTTGGGTATGCCATTGCCGTTCGACCGGTCCAAAATCCGGACGCGTCCACCCGGGACCAGAAGAATTTCGGTGGAGAAGCGTTCTCCGTCCTCGCCGAACAGGCGTCAGCGCCGGGTCTGCTGCTTACCCGCGACATAGGTCAGGCGGCCCTTTACCACGTATTTCTCGAACTTGTCGGGAAGAAACTGCCTTGACCTTAGCCTGCCGTTTTTGTCGGGATATTTCAGGAGCTGAAGGTTTTCTCATATCGCTTGTCAACACTATCGCAACATGGCGGCCCGCCGGCCGGAATCCGTCAGGCGACCGCCCCGAGACCGTACACGAATACGCGCGCTCCCCAGCCGAAACACCACGATCGTGCGGAACCCGCCAGACCGGCCGCCGCACGTGCGGGCGACCCGCTGCTCGATGACACCGCCGCCGAGGTCGGCATCGATCTGTCCGCTCCGAGCCCGCCGCACTGCCTCGCACGGCGCCGCATCCTCCAACCCCTCGCGATCGGCGAAACGGGCGAACGCCTTGGTCTTGAACGTGCGCAACCCGCACACCTCGCGCGCTTTCCGCTGTGTCGGACGATATAGCACCCGATGCTACACTATTAACGCCGCCGTCACAGGAACAGACCGCGCCGGGCGCCAAGCCTGCGTCCCGCGCAGATGAGGGGAGAGCCTTGGCCGTGAGCGGGCGGCGGCCGGGCGACCGGGGGAGGGCGTCCCGCCGTCGTTTCCGGGAGGATTCAAAGGAAATACGTTGACTTCGCGGTTCCTGCTTCGCACGCTTTCTCCTGCAATCGCATAGGCAGCCCGCTCTGTCAGGTCGCCGGCCGAACAGAACAGCCGTTCCCGGCGCGGGATGCCCCTGTACCTGGCGAATAGGCGGGGAACCACGCTAACGCACGGGTGATTGTAACGGCCCGGCACCGGCCGGGTTGGCAAGAGCGTTTGGCTGGCGAGGCGGGCGCCCGTGCAGGGCCGCGCCGCCTCCGATACACCGATGGACGGTCGCCATCGCCATGCCGTGCTCGGACAAACCGAGCGGGCCTCCGTCTATCGACAGACATGGAGGCCGTCATGAGAAAACTCTCGGGGATGGTAACGATCGCTGCGGCATTGATGATCGCTGCGGCATTGATGATCGCCGCGAATGGATCATGGGCTCAGGATTACCGCACCACAAACAAGGCCGGCGGCGCGGCGTGCTCTTCAAGAGATGCATATGAGGAGTATCGCAAAGCGGCGCTGCGCGCGCACCGCACAAAAGACCAAACCTGGATCGAGCAGGTTTATAATTCCGGGCGGTGCTACCCCATGGAGCGCGGAATGCGGGTGACGGTGAAAGACGACAGCACGCCGGGAACGGCGCAGGTCTACCTTCACCCGCGCAGCGGCGGGACACCCATGGTGGTCTGGACTGCAGACGAGAATTTCCGGTAAGTCGCGCAGATTTGAAACCGGGACATTGTTGGGGGTCAATATTCCACGCCGAATGACAGTCTGGGGTCCGGAACGACGTTCATCGTGGCGCCGCAACCCAGGGATCTACCGTCTCGACCCCGGTGTTGCGGAACTCGCCTGAATTCCGTGTCACGACGGCGAGCCCGCGCGTGGCCGCGGCCGCCGCCAGAAAGGCATCCGGTACATGGTCGTCGAGCGGCTGACCGCGCCGACGCTTTTCCTCCATGATCCGCGCACATGCCTGCGCATCGGCCAGGGACCAGTCGACGATCCGGTCTTCGAACAGCTCGTCGAGAAGATCCTGGAACTGGTCGGCGAGGGCGCGCCGTCGCCCGCCGGGATCGACCCGGCCAATGCCGTCGAGCACCTCCCAGACGGTGACGGAGGCGAGCCCGAGACCCTCGTCGGCGATAGAATCGAGAAAGGCGGCGACCCGAGGCTCGGGCCTCGGTCGCATCATTTCGGAGACGACGTTTGTGTCTATGAGCCACGCGAGCGGTGCGGTCATTCATCCTCCTCACGGGAGAACGACAACGGGTTGTAGCCGCGACGGGCCACCGGCGGAAGCTCGACCCCCTGCTCCTCCCCAAAATGCCGTGCGAAGGCTTCGGATGGCTTCGGACGGCGCTCGGTCCTGGTGCGCTTTTCGTGGATCAGACGGCGGACCAGCTCCTCCATCGACACGCCGATCTGGCGGGCTTGGCGTCGGAGCCAGGACTTGTCACGAGGATCGATGTCTCGAACGATGATGCTTGTGCTCATGCCGGCGGCTCCGTTTCGGTCGATAGCCTGCTCACGGGCCATCCTGACATCAAATTATGCTATCAAGGAGTGCAGGTCAAAGTCTTGTGGCTGCCGTTCTTGACGGCGGCCATGGCGCGGTCGCTGTTGTGGAGAATGCCGTTCGGCGCAAGGGTTCAACGCTGATCGGCGCGCGAACCTATTGATTTCATTTGATTTTTAGGGTTCAATCTAGGGTGCCGAACAACACCCAGAACCTCCGCCGGACGCGCCATCCTCAAGAGTCAGACCCTGAAGCCTATACCCACGGTCTTCGACGGACGCTTGCTCCGAGGGCGCTCGGTGCCACTCACGCTCTCGAGCGCCCGCATGTCGCGAGCGCTGTCGTTGCTCACGATCCGACGCTTGGCGGTATCCCGGTTTCGATTGGGTCACGGACAAGGGCGGCACCGTGGAGCGTGGACTCGCGGCAATAGTGTTCTTCGACCTGACGGGCGCCGCGCGCGGCGCGATCTGTCAATGCCTTGCCGGCCGCTTCCCTCAACGCCTCATCGCCGCATCGTCTCCGCGCAGCCGCCTCGATCACGTAGTCGAGCAAGGCATTGCCAAGCGCGATCCGGCCGCTTCTCCGCGCAGGGCTTCGAGCCGGTCGGCCCGCTGATCGCCGAAAAGGAAATTCTGATTGTCGCCAAGTATGTCGCGTACGCGTTTGCAGACGCTGTCCGGCACTTCCGCGCGCCAATCATGCTCAAGCGCTCCCGGCGTGGCGTCGCGTACTTCTTCAGGCGCGTATGCCTTGTTGTCGGCGCGTTCGCGAGTTTCTTCCAGCCGCGTGGCATTTTCAGGCTTCTGTGGGGACCATCGCTCATCGCAACCTCCAATGTCCTTACTCGGGTGCGACTGAAATCCGCGTTCCTGCGACCATCGCTGTGTAGCAGAAACGTTGTGTCGCCACGTCGTAATTCACGTGTATGTGCGCAGCATAATTGACTTGATTATATGCAGCTTTATGTACTTGTTTTTATGCGGCACGTAAAACTTGTGAGTTCACGCGGATTATCCGGCATGGTCAAACCGAATGAGAAGCTCGCTGCGTCGCTGGCGCAGATCCAGAAGCTCCAGGGCCGGGGGCGGCGGGTCTTCCGCTCCGGCGAACTGACACGCGTTCACCGCGAGCGGCTGGTCAGGAACGGTTTTTTGCGCGAGGTGATGAAGGGCTGGCTGATTTCTTGCAGCCCGAATGCCGATCCAGGCGATACGACGCCTTGGTGCGATTCCTTCTGGGAGTTCTGCACGGCCTATTGCACGGCCCGGTTCGGGCCGGACTGGCACCTGTCGCCGGAACAGTCATTGCTGCTCCACGCGGAAAACACCGTCATCCCGCAGCAGGTCATCGTCTATACGCCCAAGGGCGCCAACAACACCGTCGAACTGTTGTTCGGCACGTCTCTATACGACCTCAGGCAGAAGGACATGCCGCCGGATGCCGACCTGACGGAACGGGACGGGCTGCGGCTGTTTGTGCCCGAGGCGGCAGTGGTGCGCGTGCCGGAGGCGTTCTTCGTCCGGCACCCTGTCGAGGCGCAGGTCGTCCTCTCGGGCATCCGCGATGCGGCCGACGTGCTCGGGCGGCTGCTCGATGGCGGTCATTCAGTGATTGCCGGGCGGCTGGCCGGTGCCTTCCGCCGGATTGGCAGGGGTGACGTGGCCGATGAGATTCTGAGCGTCATGAAACGCGCCGGCTACGATGTCCGCGAAGCCGATCCGTTTGAGCCGGAACAGGTATTCGGTGCGCTAAGCCGGGTGCAAGCGCCGATTGTTGGCCGTCTGCAATCGTTGTGGGAGTCGATGCGGGAACCCGTGATGGCAGCATTTCCCGAAGCGCCCGGCCTGCCGAAAGACACTGAAGCCTACTTGTCCTTCGTCGATGACATTTATCGAAACGATGCCTATCACTCGCTGTCAATCGAGGGCTACCGCGTCACGCCGGAGTTGATCGACCGGGTGCGCATGGGCGACTGGGACCCGGATTATCAAGAAGCCGACCGGCAAAGCCGCGATGCGCTGGCCGCGCGCGGTTACTGGCAGGCATTCCGGCTTGTGCGGGCGACGGTCGGCGCGATCGTTGACGGTGGCGAAGCCGGTACTCTGGTCCGCGAGGCCCATCGAGATTGGTATCGTGAGCTGTTTCAGCCTTGCGTCGCCGCCGGCCTGATCGCGGCTTCCGCTCTGGCGGGTTATCGCAACGATGCGGTATTTCTGAGGGGATCGCGGCATGTGCCGCCGCGCCGGGAGGCGGTGCGCGATGCCATGCTGGCCCTGTTCGATCTGCTGGAGTCTGAAACCGAACCGTCCGTTCGCGCCGTGCTCGGTCACTGGCTGTTCGGCTATATCCATCCTTACCCGGACGGCAATGGGCGCATGGCGCGCTTTGTCATGAACGCGATGCTGGCATCCGGCGGCTATCCGTGGACCGTCATCCGGGTCGAGGATCGCGATGTCTACTTGGCGGTGCTCGAAAGCGCCAGTATCGATCAAGATATCCGGCCGTTCGCGCAGTTTGTGGCAGACCGGGTCGCGTGGTCACTGGTGCAGTCAGCGTGAATGCCACATAGGTCGAAAGCTGGGCAGACGGTGCCAGGTCCTGGCCTGCCACACGACGGTGTCGGTTGCCGCCATGACCAGATGCAGATCGTGCGAGACCAGGAGCACGCCGCGGCCATACACGGCCTAGTCAGATGCCTTCCGGCCCCATGCGGAAAAGGCCGACTACGAGTTTGGCTCAAGTGCATACAATTGATGCCGGATTGCCGAGCCCTCAATCTGACTGTCGTCTACTCAAACGGGGCGATCCGCCTGCTGTCCAACGCAATCAGACTCTATGGCGGTACGCCACTCACCATGGTCGCGGTGCCGGCAGTCAGCTCAGTGAGCCACCCCCCACGCCTGGCTCAGGGCGACCGTCACCTTCTTGTGGGCGTGCATCGCCGGCGCCGAGTAGTCCACGAGGCGATAGCGCACCAGGGCGGGCTCGTGTTGTCGGCGTCGATCAGCACCGCAAGGCTTCTGGAATCTGCATCGCCGGAATCGCGGTTCCTTCCCGTGTTTCCTTTTCGTAAACGCCTCTATCGGCGCTGCGCTCCGTTCCGGCGGCATTCCCAGGGGTTTCGCGGCGTCGATGCCATGGCCTCCGGCGCGCGGTGCGGTCTTCCGCACGGCCGGTCGAAGCTCAGCCTTTGCCCGCCGCGTCCCGGTCCGCTGCGGGCTGAGGTCCAATTCCCGGCTCCGGCCGCGGTCCGGGGCTGGCGATTCCCGGTCTCTCGCCGGCGATGCAGCGCCGTCCGGTTCCCTATGCGCCTTCGGTGGGGTGAGCGGCGTCGGGCGAGAGACAGGATTGGCTCGTTACGGGGTCAGCCACGAAAGTCCTTCTCAAGACAGGGTCTCCATCAAGGCGGCCGACCGTTCCGCGACGATACCGATCACCTTGTCTCGCATTGCCCTCGCCACCTCCGACCCTTCAGCAGATTCCGGAAGATCCAACGCGGCTGCCCTTTGGGAAAGTCGTGTGGCCAATTCTGCCAGGGCGGTCTCGGCTTCGGCTGCTGCCAGCCCGATCGTCCGCGCCAGCGCGAGAAAATCCTGCCGGCGCAGCCGGTCATCCTTGCCATTGAGCTTCAGGGCCATACGATCGCCGGCAAGGCCAGGAAGGATCCGAGTGGTAACCGCATCATAGAGCGGCGCAAATCGGACCGACGCGAATGCTTTGTCCCCGACGCTGGCCGTCTTCAGCATTGCGAGATTTTTCAGGTGCATGTCACCATCAGCGATCAGCCAGGCGAATAGGGCGCGGCGAAACAGAATGTTGAGGTCAGCGGCCGGATCTGTCGACAGCGGCCGGAGACCCCTCGCCACGCGTTCGATGGTGCCGTCATATTTGGCCGCGGGCGGCAGATCCAGGATCGAACAGAAGTCTTCCAGTGCAAGACGGCGCCGGTCCCCGACGCCGCGCCGGATGTCGAAACGCTCGACCGCCAAAGCCGGCGGCATGCCATCGGGCATCTCCACCAATGCCGCCGCCGGCACCTCGAAGTCGGCAGCGCGGCCCAGTTCAAGGCAGAGCCATTCGACGATCGGCAGCGTTTCGAACCCTGCCGTGCCGGCGGGTTTGAGGATGTGCGTGAACGGTCGATCGATGGCCGGCACGAGAGCCCCATCGGAGAGGAGACTCATCGGTGCTTTGATTTGGAAACCTGACAGGCGCGGCGTCCGGGTTTTTGCGAAGAGTTGGGCGAGCTTTTGTTCGAAAGTCTCCTTGATCTCGCCGCGCGCCGGTCCTGCATAGCGTCCGGTGAAGCGTCCCGCCTCGAAGAACGCGGCGAGCGGCGTCGCAAGGACATCGGCTGGCAGGGTCTCTAGTTCGTCAGCGCTCGGGACGATAGCGATGTTTGACATATAGCGTCGACCGCTGCGAAGCGCCTCGCGTTCGTCGCGATTCTGCAGAACTTGGGCAAGCCAGCCTTCGGGCAAGAGCGATTCGATGAAGGCAGGAAGTTTCCCCGGCGCGGTCTCGCGGACAAGCGGCGGCCCGCTCCGCTTCCGGGGCTTCCAGCGCCACTCGAAGCCATCATGGATCAGGCGGCCGAGCGGTTCGCCGTGCCAGGCGACCAAGAGATCGAGGGCGGCCTTGTTGGCCGGAACCGCAGCCGCACTGGGCCGCTGCAGGAGGAAACGCTCTGCGCCCTCGCCCTCGCGATACCAGCCATTCGCGCGCGCCAGCCCCCAAACTGCATCGGCCGCGGCCCCTGGCGAACCGTGTTCCTCGACCAGGCGCGCCGCCATTCGACGGCGCATTTCGGCGGTGATCGCACCGGCGTGTTCACTCCTGAGCCGAAAAGCCTCCAGAAACCGCTGGCGCGGCGAGGACACGTCGACGCGCAACTCGCCCAGATCGTCGCCGATCACGGCACTCGCGATCGATGGGTTCTGCGGCGCTTCGTTCTGGACGATCTCAACAGTGCGAAAGCGCGTGCGTTGATTGCGCCGGCCGCTGATAAACAGCCGTCCGTCCGGCGCCGGCCCTAGCAGAAACGCGCTCGCCGAGGACAGATAGGCCTTAGGGTAGAGATAATGGGCGATACGGACTGCGTGACCCAGGATCACGGTTTCAGTGTCGCTGCCGGACTCGACATAGACGCCGCGGACCAGCTGGATCAGCTCCCCTGCCCGGGCGCGACGGTGCGCCCGCTTTGCGTCGATGGTTTCGCCCACAAGGTGGAGCACGACGAATTGTCCCGTATCATAGATGCGGAATAATCACATATTTCACCTGAGAGATCAAGAATTATCGCGCATCTCAGATACGCGTAATTCCCTTCTCATCGGCTGCATGGGCTTTCCGGCAATAGGGGATTTTGAGGGTTGTCCTGCGGTCTGGGCTGTCGGCGGAACTGAAGCCATGGCTTGCAGGGTGATCTGCGTGACAGCCAAGCGGGAAGTGCGTTGCCTCCGTTCCTTCCGGACACCCGCCTCACGGCTCGTCGGGTTGACCCGGACTCCCCACCCTCGCTAGGGAAGCCGGAATGGGTAAAGCGCTTTATTCCGGCGGGGCCACAAGCTGATCGACGATGACGCCACAAGAGTTGACCGACATCCTCAACCGCATTTGGGCAGCCGCGCCCGAAGGTGAGGCTATGGCGAAAGTCCATCTGTTTGGGATCATCTATGCCGGCGAGATCAGGGGGCGCGGAGAATCCGTCTCCAAGATCGTTCGCCAGTCGCGCGTGCCGGATGCCGAACATGGCTCCGATCAACGCATCGAGGGCCGAAGCTTCCTCTTCGAGGTCGAGGGCGGCCGCCAGGGCACCGATCTCGTCACGCAGCCGGTTCGCCGCGTCTTCGCCCGAACGGCGGATGAAAGTATCGAGCCGTTCCTCGATCCCGGCTCGGCCGAGGGAACGAGCCACGAGCCCGCGACGGACGCATGTTTTCCAGATAGGCGCGCGCGGTTGAACTCAGGAAGAGTTCGCCGAGAAACGGCCGGTCAGTAGGGAGCGGTCCCGGACCGCGCCGTGGCCGGAGGGTGAGTCCCGGCAGTGGGATGTCCCGGCCGCGCGCGGTAATCAGACAGACCGAGCCGTCGCTTGCCGGAGCGTTCTCCAGCGCGGTTCGATCGGCAATGAGCGCTCCTGGGAAATACCCGACGACGATGTTCCAAAAATTGCGCACGATGATCGCTTCGGGTGGATCGGCCATATTTCGGGTCTAGAGCCGCGAGGCCATCTTGCGCAGTTTGCCGGCCTCGACCGCACGCGACGCAGCCCGCGCGATGTGCTTGTCGGATACGAACGCCTCCGGCATGCGGTCCAGAGACTTGGCGGCGGATATTCTCTGCATTTGTTGTCCTTCCAACACCGGAATACCGACATTTGTGGTGATAGGAATGGAAAATGAGATTTTTGTGCAGTTAAGATAATTTAGTGCTGCCCAGTCGCTCTAATCTGTCTTTCGCAGAGTCTGCCCCGCCGATTGACACTTCAAGGCAACCGGCTTGACTCACCCGAAATGGGTGGCGGATACGACCTCAACGCCAACCAGCTGTCAGGCTGGCGCCGCTTGGCCCGGGACGGTCGGCTGGTATTGCCGGCGGCCGATGCGGATGTGGCGTTTGCGCCGCTGCTGGTCGGGGCAGAGAGCCCCTGCGACTCCGGTCCGGTCGGCGAGCGCCTGGACTCGGTTCCGGACAGAGCGACGGTCCGGCTCGACGCCGCGACGCCGGCGGGGCGGATCGCGGAGATCGTCTCTCTGGGCTAAATGCGTGAGCATGATTTTCCCGTCGAACCGCCCGCCCCGCGTGCTCTTCACCGCCAGCCCCGGCCTTCGAGCCGGGGGCAGGTCGCCTCATCGCCACTCCCGGTCCCCTCGGTTGTTATTCGGCGCGCTCCTTTGACCCGACAGACTGACGCAAGTTCAATGGGTTGGCATACCGATCAGCGTCTAAATGCAACGCCGAACAACAGCCCAGAACCGCCGCAACCCTGCATTTGTCGCAGTGCTGCTAGAGGGCGGCGCCGATTCCAATGCCCGGAACAAGCAAGGCGCCACAGCTTTGCATTTGGCCGCAAAGATCGGCCGCAGTCCTGCGATCGTCGCGGCACTACTGGAACGCGGCGCCGATCCCAATGCGCGCAGCGGAAGAGGGACTACGCCTTTGCATTTCGCCGTTCGGCATAACGGCAATACGGCGATCGCGGCGGCGCTGCTGAAGGCCGGTGCCGATCCCGATGCCAGGAGCAAGGGCGGTCTGACACCCCTTCATGCCGCCGCCGCATTGAACAGCGACGCGGCGGGCATCATCACCTTGGTGCAGGCCGGCTCCGACACCGATGCCAGGGACAAATCGGGCTGGACGGCATTGCATCTGGCCGCGTCGAGAAACAAGAATCCTGAGGTTGTCGCCGCTTTGGTGAAGGCAGGCGCCGATCCGGATGCCCGGAACGGACAAAAAGCGACACCCCTGCACATAGCCGCCCGGTTCAGTGGGAACCCGGCGGTCGTCGCGGCGCTGTTGAATGCCGGCGCCGATCCGGTGGCCATATCGCTCGGCAAGACTCCGTTCGAACTGGCGACCAGGAACAGGAAGCTGGCCGGCAGCGCCGCCTATCGCCGGCTCAAGGATGCGCACGACAAGTCGGCAGCGGCGCGGCAGGCGGCCCGGCAAAGGGCGAACGCGAAGGCGCGAACCCGGGTCGCGGACGATACGGCCCGGGAGCCGGTATCGTGGCGCGGCTCTTGCAGTGTCGGCAAGGACCTGAAACCCGGTCAGGGGTGCAGGATTCCCGGCGGCGGGCTATTTCGGGTTGCCGCCGACGGATGCGTCAGAAGCGTACCGGACATCCCCGGAAAAGTGTCGATGAGCAAACTCAGCATGTCGATCCGGGACGGGAAGTCTTCGATTTGCATCCGCGGCCATGTCGGCAAGGGCAATTTCACCGCCAGATACCGAGCCGCAGAAGCGATCTGGCGAATCGAGGCCCTTCCGTAAGGTCGGCCGGCGGCCGGAGACGGGCCCTCGACGCCTGGCGCGGCCGGTGCCGTTCCGGCCGGTCATTGAATTCCGAGCACCAGCCGCGGCAGGGTCAGCGAGAGTTCGGGGATGAAGGTGACGATCAGCACCATTGGCAGATGCCCGAATGTCAAGAGCTTCATGGTCGGAACGATATATTTGTCGAGCGTCAGCTTGCTGACACCGGCCGCCATGTAGAGCATCGGCGCGCAGGGCGGCGAGACGTTTCCCAAGCCGAGATTGGTGCCGACGATAGCCGCGAAATGGATAGGATGGACGCCGATTTCCGTGGCGACGGGCAGCAGGATGATCGCCGCCAGCACGCTGCCGGACACGTCGTCGACGATCATGCCGATCAACAGCAGGATCACGTTGATGATCAGGAGGGCCACGACCCTGTCCTCGGTCAGCGCGACCAGCGCCTCGGCAACCTCCTTGGGCACGTCCTGGAGGATCATGGCGCGGCTCATCACGAACAGGAAGAACAGCACCGCGACGATCGATCCCGTCGTGATCGCGGCCCGCGCGATGGTCGACGGAAAATTGCGCAGCGTCAGCCCGCGATAGATCATAAAGCCGACCATGACCGCGAAGACCAGTGCGATGGCGGCAGCTTCGGTCGGAGTCGCGATACCGGAGTAAATCGACCCGAGGATGATGATTGGCATGAGGAGCGCCCAGAAGGCTTCCTTGCCGGTCGTGCCGATTTTTCGAATGGCAAGACCGATTGGAAGCGGCTCCTCGACTTTTATCGTATCGACCTTTCTCAGGAACACGAAGTTCAGGCCGACATATACGACCATCAGGATGGCGCCGGGAATGATAGTCGAGAGGAAGGCCGCGCCGACCGAAATTCCCCCGGTGACCGCGAACACAATCATTGGGATCGAGGGCGGGATCATCAGGGCGAGGACGGAGGAGCAGGCGACCAGGGCCGTGGCGTGGCCGGCCGGATAGCCCTCCTTGACCATACGCGGGATCATGATCTGGCCGATGGCGGCGATGGCGGCGGACGACGAGCCGGAGATCGCCCCGAACAGCGCGCAGGTTACGACTGTCACGGCGCCGAGACCGCCCTTGAGCCGGCCGACGAAGGCGTTGACGAAGTTGAGCAGGCGGTCCGAGATCCCGCCCTGGGCCATCAGCGTGCCGGCCATGACGAACAGGGGCAGCGCCAGCAGGGCGAAGCTCGAGGTCGTGTTGTAAGCATAGGGGATGAGGAACGATACGTCCGATCCCGACCAGACGCCGAAGACCAGCGCGCCGATACCGAAGGCGAAGGCGATCGGCATCTCCGCCAGCAGCAGTAGGACGATGAGCGCGAGGGAAACGACGAAGGCCAGCATGGCTATTCCCCGCTCCGCCCGCGCAGGTGGGCCGTCAGGTCGACCGCCTGGTTCACCGCCTGGAGCACCATGTAGGCCGCGGTTCCGACGAACCCGAATATGAGCGAGGCCGACCACCAGCCCTTCGGCCAGCGCATATAGGAACTCAGCCGACCGGTCTGGATCTCGAACAGGGCGTATTTGATGGCGTAGTAGCCGAACAGCATGCAGGCCGCGATGCCGAGCACGGTCATGGCAAGGCGGACGGCACGGATGGCGTTCCGGTTCGCCACCACCATGGTGAGGATACCGCCATGGATGTGTTCGCCGTTGCGCGTGACGTAGGCGATGCCGAGGAAGTAGAACCAGGCGCCGAATAGCAGCGACAGCTCTTCGATGCCGACGAACGGCGAGGCGAAAACGTATCTCAGCACCACCTGGGCGAACATCAGGGCGGCGAGGCACAGGCCGAAGCCGATGATGAAGACGAAGAGGATGCGTTCGAACACCGCTTCGACCGCGATCAGCAGCCGCAGCTTCTCGGCCAGCGCGCCCTCGGGTATCGCCGTCAGATGCGCGGGCGGCTCGGGCGCGGCTAGCTCCGGATCGTAGATAAACGAATCCGCACCCACCGGAGGGCGGGGATGCTGTTCGGATTTCCGCGCCATCGGCCGTCTCAGGCGCGACGGACCGTCCGGGCCCGGAGGAGCCCGGACGGTCCTAACGGAAGCCTCGGGTGCACTATTTGACGCCGACGATCTTCCGCAGCTTGTCCATGATGTCCTTGCCGACGACGGCTTCCATCTTGGGCCATTCCTTCTGGTAGACGATCTGCTTGGCGGCGTTCATCTGTGCCGGAGTCAAATCGACCACCTTGATGCCGGCGTCGCGCGCCTTTTGCAGGAACTCATCGCTCTTGCGTTCGGCTTCTTCCCAAGACCAGGCGATCGTCTTGTCGGCCGCCGCCTGCAGCTTGCCGCGAATGTCGGCAGGCAGGCCGTTCCACCATTTCCTGTTCACGAGCCAGAAAGCGACCTCGAAATAGTCGTTGGTGAGAATGTTGGCCTCGAGGACGTCGCGCAGCGTGTAGGTCTCGACGGCGGTCGAGAAGGAACGCGCATCCACCGTTCCGAGCTGAAGCGCGGTGTGTACCTCCGACAACGGAATCGGTACCGCAGCGAAGCCGAAGCTGTTGAAGCGGTCGACCGCGATCGAAAGGCCGGGCACGCGGATCTTCATGCCAGCCGGATCGGCGGGGAAGTTCATCGGAAGCTTGCCAACGCCTTTGCGGATCACCACCGAGCCGAAATCGGTCGGGATGATGCCGACGGCATGCAAGCCGAGGTCCTTCAGCATGTCGTTGTAGACGCCGAGCATGCCGGCGCCCGGGCCGTAGAGCTTCTTCGCGTCCTTCCAGTTGGACACGATGTAGCCGAGATAGATGAGGTCGAGGCGCTTGTCGAAATCCGACGATGCCCAGGTCAGGGTCATCGGCACAACACCCTGCATCGACTGCTCGAACAGCGATGTCCAGTCCCCGAGATCGCCGCCCGGGTGGTATTTGACCGAGACGCCGCTCTTGTCGCCGAGTTCGGCCATAAATCGTTTCGAGAGCGCGTGGAATACGTGATCCGTGTTCATGGCATGGGCGAAGATGAATTTCTCCGCCGCCTGCGACGGCGCGGCCGACGCGCCGACGGCGATCGCCGCCGCGGCGAGGCCGCTCACGAGTACTTTCCGAATTGGGTTCCGCATGGTGTTGCCTCCATTATCGACACGGTTTTGGGCGGAATTCCCCGGAGCGGTCTTGCCCCGGGGTACTAAATCTTCACGAAGACCTGCCCGTCCTCCGCCTTCGCGGGATAGGTGTTGAGACCGGTGCGGGGCGGCGGCGAGATCACCTTGCCGGATCGGATGTCGAACCGGCCCTGGTGCAGCGGGCACTCGATCGTGTGGCCGGTCAGCAGCCCGCCCTCGATATGTTCCGCTTCGTGGGTACACATGCCGTCCGTGCAGTAGTAGCCGTCGACGGCCCGGTAGATCGCGTAGGTGCTCCCGCCATGGTCCCAGCGGATGAGATCTTCCTCGTCGATGTCCTCGCAGGCGCAGGCGCGTATCCATTCAGCCATGACAGTCCCCCCGGCGATTGAGGATCGGGCGGGCGTCGAGCGCCTCGCGGAGCTTTTCGGGCTCGTTCGGGAGCATCGGGACCGAGGTTGCGGCGTCGGGATAGCTTCCGTCCCTGACGGCCTGGCAAAAGTCGCGCAGCGCGCGCCGGCGCTCCTCGTCGAGCTTCTTGCGCATGGATCGGAGGTCGGCGAACGCCCGGGCGTGACCGGGCGGCCGTTCCGAGTCCCCGCAGATGTCAACCAGGAACATGAAGATGATGTCGCCGCCGGATCCGGCGCCGATCGAATGGGTGACCAGCCGGCTCCGGGGCCCGATTTCCTCGAGCGCCTCGGTCGCTACGCACTCGACCTCGGCCGCGTAGGCGCCGGCGTCCTCGAGCCGACGGAAATCCTCGGCCAGCTCGATCGCCTCTTTTGCCGTCTTGCCGACGATCCTGAGGCCGCCGCGCCAAGTCGAAAGCCGCGGCACCAGCCCGAGATGCCCCTGTACTGCGAGTCCCTCCTTCGCCAGCATCTCGACCATGCGCAGGCTGCGCGGCGTGTAGACCGCGTCGGCGCCGGCCTCGGCGGCCCGAACGGCGGCGCGCAGAATGTCGTCCGGCGTATGGTGCGCGGTCAACGGCAGGTCGGCGATCGTGAACAACTCGGGTGCGCCCGCGCGGACGGCGGAAATGTTCGCGTCGGACGTGTTCAGTACGTCGATGCCGGCTGCCGCGCAGGCCGCCGCCTCTTCCTCGGTGTCCGAGCAGGTCTGGCAGAGCCAGGTCTGGTTCTTGAGTGCGATCATGTCGGCGACGGTGTAATTGCGCCGCGCCGGCCGACCGCCATAGGTGTAGATGGGCCTGGGCTTCATTGCATGGTCGCCCTTGCGATCTTGGTGTAGCCGCCGCCGTCGCTCACCATATGCGGCGCCTGGCGGATCCACGCGGCTCTGGTGTTTCGCCCGAGCGAGCGTCGGATCACGACCGAGAAAAGATCGAGATTGGTGCGCCAGAAGCCGGGGTCCGGTTCCGGAGTCTGGCCGGCGACCGCTTTGTGAAGCGCGGGAAGGGAATAGAACGGCACCTGCGGATACAGGTGGTGCTCCACATGGTTGTTCATGTTGAGATAGAGGAAGCGGCCGATCCGGTCGGTTCGAAAGCTCCGGGTGCTCTCGACGATCGAGGGCGAATCCTCCTGCATCTCGGCATGCTGGACGATGTTGAACATCAGCATGATCGGGCCGCCGAGCAGCCGCGGGAGGACGTAGAACCAGAGCAGCCACGGGTAGCCCGCCGCGATCGAGGCGGCGACGCCCAGATAGACGAGGCAGAAGAGGCGCGAATTGCGCGTCATCTTCGGCAGTTCCGCTTCCGGCGACACCTCGCGCATCAGCGGGGTGTAGCGCCTGGTTGCGAGCTGGCAGAGAACCCGGGCCTGGAACCGGTGGATCGACAAGCCACTGATGTCGTAGAGCCAGCCCTTGAAACCGAGCGGCGTATCGAACGGCATCTGGCTGTCGAGGCCGACATACCAGGTGTGGGTGTGGTGGTTGGTGTGGGTATAGCGCCGGTGCAGCGGCTCTTCGCCGTAGAGCAGCGACATGAACCAGAAGACCGATTCATTGAGCCAACGGGTACGAAAGGCCGTGCCGTGCGCCGTCTCGTGGCTGAGCGCATAGGACGGCACCGACATGACGACGCCGAACACGAACATCGCCGGCCAGACATAGAGCGTCCCCAACGCGGACCAGACCGCAAATCCGGTTGTTGCCATTGCCGCCGCCCACACGGCGAGATAGGTCAGGCCGGGCACGTCGCTGCGCCGCGCGAGGGCTTTCAGCCGCTTGCGCTCGATCCGAATTCCGGTCGAAGCAGCGTTGGTTATGACGTTGCCCGCTGCACTGTTTCGCGGCGCAATCTGAGGCACGGTCCGGTCGCCGAATATTCCGGCATCCGTGGCGGCCATTTTTCTGGCGCCGTCCATGGCTAGCGGGGCATGACCGCGCCATCCGACGCGGGCGCCACGGTCTCCGAGTAATGCTTGAGATAGCCGCGCGTCACCCGCGCCGGCGGGGGCGTGTAGCGGCTCCGGCGCTCGGACAACACGTCGGGCGCCACGTCCAGATCCAGCCTGCGGTCCGCCAGGTCGATCCGGATCGGATCGCCATCCTCGACCAGCGCGATCGGCCCGCCGCGCGCTGCCTCCGGCGTGACGTATCCGATGGCCGGGCCGTGCGTGGCCCCGGAGAAACGCCCGTCTGTGACGAGGGCGCAGCTGTTGCCGAGGCCGGCCCCCATGAGTGCGGACGTGGCGCCGAGCATCTCGCGCATGCCGGGCCCGCCTTTGGTTCCTTCGTTGCGGATGACGATGCAGGTGCCCGCCAGGATCCGATTGCCCCGTACCGCCTCGATCGCGCCTTCCTCGTCTTCGAAGACGCGCGCCGGCAGCACGGCGTCCCACATGTCGCGGGCGACGCCGGACGCTTTGACGACGGCCCCGCCGGGGGCAAGGCTGCCCTTGAGAATGTAGATCGAGCCGTCCGGCTCGACCGGATCGCGCCGGCCTCGAATGCAGTCCGAATTCTGTATTTCAGCGTCCCGAACCAGTTCGCCGGCGGTCTTGCCGCTGACGGTGGCTGTCCCCGGGTAAATGAGATTTCCGAGCGCCTTCATGACCGCCGGCACACCGCCGGCGTCGCCGAGATCGGTCACGCCCCACGGCCCGGAAGGCGCAAGCTTGACCAGGGTCGGCGTATCCCGACTGAGGCGATCCCAGGTGTCGAAGTCGACTTCGACGCCGGCTTCCTTCGCCATGGCAATCATGTGCAGCACCATGTTGGTCGAGCCGCCGACTGCCAGGCCGACCCGCATGGCGTTCTCGAACGATTCCGGGGTCAGGATTTGTGAAGGACGCACATCCTCGCGCACCAGTTCCATGATCCGCATGCCGGTGTACTTCGCGGCACGAAGCTGAAAATTGCTCCCCGCCGGCAGGGTTCCGCTGTTCGGCAGCGCCAGCCCAAGTGCCTCGGTGTAAATTCCGGCGGTGTTGCCGGACGTCGCCGTGTCGCAGGCGCCGGCGAAGGGGAAATGATTGTCCTCGAGGCCCTTGAGATCTTTCTGGCTGAGCTTTCCGAGCAGATGTTCGCCGACGCCGTCGTAGACGGTCTCGAGAAAGACCTTGCGATTCCTGTAAATCCCGGCCCTGGTGGGTCCGCCGTAAATCATGATGGCGGGCAGATCGAGGCGCGCCGCCGCCATCACCATGCCGGGCACGACCTTGTCGCCGGAGCCGATCAGGACCATCGCGTCGAACCGGTGGCCTTCGACCATCAGTTCGATCATGTCGGCCACCAGGTCCCGGCTCGGCAGCACATAACGCATGCCGACCGAGGCGAAAGTCTCGCTGTCCGTGACGTGGAAGGTGTTGAATTCGCACGGCGTTCCGCCCGCCATGCGGATGCCGGCCTTGACCGCCTCTCCGACCTGCCGGAGATGAATATTCTCCGGCGAAAACTCCTGATAGGTGTTGACGACCGCGATCATGGGCCGTTCGAACTCTTCGTCGATCAGCCCCGCGCCCTTGGCCCAGGCCCGCTGCAGCGAGCGTTCGACGCCGAGATACTGTTTGTCGCTCCGCATGCGCGCCGCTCAATTCCACCGTTTGCCGGAAAGTCGACCCCCGAATTCGTTGGGTTGCAGGGTGTCGATTCAAAGCAGCCTATGGCGCATGCGAAGCTGATTCTATATACAGATCGATAAGGTTATAAATACAGTCAGGACGGCTTCCAGGCGAACCTGATAACGAAGGCGTCCGCTCACATTGTCCGGTCGAGGATGGGACCCCAGGCCGCTGGCCAATGAATGGGGAAGGGTTGTTTCAGGGAGTCGAGTACGCCCGCCCCTGACTATCGCCGCGAGCGAACGGTCCCTGCCGGATCGAACTGTCGGGAGTTACTCAACGATGTACGAAAACATGATCCTGATAGACCGCGATTCCCTGGAGAGCCTCCAGAAGCAGATCCGGCGCCAGATCGCCATGGGCATCGTCAACCGGCAGTTCCCGCTCCATCGGCCGTTGCCATCCGTCCGCCGGCTGTCTTCGGACCTGAAAGTCAGCGTAACCACGGTGGCGCTCGCCTACGAGGCGCTCAAGAACGACGGGTTCGTGGAGGCCCGGGACCGCTCGGGCTTCTTCGTCAACCCCGACGTGCTCACGGAGCCCGGCCACACACTGAAGCCGGAGGTCCCGGCGGAGATTGCCGCCCCGCCCGAGCGGATCGACTACCGGGCATTCTTCCGCGACCGCAGCTTCAACCGGCGGCGCGTCGTCAAGCCCGCGGATAGTCTCGTGCGCTATCGCTACCCCTTCGTCTGCGGCCTGATCGACCCGTCGCTCTTTCCGATCACCAGTTGGCGGGAGTGCGTCCGGGATTCCGTCAATGCCGTCGAGGTCCCGAACTGGGCGACCGACTACTCGGAAACCGACGACCGCCTGCTGGTCGAGCAACTGATCCAGCGGGTGCTGGTGAAGCGGGGCATCGTCGCCCATCCGGACGAAGTCCTGGTGACGGTTGGCGGCCAGCAGGCGCTCTACCTGGCCATTCGGCTCCTGCTGCAGCCCGGAGAGACCATCGGTGTCGAGGATCCCGGCTATCCGGACGTCATCAACATGGCCGCCATGGAGCGCGTGCTTGTGCAACGGCTCCCCGTCGACCGGAACGGGCTGGTCCTCTCGGACAATTTCTGCGGATGCAAGTGCCTCTTCGTGACCCCCAGCCACCAGTTCCCGACCACCGTGACCATGCCGCTCGAGCGCAAGCGCGCCCTGTTGCGGATCACCAGGGCTAATGGCCAGTTCGTGATAGAGGACGATTACGAATCCGATATCAGCTTCAACAAGACACCGCCGCCGGCGCTCAAGAGCCTCGACGACTGGGGCAACGTCATCTACACCGGCAGCCTCTCGAAATCGCTCATGCCGGGGCTGCGCATCGGCTATCTGGTGGCCGACCGCGAGTTCATCCGCGAGGCAAGAGCCCTGCGCCACCACCTGATCCGGCACCCGCCGGTCAACAACCAGCGGAGCGTGGCGCTGTTTCTGCAGCGGGGCTATTTCGACCGCTTCGTCGCCAAGATCACGAACATCTACCGGCAGCGCTGCGAAGTGATGCACGAGGCGCTCGAACGGCATTTCCCGGGCGCGTCCGAAAAGCCCGACTACGGCGGCGCCATCATCTGGCTCAAGCTGCCCGAAGAGACGGATGCGGGTGTCCTGCACGACCGGGTCGAGGCCGAAGGGGTGTATTTCGAGACCGGCGGCTTCACTTTCTCGGACGAAAGGAACAACAGGAATCACATCCGGCTGGGATATTCGGTAATTGGGGAATCCCTGATATCCGAGGGAATCGAAAAGATCTCGGCGGCGGTCCCGGAGGCGTGTGTCCGTCGAACTTCCGCGGGCGCGTAGCCGGCGGCGGGATTATGCACCGATGCGGCGGAGTAACGATGTTATCCCGGTCCGGCGGCTCCTTGTCCACGTAGCTGCTGAAGGCGTCCTGCAGGCTCATGACGGTATCCGGTAGAGACGCAAGATCTCGGTGCCCGGCGTGCGCCGGAAGCGGCGGTGCGCAACACGCCGGGGGGCATCGGTCCTCCTCCATGAATCCGGCGCCCTTCCGGCTACTGAAGGGCCCTAATACGACACCGCCGCCTCCTTCCGTCATACTGTGGTTAGTTGTAATGTACGCAGCCGCAGCAACGGGGCAAATGTGCAGTTTCAAATTATTTTACATACAGATACCGATGGCGCACACCGGCGCGGCCATAATCTCGCCTTTAAATTCCGGCGACGGCACCCCTGTCAGTGAGTCAGGTTGTTGATCGGCGTATGGGCTGAACGCTGATCGGCAGGCTAACCCATTGAATTTGACCAATCCCATAGGGTCAAACTTGGGCGCCGAACAACAGGAAACGCCCCATTACGGAAGCGAAGATCGTGCGCCACGGGTGCTACGTCACGTTCCAGATGGCCGAGGTTGTTATTCCTCGTGACCTGTTCGCCGACATCCTGCGCCGTATCGACCGGCTCAGACCGCCGCCAGCCCCGGCATGAGCGATGGCATCCTGTTCCTTCGGGTCGCCGCCGACAGGATCGGTGCGCCCGGACCGGACCGGATCGCCGGCAAAAATGCCATTCCGGGCC
>MPMX01000057.1 GCA_002238725.1 Rhodospirillaceae bacterium bin65
CCCTACACCCGCCGGTCGACGAAGCGGGGGGCCTTCATGAATTTTTCGAAATCCTTGCCCAGTTCGCCGCTGGGCAGCACTTCGGTCGCGACCGCCAGTTCGAAGGCCTGGCGGATTTCGTTCCGGAGCCCTTCCACGGCCTCCGCGGCATCGGAGCCGCGTTTCAGCTCCAGGCGCAGCAGGACGTCCTCCAGCCCCGAATCCGCGGTCTTCAGCACGACCTGAAAGTCGTTCACCTTCGGATCGGCGAAGATGAAATCCTCGAAATCCGTGTGGTTGACGTTGATGCCGCGCACCTTGAAGAAGCCGGCGGTGCGGTGGGCGTGGCGGATCATCGGGAACAGCTCGGCATAGCGGTGGCCCGTCGCGCCGCCGTCGTGCAGCGAGACGATGTCGCCCGAATTCCAGCGCAGAAACGGCGTGGCGTGGCCGGTCACCAGCGGCGTGACCAGCAGCATGCCCGGCCGCTCGTCGTTCAGCGGCTCCAGGGTCCGCTCGTCCACCGTTTCGATGAAATACATGTCGGTCCAGATGTGGATGCCGTCATGGGCGTGGCCCTCGCCGCCCATCAGGCCGGCCTCGGACATGCCGAAGACGTCGAAGACCTCGGCGCCCCAGTCGCGGCTGAGCTTCTCGCGCTTGGCGTCCGACAATGCTTCCGCCGCCGTGATGATCCGGGAAATGGTGCTCGCCCGCAGGTCGATGCCCTCTGCATCGGCGATGTTCGCCATGTGCAGCGCGAAGCTCGGCATGCCGACCAGCACGGTCGGCCGGATATTGGCGATCAGTTCGAGCTGCACCCGGGTCGGCATCGCGTTGCCGGCGCCGGCCCAGAGCACGCCGACGCCCGCGCCGTGGGCGCCGCGCGCCCAGACCTGCCCGGCCGGATGGACGCCGATGGGAAAGCAGATATGCGCCAGTTCGCCCGGCGGCGTCTGCGTCACGCCCCAGGCCCGGCGCCACGACAGCATGCCATAGTCCACATCGGCGAAGGTGCGCGGGTAGAACACCGGCTTGCCGGTCGAGCCGCCCGAGCGCCAGTACTCGGCGATATCGGTGTTGTCGACGATGCAGAGCCGGTCCATGAACTCCCGGTGGGACCACTGGCGCAGGATATCCTTGTCCAGGATCGGGATCTTCGCCCATTCCTCCGGCTCGTCCAGGCGGTCCGGGTCGATGCCGTCCAGCTTGTCCCGGTACCATTTGGCCTGCCGCGCCCGCCCGAACGCCGCGCGCTTGCGCCGGCTCTGGATCGCCCGGATGTCGTCGCGCGACGCCGGCAACTGAAAGGGGTCGGACATTTTTTGGGCCATTCCTCGCCATCGGGTCCGGTCGCGGCTCCCGACGCCGTCCCGCCTGCTCCCGTTCGGCGACAGTCTGGCGCAACCGGCGCAGCAGGTCTATCGGCCATTGCCTGCCGCCGCCGGTTCCGGCCCAATCCCCGCCCGGCGGCCGACCGTGTTGACCGGGACCGGCAATTCTCTAACGTGTAGGGCAACCTCGAATTGACGCCGGCCCGATCCAAGGAGAACCATGCCGACCAGTAGCGCAACCCATTCGGACGGGCGCGAGACCGCGCCGCCGATGCCGGAACGGACCCGGTGGACCGCCGATATCAAGGCGCTCGCGCTCAAGGCCGGCGGCGACGTGGTCGGCATCGCGCCGGTCGAGCGCTGGGAGGAGTATGTGCCGGAGGGGTATCGCCCCTACGACATTCTGCCGGGCGCAAAATCGGTCATCGTCGTCGGCGTGCGCGGTCCGAACGCGGGGGCCTGGCAATCGCCCGACCACAGGATCATGGAGGTCAACGGCTACGACTTCGCCAACGACCGGGCGATCCATGTCGTGGCCGACCATATCGAACGGAAGCTCGGCTACTACGCCCTGCAGGGCCCGGCCCTGCCGACCGCCGGCTACCAGCCGCGCATGTCAATGATGCTGGCCGCCGTGCTGGCCGGCTGCGGCACCCGCTCTTTCGCCGCCAACATCATCCTCAATCCGCAATACGGGCTGCTCTACTACTCGGCCTGCCTGACGACGCTGGAGCTCGACTACGACGACATGCTCGAACAGGGGGTGTGCCCGGCGCCGATGTGCGTGCAGACCTACCGCCATATCGGCAAGACGCCCTGCATGGCGGCCTGCCCGGCGGACGACGGCGGCTGCCTCGACGGATCGATCGACGAGGACGGCAAGATCGAGAGCGTCTTTTACGACCGGGAACGCTGCGTTTCGCGCTCGATGAATTTCGGCATTTCCAGCTTCCAGAAGGCGCTCGACCAGATCGTCGAGGAGGAGGACGGGGACAAGCGGCGCATGATGGTCCACTCGGATTTCTTCGCCCGGTCCTGCGGCGCGGTCAGCTTCTACAAGGAAAGCGTCGCCCAGTGTTTCGAGTGCATGCGCGTGTGCCCGATCGGGCGCAGGGAACGCAAGCTGAAGTAGCGCGATGGCAGACGACCGGCCCGCCGCCGGCGCCGCCGGCAACATCAAGGAAGACCTGCGCGCCTTCGCGCTGCGGAGCGGCGCCCTGGTCATGGGCGTGGCCGACGCAGAGGCCTTCACCGCCGCGCCGGAGGGCAAGCGCCCCACCGACTATCTGCCCGGCGCCAAATCCGTCGTCGTGATGGGCGGCGCCCAGCCGCGCGCGGCCGACTGGCAGAGCCCGAAATACGAGCATATGGAGGTGAGTTCGACGACCGACCGCATCTCCGCGCTCGGCAACCGGGTCGCGACCCATATCGAGCGCACCTACGGCTATTACGCCCTCAACGTCCCCCAGGCGCTGGACAAGGGGCGGCAGCCCTTCCTCAGCATGTCGCTGGCGGCGGAGCTGGCGGGCTGCGGCTCGGCCAGCCTGGCCGGCCCGGTGCTGCATCCGGACTACGGCTTCATGTATTATTCCGCCGTCATCACCACCCTGCCGATGACGCCGGACCCGCAGCCGGAGACGCCGGCCTGCCCGGCGCCGCAATGCGTGGAAATGTACGACGAGATCGGCAGGACGCCATGCATGGCGGTCTGCCCGATCGAGGACGGCGGCTGCATCGGCGGCACGATCGAGGACGGCCGCGTCGCCAGCCGCCGCTTCGACCAGGCGCGCTGCACGACGCGCGTGCAGACCTACTGGGTGCCCGGCTTCCAGAAGGCGATGGAAAAGCTGTTCGACGAGGACGACCGGGACCGGCGGCGGATGATCCTCAACTCGACCCTGATGACAAGGACGCTGTGGTCCATGACCTACGCCAACATCAGCCAGGGCCAGTGTTTCGAATGCATGCGGGTGTGCCCCGTGGGCGCCGAGAAGCGCCAGTTACGATAGGAGCGGGCCATGCCCTTCTATTTCGTCGATCCCGAGGTCTACAGGAAATACCGCGACCGGGTGGTGGAGATGGCCCAGTCGTTCCAGATCGACTATGTCGAACACCTGCCGGCGGAGAAGCGCAAGCCGGGGTTTTCGGACGAGGAAATCGCCGGGAAGCTCGGCCTCGACCCCCGCACGGTGTCGGAAATCCGCTGCGTCGCCGAGCGCGAGATGTACGACGTCGACGAGTGGGAAAAGGCGGTCGAGTTCAAGGACCGCCAGTGCCGCGGCTACGCCGACCGGGGCCTGAGCTTCACGACCAAGAAATATTTCGACGCGAAGAAGGCGGAGAAAGGCTAGGGCGCATCCGTTTCGATCGGACTCGTCGACGCAATTGGGGGCGCCCTTCGATACGCCGCTTCGCGGCTACTCAGGACGAGGGTAAAGGTGCAGCTTGAGCTCTTCGTCCTCATCCCGGGTAGGCGCGCTCGCGCGCCGTATCGAGGGACGCCGTGCCGCTGTGGTCCAACATAGAACGGATACGCCCTGGGACGCATCCGTTTCGATCGGGCGGGCGCCCGGCAGGCTCCGGTACTTGGGAATATTTTCTGAAATCGGGGTATAAAATTCTTTGACGATCATTCAATAATTTTTGCGAAACAGGTATCTTAGTGCCGTAAAACAAAGAGTTGGGCCGCCTTTCCGAAATAGACAGACCTGTCTTTACATCCACTTTTTTTGCACCGGAACGGGCGGCGGAACGGGCGGCGGGACGACACATCGGACTGGACGGAGATGACCGTCTCGACAGGTCCTGGAGCGGCGCTGAGCCGGCCGGCGGGCCGATGCCCGAATCGAACGGGGTCGAACGGGAACGACGGCCGGGGATCGCTTCAGGTGCACTTCGGGGGCTGGCCGACCCGATATGGGGCGCCGGACGGGATCTGTTAAGGAAATAAAACGAAAAACAGGAATTAATTGCAAAAGACTCCGGCGCCCCGGCTACAGCGCGTCTCCGACCGGATGGGAACCGCCGACGCAGCCGGGAATGTCCTTGCGACAGTCTCGGGGCCGGCCCTTCGATACGCCGCTTCGCGGCTACTCAGGGTGAGGGAGAGAGATGGGGCAAGACAGGGGTAACGACCCAACGAACCCTCATCCCGAGTAGGCGCGCCTGCGCGCTGTATCGAGGGGCGCGCGGCCGATCGCCTGCGCGGCGGTTTCACCGGAGCGGATGGCGCCTTCGATGGTGGCCGGCAGGCCGGTGTCGGTCCAGTCGCCGGCCAGATACAGGTTGCGCCAGCGGGTTCGCGGACCGGGCCGCAGCCTGTCCTGCGCCGGCGTCTGGGCGATGGTGGCGCGCTTTTCCGTTATCACCCTGCAGGGCGGAACGGGGCCGGCCACGCCGGTCGCCCGGCAAATTTCGCCCCAGACCGTGCCGGCGAGACGGTCGTGGGGCAGTTCGGCCTCGGCGATTCCGGCGCTGACGGTCACGGACAGAACGTCGCCGCGCAGGAACAGCCATTGCGCGGTCCCGCCGGTCAGCCCCAGCAGCGGGAGGCCGCCGGGCAGGGAGATACCGCTCCCGACGACGTAGTGCACGTTCACGATCGGCCGGTACTCGTTCGGCGTCACGATATCCGGGAATAGGCCGGCGCAGGCCGACGGCGGCACCGCGCTGACGACGGGCTCGCCGGGCGCGACGGCGATCGTCTCGCCGCCGGCCGCCAGCGCGGATACGGCCGCACCGTCGAAAAAAGCCGCACGAACTCTGACACCGGGCCGGAACCTGCCGCCGCGGGCTTCGAGCCATTTCACCGCCGGGTCGGCGAAGCTCTCCGACAGGCCCGTTCGCGCGATGCACGGGCGGAAGGCAGTTTCCCCGCGCAACAGGATTTCGGCCATCACCGGCCACAGCAGCCGCGCCGCGCCGGCGGCGGCTTCGGTGTTCAGAACGGCGACCGCCATCGGTTCCCAGAACCGTTCGTAGAGGCGGCGGCGCGCCGATCCCGGCGGCCCGTCGAACAGGTCGGCGACCGTGCGGTTCCCGGCCCGGCGCAGCCCGAAAGCAGCGGCATAATCCGCCAGCCTTGTATCCGGCACGCGCCGGCCGGGCGCGCAGACCCACCAGGGCAGCGGCCCGCGGTTCGGCCGCAGGGTCCAGCGCTCCCCCGATCCGAGATCGACGAAGGACAGGCGCGCGGGCGAGACTTCGACCAGGGGATCCGGTGCGCCGACCGTGCGAAGCAAGGCCATGGCCGACCGGTTGCCGGACAGCAGCAGGTGGTTGCCGTTGTCGATGCGGCGGTCGAGCGCGGAATCGTGGAACGAACGGCAGCGCCCGCCCGGCCGGCCGGCCGCCTCGAAGACGGTGACGGACCAGCCCAGAACGGCGAGCCGCACTGCGGCGGACAGGCCGGCGAGGCCGGCGCCGATCACCCAGGCCCGTGAGCTCTGGGGGGAGGCGGTGTCGGGCGGCATCCGGCTCAGATCAACCCGTAGCGCACGGCGATCCACAGTTTGCGCGGCCTGGAGAGCGACACCGGCTCGGCGTAGTGCCGCCAGCCGCGCCGCTCCATTGCGGCCAGAAGAGCGCTGTAGCCCATCATCATCATCCGCGCCGGCCGCATCGGGCCGCGCCGGCACCTGCGCATGTGTTGCAGCGCCATCCGGTAGTGCTGCCTCGCCATGCGCGCAACCTCGGTGCAGATCGCCGGCAGGGCGGCATGGCCGAGCACCGTGTAGGGATCGCGCGAGTCCAGGCCCTGCGCATCGATCAGTTCGGCAGGCAGATAGAGCCGGCCGCGCCGGGCGTCCTCGTCGAGGTCGCGCAGGATATTGGTCAGTTGCAGGGCGCGGCCGAGATGATGGGCGACCCGCCGGGCCCGTTCCTCCTCGGCGCCGAACGCCCGGACCGAGAGTCGGCCGACCGCGGACGCCACCCGGTCGCAATAGGTGTCGAGCATCGCCAGGCTGGGCCCGCGAATGTCCTCGAGCGCATCCATTTCCATGCCGTCGATAATGGCGAGGAAATCGTCCTTCTCCAGATTGAACTGGCGGACGGGGCGCACCAGCGCGCGCAGGGTCATGATCTGGGGATCGCCGCGATAGACCCGGTCGACTTCCCGGCGCCAGTTCTTCAGCCGGCCGATCTTTTCCGCCGCCGGCGTCGCGGCGTCGGCGATATCGTCGACCTCGCGGCAGAAAGCGTAGATCGCATACATCGCGGTGCGCCGGTCCTCCGGCAGGATTTTCATGGCCGCCAGGAAGGTCGTGCCGGAAGCCTGGACGATCTCCTGCGCATGGGTCTGCGCCTCGAAATCCGGCGGCGGCAGGCCGTCACCGACGCTGTCGGCGGAACCGGGCGGCGGCGGGCGGTCGGGGTCTGCGGCGATCTCGGTCACGGAACGGGGCTGTCGGGGCGGCATTGCCGTCACTGTTTGCGCACGGAGTCTATCCCTGCGCATCGCCAGGCGTCACGCATTTTCGGCGGGCCCCTCACGTCCCCGGCGTCGGCGTCCTTGGGCGCATCATCCAGCGGCGGGCGATTTCGCCGAGTACGCCGCCCGCGGCCGTCAGGCCGGCGCGCGGTTTGGAGAGTTCGATGCGCGTTGCGACCGGGTCGCCGTTGCGCAGGCGCTTCGACAGGGCGCGCGCCAGGGCGTGGATGGCGGCGCTTTCGAGGGCCAGGCGGCGGCTGCGCAGCGCCGGCATCAGGGGGCGGGCCTCGACGAGCAGCGCGTCGACGCCGTCGAGGCAGCGGTCCTTCACGCGCCGGAGGCCCGGCGTCATGGCGGCGGCGCGCAAATCCTCGACTGCCGCACCTTCCGCCGCCAACCAGTCGCCGGGCAGGTAGACCCGGTCGAGAGTGCGGTAATCGTCGGCGCAATCCTGGAGATGGTTGATGACCTGGAGCGCGTTGCACAGGGCGTCGGCGGCCGGCCAGGCGCTGTCCGGCCCGCCATGCAGGTCGATCAGGAAACGGCCGACCGGCGCCGCCGAATGGCGGCAGTAGTTCATCAGGTCGTCCCAGTCGTCATAACGGGATTTCACCGCGTCCTGCTTGAAGGCGACGATCAGGTCGCGGCAATGGCGGATGACCTGGCCGGTTTCCGCCATGGTCTCGCGGATGCGGTGCGCCTTTTCGTAGGCCGGATCGCCGGTCTCGCCGGTGAGCGCGCGGTCGAACCCGTCGAGTCGGGCAACCTTGTCATCGGGCTCGAGCGCGGGATTGTCGGCGATGTCGTCGATGGCGCGAGCGTAGGCATAGAAAACCGCCACCTTCGGGCGAAGCCGTTTCGGCAGCAGGACGGAGCCGACGGGAAAATTCTCGTCCCCGGCGCCCTTGCCCGAAGGGGTCTCTACCTTCGTCATGGAGAGCCTCAGCGATGCCTGACCGTCAGGCCGCATGGAAAAGCGACGATACGGCCCGCTACCACGTTCGCGGGCGGATGCCAATTGCTGTAGGGAAACCCCGGAACCCGGCTCAACCGAGACCCGCCGCCGCCGGAGGCCCGATGCGCGTCGACGATTTCGATTTTCCCCTGCCGAAAGACCGGATCGCCCAGAGCCCGGCGCGGCCGCGGGATTCGGCGCGGCTGCTCCATGTCGGCGACGGGCTGGCGGATCGGAAGTTGGGCGACCTGCCGGCGTTGCTGCGGCCCGGCGACCTGCTGGTGATGAACGATACGAAGGTGATTCCGGCGCGACTGCGCGGCGTCAGGACGGCGGCCCGCGGCGAGGCGGTCATCGAACTGACGCTGCACCGGCAATTGCCGTGCAGCAGCGGATCCGAAACGCGGTGGCTGGCCTTCGCGCGGCCGGGCAAGCGGCTGAAGCCGGGCGACACGGTCCGCTGCCCGGGCCTGCCCGACGCCACCGTTCTCGAGAAACGGGAGGCCGGCGAAATCCTGATCTCCTTCGAGGCCGGGGCGGCGGATGTGCTGAACGCGCTCGACGCTGCCGGCGAGATGCCCCTGCCGCCCTATATCGCGCGAAGCGCGGCGTGCCGGGACGACCGGGAGGATTATCAGACGGTTTATGCGCGCGAACGGGGCGCCGTCGCGGCGCCGACCGCCGGCCTGCACTTCACGGACCGGCTGCTGGAGGCGCTGGCCGGGCGCGGCGTCGGTTATGCTTTCGTCACCCTGCATGTCGGCGCCGGCACCTTCCTGCCGGTCAGGGCCGAGCGGGTCGCTGACCACCGGATGCACGCCGAAACCGGCGTCGTGACGGCCGAGGCGGCGCAGCGGATCGAGGACGCGCGGACGGCCGGCGGGCGGATCGTCGCCGTCGGCACGACCAGCCTGCGCCTGCTCGAAAGCTGCTGCGACGATCGCGGCCGGGTCCGCCCCTTCGCCGGCGAGACCGATATCTTCATCGTCCCCGGTTCGCCGATCCGCAGCGCCGACCTGCTGCTGACCAATTTCCACCTGCCGCGGTCGACCCTGTTCATGCTGGTCTGCGCCTTTGCCGGCACCGAACGGATGAAGGCGGCCTACGCCCACGCCGTCGAAAGCGGCTACCGCTTCTACTCCTATGGCGATGCCTGCCTGCTGGAGCGGGCGACGTGAATCCGCGCCCGGTGGCTGAGTTCCGGTTCGAGCAACTGGCGACGGACGGGGCGGCCCGGCGCGGCCGGCTGCACACGGCCCACGGCACGGCGGAGACGCCGGCCTTCATGCCGGTCGGCACGGCCGGGACGGTCAAGGGCATGCTGCCGGAGCATGTCGCAGGCACCGGCGCGGAAATCGTGCTCGGCAACACCTACCACCTGATGCTCCGGCCCGGCGCGTCGCGGGTCAAGGCGCTGGGCGGCCTGCACCGCTTCATGGACTGGCCCGGCCCGATCCTGACCGACAGTGGCGGCTTCCAGGTCATGTCGCTGGGCAACCTGCGCACCATCTCCGAAGAGGGCGTGACCTTCCGCTCCCATATCGACGGCAGCGAGCACAGGTTGACGCCGGAGCGCTCGACGGCGATCCAGGACGATCTGGATGCGACGATCTCCATGGTCCTGGACGAATGCACGCCCTGGCCGGTGGAAGAGGCCGCCGCCGCCGACTCGATGCGCCTGTCGATGCGCTGGGCCGAACGCAGCCGCGCCGCCTTCCGGGTCCGGCCGGGCTACGGCCAGTTCGGCATCGTCCAGGGCAGCGTGTTTCCCGGCCTGCGCGCGGAATCGGCGGCAGCGCTGGCCGGCATCGGCTTCGAGGGCTATGCCGTCGGCGGGCTCGCGGTCGGCGAAGGCCAGCAGGCAATGTTCGAGACACTCGACGTCACGACGCCGGCCCTGCCGGCCGACCGGCCGCGCTACCTGATGGGCGTCGGCCGGCCGTCGGACATTATCGGCGCGGCCGCCCGCGGCATCGACATGTTCGATTGCGTCCTGCCGACACGGTCCGGCCGAACCGGCAAGGCCTTCGTGCCCGGCGGCGAGCTCAACATCCGCAACGCCCGCCACGCCGGGGCGGACCGGCCGCTCGACCCGGATTGCGCCTGCCCGGCCTGCCGGGGTTTCAGCCGGGCCTATCTGCACCACCTGTTCAAGGCCGGCGAAATGCTCGGGCCGATCCTGCTCACCTGGCACAACCTGCAGCATTTCCAGGACCTGATGCGGGACATTCGGACAGCGGTCGAAAGCGGCGGGTTCGGGGGATACAGGCAGGATCGCGCCGCGGCCGCGGCGGGGGGGTGGCGCCAAAACCCCCCGCCGGCGCGCGCGGCGGCCGGGGCGGCCTTCGACCCAAAACCCGCCGGAGCGACTGCCGAAGGAGGCCGCCGAGAAAGACCATGTCCGCTCCGACCGAAACCCACACGCTGACCCAGCTGGGCCAGCCGACCGAGATTCCCGCCTCGCCCGAGGAGGCGGTGCTGGAGACGGTGCCGAATCCGCATCCCGGCAAGACCTATCTGGTGCGTTTCGCCTGCCCGGAATTCACCTCGCTGTGCCCGCTCACCGGCCAGCCGGATTTCGGCCATCTGGTGATCGACTATGTGCCGGACGGAACGATCGTCGAGAGCAAGTCGCTCAAACTGTTCCTGACCTCGTTCCGCAACCACGGCGCGTTCCACGAGGCCTGCACCGTCGGCATCGCCGAGCGGCTGGTCGAGGCGCTGGCGCCGGCCTGGCTGCGCATCGGCGGCTACTGGTATCCGCGCGGCGGCATGCCGATCGACGTGTTCTGGCAGACCGGCGATCCGCCGCCCGGCCTGTGGCTGCCCGACCAGGGCGTCGCGCCCTATCGCGGGCGCGGCTGAGGCGGGACTGCGCCGGACCCCGGGAGATGAGCGCCACCGCCAATATCCGGGACGAAGCGGCGCGGCTTGGCTTCGACGCCGTCCGTTTCACGCCGGCCCGGCTGCCCGAGGCGACGGGCGACGATCTCGACCGTTTCCTGTTGCAAGGCTATGCCGGCGACATGGGCTGGCTGGCGAGGACCCGTCCCCGCCGCCGCTCGCCGGAGCGCATGTGGCCGGACGCGAGAAGCGCCATCGTGCTCGGCGTGAACTACGGGCCGGCGGGCGACCCCCTGGCGATCCTGCGCCGGCGGGACCGGGGCGCGATCTCCGTGTATGCGCAGAACGACGACTATCACGACGTCGTCAAGAAACGGCTGAAGGCGCTGGCGCGCCGGATCGCCGGCCGGTTCGGCGCCGAGGTCAAGGTGTTCGTCGATACCGCGCCGCTGATGGAAAAGCCATTGGCGGAGCGGGCCGGGCTCGGCTGGCAGGGCAAGCACACGAACCTGGTGTCGCGCGATTTCGGCAGCTGGCTGTTCCTCGGCACGATCCTGACCACCCTGGACCTGCCGCCCGATACGCCGGAGGCCGACTGGTGCGGTTCGTGCCGGGCCTGCCTCGACATCTGCCCGACCGGGGCTTTCCCGGCGCCCGGCCAGATCGATGCCCGCCGCTGCATCAGCTACCTCACCATCGAGCACAAGGGGCCGATCCCGCGCGCGCTGCGGCCGCTCATGGGCAACCGCATCTATGGCTGCGACGATTGCCTGGCGGTCTGCCCGTGGAACAAGTATGCCCGCATGACCGAGGAGCCCGCCTTCCTGCCGCGGGCCGAACTGGCCGCGCCGCAGCTGGCCGAGCTTGCCGCGCTCGACGACGCCGGCTTCCGGGCCCTGTTCCGCAAGTCGGCGATCAAGCGGATCGGCCGCGACCGCTTCGTGCGCAACGTCCTGATCGCCATCGGCAACAGCGGCGATCCGGACCTGGCCGGGCCGGCTGAGAGGCTGTTGCAGGATGCGTCGGCGCTGGTGCGCGGCGCGGCGGTCTGGGCGCTGCGGCAGCTCGACCCGGCGCGGGCCGAAACGCTCAGGCCCGACGCGGAACCGGCGGAAACCGATCCGGGCGTGCGGGCCGAGTGGGAGGCCTGATTTCGGGAGTGTGTTCGTTCCGGATGGAATCGGCGCGGCGCGTCCCTCGATACGGCGCTGGCGCACCTACTCGGGATGAGGGCATTTCAAATGGTGCGATGCACCAGATTCACCCTCACCCTGAGTAGCCCCGGATCCAGGCCGGGGCGTATCGAAGGGCGGGCGTATCGAAGGGGGCGGCCGCCTACTCCGCCGCGACGGCAACGCCGGCCGGGCAGGTCACGCCCGTGCCGCCGAGGCCGCAATAGCCGCCGGGAACCTTCGCCAGATACTGCTGGTGATAATCCTCGGCATAGTAGAAATCGGGCGCGTCGAGGATCTCGGTCGTGACCGGCCCGTAGCCGGCGGCGGTCAGCCGTTCCTGGAACAGCGCCTTCGTCGATTCCGCGAGCGCCTTCTGCGCCGGCGTCGTGCAGTAGATGCCCGAGCGGTACTGGGTGCCGACATCGTTGCCCTGGCGCATGCCCTGGGTCGGGTCGTGGTTCTCCCAGAACAGCTTCAGGATTTCTTCGGCGGGGATCAGGGCCGGATCGTAGACCGCGAGCACGACCTCGTTGTGGCCGGTCATGCCGCTGCACACTTCCTCGTAGGTCGGGTTCGGCGTTTCGCCGGCGGCGTAGCCGGCCGCGGTCGTATGGACGCCCGGAGCCTGCCAGAACACGCGCTCCGCCCCCCAGAAGCAGCCCATCCCGACGATCAGCGCCTCCATGCCGTCCGGGAACGGCGGCCTGATCGGGTTGCCGTTGACGAAGTGCCGGTTCTCCACCGGCATCGCCTGCGCCCGTCCTTTCAGCGCCCGGCCCGGCGCGGGCATCTCCGGTTTGCGTCGCGGTGTGAAAAACATGGCGGGAATTCCTCGAGACGGGAAACGGTCGACACGAAATAGGCGACCCGGAGCGATCCGGCCAGTGCCCGGCCCCGTCCCGCCGTCGCGGCCTAGCCCCGGAACGGGCTTGCCGGGTAGGTGCCGAGCACGGTCCATTCGGTGGTGAAGAAATCCAGCTCCTCGAAGGCCCATTTCATGGCCTGCTCGTCCGGGTGGCCTTCGACGTCGGCGTAGAATTGCGCAACCGTAAACGCGCCGTCGATGATGTAGCTTTCCAGCTTGGTGATGTTGATGTTGTTGGTCGCGAAGCCGCCGAGCGCCTTGTAGAGCGCGGCCGGCACGCTGCGGACCCGGAAGACCAGGCTGGTGATCGTCCTGCGGCTGCCGGCGGCGGGCATCAGGTGCTCCGGCCCCATGATGATGAAGCGGGTCGTGTTGTGATCGGCATCCTCGATCTGGTCGCGCAGGATCTTGAGGCCGTAGGTCTCGGCCGCCAGGGACGAGGCGATGGCGGCTTTCGATTTGTCCGCCCATTGCGCGACGTCGCGGGCGGCGCCGGCCGTGTCGAAATGCACCGCCGGTTCGACGGCCAGCTCGGCGATCAGCTTGCGGCACTGATCCAGCGCATGGATGTGGCTGTGGATTTCCCTGAGGTCGCCGACATCGGCGTCCGGCGTGCCGAGCAGGCAATGCTCGACCCGCTGGAAATGTTCGCCGATGATGTACAGGCCGGAATGGGGCAGCAGGTGATGGATGTCCGCCACCCGGCCGGCGACGGAATTGTCGATCGGGATCATGGCCAGCCGCGCCTCGCCGCCGCGGACGGCGGCGAAGCTGTCCTCGAAGGTCGCGCGGGGCAGCGGCTGCATGTCCGGATAGACCTGGCGGCAGGCGATGTGAGAGTTCGCCCCGAGGGCGCCCTGGAAGGCGATGCGGTTTGCGGTTGTCTGGGTCATGCGCCTTGTTCCAGCAAAGCCCGCGCCCGCGCAAGGTCTTCCGGCGTATCGACGCCGAAGGGCACGCCGCCTACGACTGCGGCGTCGATGCGCATGCCGGCCTCCAGCGCGCGCAATTGTTCGAGCTTTTCGCGTTTCTCCAGCGGGCTCGGCGGCAGGCCGACGAACCGGTCGAGCGCCGGGCGCCGCCAGGCGTAGAGGCCGATATGGTGCCAGACCGGCCCCGCGCCCGCAGGGGCAGCGGCCCGGGTGAAATAGAGCGCCCGGCCGACGGCGGCGCCGTCCGGCAGGCTCATGACCGCCTTGACGACGTTCGGATTATCGCGCTCGGCCGGGTCGGCGGTCGGCACGACCAGCGTCGCGATATCGACCGCCGGGTCGCGCAAAGGAGCGAGCGAGGCCCGGATCAGGGCCGGATCGATCGACGGCAGATCGCCCTGGAGATTGACGACGGTGCCGTAGCCGCCGTCCGGATCGCGGATTGCCGCTGCCGCCTGCACCCGGTCGGAGCCCGACGGCAGGGCCGGATCGGTCATCACCGCTTCGCCGCCGGCCGCCTCGACCGCGTCGGCGATCGCCCGGTCGCCGCAGGCGACGACCACCGGCCCGATGTCCGCTTCGACCGCCCGGCGCCAGACATGGATGACCATCGGCGCACCCGCAATTGTCGCAAGGGGTTTGTCCGGCAGCCGCGTCGCGGCCAGCCGGGCGGGGATAATTACCAGCGATTCCCGGCCGTTATCGGTCATGGATCGGGCGTAACCCGCGGTTCGCAAAGGATTTATGTGACATCGTGTCGCCAAGTCCCGGCCTGTCGAGGCCGCGGGGCCGTCTCTATAACCGCAAGATACCGATTCAGTTTCGTCGTCGCCGGATCGCCATCGTGCAGCGGCAAGTCGATGACGGCTCGCGCCGAACGCCGAGAAATTGCGCGCGGCGGGAACTGCGTTACAGGGAAAGCCCGGTCGCCGCCATGAATTTCAATTCCCTTGCCGCCTCCGTCCTGGTCGTGGGCATCAGCGCCCTGGTGATCAGCAAGGTGGGCGATATCCTCGTCCCGGAGGAGCATTTCTCGCACAAGGCAGAAGCTGCCGCCTCGGCGGGAGCCGGCCAGTCCGGCGCCCCGGCGCGCAAGAAGCCTGCCGATCCGGCGGTCGCCGTCGCCCTCGCCGCTGCCGATTCGGCCAAGGGCGAGAAGCTGATGCGCAGCAAGTGCAAGTCCTGCCACACCTGGAGCAAGGGCGGCCGCAACAGCGTCGGCCCCAACCTGTGGGGCGTCGTCGGCCGCAACAAGGGCACGGTCGGCGGCTTCAGCTATTCTTCCGGGATGAAGGCCGCGGGCGGGACCTGGTCTTTCGAGGAAATGTATACCTTCCTCAAACGGCCGAATGCCCAGATCAAGGGCACGAAAATGACCTATCGCCTGCGCAAATTCAAACAGCGCGCCGACGTCATCGCCTTCCTGCGGACCCAGTCCGATACGCCCCTGCCGCTTCCGAAGGCAGGCGACGCAGCCGGGAAATCGGAATAGTCGCCCGTCGAACGATGGGCCGCGCAGCGCCATGACCGGCGTTTGCCCCGAAAAATTTATCGAGATTGCCAACCGGCTTGCCGATGCCAGCGGCGCGGTCATCCGTCCGCATTTCCGCAGCGGCGTCGCCGTCGCGGACAAGCCGGACGAGAGCCCCGTTACGATCGCCGACGAGGCCGCGGAGCGGGAAATCCGGCGGATCCTGGCGGAAACCTGTCCCGGCCACGGCATCGTCGGGGAGGAATTCGGCGTTGAGGGCGCGGCGCGCGATTTCGTCTGGGTCATCGACCCGATCGACGGCACGCGCAGCTTTATCTGCGGCGTGCCGACCTTCACGACCCTGATCGCGCTGTTGCAGGACGGCGAACCGATCCTCGGCGTCGTCGACCAGCCGGTTTCGGGCGAACGCTGGACCGGCGCGCGCGGCCACGGCACGGTCTTCAACGGCGCGCCGGTCAAGACCGCCGCGCCACGCCCGCTCGACGAGGCGGCAATGTTCACGACCGCGCCCGACATGTTCGACGGGGATGCGTTCGGGGGCGCGGCGGCGGAGGCCTACGGCCGGCTCATGGACGCGACCCACCTCACCCGCTTCGGTCTGGACGGCTATGCCGCCGGGCTGCTGGCGAGCGGCCTGATCGACCTCCATGTCGAAGGCGACATGAAACCCTGGGATTACATGGCGCTGGTCCCGGTGATCGAGAATGCCGGCGGCGTCATGACCGACTGGGCCGGCGGCCGGCTGACCCTCGAGGCCGGCTCCGGACTAACGCTTGCCGCGTCCTCGCCCGCCCTGCACGCAGCGGCGCTGGACGTTCTCGGCAACGGCCGCGCGCGGCGCAGCGGATAGCCCGGAACGGGCGGAGCCTGCGGGCGGCAGCAAATTAAGAAAAAATTTTTAGATATAGTAAAATATTTCCTTGACAAACCAGTAAGAGCCCCTATTTTCCTTCTCAGCACAGTGCAGAAGTGCGCCCTGGCGGAGCGCTCCTCCCCTTTCCTGCCGTCCCGGCTCACAGTCCGGACCTCGCCCGGAGCCGACCGCTGCGGCGGTTCCGAATGATCAGGAAATATTTCATAAAAAGTCAGGTGCTTTTCAATATAAGAAATTATACCTTGTCACCGAACGCAATATGTTACGGTGCGGACAGAAATCACCGCAGTATATTGCTGTTTCGAGCCTTCGGCGCCCGGTCCCGTGCAAAAAAACACTATAGACGTACCGGTCTGTCTATTTCTCGGTGGCGGAACGCGGCGTCGGCCGGAATCGCGGCGTGCCGGGTGCGCTATGCGCGCATGAGGTCGCGAATGTCGTTCGGCAGCACGAAGGCGGCGGAAAATATCTCCGCGTTGAAATAGCGGGTCTCCAGCCCGATCGCGTCGATCCGGTTCTGGATCGTGGCGCTGCTCCAGCGGCGCAGGCCGGCATCGTCGGTCGCCCAGCCGAAGGCCATGAAGCCGCCATTGTAGGTCGGCACCGGCGCCAGGTAGAAGGCCGGGTCGGCGAACAGCCTGCGGAACGCGGCATGGCTGGCGGCGAGTTCGCCGCCCTGCAGGGCCGGCACGCCGTTCTGGGTAATCAGGACGCCGCCCGCCTTCAGGCAGCGCTTGCAGTTGCGGTAGAAGTCTTCCGTGAAAAGCGCAGCGCCCGGCCCGACCGGATCGGTCGAATCGACGATCGCGACATCGAAGCGCCGGCCGGTCTCCGCCACGAAGCGGGCGCCGTCGGCGATGACCAGTTCGGCGCGCGGATCGTCGAACGCGCCGGCCGAAAGGGCCGGCAGGTGACTCTTCGCCAGTTCCACGACGCGGGCGTCGATCTCGACCTGCATCGCCCGGACCTCGGGATGGCGCAATGCCTCGCGCAGGCAGCCGCCGTCGCCGCCGCCCACGATCAGAATGTCGAGGCCGTCCTCCGGTCCGCTGCCCAGCGCCGCTTTCCGCGCCAGGAGCGCCGGATGGGCGAGCATCTCGTGATAGACGTATTCGTCCGCCTCGGCGGTCTGGATCGCGCCGTCCAGGGCGAGCACCCGGCCGAACAGCCGGTTCTCGAAAATCGTCAGTTCCTGGTGCCCGGTATGCTCCCGGTGCAGGAGCCGGTCGACGGTCAGCGACTGGCGGATGCCGTCGTGCAGCGTCTCGTCGAACCACGCCATCTTTGCACCGTTCATCGGGCCGCCTCAGCCGGCGACGCCGCGGCGGTGCTCGGCGATCTCGACCCGGCCCGGCGCAAGGGCTTCGCGCAACACCGCAACCGCCCGGTAGGGATCGCAGGCGCCGCACATGAACACGTCGACCGCGGCATAGCCCCGTTCGGGCCAGGTGTGGATGGCGATGTGCGATTCGGCCAGGACGACGACGCCGGACACGCCTTCTTCGTCGCCGAACGGGTGCATGTAGCTGTGCAGCACCGTGGCGCCGCTCTCCTGCGCCGCGCGGGTCAGCGCATCTTCCACCGCGCGGACATCCGAAAGGCCGGCGGCGTCCCACAATTCGACCAACAGGTGGGTTGCCGCCTCGTTTCTGGTCATGGCCTCTCGGGAACCGATGGCGATGCCTGCGACGCCGGCCGACAGGCTCAGAACTGGTCTTCCGCCAGCGCCATCACCGTGTCGCCGCTGTCGGCAATGCTGGCGAGCAGGCCGCCGGACCGGCTGAGAACATGGTCGGCGTAGAAGCGGGCCGTCTTGATCTTGGCCGCGCACCATTCGGCCCCCCCGAAACCATTGGGGCCATTGGAGCCGTTGGCGCCTTCGACGGAAGCGGCGGCCGCCGCCCTGGCCATCAGCCAGCCGACGACCGTATTGCCGAACAGGGTGAGATAGGGCACGGCGTGGGCCGATGCCCGGCAGATATCGGACGGCCCTGTCGCCAGCATCCACGCGGTCGCCTGCTCCAAAGCCTGGACGGAGGCGGCAAGCGCCCTGCCGCTTGCGGCGACATCGGCGGTGCCCGAACCGGCAAGGTCCGCGCTGTCCGATGCCATGCCGGCAATGAAGGCACGCGCCGACTCGCCGCCGTCGCGCAGGATCTTGCGGCCCAACAGATCGTTGGCCTGGATCCCGTTGGTGCCCTCGTAGATCGGGTGGATGCGGGCGTCGCGCATATGCTGCGCGGCGCCGGTCTCCTCGATGAAGCCCATGCCGCCATGGACCTGCACACCGGTAAACGCGACATCGCAGCCGGTATCCGTGCACCAGGCCTTGACGACCGGGATCAGCAGGTCGAGTTCACTCTGGGCGGCCTCGCGCGCCGCGGCGTCGGGGTGCTTCCTGGCGACATCCATGCGTCCGGCCGCGTAGTAGCACAGGGCGCGCATACCCTCGGTCTTGGCCTTCATGTCCATCAGCATCCGGCGGACGTCCGGATGCCGGACAATCGGCACGTTCGGCTCGCCGGTCGCGATGTCCCGCCCCTGGGTCCGCTCCAGGGCGAAGGCCCGGGCCTGCTGCCAGGCGCGCTCGGCGGTGGCGAGCCCGGCGACGCCGACATTCAGCCGCGCGTTGTTCATCATGGTGAACATGCAGGCCATGCCGTTGTTCTCTTCGCCGATCAGGTAGCCGATCGCCCCGTCGTTCTCGCCATAGGCCATGACGCAGGTCGGGCTGCCGTGGATGCCGAGCTTGTGCTCGAGCGAAACCGGCCGAAGGTCGTTGCGCTGGCCCAGCGCGCCGTCGTCGTTCAGCAGCACCTTGGGCACGAGGAACAGCGAGATTCCCTTGACGCCCTGCGGCCCGCCCTCGATCCGGGCGAGGACGAGGTGGATGACATTCTCGGTGTAATCCTGGTCGCCGAAGGTAATGAAGATTTTCTGGCCGTGGATGCGGAAGCGGTCGCCGTCGCGCACCGCCTTGGTGCGCAAGGCGCCGACGTCGGAGCCGGCGTGCGGCTCGGTGAGATTCATGGTGCCGGTCCATTCGCCGGTCACCAGCTTCGGCAGATACCGGGCCTTCTGCTCTTCCGTGCCATGGGCGTCGATCGCCTCGATCGCGCCGACAGTCAGCATCGGGCACAGCGACCAGCTCGTATTCGCGGCGCCCCACATTTCCGACACCGCCGTGTTGACGGCCCAGGGCAAGCCCTGGCCGCCGATTTCCGGCTCGAAGGGCACGCTGTTCCAGCCGCCTTCGACGAATTTCCAGTAGGCGTCCCGGAAGCCTTCGGGCGTGCGGACCACGCCGTTTTCGAGGATGGCGCCGACTTCGTCGCCGCGCCGGTTCAACGGCCCGACAACCTCGCCGGCCAGCCGGCCGGCCTCGCCAAGGACGGCATCGACCAGATCGCCGGTCGCTTCCTCGTACCCGGGCAGCGCGGCGATGCCGGGCAGGCCGGCGACATGGTTGAGCACAAAGCGCATATCGTCGACGGGCGCGCGGTAGTCGGTCATGGAAACCTCGGGCAAATTCTGTCGGTGCATCGAGCCTGCGATGGAATATAGCAGCGCCGCGCGGCGCCGGTAGGGCTGCGATGTCCCAACGCCGGGCACCGGCGCGCCCAACCTTACCGATCTTTAATCTTCTCTTTAGCAGACGGAGAGACAGGGCGACCTATATAGAACGATAACGGGAGGCGCTGGCCGGATCGGTCTGCAAACCGATGCGCCTTCGACACCGATCAACCGTAAAGGAGGCTCTCCATGACCACAGCTTTGGCCGATCGCGCCCGCGCCGCAGGGCGGCGGCGAACGCCGGCGCAGGGCCTGATCCTCACCCTGGGCGGCGGCGCGCTCGCCGCTTTGGCAATGCTGCCGGCAACCGCCCAGGCGCGCGGCGCGCCCGAGACTTTCGCCGATCTCGCCGCCAAGGTGAAACCGGCGGTCGTCAGCGTGGCGGTCGAACGCAAGAGCGGGCCGGACGATCAGCGCAGTCCGCGCGATTACCGGAACCCGTTTCCCAAAGGCTCGCCCTATCATGAATTCTTCCGCCGGTTCTTCGACGGGCCGGGAGAGGGCGGCCCATCCCAGCCGCAACGCCGCTTCCGCGCCGTCGGCTCCGGATTCGTCGTCGATCCGGCCGGCTTCATCGTCACCAACCATCATGTCGTCGACCGGGCGACCCGGGTCGAGGTGATATTCGACGGCGGCAAGCGCCTCGACGCAAAGGTGGTGGGCCGCGACGCGAAGACCGACCTGGCGCTGCTCAAGGTCAAGAGCGACAAGCCGCTACCCCATGTTGCATGGGGCGATTCCGACAAGATCCGAGTCGGTGACTGGATCATGGCGGTCGGCAACCCGTTCGGGCTCAACAGCACCGTCACCGCCGGCATCGTCTCGGCCCGCGGGCGCAGCCTGGGCAGCGCGGCGCTGGTCGATTTTCTGCAGGTCGACGCGCCGATCAACAAGGGCAATTCCGGCGGGCCGACCTTCAGCATGGACGGCAAGGTCATCGGCGTGAACACGGCGATCTATTCGCCGTCCGGCGGCAGCGTCGGCCTCGGTTTCGCCATTCCGTCGAACACGGCGCAGCGGGTCATCGCGCAGCTCAAGCAGGGCGGCAAGATCAGCCGCGGCTGGCTGGGCGTGCAGATCCAGAATGTCTCGGACGATATCGCCAAGGCGGTGGGCCTCGAAAAGCCGCGCGGCGCGCTGGTTGCCGCCGTGATGCCGGGCAGCCCGGCTTCGCAAGCCGGCGTGAAGACCAGCGATGTCATCGTTCGCTGGGACGGCAAGGCGGTGAAGGATATCCGCGATCTGGTCCGGAAAGTCGCTTTCACCAAGGCCGGCCGGTCCGTCAACCTGGTCGTCTGGCGCCAGGGCGATCGCAAGACATTGACGGTCCGCGTTGCCGAAAGCGGCACGCAGCAGGCCTCGGCGAGCGTCGATCCTGCGCCCGAGAACAAGGCCGAACTCGGCCTGTCGGTCGCACCGCTCGATGACGAACTGCGCCGGCGTTTCGGGCTGAACCGCAGCGCCGAGGGGGTGGTGATTCTTGAAGTCCGTCCGGACTCGCCGGCAGCGGAAAAGAATTTACGCCCCGGCGATCTGGTGACCCAGGTCAACGGCAACAAGGTGACCACGGCGGCGGCCATGAAGGCCCATATCGACAAAGCGCGGCGTGACGGGCGCGAAGCTGTGCTGTTGCGCATCCTGCGCCGCGAGCAGCCGATATTCGTTGCGGTGAATATCGGCTGACACCGGCGTTCTCCGACGGCTCCCTCTCTCGTCGGTTCCCGCCGGTATTGCCCCGAGCGCATCGGGGACCCCGGATGCTGCTGCCCTCTCCTCGACAGCGGCATCCGGGGCAATTCTGTTTCCGGCCGGCCGGCGGGTGCGGACGGTTCGGCGAAGCGGGCCCGCGAACCCTGTTCATCGTGCAGCCGCCGCCCGGTATAAACGCCGCCATGAAGATCCTGGTTATCGAAGACGACAGCGAAACCGCAGACTATGTCGCCAAGGGCCTGCAGGAAGCCGGCCATGCCGTGAACGTCGCCCGCGACGGCCGGGACGGGCTGGTCAAGGCGGTCGGTGAGCGTTACGACGTCGCGATCGTCGACCGGATGCTGCCGGAGGTGGACGGCAAGACCATCGTGGAGACCGTGCGCGGCGCCGGCCTGTCCACACCGATCCTGTTCCTCAGTGCGATGGGCGAGGTGCGCCACCGGGTCGAAGGCCTGCGCGCCGGCGCCGACGATTACCTGACCAAGCCCTTCGCCTTTTCCGAACTGCTGGCGCGGGTCGAGGCGCTCGGACGGCGCCCCAGGGAGGCCTACCGGGAAGAGACGGTGCTCCGGGTGGCCGGACTGGAGCTCAATCGGCTGACCCGGGAAGTCGTCCGCGACGGCCGGCGGATCGAATTGCAGCCGCGGGAATACCGGCTGCTGGAATTCCTGATGCAGCATGCCGGCCGGGTCGTGACCCGCACCATGCTGCTGGAGCATGTCTGGGACTATCACTTCGATCCGCAGACCAACGTGATCGACGTGCATGTCAGCCGGCTGCGCCAGAAGATCGACAGGGAATTCGAGACGCCGCTGCTCCACACGGTACGCGGCACGGGATACAGTCTTCGTGCCCCCGATCCGGCTGATTAGATCGCGCGTCTTCCAGCTGTCGCTGCTGACCAGCGCCATTTTCGGCATCGCGGCCTTCGCCGTTGTCGCCACCCTGTATTATTCGTCGTTGCAGGCTGTGACACGCCAGATCGAGGCGACGATCGACGCCGAGATCAAGGGCCTCGCCGAGCAGTATCGCCAGTTCGGCTCGATCGGCCTGATCCGCACCGTAGAGC
>MPMX01000058.1 GCA_002238725.1 Rhodospirillaceae bacterium bin65
CGGCCCGGTGCTGGCGTCGCTGAAAGTTGCCGCGGCCGACGCCGGGCGTCCCGGCGCGATGGCCGGCCTGGAGGTCTGGCGCGACCTGCCGGAATGGGCCGAACGTGCGCCCGAGCCGCCGCCGGGCGACCGGCCGGTCTCGCCGGAGGAAGCGCGCGCGCAACTGGCCGGCCTGCTGCCGCCGGGCGCCGAAGCGCGGCCGGAACAGGCCGAATACGCCGCGGCTGCCGCGGGCGCTTTCGTGCCGCGCGAGGCCGAAGACCGGCCGAACCTCGTTCTTGCCGAGGCGGGAACCGGCGTCGGCAAGACCATCGGCTATGTCGCGCCGGCCAGCCTTTGGGCCGAGAAGAACCGCGGGGCGGTGTGGCTGTCGACCTTCACGCGCAACCTACAGAGCCAGATCGACCGCGAACTCGACCGGCTCTATGCCGATCCTGCAGAGAAGGCCCGCAAGGCCGTGCTGCGCAAGGGCCGGGAGAACTATCTCTGCCTGCTCAATCTCGACGATGCCGTGGCCGTGGCGCGCACGCGCCGGGAGGAAGCCGTCAGTCTCGGCCTCGTGGCGCGCTGGCTGCTGGCGACGCGGGACGGGTCCCTGGTCGCCGGCGACCTGCCCGGCTGGCTCGCCGACCGGATCGGCCGCGCCCGGATCGACGCGCTCACCGACCATCGCGGCGAATGCGTCTACGCCGCCTGCCGCCACTACAGCCGCTGTTTCGTCGAACACAGCGTGCGCCGGGCGCGGCGCGCCCGCATCGTCATCGCCAATCATGCGCTGGTCATGGCGCAGACGGCGATGGCGGCGATCCAGCCGGGCGATTCCCCCGGTGCTTCCGCCGGCGATTTTCACGCGCCGGCCCGGCTGGTCTTCGACGAGGGCCATCACCTGTTCGGCGCTGCGGATTCGGCGTTTGCCGCCCTTCTCAGCGGGCAGGAGACCGCCGACCTGCGGCGCTGGCTGCGCGGCCCCGAGGCGTCAGGAGCCGGCGCCCGGCGGACGGCGCGGGTCCGCGGCCTGAAGAACCGGATCGGCGACCTGATCGTCGAAGACGAAGGCGCGGTCGACGCGCTGGAGCAAATCCTGCGCCGCGCCGCCCAGCTGCCGGCGCCGGGCTGGCTGCAGCGGCTGGGCGCCGGCAATCCGCAGGGTGCGGCGGAGCGTTTCCTCGCCGGGATCCGCGAGCAGGTCTACGCCCGCAGCCCGGAGCGCGACAGCCCCTACGGCCTCGAATTGGATATCCGGCCGGTTCCCGACACGCTGCTGGAAAAGGCAGGGGAACTGGATGCGGTGCTGCGCGAAATCGGCGGGCCGCTCAAGCGCCTCCGCCTTGCGCTGGAGGATATTCTCGACGCCGAGGCCGAGACGCTGGACACGGCGACCCGGCAGCGGCTCGACGGCGCCGCGCGCAGCATCCTGCGCCGGGCCCTGATGCCGGTCGCCGCCTGGCGCGCCATGCTGGAGACGCTGGGCAGCGAGACGCCGGAGGAATTCGTCGACTGGTTCGCCGTCGACCGCCATTTCGGCCGCGATGCCGATATCGGCATGCACCGGCGCTGGGTCGATCCGATGGAACCGCTTGCCGCCGTCCTGTCCCGCCAGGCCCACGGCCTCCTCATGACGTCGGCGACCATGAAGGACCGGACGCAGGAGGGCGACGAAGGCTGGAACTCGGCCGACTTGCGCTTCGGCGTCGGGCATCTCGACGGGCCGACCGAACGCTTCGCCGTTACGTCGCCCTTCGACTATCCGGCCCAGACGCGGATCTTCGTGGTGCGCGACGTCAATGGCGGGAACGCCGACCAGGTGGCGGCAGCCTACCGGGAACTGTTCATCGCGGCCCAGGGCGGCGCCCTCGGCCTGTTCACCGCCATCGCCCGCCTGCGCGCCGCCCATGAACGCCTCGCCGGGCCGCTCGATACGGCCGGCCTGCCGCTGCTCGCCCAGCATGTCGACGGTTTCGACGTGGCGACCCTGGTCGATCTGTTCCGCGCCGAGCGCAATGCCTGCCTGCTCGGCACCGACGCGGTGCGTGACGGCATCGACGTGCCGGGCGACGCGCTGCGCCTGATCGTGTTCGACCGGGTGCCCTGGCCGCGGCCGGACCGGCTGCACAGGGCGCGGCGCGAACGCTTCGGCGGCGCGGCGTGGGACGACATGCAGACGCGCCTGAAGCTGAAACAGGCCTTCGGCCGCCTGATCCGGCGCAAGGACGACCGCGGCGTGTTCGTCCTGCTCGATTCGCGCCTGCCAACGCGCCTGACCACGGCGTTCCCCGACGGCGTGGAAGTCCGGCGCGTCGGCCTTGCCGAAGCCGTCCGCGGAACGCGCGATTTCCTGACCGGTTGACCCCGCCGCACCGGCCCCCTAAGTGCCGGCTGGCCGGGCAACCCGCTCCGGCGCCTTTGCGGAGTCCGCCAGCATGAGCCAGCATCACAACGCCCTGATCTACACCATGGTCATCGTTTCGGCGGCCGACCGGGAGATGACCGACGCGGAATTGCGCCGCATGGGCCAGCTGGTGACGATCCTGCCGGTGTTCCGGGATTTTCCCGTCGACGATCTGCCGGCCGCCGCGCGGGACTGTGCGGCGCTGCTGGCCGACGAGGACGGGCTTGAAAAGACTCTCGGGCTGATCGCCGAGGGCACGCCGCCGAAGCTGAAGGAAACCGTCTATGCGGTGGCCTGCGACATCGCCGCGGCGGACGGCAAGGTCGAGGAGGAGGAGGCCTATCTCCTGCAGATGCTGCGTCACGCCCTCGGCGTGGACCGGCTCGCCGCGGCGGCGATCGAACGCGCCGCAAGGGCCCGCCACACGACGCTGTAATCCGCTTTCCCGAAATTTCTCCGTCAGGGCCGTCCCCGGCCGGCTTGCGGGCATCCCGTCTTTACTTCCGGGTGACCGTTTCCGGGCCGAATTCTATTGTTTCGGCGCCGATCCGGCCAATATCCTGTGGCAACGAACAGGCGCGGCCGATAACCGGAACCCGCCCGCAGAGCGAGGCTTCATGACTATGTTCGATCCCTTCTCGATTTTCGTCGTCGTCGTCATCGTGCTGGCGATCGCGCTCGTCTTCATGGGTGTGAAGACCGTGACTCAAGGTTTCGAATTCACGGTGGAGCGGTTCGGCCGCTATACGCGGACGCTGTCGCCCGGCCTGCATCTCATCGTGCCGCTGGTCGACCGAATCGGGCAGCGCCAGAACGTGATGGAGCAGGTCACGGACGTCCCCTCGCAGGAGATCATTACGCGAGACAACGCCATGGTGACGGTGGACGGGGTGGTGTTCTACCAGGTTCTCGACCCGGTCAAGGCCTCCTACGAGGTGCGGCGTCTCCAGGTGTCCATTCTCAATCTCACGATGACCAATATCCGTACCGTCATGGGTTCGATGGACCTCGACGAATTGCTGTCCCAGCGCGACAAGATCAACGCCGAATTGCTCAAGGTTGTCGACGAGGCAACCTCGCCCTGGGGGGTGAAGATCACGCGCATCGAGATCAAGGACATCACACCGCCGCTCCAACTGGTCGAGGCCATGGCGCGCCAGATGAAGGCCGAACGCGAGAAGCGAGCCACCATTCTGGAGGCCGAGGGCGTTCGCCAAGCCGAGATTCTGAAGGCCGAAGGCCAGAAACAGGCCCAGATTCTCGATGCCGAGGGACGCCGCGAGGCGGCGTTCAGAGACGCCGAGGCCCGCGAACGCGAGGCGGAGGCCGAAGGCAAGGCGACGGAAATGGTCTCCAAGGCGATCGGCGAGGGCAATATCCAAGCGGTCAACTACTTCGTCGCCCAGAAATATATCGGCGCGCTGGAGACCATCGGCAGCGCCCGGAACCAGAAGGTCATCCTGATGCCGCTGGAGGCCTCCGGGGTGATCGGCGCCGTCAGCGGGCTCACCGAGATTGCCCGCCAGGCCTTCGGCGACGGGGACGGCGGCGGCAGTGCGCCGGGCGGTTCGGTGCCGAAATCCACCAAGAAATAACCGGCAGGCCGGGGGAGGCGATCGATGATCGAATGGCCGGAGACGATCTCCTTCTGGCACTGGCTGGCCCTGGGCGTCGTCGTCATGCTGATCGAAGTTCTGGTGCCCGGCGTCATCTTCCTGTGGCTCGGCATCGCCGCGGTGATTACCGGCCTCGCCTTTGCCGCCATCCCCTCGATGAGCTGGGAGATCCAGGCGATCCTGTTCGCCGTGCTCTCGGTTATTTCGATCTTCATCGGCCGGCGGATCGTCGCGTCGCGCCTGGCGCCGACCGACCATCCGACGCTCAACCGGCGCGGCCGGACGCTGATCGGCACGCAGCACACGCTCGATACGGCGACGTCCGGCGGCCGCGGCCGGGTAAAGATCGGCGACAGCGTGTGGCGTTTCACCGTCGCGCCCCAGGGCAGCGAGCTTGCCGCCGGAACCCGTATCGCGGTCGTCGATGTCGACGGCACGACGCTGGTCGTCGAGGCCGCCGCCGAGGCTGCGGCGGAGGGTTAGCCCGCGCCGGCCCGGGCGCTTTTCCATCGTCCCAACCGACCGGAATATCCCGATGCGCGAGCGGATCGAGATTTTCGAAGGCGACATCACGACGTTGCGGGTCGACGCCATCGTCAACGCGGCCAACAACGCCCTGCTGGGCGGCGGCGGGGTCGACGGCGCGATTCACCGGGCGGCGGGTCCGCGCCTGCTCGAGGAATGCCGCCTGCTGGGCGGCTGCGATACCGGCGACGCCAAACCGACCGGCGGCTACGACCTGCCCGCCCGCTTTGTGATCCACACCGTCGGCCCGGTCTGGCAGGGAGGCGAGAGCGGCGAGCCCGAACTGCTGGCGGGCTGCTATCGCCGCTGTTTCGGGATCGCCGCGGAAAAGGGCGTCGCGTCCATCGCCTTTCCCGCGATCAGCACCGGCGTCTACGGCTATCCGCTCGACCGGGCGACCCGCATCGCCCTGGCCGAGACCCGGGCCCATCTCGAAAGCGGCAGCGCGCCGGAGCGGGTGATCTTCGCCTGTTTCGGCGCCGCCGCGCGCGACGCGTACGAGGCCGGGATCGACGAATTATTCGGCGGCTGACCGGGCATCCCTGCCGGAGGCGTTCCGGCAACAAAGTCATGGTGTCACCCCGGCCGACCGGAGGGAGAACCGGGGTCCAGAGTCAGCTCTTCAGCCGATCTTGTTGGGGAAGGCTTGAAACGGGAATTAACTCGGTGACTATGCGATTGCGGCCCACTGCCGTTCCGATGGCCGACCCCGTTAACCATCCCTCAAAGCCGCCCCGGATGGAGCGAAGCGGAAATCCGGGGACCAGAGTCGCCCGGCACGGCCTCACCTCACGGCCCTGGGCCCCGGATTAAATCCGGGGCGGCAATATTGGTGTTTGGGCATCGACGAACGAGCGGCGTTTGCAGTTTTCTCCCGCTTCCTCCTGTTGTCGGGAGAAATCCGGCACTGCATAGCCAAAGGTATAAATCCCTTTGAAACCTTTCCCTACGCCCCTGGGGTCGGCTCCGGATCCCGGTCCGGTGCGGGTGGCTCCGGGCCCCCGATCGCCGCCGCGTCGAGCGCGTCGAGCACGCGCTCCGGGGTCATGGGAAGCGTGCGCAGGCGCAGGCCGGTGGCGTCGGCGACGGCGTTGGCGATGGCGGGCGCGGCGCCGACCAGGGGCGGCTCGCCGATGCCCTTGGCGCCGAACGGGCCGGAGGGCTCGGGGTCCTCGACGATAATCGGGTGGATGTCCAGCGGCAGGTCGAGCGCGCCGAAGACCTTGTAGTCCATCATGCTCGGGTTGATCGGCTGGCCGTCTTCCCACAACAGCTCCTCGAGCAGGGCATAGCCGGCGCCCTGGACGAAGCCGCCCTGAATCTGGCCTTCAACCTCGGTGGGATTGATCGCCCGGCCGACATCGTGGGCCATCCACGCGCGCACGATCTCCACCTTGCCGGTCACCGTGTCGACCTCGACCTCGACGACATGGGCGCCGAACACATAGGTGCCGATATTGGCGAAGGGATAGTTCCGGATGATCGCTTCCTTGGTGTCGAACGCCTGGCCGTCATAGACCAGCGCGCCGCTGCCGATGATCGGCCCGCCGCTCTGGTAGTGCGCCCGCAGCGAGATTTCGCCGAAGCCGATCTCCTTTTCCGGCACGCCGACGATGCCGGCCCGGCCGCCCGGCCGGATTTCGATATCGGCGGGCGCGCATTCGAACAGCTCGGCGGCGTGGCGCGCGATCTGCGCGCGCACCGCCTCGGCGGCCTGCACGACCGCCCGGCCGGCCATGTAGGTCACCCGGCTGCCGCCGGTGCTCCAGTTGTAGGGCGCCGCGTCGCTGTCGACCGGCGCCGAGTTGATCCGGCCGATATCGAGTTCCAGCGCCCCGGCGCAGATCTGCGCCAGCACCGCTTCGGCGCCCTGGCCGAGATCGACCGCGCCGGTGGCCAGCGTCACCGTGCCGTCCTCGAGCAGGCGCACGGTCGCCGAGGTGCCGAGCAGGCCGCAGATGTGGGCGAAGGCCGAGACGCCGATGCCGCGCCGCTTGCCGTTCGCTTCTGCCCCGGCCCCGGACTTGCGTTGCTTGCCGGTCCAGCCGGCAGCGTCGCGCGCCTGCGTCAGGCACTGCTTGAGGCCGCACGACGTAATCGTCTGGCCGCCGATCCAGCGCCCGCCGGTCTCGACCGCATTCTTCAGCCGCAGCTCGACGGGGTCGATACCGAGCCGGCCGGCCAGCTCGTCGATCTGCGATTCGGTGGCGAAGGTCACCTGCGGGTTGCCGTAGCCGCGGAAGCCGGCGGCGCGCAGCCGGTTGGTGTAGACGGCCCGCCCGCGCAGCCGGCAGTGTGGGATAGTGTATGGTCCGCGCGCCATCAGCAGGCCGAAGCCGAGCACCGCCGGGCTGTCCTCGGCATAGGCGCCGCCGTCATAGACGATCTCCAGGTCGCGGGCGATCAGCGTGCCGTCGGCCTTCGCGCCGGTCCTGACGCGGACGGTCGCCGGATGGCGCCTGCGCATCGCCATGAAATCCTCTTCGCGGGTGAGCGTCAGCCTGACCGGCCGGCCGGCCGCCCGGGCGAGATGGGCCACGAGCGGCTGGACGGTGACGCCGGACTTGCCGCCGAACGCGCCGCCGATCGCCGGCGTGGCGACGCGGATCCTGGCCATGGGCAGGTCGAGGGCCCGGGCGAGCGTCGCCTGCACCTTGTAGACCGACTGGTTGGCGGACCAGACCGTCAGCTTGCCGGCCCGGTCGAACTCGGCGATGGCCGAGACCGGCTCCAGATAGACGTGCGACTGCGACGGCACTTCGTAGACGCCTTCGACGATGACGTCGCAGTCTCCCCAGGCCGCTTCGACGTCGCCTTCGGAGAATTCCTGCCGGGCGATCTCGTTGACGCGCTCGAAGCCGAGGTCAGGGCGTTTCTCGTAGCCGTCGAATTCCGGGTGGACCGGGATCGCCCCGTCCTTCAACGCCTCCTCGATGCTCAGGACCGGCGCCAGTTCCTCGTAGTCGACCTCGATCAGCGCTGCCGCCGCGCGCGCGGTGGCGAGGTCGGTGGCGGCGACCGCGGCGACCGGCTCGCCGACATAGCGCACGACGCCCGCGGCGAGCGGGGTCTCGTCGTAGACGAACAGGCCCCAGCGGCGGTCCGGCAGGTCTGCGCTCGTGAGCACCGTCTTGACTCCGGGCAGCGCCCGGGCTGCGGCCGTGTCGATGGCGAGGATGCGCGCGCTCGGATAGGGGCTGCCGACGATCGCGGCGTGCAACATGCCCGGCCGGGTAAGGTCGTCGGTATAGCGCGCCGCGCCGGCCAGCTTGTCGGCGGCGTCGCGGCGCGGCAGCCGCTTGCCGATGGCGTCGGGCAGGCCGGTCATGGCGTTTGCGCACCCGCATCCGCGCCGACGGAGCGTTGGCCGGCGCGCACGGCCGCCTCGACAATGGCGACATAGCCGGTGCAGCGGCAGATATTGCCGCCCAGCCAATGGCGGATCGTTTCGGCGTCGGGCGCCGCCGCTGCGTCGCGGAACAGGCCGGTCAGGGCGACGGCAATGCCCGGCGTGCAGTAGCCGCACTGGACGGCGCCGGCCGCCGCCATCTCCTCGCGCAGCGCTGCTGCGTGCGGGTCGTCGTCCAGCCCTTCCACAGTCACGACGCTGCGCCCGGCGCAATCGGCCGCCAGCATCAGGCAGGCGCGCGCCGTCTTGCCGTCGACCAGCACCGTGCAGGCGCCGCAGACTCCGCTGTTGCAGCCCTGCTTGCTGCCGGTCATCTGCGCGCCGTCCCGCAGCAGGTCGAGCAGCGTCGCGCCCGGCCCGGCGAGCAGGGTCAGCGGTTCGCCGTTGGCCGTGATGTCGACCGGAACCGCGCCGGCGCCGGTCATGCCGGGGCCTCCGCCCTGGCCCTGGCGGCCTCGACCGCCCGGGCGACCAGACCCGGAATAATGCGCCGGCGGTATTCGGCCGAACCGCGCATGTCGGCAAGCGGGTCCGCGCCCTCCTGCAACAGGGCACCGGCCCTTGCGACGGCTTCGGTGTCCAGCTGCGTACCGGCCAGCGCCGCGTCCGCCGCATCGAGGCGCAGCGGCCGGGCGGCGCAGCTGCCGAGCACGATCCTGGCCGCCCGGCAGACGCCGTTTTCAAGGGTCATCGTGACGGCGACCGACACGGTGGCGTAGTCGCCGTCCACCCGGGCGAATTTGAGGTAGGCGCCGACGGAGCCGGTGGGCGGCGGGGGCAGGCGGATTTCTGTCAGGATTTCGCCGTCCGTCAGCGCGGTCGTCAGGTAGTCGACAAAGAAATCCCCGGCGGAAAGGCTGCGTTCGCCGTCCGGGCCGATGGCGGTCATCCGGGCATCGGCGGCGACGAAGGCGGGCGGCAGGTCGGCCGCCGGATCGGCATGGCACAGCGCGCCGCCGACCGTGCCGAAATTGCGGATCGCCGGATGGGCGACCTGTTGCGCAGCCGCGCTGAGCACGGCCAGCGCACCGGGCAGATCGGCCGCTGCGAGCGCCGCCTGGGTGACCGTCGCGCCCATCGTGACGCCGCCGTCGGCATGGCGGGTCAGGCGGTCGAGGCCGGCGACCTTGCGCAGCGAGACCAGGGCCGGCGGATCGAGCAGGCCGAGATTGAGCATCGCCACCAGCGTCTGGCCGCCGGCGAGGCAGCGCGCCTCGTCCTGGCAGGCGAGCAGGCCAATGGCTTCGTCGACGGTGGTGGGGTGGAAGAGCTGCATTCGGTTCCGCCGCTGTTGCGCCCGCCGGCGCGGTTGCGCGGCATGCTATCAGCGGCGGGTTTCTGACAGAAGATATTTGAGATAGAATTTGAAACGGCTTCAGCGGGGAACGGCACGATGAACGGCGTCCGGGCGTCCGGAATACCCATTGTCGACCTGCGCGACTATCTCGCCGGCGTCGAGGCCGGCCGGGCAGCCGCGGCGGCGGATGTCTGCGCGGCGCTGGAAGGCATCGGCTTTTTCGGCATTGCCAATCACGGCGTTCCGGAGCGGGTCGTCGAGGCGGCTTTCGCCGCGTCGCAGCGCTTCTTCGACCTGCCGCTCGCCGACAAATTGGCGGTCCGGGTCAACATGGGCCATCGCGGCTACCTGCCGATGGCCGATCAGCACCGCGCCGACGCGGCCAGACCCAATCTCAGCGAATCCTACCTGATCGGCCCGGACCTGGCGGAGGACGACCCCGCGGTCCTGGAAGGGCGGCCGCTGCACGGGGTCAACCCGTGGCCGGACGCGCCGGACGGCTTCCGGGGCGCGCTCGGCGGCTTCCACGCGGCCATGTCGGCGCTTGGCCTGCGGCTGCTGCCCCTGTTCGAGACCGCGCTGGATCTGCCGGACGGTTTTTTCGCCGCGCGCTATCGCAACCCCATGGGCTTCGTGCGCTCCCTGCATTACCCGCCGGCGCCGGCGGACGCCGTCCCGGACCAGTTCGGCGCGGCGCCGCACAGCGATTTCGGGTTCATCACCATCCTGGCGCAGGACGATGTCGGCGGCCTGCAGGTGCAGACCCGCGCCGGCGACTGGATCGACGCGCCCAACCTGCCCGGCGTATTCCTGGTCAATATCGGCGACATGCTGATGCGCTGGACCAACGACCGCTTCCGCTCGACGGTGCACCGGGTGCTCAACGCGCCGGGGCGGGACCGCTACTCGCTGCCTTTCTTCTTCGATCCGGATTTCGAGACCGAGGTCTCCTGCCTGGAAAGCTGCACCGGCCCCGGCAATCCGCCGCGCTACGATCCGGTCGTATGGGGCGACTTCCTGACCGACAGCTTCAACGCCAACCACGCCTACCGCAAGAAGGCCGGCCGGGCGTCCTGAAGCTCGCCCGGCCTCAGAGCAGCGACGGCACGAACAGCGACAGCGGCGGCACGAGGACGATCAGGGTCAGCCGCAGGATATCGGCGCACCAGAAGGGCGTGACGCCGGCGAAGATGGTGCCGGTGCTGACATCGGGCAGCACGCCGCGCAGGACGTAGACGTTCAGGCCGACCGGCGGCGTGATCAGGCTGATCTCGGTCACGACGACCACGACGATGCCGAACCAGATCAGCACCTCCGGCTTGGTCATGCCCAGCCCGTCGGCCAGCGCCACGATCAGCGGCACGAAGACCGGCACGGTGAGCAGCAGCATCGACAGGCTTTCGAACACGCAGCCGAGCAGGATGTATATCGCCATGATGCCGAAGATCACGAAGAGCGGCGCGATCTCCAGCGAGCGCACGAACTCCGCCAGCTGGTTCGGCATGCCGGTTTCGTTGATGAAGTTGGCGAAGATCAGGGCGCCGATCAGCACCACGAACAGCATCGAGGTCGTGACGCCGGTCTCCGCCAGCACCCGGAACAGCATCCGCCGGTCGAGCACCCGCTTGAACAGGGTGAAGAGCAGCGCGCCGAACGCGCCGATGCCGGCCGCCTCGGTCGGCGTGAAGGCGCCGACATAGATGCCGCCGATCACGACGACGAACAGCACCACCACGCCCCACACGTCGCGCAGGGCGCGCCAGCGCGCCGGCCAGGCCGTGCGCTCGCCCGGCGGCCCCAATTCCGGATTCAGGCGGATCATGAACTGCACCGCGCCAACATAGAACAGGATGCCGACAATGCCCGGCAGGATGCCGGCGGCGAACAGTTTGCTCACGTCCGACTGGGTGATCAGGCCGTAGATGACGAGCACGACGCTGGGCGGAATGAGGATGCCGAGGGTGCCGCCGGCGGCGATCGAGCCGGTCGCGATGCTGTCGGCGTAGCCGAAGCGGCGCATCGACGGCATCGCCACCTTGGCCATGGTCGCCGCCGTGGCCAGCGACGAGCCGCAGATCGCGCTGAAGCCGCCGCAGGCCACGATGGTCGCCATCGCGAGGCCGCCGCGGCGATGGCCGAGAAAGGCGTTGGAGGCGGTGTAGAGCTGCTCTGACAGGCCGGCCCGGCTGACGAAGTTGCCCATCAGGATGAACAGCGGCACGACCGACAGGGCGTAGGATTCCGCCGTGTCGCGCGCGATCTGGGCGATCAGCGAGAAGGCGGGAGGCCAGTCGATCAGGATCGCGTAGCCGACCGCGCCGACCAGCGCCATGGCGAAGGCGATCGGCAGGCGCAGGAACACCAGGACCAGAAGGACGGCAAATCCCAGGGCGGCGGCGAGCATGGCTTGTGTCGGCGACCGCGCGCTAGATCAGTCCCGGCGCCGGCTCGGTATGGCCGCGCAGGTAGCGCCCGACGTTGGCGACGAAGATCAGCGCGCCGACGCCGGCCAGTACCGCCATGTAGTAGATCAGCGGGGCCTGGGGCAGCCGCAGATATTCCGTGACGTCGCCGTAATCCGCGATCTTGACGGCGTAGAGCCAGAGCCGCCACGCCAGGACGGCGAGGATCGCCGCGCAGACCAGGTTGATCGCGACCTGGCGCGGCCGCACGAGCGCGTCCGGCGTCAGCGGATCGAGCAGGTCGATGGTGACATGGCTTTCCTGCCGGCACACCGAGGGCAGCCCGGCATAGATCAGCGCCGCCATCAGCACCTCGGTGATTTCCGAGCCGCCGGGCAGGGGCGCGTTGAGCAGTTCGCGGCCGAATACGTCGACCACGCTTACCAGCATTATTAAGAACAGGAACAGCCCCGCCAGCCCGCCGGAGACCCGGTGAATTCCCTGGGTGAAGCGGGCTGGCGGAAGCTGTGTCGCCGGTTCTGCCGAAGCGTTCGGCATGGCGGCTGGGCGCGGGTGCGCCGCGGCCTACATGCCCTTCTTGACCTTCTGGACCTCGGCCCGCAGCGCCTTCAGAACGTCCGCGGCGTCCTTGGCGCCCTCGGCCACGGCGCGCTTGATCCACCAGTCGTCGAGGTCGGCCAGCTTGGCCTTGACCGCCTTGGCGGTCGCCGCGTCGAAGGCGCCGATCTTGTTGCCCGCGGCCGTCAGCTTCTCAACGGCAAGGCTGTCGGCGCCATCCCAGGTCCGGCCCATGATGCCGGACATGTGCTCGCCGCCGACCTTGTTCAGCGAGGCTTTGTCGGCCGCGCTCAGGCCGTCGTATTTGCGCTGGTTCATCACCACGGCGAAGCTGGCGGAATACAAGCCGCCCGGCAGGGCGTAGTGATGCTTGACCACCCCGCCCAGCTTGAAGCTGTAGATCGTCTCGATCGAGAAGAAAATGCCGTCGGCGACGCCCTGCTGCAGGATCTCCTGCGCCTTGGTCACCGGGGCGGAGACGCTGACGATGCCGAGCCGCTTGGCGATCTGGCTCTGCACGCCGCCGCCGGTGCGCACCTTCATGCCCTTGACCTGGCCAATGTTGGCGATCGGCCCGCGCGAGTGCACCAGGCCGGGGCCGTGGGTGAACAGGGCCACCAGCTGCACGCCCTTGTGCTCGTCGCGCTTGCCGAAGCGGCCGGTGTAGGTGCGCCAGAAGGCGCGCGACATCTGCTCGGCGTTGCCGTCGGCGCCGGGCAGTTCGATCATCTGAGTCAGCACGAAGCGGCCGGTGGTGTAGCCGTGGGTGATCCAGGCCATGTCCGCGATGCCGTCGCGCACCCGGTCGTAGAGGACGCGCGGGTTGATCGGCGGATAGGTCATCCGGACCTTGACCTTGCCGCCACTGGCCTTGGTGAGATCCTTGATCCAGGTCGGCCAGCCGTTGGTGTTCATGGCGTGGCGCGGACCGGCATAGGTCTCCAGCCGGATCGTAGTGTCCGCCTGGGCGACGCCGCTTGCCGTGAGCGCGGCTGCTGCGGCGACAATGGAAATGGTGCGATACATGACCGGACTTCCCCTCCCTAGAAGTAAAGACGACCCCGGAACGCCCGCTTGGGCTGTATCCGTGGCCGTTTCATATGCTAGTTCAAAAAGCGACGCTGTGAAAGAAATTCCGGGCTATCGGCCGGAAAACGGGCTGGGAGACGGCAACGTGGATTACCGGGACATTCTCGTCGAACGGCACGGGCTTGAGCGCGGCGGCACGGTCGGCCGGATCGTCATCGACCGGCCGGAGCAGCTGAACGCGCTGCGCATGACGATTACCGACCGCGAACTGATTCACGCGCTCGACGGGTTCGAGGCGGACGACGACGTGCGCGCCGTGATCCTGACCGGGGCCGGCGAGCGCGCCTTTTCCACCGGCTGGGACCTCTCGCTGATCGAGGACACATCGATCCCGGCGCTCGAAAGGCTGGTCCGCGCCAACACGGACCTGTTCTTCAAGGTCTGGCACCTGCGCCAGCCGGTGATCGCGGCGGTCAACGGCCATGCGGTCGGCACCGGGGCGGCCATCGCCATGGCCGGCGACCTGACCGTCGTCTCCGAGACCGCGCGGCTGGCCGAGCCGGAGATCCGCCACGGCGCGCTCTCGCCCTTCCTGATCCTGCCGTTCCTGACCCACGCCAAGGCGGCGCACGAATTCTACTACACCGGCGACGCGCTGGATGCGGACGCGATGGTCCGCCTGGGCCTGGCGAACGCCGTCGTGCCGCCGGAAGAACTGGCCGACGCGGCGATGGGCATGGCGGCGCGCCTCGCGCTGGTGCCGCCCTGGGGTCTCCAGATGAAAAAACGCAGCCTGCGCGCGGCCTACGATGCGATGGGCTTCAGCACCGCCATCCGCCAGCATGCCCTCGCCGATACACTGGTGATCGGCGGCGATTTTCCCGAACAGCGCGCCCTGCTGGAAATCCTGGAGAAAAAGGGCATGCGCGCCTTTCTCCAGGCGCGCGACGGCCCGTTCAAGGCAACCGCGCCGTCCGGCTCATCCTCCGAAACGCAGTGACCGTTTCCGGAGAAGCAGCCGGCCCCGTGCCGACGGTCGGCGCACTGCTTGAGCGCCGCGCGTTGCTCGACCCGGACACGCCGGGACTGGTTGCGGGATCGCTGCGCCTGAGTTTTGGACAATTGCAGGCGTGGGCCGAAGCGGTCGAGAGCGCTCTTGCCGGGGCAGGCGTCGGCAAGGGCGACCGGGTTGCCGTGCTGTCGCGCAACAGCGCCGAGGGCGTGGCGCTGTATTACGGCGCGGCGCACCGGGGCGCCATCCTGTGCAACCTCAATGTCCGTCTGAGCGAAGACGAACTGGCCTGGATTTTGGCGGACGGCGAACCGGCGCTGCTGATCGCCCATGCCGATTTCGCCGGGCAGGCCGATCGCCTCGCAGCACGAGCGGGAATCGGGCAGGTCTGGCGCTTCGGCGAAGCGCCGATGCCGGAACCCCCGGATCGGCCGGCCGCCGGAAAGTCGGGGGCTGCGGCCGGCGCGGTTTGCGGGCAAACGCCGGTGGCCGCAACCGATCCGCTGCTGCTGGTCTATACCTCGGGCACGACCGGCCGGCCCAAAGGCGCGGTTATGACCCACGCCGGCATGGTCTGGACCTCGGCGACCATGGCCCACACCCTCGACTATCGCCGCCGCGATATCGGTCTGATTCCGGTGCCGATGTTCCATGTCGGCGGCATGTCTTTCGTCACCTTCTTCGTCCATATGGGCGCGAAGGCAGTCCTGCCGCCGGCCTGGCAGCCCGAGGCGATCCTCGCGCTGGTCGCGGGCGAGCGGGTCAACCATTTCTTCGCCGTTGCCGCCATGCTCAAGGGCCTGCTCGACGCGCCGGGGTTCGCGGAGGCGGACCTGTCGAGCCTGCGCTGGATCATGGCGGGCGGCGCGCCGGTGCCGGCGGAGCTTATCCGCGCCTTCGGGCAGCGCGGCGTGCCGGTCGTGCAGACCTACGGCACGACGGAGACCGGCGGGCCGGCCACGGTTGTCGACCTCGCCCATGCCGGGGCGAAGGCCGGCTCGGCCGGCCTGCCCTTCTTCCACACCGATCTGCGTATCGCCGACGAGGCCGGCCGGGCGCTGCCGGCGGATGCGGTCGGCGAGATCCAGGTGCGCGCGCCGCACCTGTTCGCCGGCTACTGGCGCAATCCGGCGGCAACCGCCGAATCCTTCGCCGGCGGCTGGTACCGCACCGGCGATGTCGGCGCCCTCGACAGTGAAGGCTATCTCTGGATCGGGGGCCGCAGCCGGGACGTCATCATCTCAGGCGGCGAGAACATCTACCCGGCCGAGGTCGAAGCGGTACTAGAGGCGCACCCGGCGATTGCCGAAGCGGCGGTCGTCGGTCGGCCCGACGAGACATGGGGCGAGGTCCCGGCCGCCGTGATCGTGGCGGTAGCGGGCGCCGCGGCCCCGGATGCGGCCGGACTGGCGCGCTTCTGCGCCGGCCGGCTCGCCCGCTACAAGATCCCTCAGCAGGTAGAGGTGTCGGAGTCACCCCTGCCGCGCAATGCCGCCGGCAAACTGCTCCGGCACGAACTGGTCGCTCGATGCGTCACGCCGCCTCCGCCCGCACCCGGGCGTCGATAATCCGGCGCGCAGCGACGCCGCCGGCGTCGCAGTTGATCGCCAGGAGATGCCCGCCGGCCGGGTCGGTCTCGATCATGCGCTGCTGGCTTTCCAGCACGTCGCGGTCTTCCTCGAAGGTCTGGACGGTCTGCCGGTGCACCAACGCCGAGAGGTCATCGTCGTCCTGCGAGAAGTTGCGCGACACGGCCCAGAAATAATGGGTCGATCCTGCCGTTTCCGGCGTCAGCGCGTTCAATATCCACCAGTTCAGCACCTTGCCTTCGTCGGCCGGGCTCACCGCGGCGCCGCCGGCGTCGATCTTGATATGCGCCGGCGGCTCGAAGCTGATCTTCTGCCAGCGGTCGATATTGCCGGTGAAGTTGCGCGCCCGCCTGAACAGGGGAGGCGGATCGCAATCCTTCATAATTCGGGTGACGCGCACGATGTCGCCCTCCGTCTCGGTCTTCTGCGGCGTGTGGGCGACGGCCGTGTTGCCGATCGTCCGGGCGTGCACATAGGTTTCGTGGGTCAGGTCGAGCAGATTGTCGACCAGCAGCCGGTAATCCGCCCCGAAGTTCAGATAGCCGCCGACCGGGGTCCAGCCCGGCGCGTCGTTCCAGCGGTAGTCGGGAATCGTTTCGGGGTCGGCGAGCGCCGGCTCGCCGAGCCAGATCCACAGCCAGGTGTATTTCTCGACCAGGGGATAGACCCGCGCCCTGAGGCGCGGCGGGATATTGTCCTGCCCCGGCACGAAGGTGCAGGCGCCGTCGCAATCGAAGCGCAGCCCGTGATAGAGGCACTGCACCTCGTCGCCGACCAGGCTGCCGAGCGAAAGTTGGGTCTTTCGGTGCGGGCAGCGGTCCTCCATGGCGACCGGCGTGCCGTCTTCCTTGCGGAACATGACCAACGGTTCGTTGCAGATCCAGCGCGCCAGAAGTGACCGGCCGACCTCCGCCGCCGTCGCGGCGACGTACCAGCCGTTCCTGATGAACATGCGCCCCTCCCCGCTCAGTCCTCCGGCAGGTCGCCGGCATAGGCGGCCAGCCAGGCGGCGTCGACTCCGTCCAGGGTCAGGAGTTCGGCCGCAGCCTCGGCCTTCGTCTGGGTGACGGCCTCGATGTTGCGCTGGTCCGCGCCCTGGGCCGGCTGGCAGGCGAATTCCAGCCGGACATCGTTGGGATCGCGCAGATAGACGCCGACCATGCCCGGCAACTGCTCGATCGGGCCGCTGTTCGGCACGCCGTGGCGCTCCAGCCGCTCCAGGATGTCCCGGAAGCGCGCCGGCGTGCAGGCGATGGCGACATGCTGCATGCCGCCGATGGCGTTGCGGTTGGTCTGCGGCTCCGCGCCCTTCGGAATCTCGAAAAAGGCCATCAGGCTGTCGTTGCCCATGTCGAAGAAATAGTGGCGGATTTCCTCGTAGGGCGGGTTGCCGCGGTTGCCCGGCCCGGCGCCGAGGCCCGGCGGCACCTTCATGGCATGGACCAGCGGCATGCCGAGCACGCCGGCATAGAATTCGACGGTCGCCTTCATGTCCTCGGTGGTCAGCGCCAGATGATGCACCCCGCGCATCGGGACCTCGCCGGTGTGGCGGTGCGACGGTACTGGTCTGAGCGGTTCGGTCATGCTGGCTGCAGTGGCGATCGTTTCCGCCTTTTTTATTCCGCCGCCTGCCGGGCCGGGGAGCCGGCGGCGCTCAGGGTGCGCCAGTCCTCGTCCTTCGGGTAGATGCCTTCGAGGGAGCTGATCGCGGCCTGGGGAATCCTCGGCTCTGTCGTGCCGAGCGCCGGTTCGTCGCGGGCGACGGCGCGCGCCGCCTCGACCATCATCCTGCGGAACTCGACCACCGCGAGGTCCGACGCGCCGAGAATATCGTTCGTGCGGCCGACGACCGGGCCGGGCGAAACCCACATGGCGACGTCCTGGTTGGGGATGCCCTCGATGCCGGTGAAGCTGCCCGCCTTCATCGCCGCGCGATCCTGCAGGAAGCGGTTGTCCAGCGTGCCCCGCGGCGCCCAGTCGTCGGTCAGGTCGATGCCCCGCCGCGTGCGGTGGAAGGTCCGCCATTCCTCGGTGCCCGGCACGTCCGGACCGTCCCAGGCGATGAAGTAGAAGACGCTGTTCACATCGTCGGCCGGCACGATCACGCTGGCGACCCGGTGCCGGTCGTTCGGCGGGATCAGCGAATAGTAGGGCGCGACATATTCGGTGACGCGCAGATAGTTGTGGGTCGCCGCGTTCTTCACCGGCCGACGGATGGCGACATAGTGGAACCCGTAGGAGGTGCGCTCGATCTGCATGCGCGGCGACTTGTCGGTCGACGGCCGGTACCAGGACTTGTCGTCGGCCGAGGCGCGCGTCACCCGGGCCGGCACCATGTCGGACGAATGCAAACTGGAGGAATGGGCGCTGTCGATCTGGCCCTCGTGGATCTGCGCCCAGTTGCACGGCACGCGGATCTTCAGGATCGCGATGTCGATATCGTCCCGCGGCGCGAAGGCCGGCGGATCGAACGGCGGGGCGGCCTGGCGCTCGCCCAGCCAGGCCCAGACGAAGCCGCCCCATTCGACGACCGGATACGCCCCCGCCCTGACTTTCTCCATCAGGGTGCTGCCCTCGGGCTCGGAACTCATGGCGACGCACTGGCCGTCCACGGCGTATTTCCAGCCGTGATACAGGCAACGCAGGCCGCATTCCTCGTTGCGGCCAAGCAGCAGGGAGGCGCCCCGGTGCGGGCACTTCTCGTCGAGCAGGCCGAGCCGGCCGTCGCTGTCGCGGAAGGCGACCATGCGCTGGCCCAGCGCTTCGACCAGCAGGGGCGCGCCGTCCGGCTCGGCGACCTCCTCGACCAGGCAGACCGGCGCCCAGTGCTGGCGCATCAGCCGGCCCATCGGGGCGTCGCCCTCGACGCGGGTCAGCAAATCGTTTTCCTCAGTCGTCAGCATGGGGCGGTCGGCGCGGCGCTTCGCAACGGGGTGGATCGGAGTTCTCACGGGATGCTAAGTCGGGCGGCGCGCGCCGTCCAGTTCGATGGCGCTGTCGGACCCCCAGCGCGATCCGAGATGGCCGAACCGAACGCCCTGACCCGCCTGACCGTCGCCGGCAAGCGCAGGCTGACGTCCGACATCTGGGAGTTCACCTTCACGGCGGCGGACGGCGCGCCATTGCAGCCCTTCGAGCCGGGCGCGCATATCGGCGTGGAAACGCCCTCGGGCGCCATGCGCCAGTATTCGCTGGTCAACGACGGCCGCGCACCGGACCGCTACGTCGTCGCCCTGAAGCGCGAACCGGACTCGCGCGGCGGTTCGCGTTCGATGGTCGAGGATACGGAAGTCGGCAGGATTCTGCGCGCCGATGCGCCAGCCAACAGCTTCCCGCTCGCCGGTGCGCCGGGCTATCTGCTGGTCGCCGGCGGCGTCGGCATCGCGCCGATCCGCGCCATGGCCGACCGGCTGGACGGGGAGGGCCGCCCCTTCCGCCTGATCTACTGCACCCGGAGCGCAGCGGAAGCTGCCTATCTCGACGAGTTGCGCACCCGCTTCGGCGAGCGGCTGACCGTACATCACGACGACGGCGACCCGGACGCCTTCTACGATTTCTGGGACGATTTCGCCGAACCGCGGGACATCCGGGTCTATTGCTGCGGCCCGAAACTACTGATGGAGGAAATCCGGGCGGTCTCCGGCCACTGGCCGGAAGGGCGGGTGCAGTTCGAGGATTTCCGGCCGGTCGAGGCCGTGCGGCCCGACGACCGCCCGTTCGACGTAGTGCTGCGCCGCTCCGAACGGACCGTCGCCGTGCCGGCCGATCTGCCGATTCTGGAAGCCCTGCGCGCCGCCGGTGTTGCCGCGCCGAGCTCCTGCGAGAGCGGCGTCTGCGGCACCTGCAAGACGAGGCTGCTCGCCGGCGAGGCCGATCATCGCGATAGGGTGCTGCTGGACGAAGAACGCGCCGATTTCATCATGCTGTGCGTCTCGCGGGCGAAGAGCGGAGCGCTGACCCTTGACCTCTGAGCCGGTCCGCCTCGGGATCGTCGGGCTGGGCCGGGCCTTCGCGCTCACCGCGCCGGCCCTGCGCGCCGACCGCCGTATCGATCTTGTCGCTGCGTGCGCACCGCGAAAGGAATCCCGCGCGGCGTTCGAGGCCGGTTTCGGCGGCCGGGGCTACGCCGATCTCGACACACTGCTCGCACATCCCAGCCTCGAGGCGGTCTACATCGCGACGCCGCACGCGCTGCACGCCGAACAGGCGATCGCGGCGGCAGCGGCCGGCAAGCATGTGTTGGTCGAAAAGCCGCTGGCGGTCTCGATGGCCGACGGCGAAGCCATGGTCGCGGCGTGCGAACGCGCCGGGGTCGCCCTGATCGTCGGGCCGTCCCACAGTTTCGATGCGCCGGTAGCGCAGGCCCGGTCGTTGATCGGAAGAGGTACGCTCGGCCCGGTGCGCATGATCCACGCCTTCGCCTACACGGATTTCCTCTACCGGCCGCGCCGGCCGGAAGAGTTGCGGACGGAGGAGGGCGGCGGTGTGCTGTTCAGCCAGGCCGTGCATCAGGTCGATGTCGTACGCTTACTCGCCGGCGGGCTGGCGAACCAAGTGACTGCCTTATCCGGGAACTGGGACCCGGACCGCCCGGCCGAAGGCGCCTACAGCGCGCTGCTGGCCTTCGCCGGCGGGGCGTTCGCTTCCCTGACCTATTCCGGCTACGGCCGTTTCGACAGCGACGAATGGATGGGCTGGACCGGCGAGCTGGGCCACGAGAAGGATCCGGACGACTATGGCCGGGCGCGCCGGGCGCTGGCCGCCGCGCCGACACCTGAAGCGGAAGCGGGCCTGAAACGAGCGCGCACGTTCGGCGCGGCGGAGGTTTCGCCGGCCGCGCCGCATCACGAGCATTTCGGCCCGGTTATCGCCTGCTGCGAGCGCGGCGACATCCGCCTGACGCCGGACGGCATCTGGGTCTATGGCGACGAGCGGCGCTTCGAGCCGGCGCCCCAAACCGCCGATCCGCGCACGCCGGTGCTCGATGCATTGGTCGCGGCGGTGCGGGATGGTATTGAGCCGGTCCAGACCGGACGCTGGGGCCTGGCCAGCCTGGAGGTGTGCCACGCCATCCTGCAATCGGCCCGCAGCGGCGCGCCGGTCCCCCTCACGCGGCAGGTGGCCGCCGAGCCCGGAGGAAACCCGAAGTGAGCGATCTGCGCCTGTCCGTCGCCATGGGCGACTACGACCGCACCCGCCCGATCGCCGACGGCCGGGTCAGGATCGACGGCGTCGATCCGGCGGTCATGCTGCTGACGCCGGAGGAGATGTTCTTCCGCGCCATGCGCCACCGGGCCTTCGACATCTGCGAGCTGTCGCTGTCCTCCTACGTCATCTCCGTGGCGCGCGGCGACCCGCACTACATCGCCGTGCCGGTCTATCTGTCCCGCGCCTTCCGCCACACCTCGATCTACATCCGCACCGACCGGGGCATCGAGCGGCCGGAGGACCTGCGCGGCCGGCGCATCGGCATCGCCGAATACCAGCTCACCGCCAACGTCTGGGCGCGCGGCCTCCTCGAGGAGGATCACGGGGTCCGGCCATCGGACATAATCTGGGTGCGCGGCGGCATGGACACGCCGGGCCGGCCGGAGAAGATCGCGCTCGACCTGCCGGCGGATGTGAGCGTGGAGCCGGCGCCCGAAGGCGCGACGCTGAACGGCATGCTGGCGGCGGGCGAGATCGACGGCTTCATCGGCCCGCGGTCGCTGCGCTGCTTCGACGAGGGCCACCCGCAGGTCGGCCGCCTGTTCGGCGATTCCTTCGCCGCCGCGGAGGCGTATTACCGGCGCCACGGCGTGTTCCCGATCATGCATGTGCTCGCGCTGCGGCGCGCGCTCGCCGACGATCATCCCTGGCTGCCCGGCGCGCTGCTCAAGGCGTTCGCCCGGGCGAAGGACATGGCGCAGGACGCGCTTCACGACACCTCGGCCGCCAAGGCGACCCTGCCGTTCCTGGAGGACAGCCTGGAGCGCGCGCGTTCCCTGATGGGCGCGGATTACTGGAGTTACGGCCTCGCCGGCAACGAGAAGACCCTCGACGCCTTCCTCGGCTACCACCGCGCCCAGGGCCTGTCCCCGCGCCGCGTCGCCGTCGAGGAACTGTTCCATCCGGCGACGCTGGAGGCGTTCAGCCTGTAGGGGCGACGACCGCAGAGCTGTCGAAACGCACGGTTACCCGGATTTTAACAGCGTCACCCCGGACGCCGCCCTGCCTCATCGACCGGCATTTGTAGGGGAGGGTTTGAACGGGCGTTATCCCGATTACTTGACGCGCGGCGGGGGGACACCGGCGACAACTCCAAACGCCGCCCGTTCGCCGACGCCCGAAAATACC
>MPMX01000059.1 GCA_002238725.1 Rhodospirillaceae bacterium bin65
GCCGGTCGACGATGACTTCGACATGGCCGGCGTCGATGGTGTAGGGCGGCGCGAGCAGGACATGGGCGCCGGACAGGCCGTCGATGGTGCCGCCCATCGGATAGACCATCAGCCCTTCGGCCATGGCCGCCGCCTTGATGCGCGCCGGCAGCTTGCGCTCGGTCTCGAACGGCTCCTTGGTGCCGCGGTCCCGGACGATCTCGATGCCGATCAGCAGGCCGCGCCCACGGATGTCGCCGACATGAGGATGTTGGCCGAGCGCGAGGCCGAGGCAACGCCGCAACTCCGAGCCCCGCTCGCGCACGTTGACGAGGAGGTCGTCGTCCTCAATGGCGTCGATCACGGCGTTGCCGGCGGCGCAGGCCACCGGATGGCCCATGTAGGTGTGGCTGTGCTGGAAAAAGCCGCTGCCGTCGGCGATCGCCCGGAAGACCCGGTCGGCCGCCATCACGGCGCCGATCGGCTGGTAACCGGCGCCCAGCCCCTTGGCCAGCGTCAGCAGGTCGGGAACGACCTCGTCCTGCTCGCAGGAGAACATGGTGCCCGTCCGGCCCATGCCGCACATCACCTCGTCGAGGATCAGCAGGATGCCGTAGCGGTCGCAGATCTCGCGGATCCGTTTGAAATACCCCGGCGTGGGCGGCACGGCGCCCGCCGTCGCGCCCATCACGGTCTCGGCGATGAAGGCCGCGACCGTGTCGGGGCCGAGTTCGAGGATCTTGTTCTCCAGTTCGTCGGCGACCCGCAGCCCGTAGACTTCGGGCGTCTCCTCGAGCCGGCGCCCGCGATATTCGTAGCAGGGCTCGATGCGGTGGGTCTCGATCAGCAGCGGCTCGAACTGGGCGCGGCGCCAGCGGTTGCCGCCGGCAGCCAGCGCGCCCAGCGTGTTGCCGTGGAAGCTCTGGCGCCGGGTGATGAATTTGGTGCGCCCGGTCTCGCCGCGTTCGACGAAATACTGGCGCGCCATCTTGAGCGCCGCTTCGATGGCCTCCGAACCGCCGCTGACGAAAAACACCTTGTCCAGGTCGCCCGGCGCGCGGTCGGCCAGCTTTTCCGCCAGCAGTTCGACCGGGTCGTTGGTGAAATAGCCGGTGTGGGCGAAGGGAATCCGCTCCAACTGCTCGGTAATCGCCCGCTTCACCCGGCCGTCGGAATGCCCGAGGCAGGAGACCGCCGCGCCGCCGCAGCCGTCGAGATATTCCCGGCCGGCCGTGTCGTAGACATAGACGCCTTCGCCATGGGACACCGTCGGCATGGTGCCCGAGAGCGAGCGGTGGAAAACGTGGGTCATTGGGCGGGGATCCGTCGCGCGGGATTGTCGGCAGCCGTCGAAAGAACGGTCGAGCAGCCTGCCGGATGTGTTCATTGGACCGTCCATGTTCAATCCCGGGCCGCCAGACTGCGACAGGACCATACACCGATATCGAAAGGCTACAATATATTGCGATCTCCGAAGGAAAAATTCAAAATGTGGTATCCGATCGGCCTTGGCGACCAAATCCGGAGGTCCGTCGGCCGGCATCCAGCCCAAGGGAGATCTTCAATGTTCAGGACGCTGATGACAGGCAGCGCGGCCGCCGCCGCGCTTCTTGCCGTAACGGGGCTCCCGGCCCTGGCGGATACGCTCGACGACATCATTGCCCGGGGCAAGGTCGTTGTCGGCGTCAAGGCCGATTTTGCGCCCTGGGGCATGCGCGACGCCGGCGGCAGGCTGGTCGGCATGGAACACGACATGGTTGCGGATTTCGCCAGGCGCCTGAGCGAGGCAGCGGGCAAGACCGTTGCCGTCGAAAAAGTCGTCGTGGTCGCGGCGAACCGCATGCAGTTTCTCGCGCAGGGCAAGACCGACATGTTCATCGCGACGATGTCCAACAAGCCGGACCGGCGCAAGGTCGTCGGGATCGTCCAGCCGGATTACTATTCGTCCGGCGTCGCCGTTTTCGCGCACAAGAACTCGGGCATCGGCAGCTGGGCTTCGCTGAAGGGCAAGAAGATCTGCGGCATTCAGGGGGCCTGGTACAACAGGGATCACGGCCTCAGGAACGGCGCCGAAGTGATCGCCTTCAAAAGGGTTGCCGAAGTCGAGAAAACCCTGTTGGACGGACGTTGCGCCGGCTGGCTTTACAGCGACAGCGCTTTCATCGCGCGCAAGGTGAATTCCCCGAAGAAGTGGGCCGATTACACCATCGCGACGCCGATCGTCGACGACGTGCCCTGGGGCGCGGCGGTGCGGAAGGAAGACCTCGACGGGCGCCTCGGCAAGATGCTCTCGGCGGCGATCGTCGACTGGCACAAATCCGGTTTCCTGATCGCGCTCGAAAGGAAATGGGGCATTCCCGCAACCCGGTGGCTGGTCGACATGCGCAAGAGATGCCTGGCCGGCGATAAAATCTGCAACGACGTTTACGATCCGGGAGAATAGGCTTCGGCAAATCCAGCCGGCCGCTCGCCACCTTCTGTGATACCGTCCCTGCCTGCGCAGGTCACATTCCGCCGGTTCGAGGGGGCCGTACATGGACCAGGAAGCGTTGCGCTATCACGAGGCCGGGCGGCCGGGCAAACTGGCGATCCGCCCGACCAAGCCGCTGGCCAACCAGCGCGATCTGGCGCTGGCCTATTCGCCGGGCGTCGCCGAGGCGTCGACGGCGATCGCCGAACGGCCCGGCGACGCGGCGCGCTACACGGCGCGGGCCAATCTGGTGGCGGTCGTGACCAACGGCTCGGCCGTGCTCGGCCTCGGCAACATCGGCGCGCTGGCGGCCAAGCCGGTCATGGAGGGCAAGGCAGTCCTGTTCAAGAAATTCGCCGATATCGACGTGTTCGATATCGAGATCGACGAAAGCGACCCGGACGCGCTGGCCGACACGATCCGGCGGCTCGAACCGACATTCGGCGCGATCAACCTGGAAGACATCAAGGCGCCGGACTGCTTCACGGTCGAGGGCCGGCTGAAGGCGGAGATGAACATTCCCGTCTTTCACGACGACCAGCACGGCACGGCCATCGTTGTCGCCGCCGCCATCGTCAACGCCATGCACCTGCTCGGCAAGGAGCTCGGGCGGGTCAAGCTGGTCTCGACCGGCGGCGGCGCGGCGGGCATCGCCTGCCTGAACATGCTGCTGGACCTGGGCCTGAAGCGCGAGAATGTCTGGCTGCTGGATATCGACGGGCTGGTCTACACGGGCCGCGAGGCCGAGCCGCACAAGGCTGCCTTCGCCCAGGACAGCGAGGCCCGCACGCTGGACGAGGTCATCGACGGCGCGGAGATTTTTCTCGGCCTGTCGGGGCCGGATGCGCTGAGCCCCGACCAGTGCCGCCGCATGGGATCGGATCCGCTCATCATGGCGCTCGCCAATCCGGACCCGGAAATTGCGCCGGAAGAGGCCCGCGCCGCGCGGCCGGACGCCGTGATCTGCACCGGCCGGACCGACTATCCCAACCAAGTCAACAACGTCCTGTGCTTTCCGTTCGTCTTCCGCGGCGCGCTCGATGCCGGCGCGACCGCCATCAATCGCGAGATGGAGCTGGCCTGCGTTACGGCGCTGGCGAAACTGGCCCGCGAGGGCATCACCGACGAGGTCGCCCGCGCCTACGGCGAACAGCGATTGCATTTCGGCCGCGACTACCTGTTGCCGCGGCCGTTCGATCCGCGGCTGCTCGGCGCCATCGCTCCGGCCGTGGCGAAGGCCGCCATGGACAGCGGCGTAGCGGCCCGCCCGCTCGCCGATCTCGACGCCTACCGCGACCGGCTCTCCCGCTTCGTCTACCGCACCAGTTTCCTGATGCGGCCGATCTTCGACAGCGCCCGGGCGGCGCCGCGCAAGGTGATCTTTGCCGAGGGGGAAGACCGGCGGGTGCTGCGGGCGATCCAGAACATCCTCGACGAGGGCATTGCGGTTCCCATCGCCACCGGGCGGCCGGGCCGGATCGCCGCGCTCTGCACCGAAATGGGCCTGCGCATCGCGCCGGGCCGCGAATTCGAGGTGTTCGATCTCGATTCCGAGGAACTGGTCGAGCGCTACGGCGAGAAACTCCACGCATTGCGCGCCCGCGACGGCATCGGGCCGGAGGCCGCCCGCAAGCTGTTCCGGACCAGCGATACGCTCGCCGCGGCGATGCATGTGCGCGAAGGCGGTGCGGCCTGCCTGATCTGCGGCACGACCGGCCATTACTCGACCCATCTGGAGCGGATCGACCAGATACTGGGCACGGAAGCGGAAACCGTCTCGGCCCTGGTGCCGCTGATCATGGATACCGGCACCGTTTTCATCGCCGACGGCTATGTGAACTACGAGCCGGACGCCGAGGAAATCGCCGCGATCTGCCGGATGGCGGCGGCGCAGGTCCGCGCCTTCGGCCTGACGCCGCGGGTCGCGCTGATCAGCCATGCCAATTTCGGCGCCCACGCCAGCCCGAGCGCGGCCCGGATGCGCCGGGCGACCGAAATTCTCGGCGAGACCGGGGCCGATTTCGAATTCGAGGGCGAGATGCAGCTCAATCTCGCCTTCGACAAGGAGGCGCGCGACCGGTTCCTGCCCGGCGCACGGCTCACCGATAGGGCCAATATCCTGATCTTTCCGACGATGGATGCCGCCAATGCCGCAATCCACGCGCTGTCGGCACTCGGCAACGCCCAGCCGATCGGCCCGATCCTGCTCGGCTATAACGGCGCCGCGCATATCGTGACGCCGAACGCCACCGTGCGCGGCCTGCTCAACGTCGCGGCGATTGCGAGTGCCGGAAAAGTCTGATTGACAGACCCGGCCGGAACACGGCGTTACAGCGCGGCCGTCCAAATCGCAGGAACCGAACCGACCGATGACCGTCCACCCCAGCCTCGCGCGCCAGAACGCAAAGTTCGAACCGTCGATTCGCACCGTCGCGGGCCGCTACCATGTCGCCTACGGCTTCAGCCCGTCCAACTGTACGCTGATCGAGGGCGACGACGGCTGCGTCCTGGTCGATACGCTGCCGACGGTCGAATTCGCCGAGCCGGTCGCCGAAGGGTTCCGGGAGATCACGGACAAGCCGATCCGCGCCGTCGTCTACACCCATGTCCATCCGGACCATATCAGCGGGATCAAGGCCTTCGTCTCGGAGGAGGACGTCCGCTCCGGCGCCGTCGAGATCATCGCGCTGGACGAACTGACCGACCATCTGGCGCGGGACAGCGGGTTGCTCGCCCCCGTGCTGGCGCGCCGGGCCATGTACACCTTCGGCTTCCAACTGCCGCGCGACGAGAGCGGCAATGTCGGCTCCGGCCTCGGACCGCCCAACATTCCCGGCCGGCGCAGTTTCATCGCGCCGACGCGGACCTTCGCCGGACGGGGGGAGATCGAGGTTGCCGGCATCCGGCTGAGCCTGATCCATCTGCCGAGCGAAACCGACGACCAGGTCGTCGTCTGGAGCGAGGACGACCGCGTTCTTCTTTCGGCCGACGTGATCCAGGGCGAGACCTTCCCGAACATCTACGCCCTGCGCGGCACAGGCTTCCGCAACCCGATGGTCTGGGTCCGCGCCATCGACCGGCTGCGCGGCCTGCGGCCCGAAACGCTGATCCCGCATCACGGCCGGCCGGTCGGGGGCGCAGCGGCGGTGGACGGCGTATTGACCGCCTATCGCGACGCCATCCAGCACCTGCACGACCAGACGGTGCGCTGGATCAACAAGGGGGCGGCGCCGGACCAACTGGCCGGGCTTGTCGAGATGCCGCCGCACCTGGCCGGGCACGAATGGCTCGGCGAGTTCTACGGCAGCTACAAGCACTCGGCGCCGGCGATCTATGCCGGCTATGTCGGCTGGTTCGACGGCGATCCCGCTAAGCTCGATCCGCCGCCGCGGCAGGACCGGGCGGCGCGCTATGTGGCGCTGATGGGCGGCCGGGACGCCCTGCTCGGCGCAGCCGGCAAGGCGCTGGACGACGGCGACGCCCAATGGTGCGCCGAGCTCGCGGGCTGGCTGGTCGCGGCGGACACCGGCGACGGCGAGGCCCGTGCCCTGCGCGCCGATGCGCTGCGCCGCTGGGGCCTGGCGCAGGCGAACACTAACTGGCGCAACTGGGCGTTGACCGCCGCGCTGGAACTGGAGGACAGGCTCAAGCCGCCCCGCGGCCTGCCGTTCGGCCACCCGGACACCGTGCGCACCTTTCCCATGGCCCGGATGCTCGAAACCATGACCGTCCGGCTGCGGGCGGAGGCGGCGCTGGACACGCACCTGACGGTCGCCTTCGAGACGGCGGACACGGACGAGGCCTGCGCGCTGGAGATCCGCCGCGGCGTCTGCCAGTTCCACGCCGATCCGCCGGAGCGGGCCGATATCCGCCTGCGCTTCAGCCGGGCCTTCCTGGAATCGACGGTGACCGGCGGCGCGGATTTTCCGGCGGGCGTCGCCGTCGGCGACGTCGCGGCGGACGGGGATACGGCAGGGATCGAGGCGTTCTTCGCGCTGTTCGAAACGCCGTCGCTCGACATGCCGATCGTCGCGCGTTAACCCGGAATTCGCTCTGCCGGATGGGAGCCGTCGGGCGGATGCTTGAAGCGTCTCAAATTATCAATTTGTCACCCCGGCCGACTGGAGGGAGAGCCGGGGTCCAGAGCCGACCCGATAGTCCTGAGCCTGTAGCTCTGGACCCCGGATCGGCGCTTCGCTCCGTCCGGGGTGACACGGAGTTTGCTTGTTGGCGATCACCCCGATGTTATCGCCGTCGCTTCTAAGCCGCCGCCGGCACTTCCGCAGCGATCTCATGCACGCCGAGCACCGGGAGGCCCTGCTTGGTGCGCTCCGGCCGGTCCCAGCGCAGATCGTCCGCCAGGCAGGAGACGACGCTGGCCTTGACGCCGCCGACCGCCGTGTCGAACGCCCGGTGGACATGGCCGCAGAAGATGCCGGCAACGTGGTTGTAGCGCTGCAATTCGGCTGTAAGCGCCCCGGCTTCGGCCCACGGATCGAAATGGCGCGGATATGGCCCGACCGCGACTTCGAAAGGCGGATGATGCAGGAACAGGCAGGCCGGCCGGGAGGTATCGGCCTCCAGCATCCGGCGGATATGGGCGAGCCGTTCCGCACAAAGCCGGCCCTTGCTGACGCCCTCATTGACCGAATCGACGACGATCAGCCGCGCCGGGTAATCCTCAACCGCATACTGCACGAAACCCATGTCCGGGTGGATATGGCGGCCGTCGGCGAAAACTGCGGCGAGGTTGCGCCGGTCGTCCCGGTTGCCGGGCAGGACGAAATACGGCGCCGGCAACCGGTCGAGCAGCGTGCGCGCGGTGCGGTATTCCTCGATGCGCCCGTTATGGGCAATATCGCCGGTGTGGACGACAGCGTCGGGCGGCTGCTCCAGGGCGTCGATCCAGGCGACGCAGGCTTCGAGACCGGCCGCGCGCTCCGGCCGGTCGCGGGCGATATGCGTGTCGGAGAGATGGACGATCCGCATGGTCTGTGTCGTTCCGGAATGCGCGGCCGTAACGGCGCCGGCCGGGTCACGGGCTAGCAGCAGCCGTGGCGCCGGGGCAGTGCGTCAGATCGCTGCGGACAGGAAAGAGGCACGGTTTCATGGACTCCAATCCGCCATCGCTCGAGGCGCTGACACGGCGACTTATCGCCTTTCGCGACGCGCGCAACTGGCGCCAGTTCCATTCCCTGAAGGATTTGATCGTCTCGCTCAACCTGGAGGCGGGCGAACTGCTCGAACTGACGCAGTGGAAATCCGAAGACGCATTCGAACGGGAAGCCGAAAGCGACGGGATGCGCGCCCGCTTGGCCGAGGAATGCGCCGATGTCCTGGTCTACCTGCTGCTGATCGCGGAGCGGACCGGCATCGATCTTCCCGCCGCCGCCGCCGACAAGATCGCCGCCAACGAAGCGAAATACCCGGCCGACAAGGCTTACGGCAGCGCCGCGAAATATACCGAGCTTTAGCCCGGTTCATTCCTGCCCGCGGTAGTGGTCAATCAGGATCTGCGCGACCTCGGGGCGGGAGAATTCCGGCGGCGGGGCGATGCCCCTGCCCAGCATCTCGCGCACCGCCGTTCCCGACAGCAGCACGAAATCCTCCTTCGTGTGGCCCGGCGCCTCGCGCATCATCACCACCTTGTTCAGCTTCTTCGACCAGGCGGTATGGTCGGCCTTGAAGAGCTCGATCTGCAGCGCGCCGGCGGGAACATCGTCGAAGACTCCCTGGGCCTCGAAGGGCTCGTAATAGTCGCCGACCCCGGCGTGGTCGCGCCCGACGATGAAGTGCGACGCCCCCATGTTCTGGCGGAAGACGGCGTGGAGCACGGCTTCGCGCGGGCCGGCATAGAGCATGTCGAAGCCGTAGCCGGTAATCATCGCCGAGTTCGGCGGGAAATACAGCTCGACCATCTTGCGGATGGTGGCGTCGCGCACCGGGGCCGGGATATCGCCGGGCTTCAGTTTGCCGAGCAGCATGTGGATGACGACCCCGTCGGCCTCCAGCCGCTCCATCGCCATACGGCACAGCTCCTCATGGGCGCGGTGCATCGGATTGCGGGTCTGGAAGGCGACGACCCGGCACCAGCCGCGCTCGGCAATCTCCTGCCGGATCGCCACCGCGGTGCGGAAGGTGTCCGGAAACTCCGTCTCGAAATAGCTGAAGTTCAGCACCCGGACGGGCCCGGACAGAGCCACCTTGCCCTGGGCCTGGAAATCGGCGACGCCGGGATGGGCCGGGTCGGTCGTGCCGTAGACCTGCCCTGTCAGCGTGTCGAACTCGGCGGCCGAGAAGCTCTCGACCGCCTCTACTTCCTGGATGGCGAGGACCGGTGCGCCATCGACATTGGGATCGCGGAGCGCAATCCGCGCGCCGGCCGCGACCGGGCCGGCCTCGCGGACCAGATTGAGTACCGGCGTCGGCCAGAACAGGCCGCCGGCCGTCCGCATCGACCGCCCGACCGAGAGCGCATCGGCCTTGTCCATGAAGCCGGCGAGGGGCGTGAAATAGCCGCCGCCCAGCATGACGGCGTTGCTCGCCGCTGCCGATGCGACCGTTATGGAAGGCAGCGATTCCGCCTCCTGCACGAGCCGCCCGCGTTCGTCCGCATCCTCGACGTAAAGCGGATTGAGGCGCGCAGCGCCGTGCGGAGCGATCAGGTTCGACATACGGTTGACTCCGGAAAATCTGCAGGACAGGCGCCAGACAGGAGGCACATCCGCGGCCACGTTTGGACGGCCCGGAATACGGGCCGTTCGGCGGTGTCTCTTTTCACGGAAAAAGCGTTGCTTTCAACCGATTTGTGCACTACCGGACGCGCAACGGCAACCGCCGTCCCGCGAACCCGCCCGTCACCCGGTTCGCGAGCGGGTTCGCGCTTGTTAAATTCGAAAGTTTGAATATGATGCCGCATCCTTGCCTCGGAAGAAACCGGATTGTAAGCGTCTACATGGGGCTCGGCCGTTCATGGGGGACTTGATGGCCATCGAAAATCCTTTCGCCGCCCTGGCGGCGGACGTGTCGCCGGTTGTCATGCAGATCTACGTGATCGTAATGATCCTGTTCGTTGCGGGCGGCACGCTGTTCGACATCCTGCACAAGCAGAGCGCGCGCTATTTCTTCCGCGACTGGCGCAATGCCCAGGACAAGGGCACCGGCACTGTGGGCGGCGGGCAGGTGGCCAGCCTTGCCGTAAAGACCGTCGCATCGGAGATCGCGACGTCGTCGGAATTCTGCAATGCCCGGCGCAGGGTCGCGCATCTGCTCACGATGTACGGCTTCCTGGCCTACGCGATCACGACCGCGATCATGGTGTTCGGCTTTACGGACGCCAAGGCCCCGACACCCCCGATCCTGCCGATCCTGTGGACCGTCGGCGCGCTGATGGTCTGCGTCGGCGGCTACTGGTTCTGGTTCTTCATCCGGGCCGATGTTTCCGCCGAGGGCCATTCGCCGTTCCGGATCATCCGGGCCGACCTGTTCATCCTGTCCCTGCTGTCCAGCACAACCTTCGGCCTGATCTGGTCCTTCGTCCAGCCGGGCGGCAGCTGGTGGTCCTATCTATTCCTGGCGCTGTACCTGATTGCGACGACCGTGCTGTTCGGATCGGTTCCCTGGTCCAAGTTCTCGCACATGTTCTTCAAGCCGGCCGCCGCGCTCCAGAAGCGCGTCAACGAAGCCAACGGTACCCGCCGCAACCTGCCGGCTCCGGCGGACCGCCCGGCGACCTTCGGCAGCGCCCGGCGCCAGCCCAACCACTATTGATGCCGCCCGTTACCGGCCTTTTCCAGGGGAGTTAGCGAAAACCCATGCCGACATTCGTCTACATGACAAGTTGCGACGGCTGCGGGCACTGCGTCGATATCTGCCCGTCCGACATCATGCACATCGATACGACCTATCGACGGGCCTACAACATCGAACCCAACATGTGCTGGGAATGCTATTCCTGCGTGAAGGCCTGTCCGCAGAACGCGATCGACTGCCGCGGCTATGCCGATTTCGCGCCGCTCGGCCACAGCGTCCGGGCGCTGCGCGAGGAAGAAAAAGGCACGATTTCCTGGAAGATCAAGTTCCGGAACGGCAGCGAGAAAAACTTCGTCTCGCCGATCCGGACGACGGACTGGGGAACGATCCAGTCGCCGGCCGACTACGCCGCGCCCGGCGCCGAAGCATACAGGAACCAGGAGCTGGCGCACGAGCCGGATGCCCTGAACATAGAAGGAGGGCTGCCCGCACTTGCGCCGGAGCAGCTCAAGCAGGGAGTGGTCTAGTGGGTTTGTTCTCGCGCAGAAAAACGGTCTTCGTCGATTCGGACGTCCTCGTCATCGGCGGCGGCATGGCCGGCTGCGGGGCGGTCTACGAATCCCGCTACTGGGGCCGCGACCTCAAGGTCGTGTGCGTCGAGAAGGCCAATATCGAGCGCAGCGGCGCCGTCGCCCAGGGCCTCTACGCCATCAACTGCTACATGGGCATGCAGTGGGACGAGAACCAGCCGGAGGACCATGTCCGCTACGCCCGCAACGACCTGATGGGCCTGGTGCGCGAGGATCTCGGCTACGACATCGCCCGGCATGTCGACGGCACGGTGCACAAGTTCGAGGAATGGGGCCTGCCGATCATGAAAGACCCGGAGACCGGGCGCTACCTGCGGGAAGGCAAGTGGCAGATCATGATCCACGGCGAGAGCTACAAGCCGATCGTCGCGGAGGCCGCCCGCAAGGCCGCGACCGAGGTCTACAACCGGATCATGGTCACCCATCTGCTGATGGACAAGACGAAGCCGAACCGGGTCGCGGGGGCCGTCGGCTTCAACGTGCGCACCGGCGATTTTTACGTTTTCAAGGCCAAGGCGGTGATCGTCTCGGCGGGCGGCGCCTCGCACATCTTCAAGCCGCGCGCGGTCGGCGAAGGCATGGGGCGGACCTGGTATGCGCCCTGGAGCAGCGCCTCGGCCTACGCGCTGCCGATCGAGGTCGGCGCCAAGATGACCCAGATGGAGAACCGCATCGTCCTGACCCGCTTCAAGGACGGTTATGGCCCGGTCGGCGCCTATTTCCTCCATCTCAAGACCTACACCCAGAACGCCTACGGCAATGAATACGAATCGACCTGGTACGAGCACACCAAGGCGCTTGTCGGCGACTATGTCGACCGCCATCCGGTGCCGACCTGCCTGCGCAACCACGCCATGCTGGAAGAACTCAAGGCCGGCCGGGGCCCGATCCGCATGGTGACGACCGAAGCCTTCCAGGATCCGCACAAGGAAACGGTGGGCTGGGAGAATTTTCTTGGCATGACGATCGGCCAGGCCGTGGTCTGGGCGTCGCAGAATATCGATCCCAAGCACATCAACCCGGAGCTGACGACGTCCGAGCCCTATGTCATGGGCTCCCACGCGACCTGCTCCGGCGCCTGGGCCAGCGGCCCGGAAGACTATGCGCCGGACGACTACCAGTGGGGCTACAACCGGATGATGACGGTCGACGGCCTGTTCGGCGCCGGCGACACCATCGGCGGCACGGCGCACAAATTCTCATCGGGCTCGTTCACCGAAGGCCGCATCGCCGGCAAGGCCGCGGTCAACTATGTCGCCGATCTGGGCAACGAGCCGCCGCAGGTCGACGAACAGGAATACCGGGCGCTCGAAAAGACGGTCTTCCAGCCGATGGAGAACTATGCGGTCGGCCGGAACGAGATCGTCGCCGGCACGGTCTCGCCCAGCTATCTGCTGCCGATTCACGGGCTGCAGCGCCTCGAGAAGATCATGGACGAGTATGTCGGCGGCATCAGCGCCCACTACACGACCAACACGCCGCTGCTCGACCGCGGCCTCGAACTGCTCGAAATGCTGAAGGAAGACATGAACCATATGGGCGCCGAGGACCTGCACCAGCTCCAGCGGACCTGGGAGCTTCACCACCGGGTGCTGGCGTCCGAAAGCGTGACGCACCACACCATGTTCCGCGAGGAAACGCGCTGGCCGGGCTACTATTACCGCGCCGACCATCCGAAGCTGGACGACGACGAGTGGCACTGCTTCACGCTGTCCCGCTACGACCGCGAGAGCGGCGCGTGGGAGATGGAGAAGGCGCCGGTCTACCACATCGTGGACTGAGGGGCGGGTGGAGCGACGCTCGCCCGGCCGTTCTACCGGGCCGCGGCGCACAAGGGAATCAGGCGGGGATAGTGTCTGAGTTTGACATTATCGAGCATGCAGCGACCTGAGCGTACTCTGCTATCCAATGCCTTTCTGCTGTCGCCCCGGACGCTGCGTAGCAGCGATCCGGGGACCAGGGCCATATACAAAGACTCGTTGGGTCAGCTCCTCGACTTCGCTCAGGGCAGACTCTGGACCCCGGACTTCCGCTTCGCTCCATCCGGGGTGACAAGGGAAGGGATTCGGAGTGACTCTAGGGCTTCATTCTGCACCGAAATTCGAACTGAGTTGCTACCCGGCGGGCGCCTTGACCCGCACGGTCAGGATGTCGGTGTCGTGATATTGCTGGTGATGGACCGACGACGCGACGTGGCGCAGCAGGCGTAGCGAGAATTCCTGCTCCGCCGGCGGCCCGGCGGCCTGTTCGCCGAGCAGCGCGATCCGGTCCTGCAAATTCTCGTCGCCCGTCCCGGCGAGGAATTCGAGAACGGCCTCCCCCTCCTCCTTGTGCGCAACGAGGAACAGGCGCCGGGGCGTTTCGTCCGCCCGTCCTTCCTCGCGCTCCAGCAGCGTGAGCACCGTTTCCTCTCCGGCCGTATCGAGCCGGTCGGCCATCCTTTCGTCCCAGCCGCTGCGCGCGGCGAAGTCGGCGAGGAACTTGCGCAATTCGGGCAGGCCGGACGCCGCAAACGGCAATTCGGTCCGCTTCGGCCGCGGTTTGGCGGCCTCTACGAACAGGGTGAGCAGAAGGGCGACCAGGCCGCCGGCCGTCATGCCGTTCTGCAGGATGCCGCCGGCGATTTCCGCGAAGATTTCCGGGAAGATCGCGCCGCTCTGGAAGCCGACGCCGGCCCAGAACGACACCCCCGCGATCAGCCCCTTGCGATAGTCGAGGCCGTCCTGGACGACGATCTTCATCCCGAGGACGAACAGCAAGGCCAGAAGAACGGTGACATAGGCCGCGGCGACGGGGTTCGGGATCGCCAGGACGACGGCGAGCGCCTTGGGAGAGAAGGCCAGGACGATGAAGATCGCGCCGGCCGCCATGCCGACGGAGCGTGCGCCGACTCCTGTGAGCTCGGTAACCGCGATGCTGGTCGAATAGGTCGTGTTGGGGACGGTGCCGGCCAGGCCGGACAGCAGGTTGCCCATGCCGTCGGCGGTCACCGCGCCCTGCACGGCGCGGAAATCCGCCGCCCGCGGCTTGCGCCAGGAGACATGCTGGATGCCGACGGAATCGCCGATCGTCTCGAGCGCGCCGACGAGAGTTACGAACACGAAGGCCGGCAGCAGCGACCAGAAAACCGGACCGAACTCCAGATCGAAGCCCGGCCAGGCGAGGGCAGGAAGCCCAATCCACAGCGCATCGGCAATGCGCGCCGTGTCGTAGATGCCGAAATATCCGGCGGCGCCGCAGGCGACCACGATGCCGATTACCGGCGCCCACAGCCGCAGCGAACCCTTCGCCTTCAAGGCGATGCCAACGATAACGGCGACGGCAATCAATGCGCATACCGGCGCTGCGGCGGCCGGGGCGCCCTTCGGCACGTCGCCCAGCATCTTGAAAATGATCGGCATGACCGTAACGGGAATCAGCATGATCACGGTCCCGGCAACAGTCGGCGTGAAGATGCGCCGGAACAGCGACAGCCGCGAAGCAAGCGCGAACTGGAACAGGGAGGAAATGACGACCAGGGTCGCCAGCATGCCCGGCCCGCCCTTGGCGATTGCCGTGATGCAGACCGAAATGAAGGCGCCCGAAGTTCCCATCAGCAGGACGTAGCCAGCGCCGATGCGGCCGAGCCGCTTTGCCTGCAAAACGGTCGTCACGCCGCTCACGATGACGGCGGCGAAGACGGCCCAGGACATGAACTCCGGCGTGCCCCCGGCAGCCCGGATCACGATAACCGGCGTCAGCACGACCCCGGCAATTGTGATCATGGCGAGCTGCGCGCCGAGTCCGACCGACAGGGAAAAAGGCGGTTTCTCGTCCGGTTCGTAGCGAACGCGCGGGTTTATGTCAGTCGTGTCGTCGGCCATGCCTCATTCCCCTGTCCGCCGCGACGCGCCCGAACGGCGTTGCGGCACACAGGAATAGCTGCACGCCGCCGGAACATCAGTCAATCGCTGCCCGCGCCTGCTGCGTGAGTTCCTCTCCTGCGCCGGCTGCGGCTTGGGCCAGCAGGTCGATCCAACGCTGGCCGTGGGCCGCAAGGCGGTGAGCCATGCCGATCCGCCGCGACGGCTCCGGCGAATCAAACCGAAGAAAGCTCAAACCCTCGGTGGCCGCGCCTTCGCAAAGCGCGGCGGTTTCGGGAAGGAGGGTAAGGCCTGCGCCGGACGCGACGAGGCGGGAAAGCGTGGCGAGGGACTCGGCGCCCCGACGAACCTCGTGCAGGCGCCACATCGAACAGGCGCCGAGAATCTGATCGGCCAGGCAATGGCCGTCCGAGAGGGTGAGAAGCGGGCCGATATCGGTGCGCGCCATATCTTCGGGCACCGGAACGAACCCGTGCGCCCGCAGGGCGTCGAGCCGCTCGGCCCGGCCGGCGACCAGGAAGCGGTCCTCGAACAGATCCCGTTCCGGAAGCTCCATCATGCCCAGCGGCAGCGAAAGGATCGCTGCGTCGAGCCGGCCGGCGAGAAGCCCTGACACCAGATCCTGGCCGGTACCCTCCATCACGTCGGGTTCGATCCTGGGCGAGGCCGCGTTCAAGCGTTTCATCAGGCTCGGAAGAATATAGGGCGCCAGCGAGGAGACGATCCCGAGCGCGACCCGGACCGAACCCTCCTCATATTGTTTTCCCATCGTCTCGAGGAGCAACGTCTCGTCCAGAACCCTCAGCGTCTGCTCATGCACTTCCCGGCCGAGCCTGGTGAGAAGAACGCCGCGGCTCTCGCGCTCGACCAGGGGTCCGCCTAGCGCCGCCTCGAGTTCGCGGATCTGCAGCGACAGCGCCGGTTGCGATACGAACACGCTCTCGGCCGCGCGGCTGAACGAGCCGTGTTCGACCAGCGCCTGAAAATAGCGGAGCTGACGCAGGGTGACGGGCACGGCCTCAATTCTCCTCTCGCAATCACCGCGGCGGCTGGATCGTATCTGTTTGCCGGAGAAACGGCACGCCCCGCCGACGAGGCCGAAACCTGCACCGGAATTGTCGTCCCTGGCGCAGCAGCCGGCAGCGGATGAATTCGGCATCATAGCACGGACATGGACGGCTTGCGCACTTTCCGGATGGCGCGCCGGCGTCCGGGCGGTTAAAGCGGCGATCCGACTCCCGGGCCAGGGCCGAGATGACCGACGCGAACGAAATGCCAGACCCCCGCCCTGCGCCGCCGCGGGCCGCGCACAGGATGAATGCCGGCGAGTGGGGACTGCTGCTAAGCCTGTCCGGTCTGTTCGGCCTCTCCTATCTGTTCCAGAAGATCGGACTGTCCGAACTGCCGGTTTTTTCGGTGGTGCTTGCGCGCGTCGGATTGGCGGCGATCCCGCTGGTCGTCATCCTTTACGCGGTCGGTCAGCGCCTGCCCACGGCGCCCGGCATGTGGGCCGGCTTCATGGCGATCGCGCTGCTCAACAATGTCGTGCCCTTCTCCCTGATCATTGGGGGGCAACAATGGATCTCAACCGGCATGACGGCGATCCTGATAGGCACCACGCCGATGATAAGCGTCGTGCTGTCCCATTTGCTGGGCGACGAGAGATTGACCGCCGGGCGGGTCGCCGGGGTTGCGGTCGGGCTGGCCGGGCTGGTCGTCCTGGTCGGGCCCGAAGCACTCGGGGGGTTCACGCTCGGCTTTATGGGGCAGCTTCTTACCCTCGGTGCTGCCCTGTTCTATACGCTGGCCGCGATTTACGGGCGGCGGTTCCGGGACGTGCCGCCGCTGGTGCTTTCGACCGGACAGCTCGTCTGCGCCTCCGCGATCATGCTGCCGGTTGCGGCCTTTACCGACCGGTTCTGGATCTATCCGGTCAGCGGGGGCGTGTGGGCTGCGCTGCTCGCGCTGGCGGTGTTCGGCACCTCGCTCGGTTACATCATCTATTTCCGGCTGCTGGCACGGGCCGGCCCGACCAATCTGCTGCTGGTCACGCTGCTGGTTCCGGTCGGCGCGACGGTTACTGGCGCGGTGTTCCTCGAAGAAGCTGTGACACCTGCCGCGCTCGGCGGCATGGCGCTGATCTTTCTCGGCCTCGCTGTCATCGACGGCCGCCCGCTCGCCTGGGCGCGCCGGCTTAAACGGGACCGGGGGCTATCGCGCCGGTGACATTCTCCGGTGTGCCGGCCAACCCGGTCAGTCCATCGCCTCGAAGCGCCAGTAGTGCGCCCAGCGGATCAGCTCTTCGTCGGACATCTGGAACAGGATTGTGTCCGCCGCGGCGCTGTGTTCGGCCTTCTTCCAGGACGGCGAGACGACGGTGTCGCCGTAGGTCCAGTCGATCGTCCTGCCGTCGATGGTGGACCGGCCGCTGCCCTGCATGACGACGAAGACGCTGTTCGCCGTGCAGCGGTAGGGCCGGCCGCGGAAGCCGCCGTCCATGCGGTGCATGGTAATCGCGATGGTCGGCATCTCCGGCGTCTCGTAGCGGATGCGCCGGTCGAAATGCCCCTCCGGGTCGGCCGCCGCCGCGTCCAGTTCCCGGAGCGTGCGTTCCATGGGAAAGCGGTAGGGCGAGTCGGTAACCGTCCGCTTCACCGGCTCCATGCCGGCGGGATGGCCCTCGACATACATCGGCTCCAGCAGGTGGACGAGCGGCACGTCCAGCCCGTCGAACCAGTAGGCCTGTTCGGCGCCGTCATGGCCGTGGCCGTGCCACGAGCCGCCCGGCGTCAGCACGACATCGCCGGTCAGCATCGGGTGCTTCTCGCCGTCGACGACGGACCAGGCGCCGTCGCTGTCCAGAATGACCCGCAAGGCGTGGGGCGCATGCCGGTGGCTGGCGGCCTGCTCGCCCGGCAGGATGGTCTGGTAGGCGCAGATCAGGGTGCGCGCGGTCGCGATGTCGTTGCCGGCAATCGGGTTGCGCATGATCAGGTTGCGGCGCTCGGCGAGGTCGGTGCCGATCAGCCGGGCCGCACCGTCCATCGCCGCCCGCGCCTCTTCGTATTTCCAGTGCACGGGCAGAAAATCCGTATGCGGCTCGCGATACAGGATCGGCACTTCGCGGTCGATCCAGCCCGGCGTCAGGCCGCGCTCGGCGGCGCGCGCGGTCAGGCTGTCGAGATCGGGCGCATTGCGCAGCTCGCCATAGGAAAGGATCGCGCCGTCCATTGGGTATCTCCCGGTGTGCCGATCGAAGGACGCAGTCTACAGGAAAGCCGGATGTCCGAGACAGTTGTTTTCCATCGGGCGGGCTGTGGCCCGATTCGCCAGACGAACGCGCCGCGGGTTCGGGGCAAGCGAAACCCGGATGGCGAAAGGCCCGCCGGCGCCCGAATTATCCACAGAAATTGACGCGCCTGAAATGCCCGCCGCGTAACGGTTCGCCCGGCGGCGCGCGGCCGGGCGGCCGGCGGCGAACGGCGGCTCACATTGCACACAATGCACAATAATGGTAAGATGTAGCTGCACTGATAAGTCCTGCAGGATTAGGTGCAAATGCAAAAGGGGATGGGAAAATGGCGCAGGATTCGGGCAGTCAGAGTTCAGGTTTCTTCGGGTCGCAAGACGACGTTCACGAGGAATTTCATTCCAAACCGGTTCCGTTGGGCAACAGGCTGGGGTTTGCCGAACCCGCCTGGGTCTGGTCCGGTTTCGGCATTGCCTTCATCTGCGCCGTGATCGGCGGCCAGATACAACAGGGGATGGGAACCGTCGATGCGATATTCGCCATCCTGCTCGGTAATTTCATCCTATTCGTCTATTCCGCGCTGATCGGCTACCCGAGCGGCAAATGGGGGATCAATTTCCCGCTGGCCGTCCGCTACGTGTTCGGCCGGGCGGGCGCCGTAGTTCCGGTGATCGTCCTGGCCCTGCTGGTCACGGGCTGGTACGCGTTCCAGGCATGGCTGACCGCCGATATTCTCAAGGTCGCGTTCGGCCTCGAAGGCAAGGTGGTCGTCGGCATCATCGCGCTGATCGCCGGTATCGTCTACGCCATCCCGGTAATTTTCGGCATTCGCCATATGGCGCTGGTCCGCAAAGTCGCGATTCCGGCAATGGTCATCTTCGCCGCCTACTACCTCATCACCCGGGTGATTCCCGCAGGAGGTTCGCTTTTCGAAGGCGAGGGCAGCGGCAAGATCGCGTTCTGGACCGGAGTCGGCATGGCCTGGGCGACCTTCGCGGTCTCCGGCACCATGACCGGCGATATCGTGCGCTATGCGAGAACGGGCAACCAGGCCGTCAGCGTCACGGCCGTCGCGTTCATCTTCTCGAACGCTCCGTTCATGATCATCGGCGCCCTGATCTCCGCGACGATCAAGGATCCGGCGACCGTCTACTTCTTCGATCAGAAATCCCTGGCGGTGCTGATCCCGCTGGTCGTGCTCGCCATCCTGAGCAACTGGTCGACCTGCGACGCCTGCCTCTACAACGCGGCGATGGGATTCACCAACTCGCTTCCGGGCTTCAACTGGCGCATGGCGGCCATTTTCGGGTCGGTCATCGGGTTGATCGCGGCGGCCACCGGCTTCATCAGCGACATCGTGGTCTGGCTGCTCACCATCGGCCTGCTGGTGCCGCCGATCGGCGGCGCCATTATCGCCGACTACTTCGTTATCCGGGGCGAAAAGGGCTTCGCGGTCGAACGGAAATCATCGGTCAACTGGGCAGCGGTGATCGCCATCATCGTCGGCGTGGTGCTCGGCTACATCGTGAACGAGCGGTATCCGACCTTCCTGTTCGGCATCACCGGGCTGGTCTCGTCCTTCGTCGTCTATGTGATCCTCGCCAAGGCGGCGCCGGCCGCCATGGGGGCCGATCTGGGCGACGAGAGCACCGGCGCTGAAGCCGAGGCGGAGGCGTGACTGCAATTGCACGTTGACGGCCCCGGGGCTGCGGCCCCGGGGCTGACGCCTTCGCAATGACTTCCCCGGGGGGACGATCCCGCGGTAATGGTCCCCGATTTGCAATCTCAGCTATCCGTAAGGAGCCAGCGATGACCAGCGGCAACGACATCTGCCGGATGACGGCTGTCGAGATCGCACAGCGTGTGCGCGACAAGGAGATTTCCCCGAGCGAGGTCGCCGAAGCCTCGATCGCCCGGATGGAAGCCCTCGATCCGGAGCTGCACGCCTATTGCACGCCGACGCCGGACCTGATGCGCGCGCAGGCCAGGGCGGTCGAGGAAAAGATCGCAGGCGGCGGGGACGCCGGCCCGCTCGCCGGCGTGCCGGTCGGGATCAAGGATCTCGTCGTCATGAAGGACTATCCGACCGTATCCGGCTCCATGGCCTACAAGGATTATGTGTCGGACGTCGACGATGTCGTGGTCGAGCGGCTGAAGGATGCCGGCTCGCTCATTCTGGGCAAGACCAACGTGCCCGAATTCGGCTATTCCGGCGTCGGACACAACCCGGTGTTCGAGACGACGCGCAACCCGTGGAACACCGATATGACACCGGGCGGTTCCTCGGCCGGCTCGGTCGTCTCGACGATCACCGGCATGACGCCCTATGCCATCGCGTCGGACGGCGGCGGCTCGATCCGCATCCCCTCCTGCCTCACCGGCACCTACGGCCTCAAGGCCTCGATGGGCCGGGTGCCGTTATGGCCCGGCACCAAGGACGAGCGCTATCCCGGCGTCTCCTCCTGGGAATCCATTGAGCATATCGGCCCGGTCGCGCGCACGGTGCGCGACGCCGCCCTGATGATGACGGTGATCGGCTCCGGCCCGGACGCGCGCGACCGGCATACGCTGCCGGGGCCGGAGTTCGACTGGCTGAAGGCCTGCGAGGGCGACATCTCCGGCCTCAGGGTCGCCTACAGCCCGGACTGGGGCTATGCGGCGGTCGATCCGGAAGTGCGCGCGCTGGTCGATGCCGCGGCGCAGGCGTTCGAGAGCGACCTCGGCTGCACGGTCGAGGTTGCCCATCCGGGCTTCGAAGATCCCTATCTGTGGTTCTGGGGGCTGGTCGCGCTCGAATCCGACCTGCGCGGCCTGCGCAAGATGGTCGAGGAGCACGGCCACGAGATGACGCCGCATCTGGTCGATTTCATCACCCGGCCGTGGACCGCCGAAGACCTGACCGACGCCGTGATGGGGCGCAAAACGGTGACCAACAAGATGGCCGCCTTCATGGAGAATTACGACATCCTGCTCACGCCCACCCTCGCCGTGCCCGCCTTCCCGGTGCACATGCAGGGGCCGGAGAAGATCGACAACCGGATCGTCGAGCCGTTCAAGTGGCTGGCCTTCACCTTCCCGATCAACATGACGGGGCAGCCGGCCGCGTCGATCCCGGCAGGGTTCACCGAGAGCGGGCTGCCGGTCGGCCTGCAGATCATCGGCCGCCATCTCGACGACCCGACGGTGCTCCGCGCCTCGGCTTGCTTCGAAGCCGCCCGCCCCTGGGATCACGTCAAACCGCCGATCCTCGCCGAGAGGGGCCTGGCATAGGGCGGACTCCGTTCGATCGGGCGGCGGCGACAGCCGCGCTGCGCGGCTGGAGTCGTCCTGAACTCTCTGAAGTGTCACCCCGGCCGACCATCGGGAGAGCCGGGGACCAGGGCCGCCCGCACAGGGCTTTCGCGACGACTCTGGACCCGGATTGTCGCCTCGCTCCGTCCGGGGTGACACGGCAAGAGTTTTCGAAGCGCACTCCGGGGCGCCGGGAAACGGCAGCCGCCGTAGGGGAGTGTTTCAAAGGGGCTTGTCCAGAATGGTTGACGGAAGGCCATGTGTTGCAGTCTTTGACCGCGCCGGACGGAGCAGCCTGCCCCGGACCGCGGTCCGGGGACCGGAGTCGCCCGATCGGACCGGCCGCCCCTTCGGCTTCGCTC
>MPMX01000009.1 GCA_002238725.1 Rhodospirillaceae bacterium bin65
GGCAGGCCGAGGAACGGCGTCGTGGCTTCTTTCTGCTCCAGGGCGCCGAAGATCAGCGGCTTGCCCGGCCGCATGGCGATCTTCCAGAAATCGACCTTGAGGCCTATGGCGCCGAGCGCCGGCTGAATCAAATCGTGATCGCCGACCGACGCGCCTCCGGTCGTGACCAGCAGGTCGGTCCGGCCCATGTTCCTGACCGCGGTCTGGAGCGCCGCCGGGTTGTCGCCGGCGATGCCGAGATTTTGCGCGACGCCGCCATTCCGCTCGACGAAGGCGGCAAGCGCCCAGCTGTTGGAACTGACGATCTGGCCGGTTCCGACCGGGTCGCCGGGCAGGACGATTTCGTCGCCCGTCGCCAGGATCGCCACGACCGGCTTGCGCACCACCGGCAGCCAGGGCGCGTTCACTGCGGCGGCGAGGCCGATATCCCGCGGCCGGAGGACCCGCCCTGCCGGCAGCAGGACTTCACCGGCCGAGAAATCGAGTCCCGCAGGACGGATATAGCGGCCCTCGGCGACCGGTTCGGCCACGATGACGGTGTCGCCCGACATTTTGGCGTTTTCCTGGATCAGGATGGCGTCGGCGCCGGCCGGCACCGGCCCGCCGGTGAAGATGCGCACTGTCTCGCCGGGTCCGACCTCGCCGCCGAACGGCTTGCCGGCCGGCGCTTCGCCGATCGGGCGCAGGCGTGCGCCGGGCGTCCGGGCATCGGCTGCCCGCACGGCATAGCCGTCCATCGCCGAAACCGCCATCGGCGGCTGGGTCAGGCGGGAGGAAACGTCCCGGGCCAGCACCCGCCCGGCGGCGGCGGAAAGCGGCACGATCTCGGCGGGCAGCGGCGCGAACCGGCCGACGATCCGCGACCGGGCTTCGGCCACCGGGATCATGAAGAACCGGGGCTGCTGCGCGACCAGTCGCCGGACCGGCCGCCCGACTTCTCTTCCAGCCGGATGTCGCCGATTTCCATGCCGCGGTCGATCGCCTTGCACATGTCGTAAACGGCGAGCGCGGCGATCGAAACGGCGGTCAGCGCCTCCATCTCGACACCGGTCCGCCCGGTGCAGGCCACCGTCGCCGCAATCTCCAGCGCCGCATTCTCCCGGTCCGGGGCGAGGTCGACCGAGATGCTGGTAATCGGTAGCGGATGGCACAGCGGGATCAGCTCGGCCGTCCGCTTGGCGGCCATGATCCCGGCCAGCCGGGCTGTCGCGAGAACGTCGCCCTTGGCAATGGTGCTGGCTTCGATCTTCTCCAGCGTCGACGCCGCCATGCGGATGCTGCCGCGCGCGACCGCGCGGCGTTTCGTGATTTCCTTGCCGCCGACATCGACCATGCGCGCCGCGCCCTGCGCGTCGAGATGGGTGAAGCCCTGCGCCGGATCCGCCATTTTTCGAGCCTGCTTCGACCGCGCCGCGCCCTTTGCCCTACGAGCCCTGCTGGCGCTGGGCCGCGCGGGAGAACAGCCTGTCGATGCCTTCCCGGTCGATCTTGACAGGATATTTCACGCGCAGCATGGCGCCGTATTGCGCAAGCAGTTCCTGTCCGATCGACGATTTCACGCTGTCGAGGACGGTCTGGCGCTTCTGCTTTGCATCGCCGCCGAATTCGATGCCGGTCAGGACGGCGACCGAATAGCCGTTGACGCCGGGCTCGGCAACCGCCGCGCCCTCGTTCGCGGCCTTGAACAGGGCGTCGCGCAGCTGGCCCGAGACTCCGGAATCGCCCGCGGCGCCATAACGGTTGAGCGGCGAACTGTTCTTCAGGCTGACGCCGGCCCTTTTCGCAACCGCCTCGATGCCGGCTCCGGCGCGAAGCTGCTGCAACAGCTTTTCGGCTTTCGCCTTCAGGGCGCCGGTGCGGGCGTCGGCGGTCCAGTCCGCCGCGACCCGCTTCTTGACGTCCTCAAGCGGAGCGATCCGGCTCGGCGAGATCTTGTCGACTTGGACGATGAAGAAAGAGCCGTCCTTGCGCTCTACGACGTCGCGATCGTCCCGGCCGGTATCCTGTTCGAAAATCCGTTGCAGGAAACGGGGGTCTTCGGGCAGGCCTTTGATCTCCTCGCCCGCTGCGTTGCGCCCGCGCGGGTCGATGGCCGGGAGGCGCTGGAGCTTCATTCCGATCTGGCCGGCGATCTTGTCGAGCGAGAGATCGGCGCCGAGCCCGTCGTCGGCATCCTCCCGCAACCGGTCGAGGATGTCGCCGGCCCGCTTCCGCTTGATCGCCTCCTCGATGTTGGCCTTTACAGCGTTGAGCGGCGTCGTCTTCGCCGGCACGACCTTGTCGACGACGATGACGTGCCAGCCCAGCGCCGACTTGACCGGTGCCGTGATCTCACCCTGCTTGCGGGCGAAGGCCGCATCCGCCAGTTCGGGGAGCGGCAGATCGGCCGCCGTCACCGTGCCGAGGCTGAGCGGCTTCTGCTCGATGACCTGGTTCGCGACAGTGTCGAAGCTCTTGCCGCCGGCCATGGCGTCGCCGACTCTCAAGGCGTCCGCTTCGGTCGTGAACAGGAGTTGCCGCAAGGTGCGTTTTTCCGGCGTCGTGTAATTTTCCTTGTCCCGGTTGTAGGCCGTTTCGATCTCGCCGGCAGAGACCGGGATCCGGTCGAACACGTCTTCCGGCATGACGATCAAGACCGAGACCGTCCGGTTGGCCGGCCGCCTGTATCGTTCCTTGTGCTTCGCGTAGAAGTTCGCGAGCTGCGCTGCGTCGGGCCTGGGGAGATCGGTCACCGAACCGGCGCGCAGGGTAAAGAATTTGGCCCGGCGCTTTTCGTTGCGGAACCGGTCGATGGTGTCGACGATGGCGGCCGGTGCGGTCTCCAGGCCGGCGATGCTCTCGACAAGATACTGCGCGGCGATTTCCGCCCGCTGCGAGTCGAGGAATTCCGGCTCGCTCATCTGCGCCGATTCCAGCCCGCGCCGGTAGAGTTGCGGATCGAACTTGCCGTCCACCCCCTGGAAGGCCCGCATGGTGCGCACCGCTTCGCGGACCACCGGGTCGCCGACCACGATGCCCTGGTCCCGGGTGGCCTGGCGGAACAGTGCCTCGCCGACGAAGCTTTCGGCGACCAGGTCGACGATGCCCATGGACTTCGCGGTCCGGTAGTCGACGCTGGCGCCGCTGCGCCGGTTCAGATTGTCAAGCCGCTGGCGGAAGGCGCGCTCGTACTCACGGCCCAGGACTTCCTGCTGGCCGACCGTGATGACCGCTTCGGCGCGCGAAAACCCGTCGCGGAATACATATTCCACGCCGACGATGGCGAAGGGCGGAATCAGGATGCAGGCCAGCACGATGCCGAGCCAGGATCGGGCGCCCTTGCGGATATCTTGGAGCATGCGGAAAGGGTCCGGTCGTTGCGGGCGGGCGCGTTTCGGTTTCGCGCCGGAGTCTGCCGGCAATGTAGGGATTCGACCGCGGCGCTGGCAAGCGGCCCGGTGCGAATCGGTTTCAATTCGGCGCGATGCAATTCAGCGCGATGCGATTCGGCAGGGCCCAATTCGGTCGGTCAGGCCTGCGTCGCAGCCGCGTCTGCGCACCTGCAGGCGGTGCCGGCCGATCTGGCGTCTGGCGCACGCGCTCAGCCCCTGCTAATTGCAGCGCGGATACCGAGGCGGAGCCGGTCGCGAGATGACGAATGCCAAGCCGCTGATCGCCGGCAACTGGAAGATGCACGGCCTGCGCGCCGATGCCGTCGCGCTCGCGGAAGCGGTCGCCGCGGATGCTGCGGCGTCGGCCGATGTTTGCGAGGTCGCCGTGTTTCCGCCCTTTACGGCGCTGGAGGCTGTCGGTTCGGTACTTTCCGGCAGCCCAGTCGCGCTCGGCGGGCAGGATTGCCACGAGGCCGAGGCGGGCGCCCATACCAGTTGCATAAGCGCCGCCATGCTGGCCGATCTCGGCTGCCGCTATGTCATCCTCGGCCATTCGGAGCGCCGCCACGGCCGCCGCGAAACCAGCGAGACGGTTCACGACAAGGCCAAAGCCGCGTTCCGCGCCGGGCTGACGCCGATCGTCTGCGTCGGCGAGACCCGGGCCCAACGCATACGGGGAATGACCGTCGACGCCATCATCGATCAGGTCTACGCATCGGTCCCGGATGCCGAAGGCCCGATGATGTTCGCCTACGAGCCGGTCTGGGCGATCGGCACCGGCAATCGGGCAGCGGTTCTGCGCATGGGCCGCGGATGCAGAGGGCCTGAGTGTTTGCGCCGAGGAGCCGGTCTGGGCGATCGGCACCGGCAATACGGCCACGGTCGAGGATATTGCCCGGGTCCACGACTGGCTCGCCCGCCTGCTCCACGAACTCGGCCGGGACTGCGAAGGCAGTCCCATCCTGTACGGCGGCTCGGTCAAACCGGACAACGCCGCCGAGATCCTGGCCGTCGAGGAGGTCGGTGGCCTGCTGGTCGGCGGCGCCAGCCTGAACGCCGCCACCTTCGGGGAGATCATTCGCGCGGCGGGGTAGGAGCTGCGGCAGCCACATTCGGATTTGGCGGACCGGCCGAAACCATTTCTGCCTATCCGAATCCGATTGTCTCATTCCAGCTCTTCGGCCGGCATTGCAGGCGAATGCTTGACCAAGCGCTTGACCAAGCCCTTGCCGGAGCTATCCTCCCAGGTTGAACCGGAGTCCGCTGCGCCCGGACGCGCAGCATTCGCAATCGGGCCGGGCGACGAGCGGGGAAATCATGACCCGACATGTGAAAATCGGAGAAGCGAAGACCCACCTTTCCGCGCTCCTGGCGGCGGTGGAGGCGGGCGAGGATCTCGTGATCTGCCGCGGCGCGACGCCGGTCGCCCATGTGACGCGGATCGCCGGCGAAGGCGAACATGCCGCGCTCAGCGCGACGCTGCGCCGGGAACGGGCGAAGCAGAAGGCGGTGACGACGACCGAGATCCTGTCCTGGCGTCACGAGGGACACGAGCGCTGATGGCGTTCGTATCCGACGCCTCGGTCGCGGCCGCCTGGGTGCTGCCGGACGAGGACGCGGCGCTGGCCGAGCTTGCGCTGGACCGGCTGGGCGCGGAGACGGCGAAGGTGCCCGCCGTCTTCTGGCACGAGGTGCGTAACCTTCTGCTGTCGGCCGAGCGCCGGGGGCGGATCGTCGGCGGTCACGCAGACGCTTCCATGGCGCGGCTGCGTCGCCTTCCTATCGTCTGTCCAGCCGAAACCGACGACCGGGAGGTCATGGCGCTGGCGCGCGCCCACCGACTGAGCGCCTACGATGCGAGCTATCTGGCGCTTGCGATCCGCGAAGGCTGTGCGCTGGCGAGTCTGGACCGGCGCCTGATCGCGGCTGCGGCGTCTGAAGGCGTGGCGCTATTCTCTTGAGCCGCGGAGCCGCGCGTCAGACCGATCCATTGCTCCGCCGCGGCGAAAGGCGTTGCGCGCGGCGTGTCCGCCCCGGTTGACCGTGCGCCCGGCCGCGCCATGATGAGCGCCGAAATCTGCACGCAGCCAAATATGAAGGAGCCCAGCCATGCCGGTGACGAAAGGCATCAAGGCCCTGGTCGAGGAGGCCTACGCCCGGGTCGAGACCTGGACGGTCGAGGACGCCATCGCCCGCTTCGGCGACGAGACGATCCAGCTCGTCGACATCCGCGACATCCGCGAACTGTGGCGAGAGGGTACGGTGCCCGGCGCGGTCCACGCGCCGCGCGGCATGCTCGAATTCTGGGTCGATCCGGAGAGCCCCTATCACCGCGAGGTCTTCGCGACCGACAAGAAACTGGTGTTCTACTGCGCCGCGGGCTGGCGCAGCGCGCTCGCCGGCAAGGCGATGCTGGAGATGGGCCTGACCAACGTCGCCCATATCGACGGCGGCTTCACCGGCTGGAAGAAGGCTGGCGGCCCGGTTGAGGAAAAGCCGCAGCCCGCGCCGAAGGCGGGGTAGGGGACGGAACAAGGCTCATTGTCCCGGACTTCCGTTCGGGCAGAGGGATCGCAGGGGAGGGTTTCAAACCCTCCCCTACACCGGTTCGGACCCGCCGACCGCCGCAAGGAATGGACTCAGCGGCAAGGCGGGCCGGCTTCACAGGAGGGAGGAAACCATGACGACCGATGCACCGGATCGCGCGGCGCCGCTGGCGGGGGTTCGCGTTCTCAATCTCGGCACGCGCTGGCCCGGCCGGGTCGCCGCGATGCTGTTGGCCGACCAGGGGGCGGACGTGGTCGAGATCGTGCGGCCCTGTCGCGAGGCCCACGCCGTCGATCCCCTGCTCGACCGCGGCAAGCGCCTGGTCGAGCTCGACCTCAAGGACGAGGCGGCGCAGGGCGTCTGCCGCGACCGGGCCGCAGAGGCGGATATCGTGATCGAGAACATGCGCCCCGGCGCAGCAGCTTCCCTGGGGCTCGACTACGCCGCGCTCGGCGGCGACCGAAGCGGCCTCGTCCACATCTCCCTGCCCGGCTTCGCCGAAGGCGATCCATTGCGCGACGTCCCCGCCTGGGAGGGAACCATCGACGCTTCCGTCGGCGTCTATACCGACATCAGCCCCCTCGGCGCCCTGCTCGGCACGCCGGTCTATTCGGCGATTCCCATGGCATCGGCCTATGGCGGCGTTCTGGGCAGCCTCGCCGCGTCGCTCGGGCTCTACCGGCGCCAGCGCACCGGCCGTGGCCAGCATATCGAGGTGCCGCTCGCCGATTGCGTGATGGCCGCCATGGCTCTGCTCACCTGCAAGATCGAGGGACAGCCCTCGCGCTACAATTTCCCGCCGATCGACAACGCGGTGCTCGATCTCGTATTCCCCGCGCTCCGCGACCTGCGCGGTCAGATGACTGAAGACCATGTCGCCCAAATCGCGGAATTCGTGCGGGGCCACGCCAACCCGACGATCAACTTCTACGAGTGCGCCGACGGACGGATCCTCTTCGTCTGCGCCCCGGACCACGTTTACCAGAACCGCGCCTTCCTCCAGACCCTCGGCGTCTACGACCGGGTCATTGCCGAGGGGATGGTGAGCGAGACGCCCTACACGGAGCACGATGCCGGCAACAACGTGAACAAGGCGGCGAGCCTGACTCCGGCCTGGCGCGCGCGGCTTATCGGACTCATCGCCGAGGCGGTGAAGACCCGCCCGGCCATGGAATGGGAAGCGATGATGCGCGCGGTCAACGTGCCGGCAAGCATGGTGCGGACGAGCGCCGAATGGCTGGCCGACCCGGCGATAAGGAACGCGGGGATCACCGCCGACGTCGAAGACCAGGCCCGCGGCCCGGTACGCCAGCCGGGACGGTTCCTGTCCATCGAGAACGCGGCGATCCGCTCGCCAGGGCTTCGGGCGGCGACGGCCGCCGCGGGCGATTTCGCGTGGCAGGCCCCGTCGATGGAACGGCCGGACCCAGCGGGTACGGGGCCGGATGCGGACGCAGAATTACCGTCGCGAGGAATGCTTGACGGAATCCGGGTGCTCGATTTTTCGAACATCGTGGCCGGCCCGGCCGCCGGCCGCACCCTTGCCGAACACGGCGCGGACGTCATCCGCATCGATCCGCCGGCGCCCCAGGCCGGGCCCTACGCGACCATGTGGTTCGGCGTCGACGTCAACCAGGGCAAGCGCGCCGTCGTTCTCGACCTCAAGACTGATGCCGGGAAGGCCGCTCTAAAGCGCCTGGTCGAGGGCGCGGACGTCGTCCTGCACAACTTTCTCGACCGGTCCGCCCGGTCGCTCGGCATCGCGCACGATCAGCTCACGGCGATCAACCCGGCCATCGTCTCGGCCCAGATCGGCGCCTGGACCGGGATGGCGCCCGGCCCCTGGGACGACGATCCGTCCTTCGATCCCGTGCTCCAGGCGGCGACCGGTATCATGGCGCGGTACGGCGACGGCCCGGACAAACCGGTCATGCACGCCATCGCCTCCTGCGTCGACTATATCACCGGCTTCTCGACGGCGGCCGGCATCGCACAGGCCCTGCTGGCGCGGCAGCGCGGCCAGGGCGGCAGCTACGTCCGCACCTCGCTGGCGATGGCGGCGCAGCTGGTCCAGTTCCCCCACATGGTCGCCTGGGACGGCGCCGGTCCGGGCGCGGAGCCGTCCGGCCAGCAGGCGACGGGTGAAGGCCCCGAGCAGCGCATCTACGAGACGGCCGACGGATGGGCCTGGATCGGCTGCCGCCCCGGCGACGGCGCCCGGATTTCCCAGGCGCTCGCGGCGGCGGATGGCGCAGCGGACGGTTCGGGGGACGACATGGCCGGCGCGATCTCGGATGCCGTGCGCGGACTTTCGACCGCGGAGGTCCAGGCCCGGCTCGCGGAGATTCCAGGCGCCGGGGCGGCTGCGCTCCGGACGCTTGCGGATATCCGCGCCGACCGCACGGTGGAAGCTGTGGACGCAGCGGACGGGCGGTCCAACTGGATGAGCAGCGGCTCCATTTGCCTGCGCCGCGGCGCGCATCCTTCCGGCCACACCACCACCCTGCCGCTGCCGACCTGGGTGCGTCCCGAAGCGGCGTCCGTGCACCACCTTGCTCCGGCGCCCCTGCCCGGCGCCCACACCGCCGAAGTGCTGGCCGAGGCAGGGCAATCGGCGGAAGAGATAGAAAGTCTCATGCGCAGCGGTGCCACCCGGGACGGCTGGGCCGTCCTGCCACGCTACCTGCCGACGTGACGGGGGCCGGAGGATTCTGCCCTTCATAAGAACGGCCGGCCGGCGCCCGGGCTCGCGCGGTTCGAGACGGCAGTAAATGTGCGCCGGGCGCGCGCCTTACCGGCGGTGGTAGGGGTGGCGGGCCAGGATGGCCGAAGCACGGTAGACCTGTTCGGCCAGCATGACCCGGACCAGCCGGTGCGGCCATGTCGCCTTGCCGAAGGACAGGACGAGGTCGGCCGCCGCGAGGGTTTCCGCCGCATGGCCGTCGGCGCCGCCGATGGCGAAGCTGACGGTTCCGGCGCCGTCGTCACGGTAGCGCGCCAGGGTATCGGCGAGGGCTTCGCTGGTCAGATCGGCACCGGTCCCGTCCAGCGCGATCAGCGGCCCGTCGGGCAGGCGGCGGCGCAGGTCTTCGCCCTCGCGCCGCACGCGCAGGGCCGGCGGCCCGCTGCCCCGTTCGGCGATCTCGATGACGGAAACCGGCCAGGGAAGCCGTTCGGAATAGGTTGCGAACAGGTCTCTCAGCGCGCGGTCGCGCAATTTACCGACCGCGATCACGCAAATGCGCATCGCGCTCGAACCCTGCCGGCCGGGCGCCGGCGCATGCCCGGCCTGTCCGGTTGCCGTGCCGGCTTGCCGGCGTCGGCCCTAGCCGGCCATTCCCATCGCCATCGTTTCATCCCGGCGGCCCGCTTCTTCGTTCCACAGCTTTTCCAGATTGTAGAAACTGCGCACTTCCGGCTTGAAGAGATGAACGATTACGTCGCCGCCGTCGATCAGCACCCATTCGCAGCGTTCGGTTCCCTCGGCGGGAACCGACGGCAGTCCGGCGTGCTTCATCTTTCGGATCAGGTGGTCGGCCATCGCGTTGACATGGCGGTCCGAGCGGCCGGAGGCGACGACCATATAATCTGCGAACCCGGCCCGTCCGGCCAGGTCGATAACGACGATGTCTTCGGCTTTGTCATCGTCGAGCGAAGTTTCGGCGACAGATTTCAGTTCTGCAGCCGAGGGCAGGTCACGCATTGTGCGGCGGATGTGTTGGCCTCCCATTCCGTTGGCGCCCGGCAAATCGCTCCGCCATGCGCCGGTTTATCCATCTGCCGGGAACGACGCTTGCGAAGCAGGCGCCAGCCCGGCGCGAATGGCGCTCGCCGAAGCGGCATGCAACCGGCAATGGACGAAAGTCCAGGCCGGCGGTCCGCGCCTCGCCAGACGCCTCGCGTGATATTCCGGCACCCGTCGGCGGGCGAAACGCTGCGCTGCCACGCCGGATAGCGCAGCGACAGAATAGGACGGACGGGCAAAAACGGCAACGGGAACCGTGTGGAAAATTCTTAACCAGTCTTTCCATGCGGGTATTTGGACCAGATTGTCGGCGCCCATGATCCAGACAAATTTGTGGCGCGGATACTTCGCTTTTATTCCGGCAAGGGTTTCGGCGGTAAACGTTGTGCCCAGTTCCGCCTCGAGGTCCGTCACCCGCATCGCCGGGTGCCGGGCCTGCCGGGCGGCAGAGGCCAGCCGGTCTGCCAGCGGCATGGTCCCGTCGCGCGGCTTCAGCGGGTTCTGCGGCGAGACCAGCCACCAGATTTCGTCCAGGCCGAGGGCGGCCAGCGCCGTCAGCGCGATGTGGCGGTGGCCGTCATGCGCCGGATTGAACGACCCGCCGAACAGGCCGACGCTAAGGGCGGCGAAGCTGCTCGGGGCGGCCGGCGTCCAGGCTGTCAGGGCCGGACCTGCCCGTCGCCGCGCACGACATATTTGAAGCTGGTGAGCTGCTCCAGGCCGACCGGGCCGCGCGCGTGCAGCTTGCCGGTCGAGATGCCGATCTCGGCGCCCATGCCGAATTCGCCGCCGTCGGCGAACTGGGTCGAGGCGTTCCACAGGACGATGGCGCTGTCCACGGCGCCGAGGAATTTCTCGGCCACCGTTTCGTCCTCGGTGACGATCGAGTCCGTGTGGCTGCTGCCGTGCCGCCCGATATGGTCGATGGCGCCGTCGACGCCGTCGACCAGCTTCACCGCCATGATCCAGTCGAGATATTCGGTGTCCCAGTCTTCCTCGGTCGCCGCCACGATCCGCTTGTCGATCGCCTGGGTCGCGCCGTCGCCCCGGATTTCCACCCCGGCCTCCAGCAGGTCGCCCACGATCGGCGCCAGATGACTGTTATGGGCCTGGCGGTCGACCAGCAGGGTTTCCGCCGCGCCGCAGATTCCGGGCCGGCGGGTCTTGGCGTTCAGCGTCACGCGCCGCGCCATCTCCAGGTCCGCCGCGGCGTCGACATAGACATGGCAGTTGCCGTCCAGATGGGCGATCACCGGGATGCGGCTTTCCTCCTGGACCCGGGCGATCAGGCCCTTGCCGCCGCGCGGCACGATGATGTCGATATGCCGGTTCATGCGCAGCATGGCGCCGACAGCCGCCCGGTCGGTCGTCGGGAGGAGCTGCACCGCATCCTCCGGCAGGCCAGCGGCGGAGAGGCCGTGGCGCAGGCAGTCGCCGATAAGCCGCGAGGTGTGGAAGCTCTCCCGCCCGCCGCGCAGAATCGCGGCGTTGCCCGACTTCAGGCACAGCGCGCCGGCGTCGGCGGTCACGTTGGGGCGCGATTCGTAGATGATGCCGATCACGCCGAGCGGCGTGCGCACCCGGGATATCCGCAGGCCGTTGGGCCGGTCCCATTCGGCGGCCACGCTGCCGACCGGATCGGGCAGCTCGGCGATAATCTCCAGCCCCGCCGCCATCGCCTCGACGCGCTCCGCCGACAGGGTCAGCCGGTCGATGAAGGCGCTGTTGAAATCCTGCCCGGCTACATCGGCGAGATCGCGCGCGTTTGCGTCCAGCAACTCGCCTTCGCGCGCGCGCAGGTCCGCGGCTGCGGCCACCAGGGCCGCATTCTTCGCCGCCTCGGCTGCGCCAGTCATCACCGCCGCCGCGGCCCGCGCCCGTTCACCGAGCGCGAGCATCTGTTGCTCGATAGCGTCCGAAGTCGTCATGGCATAATTCAACCCGGTGTGTGCGGCGCCGGCCCGTCCTAGTACCAGGCGTTGATCGGATGGCCGCGTTCGCCCCAGAAAATGTACCAGCGGCCGGCCGCGCGCAATATGTTCCGCATCTCCTCGACGTCCTCCTCCGTCGGCGGCGGTTCCGGTGGCTCGGGCTCCGGCGGCGCCTTGCCGAGCAGCCGGTCGAGGAAACCGGGCTCCGGCGGCGGTGGCGGCGGTGGCGGCGGCGGCGGTTCGACCCAGGTATTCTCCGCGCTGGCCAGAAGGGCCTGCCCGTACTCCACGGCCTCTTTCGGCGGCATGACCGAGGTCCAGGCCCGGTGCAGCAGCGTGTCGTCTTCCAGCAAGTCCTCGCAGAACTCGAGAAACTTGCCCCGGAAACTGGTCTTGTCGACCCCGTCGTACAAATCGCCGTGCGAATAGATCGGCACGCCATCGCACTTTCCGACTACCAGATCGAGAACATAGTAGCCCTTCGCTCGCTCGAAAAATTCCGCGTCGGTCAGCCCCTCCGGTTTTTTGAAATGTTCACGGTACCAGGCATTGGCCTCTTCGTCGTAACCGACCCGGGGCGCACCCGCCGTCTCGTACGCAGCCTCCGAAATCTCCAATCGTCGGGATGTGTCCTCGTCCGATTCCTCGCGGTCTTCGTAGAGCGGTTGCATCAGCCGTTGCCATTCTTCTTCATGGCCCGGTTTCGGTCTGCCCATCGGTATGAGGTCCAGGCCCATTTTTGTTCCCCCGATCTCTGACGGATTGTCTTGACCGCCCGCACCGGCGAACGCGCCGGAACGGACAGACGGGGAACAAATTAATCCATTAACTATTCTCTTTCCACCATGTCGTCACGGTGGACCAGCACGTCGCGGCCCTTGTAGCCGAGCAGGGCTTCGATCTCGCGGCTCTGGCGGCCGGCGATCTTGCGGGCGGCGTCGGCGTCGTAGGCGATCAGGCCGATGGCGATCTCCGCGCCGTCCGGCCCGACGATGCGCACCGCGTCGCCGCGCCGGAAATTTCCCCCGACCATCGTGACGCCGGCCGGCAGCAGGCTCTTGCCCCGGCGCAGGGCGTTTGCGGCGCCGGCGTCCACGGTAATCCGCGCATCGCCGCCCAATGCGCCGGCGATCCAACGCTTGCGCGCAGTGCCGGGGCCGGCGGCCGGTGCGAAGCGGGTGTGGCGCTCGCCGGCTTCGAGCCGCCGGATCGGGTGCTCCGCGCGACCGTCGGAAACGATCATCGCGCAGCCGGCGCCGACCGCGATACGCGCGGCCTCCAGCTTGGTCACCATGCCGCCGGAGCTGTAGCCCGGCCGCGGCTTGCCGGCCATGGCGCGGACCTCGTCGGTCAGCGCGCCGACGTCGGGGATATGCCGCGCGTCGCCGTACTGCCGGGGGTCGCGGTCGTACAGCCCGTCGATGTCCGACAGCAGGACCAGCAGGTCGGCGCTCACCATCTGGGCGACCCGGGCGGCCAGCCGGTCGTTGTCGCCAAAGCGGATTTCCTCGGTCGCCACCGTATCGTTCTCGTTGATCAGCGGCACCGCGCCGAAGCCGAACAACTGGCTCAGGGTTTCGCGGGCATTCAGGTGGCGCCGGCGTTCCTCCGTGTCGGCGAGCGACAGCAAAACCTGCGCCAGGGTCAACTCGTGAGCGGCCAGCGCCTCCTGCCAGGCGTGGGCGAGATGGATCTGGCCGACCGCGGCGGCGGCCTGCTTCTCCTCGAGCGCCAGGGCCTGGCCGGTCAGGCCGAGCTGGCGGCGGCCGAACGCGATGGCGCCGGAAGAAACGATGGCGACCTCCTGACCGCGGCCCCGCATCCGGGCAACGTCGCCTGCGAAAGACCGAAGCCAGTCCCGCCGCAGGGCGCCGGTCCCGTCGTCGATCAGCAGGGCGGAGCCGATCTTGACGACGATCCGGCCGGCCCGGTCAACCCCCGCGCCGGTTGCAGTGGCGGTTGCATCGGCGGTCGCTTCGGCGCTCATAGCGGAGACCATGCGGCGGCGGCCGGCGCGTGCGCGTCGTCCATCCTGTGCCGGGCTTCGATGGCGTCAGCGATGCGGTTGAGCGCCGTCTCGATCCCGGCGCCGGAGACGCCGGAGACGGCGAACGGCCCGGCCGCGCCGGCGGCGCGCAGCGCGGCCAGCCCGGCCTCGATCTCTCCGGCGCCGATCGCATCGGCCTTGCTGAGCGCCACGATCTCCGTCTTGCCGGCGAGTCCGGCGCCGTAGGCGGTCAGTTCGCGCCGGATCGTCCGGTAGGCCGCGGCGATATCGCCGGCAGCGCCGTCGACCAGATGGAGCAGCACGCCGCAGCGCTCGATATGGCCGAGAAAGCGGTCGCCGATGCCCTTGCCTTCGTGGGCGCCTTCGATCAGGCCGGGGATATCGGCCAGAACGAAGTGCCGGTGGCCCGCCTCGACGACGCCCAGATGCGGATGCAGGGTGGTGAACGGATAGTCCGCGATCCTGGGCCGGGCGCGCGAGACCCGGGCCAGGAAGGTCGATTTGCCGGCATTGGGCAGGCCGACCAGCCCGGCGTCGGCAATCAGCTTCAGGCGCAGCCACAGCGAGCGTTCCTCGCCGGGCCAGCCCGGTTCGCTGCGGCGCGGCGCCCGGTTGGTCGAGCTCTTGAAATGGATGTTGCCGCGACCGCCGTCGCCGCCCTTGGCGAGCAGCGCACGGTCGCCCACCGATACCAGATCGGCCACCAGGGTCTCCCGGTCCTCCTCGAATATCTGGGTGCCGGCGGGCACCGGGATCGCGAGGTCGGCGCCCGCCGCCCCGGTGCGCGCCTTGCCCGTGCCGTGATGGCCGCGCCTGGCCTTGAAATGCTGCCGGTAGCGGAAATCGATCAGGGTGTTCAGGCCGTCTGCGCATTCGGCGAAGACATGACCGCCGCGCCCGCCGTCGCCGCCGTCCGGACCGCCGTCCGGCACGTATTTCTCGCGCCGGAACGAGACGCAGCCGTTGCCGCCGGCGCCTGAGCACACGAATATCCGGGCCTGGTCGAGAAATTTCATCGCGGCGAGGTACGGTTCCGGCGAAGTTGCGGCAAGGCGGAAATCGCCGCGCGATGGGCTATCGGGTCTCCCGCCGGTAGGCGTATGTCGCGTCGAGCTGGGCCATGACGTGGTCGCCGAAGCGGAAGGGCGGCGGGCCCGTCGAGGCGCCGGCGGAGCCGCCCAGCGGCGCGATGCGCGCGTCCGGCGAGGGATCGAAGAAATACGCGATCGAATAGCGGTCCCGGTCCGGCGGATTGACGACCCGGTGCGGCGTCGAGCGCCAGCGCCCGCCGCTCCACACCGGCACGACATCGCCGGTGTTGACCAGGAGGGCGCCGTCGACCGGCGGTGCGGCGATCCAGTCGCCGCCGGCGGCGCGGACTTCCAGCCCGCCGGACTCGTCCTGCAGCAGAAGGGTCAGGCAGCCGAAATCCGTGTGCGGCGCGCTGCCATACCGGTCGGCCGGCGCATCGGCCGGGCGGCGCGGATAGCGCAGCAGGCGCAGCCAGACCGTCGGCGGATCGAAGAGGCGGTGCAGCCGCTCCGGCGCTGCGCCGAGGCCCAGGGCCATCGCCGCCAGCAGCCGGCGGGCGACCGGTTCGGCGGCGGCTTCGAACGCAGTCACGGCCTCGCGGAAGCCGGGCAGGTCCGGCCACCGGTTCGGGCCGTCGAGCGGCCAGGCTTCGCGGCCGGGCGGCGCTTCGGACAGCTTGATGAAGGACTCGCTCAGGTTCGGCCGGGTCGCGGCCTCGACGCTGGAGGCCCGGTCCGTCGCGACGCCCGATGCGATATAGCCGCGATGATGCCGGTTGACGGCGATGGCGTCCTTCGCGGCTTGCGGCAGGGCGTGGAAGCGGCGCGAGGCGTCGAACAGCGCCGCGATGACGTCAGCCGGGATACCGTGGCCGGTGACATAGGCGAAGCCGGTGTCGCTGTAGGCTTCACCCATCGCAGCGGCGAAGCGCCGGAGGCCGTCGGGGCTGTCCGCCCCGGCCATGCCGAGATGCGGGATGGCGGGCATGGGTCCGCCGGCGCCCATCGTCTTGCGGGCCGGGAGCAAGACGGGAGCCGCGCCGGGCTGCCGCTATCCCGGTTCGCCGCCGGTTACGCCGCCGCGCAGGCGTTTCACGCCGCGCCTGGCTCCACCGTCACGAAGGTGCGGTCGTTGGCCTTGCGGTAGAATTTCACATGGCCTTCGGTGAGCGCGAACAGGGTGTGATCGTTGCCGATGCCGACATTGTCGCCCGGGTGGAACTTCGTGCCGCGCTGGCGCACGATGATGTTGCCGGGAATCACCTTCTCGCCGCCGAACTTCTTGACGCCGAGCCTGCGGCCGGCCGAATCGCGGCCGTTGCGCGAACTGCCGCCTGCTTTCTTGTGGGCCATGGTATCGTGCTCCTGCCTTGCGGGCCTGTCTTGCGGGTCCTGTCTTGCGGGGCTCGGCCCTAGCCGGCCAGTTCCTTCGCCAGGGACGGCCAGTCGTCCGCTTCGATCTTGCCCTTCAGCTTGAGGGCGGCATCGACCTGTTCGATCTCTTCCGCGGTCAGGGCCGCGATCTGCGCGTAGGTCGCGATGCCCAGCGCGTTCAGCTTCTTCTCGGTCGCCGGGCCGACGCCGGGCAGCTTCTTCAGGTCGTCCGGTTCGCCGTCGGGGCGCTCGAATGCCGGGGCTCCGTCTTTCGGCGGCGCCTCCGCCTTGGCCGGCGCCTTGGCCTTGGCCGGCGTCTTGGCCTTTGCCTTCGGCGCCGCTTCGGCCTCTGCTTCGGCTTTCGGTTCGGCTTTCGGTTCGGGGGCTTCGGCGGGCGCCGGCTGCGCTTCCGCGTCCTTCGCCTTCTCGGCCGCTTTCTTTTTCGGGGCTGCCTTCTTCGCCGACGGCTTCTTGCCGCCGGTCAGGATTTCCTCGATCCGCACGATCGTCTGATCCTGGCGGTGGCCCTGCTTGCGGCGGTAATTCTGCCGGCGCTTCTTCTTGAACACGATGATCTTGTCGGCGCGGTTCTGGGCGAGCACCCGGCCGGCCACGCTGGCGCCGCTCACCAGGGGCGCGCCCAGTTCGCTGCCGACGGCGAGCACCTGGTCGAACAGGACGATCTCGCCCTCGTCTCCGGCGATTTTCTCGATCCGGATGACATCCTGCGCCGCGACGCGATACTGCTTCCCGCCGGTGCGAATGACTGCGTGCATGACTCGAAACCGTTTTCGGTGCCCGGCGCTGCCGGAGCGCCCGGACAAAAGGGCGGCCGAGCGGCAGGCGCCGTTCGACCGGGCACGCGGGACGTAAAGTTGCCGCCCGCCCCTGTCAAGCCGCGAAGGGCGATTCCGCCGTCCGTCCCGCCCCGGAAATTGCCGCACCGGGCCGCGCCGGGCCGCACGGGGAGACGCCCGCGCCCCGGCATCCCCTGACGGCGCCGGTCCTGACCGGCGGTGCGGGCAAGACCGGCGGTGTGCGGGCAAGACCGGGGCGCCCGGGCCGGCCTCCCCATCTCTGTTACCCCGGCCGGAGCGGAGCGGAGAGCCGGGATGACGAGGGGAGTGACGGAAAGACTGCCGGCCCGGACACCGCAACTGCCTTTCCGGCCCGGCCTGATTGGACAGACCGGTCTATTTACGGTGTTTTTTTGCATTAGAGCCGCACTTGAGGCGCGGAATCCGCCGAAATCTGCCATTTCCGCTCCGGCGGCCGTGCACAAACGGCGGCAGGTTGTGTATAGTTTCCCAGATCGTCCGCATCGGGCGGCCGCGCGGATGCGGCGGCGCGACCGCGGCGCCGGAAAGCCGGCCTCCGGCAGGCGTCATGAAATGTCATGATCTGTCATGTCTCTCCGTTTCCGGCCGCATTCCGGGCTTCGATGCGTCCCCCTTCCCTTTGGATTCCTCTGCGAAAAGCCGCGCGCGTCTGCGGCGCTATACCTCCCGCTCTTCAGAGGGGGAGGCCCGGACAAGAATCGGGGTGGGGGTGGCGCGGCGCCTGTACCCATTGCGGGTCGCGCTTTGCCGCAAGGCGACTCCGCAGGCGGTCCCACACACCCCCATCCCCTGCGCTTCGCTCCGGGACTTCCCCCGCTGAAGCGGGGGAAGGATAGCTTTTGCGGTTCGAAACCGTTTCGCGGAGGAATCCTCCCCCAAGGGGAGGGGGATTCGAGCGGCGTACTTGGGGGAGGTGCGGCGATGTCATGTTTTGTCATGAGTCGTCATGGCGCTTCGGGTTCGTCCTGAACGCTACGCAGTGTCGCCCCGGACCCCGATCCGGGGCCCAGAGCCGCCCGGCACGATCTTCGCCGTTGGCCCTGGACCCCGGATTTCCGCTTCGCTCCATCCGGGGTGACAAGGGAGGGGTTGTCTGCCGCCGTACCGATGTCCGATCCCGGCGCCGCGACAGGGTCCGCATACCCGTCCCCCAAACCACCTCCTCCGAGGGGAGGGGGGCACTTGCCATTCCTGCAGCTCTTCGCAGCGGAATCCAGGGAGAGGGATTCGAGTGGCGCCCCTGAGGGGGTGTGTCAGGAAATGTCATGAAATGTCATGAAATGTCATGAGTCGTCGCGACGGCCTCGCCCTTCGCTCTGCTGCGCCGCAGCCCCGTTTCCTGCACACCGGCCGCGTCGTCCCTTGCCGCGTCGTCCCTGGCCGTGCCGTTCCAAGTCGTGCCGTTCCAAGCCGCATCGCCGGGCGGGCGTGCGCAAACCGCCGCCCACCCGGGACGCGGTTTGTTCATATAATGTTCTTATTGCCGGTGTCAAGCTCTTTTCCGGGCATCGGCACGGTTCGGAGGTTCGACCCCCGGGCAGGGCCGGACACCCTCGCCGGCAGATCGAATTGCCGCCCCGGCTTGCGCTCGCAGCGCCGCCGCCCTACCTTCCGCGCTTTCCGTCCGTGCCCCCGTCCGCGCCCCGGCCCGCCGCATACCGGCGAAACGCCGGCCGCAGGCGAAGGAAGGCACGGGCGGCCGCGGAGAGGTGCCGGAGTGGTCGAACGGGGCGGTCTCGAAAACCGTTGTGCGCTTTGCGTACCGTGGGTTCGAATCCCACCCTCTCCGCCAGATGCCGACGCTCTTTCTTGCGGATCTGTACTCATTTTTCTGACATTGCCTCGTAATTTCCACTTCGCAATTTTGCAATTCCTCGCTTGGACGGGAAGAACGCGCCACTGTCGGGAGGCGGCAAGTTCCTGCTCCCATGCTACGCAGCATCTGAATCCCGGAATCGTGGGTGCCGGATTCGTTGCGGTACGCCGGTTCCGATCTACAAAGACACCGTGCAATCAATCGCTTATGCTGTCGATCAGGGTCGAATCGGTGCATTATGCGGCAGTCCGGGTGACAGACGCCTCCGGGCAGTCGAGAGGCCGCCAACCCCAAACCCACCCCCAGGACGTGCTCTTCCGGTAGCACAAGGGTTCAAACGGGTCATCAACCCGACTTGGGATCGCTGAATATTGCCCCAAATTTAGGTATCCAGTATAATCCCACATGCTCCACGCCTAAATCTCCTCCTTGATGAACAACGAGAATAAAATGCACTTGAATCGGCTCACGTTGATTGCAGCAATCTTGCTCTTGGTTAACATACCCGCTTCTGCACAAGACACACAAAAAAATAGCAAAGTGTACGAATGCGGAGGTGAACAGATGCAACTGACGGAGCTGAAAGATGGCCGTCTGGCGCTAAAGGGAAAAAACCTCACCGGGTATGTATCTATCCATAAACCTACCGGAATGTACCGGGGATCGGTATCTGGCTGGGGATCACAACACAACACACCAAAAGAAGCGCTGGCAGCTGCATGTCGCTGGCTCTTGGAACGGGCCAAAGCAAAATCCGAAGAAGAACTCCGGAAACGGTTACACGAGTTTTACGAACAGTGGAAATGAGAGATTCAAGAGCAGAAAACACTAACACCTTACGAGGAAATGCTTTGAGCGGATTTCTTATTCGGCTAAAAGAGCCAGCAACGGCATTGGCTATCGTTTTAGGGATCGTTGTCACATTTGGATCCGGGTTCTTTGCCGGTGCCCATTGGTATGTTTCTTCTGAACTAGACCCCCTGCGCAAAGAAGTAGCAGGGTTGGCGAAAAACATCGAAGACAACAGAAGCAAACTATCGTCTAATGGAGAACGATTAGCGGGAATTGCCGCCACGCTCGCGGGTATAGTTGAACGAGTTGACCGGCTGCACACTCAGGTGACCAAAAATACCGAAACAATAACTGACGTAAGAGTCAGAGGCACACCGGGACCGTAATTGTCTCCATCAGTATGCCATTCGATTGTTCGAAAAATTATATCCAGTTCCGACTTGCGACGCCATTTCCACAAGTCGCCATTGCATCCCCGCTGGCGCCGCCCGGCCCTCATCCGCTACACTCCCCCGGCAATTTCGGGAGGAACGCATGACATTATCGCTCGAACGGGCGCGCACGATTATCCGGGTGGCGCTGGAGAGGCGGGTCGAGATGGGGCTGCGGCCATTGGCGGTCGCGGTGCTGGACGAGCGCGGCGCGCTGGTCGCCTACGAGCAGGAGGACGGCTCGACCCTGCTGCGCGAGCGGGTCGCCCGCGGCAAGGCGATGGGCGCGCTCGGCATGGGCATGAGCTCGCGCCGGCTCGGCGAGATGGGCAACGAGCGGCCGATGTTCATGCAGGCGCTGATCGACGCCTCCGGCGGCCAGCTGGTGCCGGTGCCGGGCGGCGTCGTCGTGAAGACGCCGGAGGGCCATCTCTACGGCGCGGTCGGCGTGTCCGGCGATACTTCGGACAAGGACGAGGCGGTCGCCGTCGCCGGCATCGAGGCGGCGGGGCTGGTCGCGAAGGTGGATTAGTTCGAATTCGTTGCCGAAAGCCGGTTTTTCGGGATTCCGGGCACAATCATTCTCGCCGGCAGCCGACGATGGTCCGGTGCAGAATTTCTTCCCGAACCCGGTAGAACGTACACAAAATTGCCCGTGCCGCCCCGGACGGAGCGTAGCGGAGATCCGGGGTCCAGGGGCCTGCCCTGAGCTTGTCGAAGGGGCCACTTGCGAAGGTCTTTCGGGTCGGCTCCGGTCCCCGGCTCGCCCTTCGGTTGGCCGGGGTGGCAAACGTATTTCTGCTGCAGGGGCAACAGGCATCGGTAGCCCCACAAGCCGGCTTGCCGCCTGCGGGGCGGCCGGACTACCTTCCGGTATGCGTCAGCACGTCGCCAGAATCGCTCCGGAATTGAAAGGCAGCGCCCCTGCGCGCCGGGCGGTGTCGCCATGACGGATGCCGCGCGCGCGACCGCGATCCCACCAGCGGCGTCCCCGGTCTGGCCGGAGGACGGCTACACACACATCCCGTTCGCGCTCTACGACGACCCGGCGATTTACGCGCGCGAGCGCGAACGCATCTTCATGGGGCCGGTCTGGAATTATCTCGCCCTGGAATGCGAGATTCCCGAAGCCGGCGACTACAAGGCGACGACGGTCGGCGACATGCCGGTCGTCGTCGTGCGGGCGCGCGACGGCGGGATCAACGCCTTCGAGAACCGCTGCGCCCACCGCGGCGCGCAACTGTGCCTGGAGCGCTTCGGCAACGCCCGCGCCTTCACCTGCGTCTACCACGCCTGGACCTACGACGAGGCCGGGAAGCTGATCGGCGTCGCCTTCGAGAAGGGCGTCAAGGGCGGCGGGGGGATGCCGCCGTCGTTCCGGCGCGGCGACCACAACCTGCGCACGCTCCGGACGGCGACCCGGGCGGGGCTGGTGTTCGGGACGTTCGACCATGGGGCGCCGGCGCTGGACGATTATCTCGGGCCGGAGATTTGCGGCCGGATCGACCGGGTCTTGCCCAGGCCGGCAAGGGTGCTCGGCTACAATACCCAGGTCCTGCGCAACAACTGGAAGCTCTACGCCGAGAACGTCAAGGACCCGTACCACGCCAGCATCCTCCACCTGTTCTTCACCACCTTCCGGGTGAACCGGCTGACCCAGAAGGGCGGCATTATCGTCAGCGAATCCGGCGCCCACCATGTCAGCTATTCGATGCTCGACGGCGAGGACGCCGACGCCGAATACCGCGCGGCCAAGCTGCGCGCCGACAGCGACGAGTTCGGCCTCAGGGAGCCGGCCCTGCTCGAAGGCCGGGACGAGTTCGGCGACGGCATCACCCTGCAGATCCTGTCGGTCTTCCCCGGCCTCGTGCTCCAGCAGATCCGCAACAACCTGGTGGTGCGCCAGATCGTGCCGACGGGGCCGGAGGGCGCCGAGGTCGTCTGGACCCATTACGGCTTCGCGGACGACGACGCGGCGCTCACCGAACTGCGCCTGCGCCAGGCCAACATGGTCGGCCCGGCCGGTTACGTCTCGATGGAGGACGGCGCGGTCGGCGCCTTCATCCAGCGCGCGCTGCCGGGCGCCGGCGGCCGGCGCTCGGTCCTGCTGATGGGCGGCGAGGATGTCGGCTCCCAGGAGTCGCGGGCGACCGAGACCTCGATCCGCGGCTTCTGGAAGATGTATCGCCGCCTGATGGACCTGTGATGCCCGAGTCGAAGCCGACGGCAGGCGCGCGCAACGGCCGGGCGATCGCCGAGGTGACGGCCCTGCTGGCCGACTATGCCGCCTGCATCGACGCCGACGACCTCGAAGCGTGGCCGGATTTCTTCACCGCCGATTGCCACTACAAGATCACCACCGCCTACAACCACGCAAAAGGGCTGCCGGTCGGCCTGATCTACGCCCATAACCGGGCCATGCTGGAGGACCGGGTGGTCGCGCTGCGCAAGGCCAACGTCTACGAGCCCCAGCGCTACCGCCATATCGTCTCGACGCCGCGCATTACGGGAGGGGGCGTTACCGGCGGCGATGGCGGCAGGATCGAGGCCGAAACCGGCTTCCTGGTCGTCCGCACCATGCATGACGGGACCCAGGACCTGTTTGCTTCGGGCGTCTACCTCGACCGCATCGACCTGTCGGGCAACCGGCCGCGTTTCGCAGAGAAGATCGTCGTGCTCGACAGCGACAAGGTCGATACGCTGCTGGCGATCCCGCTGTAGGCTCCGTTGAGCGCGCCGCCATCCGGTCTGCCTGTCATCGCGGTACCCGTCGGCGATCCGAACGGCATCGGCCCGGAAGTCGCGCTGAAAAGTGCCGTTTCTTCCGATGTTCTGAAAATTCTGAAACCGGTGCTGGTTGCGGATTCGGCGGTCATCGAAGCGACCGCCGTACGGTACGGTATGGAAGGCAGGCTGGCGGAGCTCCTGGCCGGGGGCGAGGTTGCCGTGTCGCCGGTCGCGGCGCTGGAGCGCGCGCCGGAGCCGGGCGCGGTGGCGGCCGGGGCCGGCGCCGCCGCCGTCGCCTACGCCCGCGCGGCGATCCGGCTGGCCGAGGCGGGCGGGGCGGACGCCGTCGTCGCCGGGCCGCACAACGAGACCGCCGTCGCGCTGGCCGGCATTCCGTTCCGGGGCTATCCGCAGCTTCTGGCCGAAACGACTGGAACCGACCCCGACGACGTGTTCCTGATGCTGGCGACGCCGCGCTTCCGCATCGTCCACGCGACGCTGCATGTCGGCCTGCGGCAGGCGCTCGACAGCCTGACGATGGGGCGGGTTTTGAGCGCCCTGCGCGCCGCCCATACAGCCCTGTGCCGCATGGGGATCGCGCGCCCGCAGATCGCGGTTTGCGGCATCGATCCCCATGCCGGCGAGGGCGGGCTGTTCGGCACGGACGACGAAACCGTCACCGCGCCGGCGGTCGTCCGGGCCTGCAACGAAGGGATCGCGGCGGACGGGCCGCGGGGCGCCGACCTGCTGCTGCAGGAGAACGCCCACGACGCCTATATCGCCATGTATCACGACCAGGGGCATATCCCGGCCAAGCTGGACGGGCGGGGCAGGGCGCTCGGCCTCTCGATCGGCGCGCCCGTCCTGTTCGCCACCGTCGCCCACGGCAGCGCCCACGACATCGCCGGCACCGGCCGCGCCGATCCGGCGCCGTTCGCCGGTGCGCTGATCCGCATGGCGGGCCTTCTCGGCGGTCGCGAAACCGCGGCGGGGTAGGGAAGCAGCTTGGGCGGTCGCGGATCCTTCAATCGGCTGGCAAAACAATACTCCGCTTTGCCACCCCGGACGGAGCGCAGCGACGATCCGGGGACCAGGGCCTGCCCTGAGCGTGTCGAAGGGGCCGCGCGCGCAGGCCGTGCCGGTGGCCCTGGACCCCGGCTCTCCCTCCGGTCGGCCGGGGTGGCAATTCGGTATTGTGGCGAAGATTGCGCGTCCGGCCGCCATCGTAGGGGAGGGTTTGAAACCCTCCCCTACGGCATACAATCCATGCACGATATCCACGCACGGAATTCCGCAGGGCTTGCAGTTCTGTGCCCCCGGCGGTTAAGGCTGCGCCGTAAACGCTCGGCGGCCGGAGGGAAAGCGCGGGATGTTTCCGAAGAACTGCTGGTACGTTGCCGCCTGGGACCATGAGGTCCGGCGGCTGCACCCGATGCGCCGCCTCCTGCTCGGCGCGCCCGTGGTGCTGTACCGGGCGTCGGACGGCGCGCCGGTCGCGCTGGAGGACCGCTGCTGCCACCGCCACGCCCAGCTGTCGCGCGGCCGGGTCCGCGGCGACGAGATCGAATGCGCCTATCACGGCCTGCGCTTCGCGCCCGACGGCGCCTGCGTCCACATCCCGAGCCAGACGGAGATCCCGCCGTCGGCGCGGGTGCGCAGCTACCCGGTCGCCGAGAAATACCACTGGATCTGGATCTGGCCGGGCGATCCGGCGCTCGCCGACGAGAGCGCCATTCCGGATTTCGGCGTCATGGACCATCCGGACTGGACCTGGCGCGGCGAGACCCTGTCGGTCGCCGGCAACGCCATGCTCGTCATCGAGAATCTGATGGACCTCAGCCATCTGCCCGCCCTGCACCGGACGACGCTGGCCGACACGGCAATTCCCGAAAACGACATCCCGGTCGAATACCGGATCGACGGCGACGCGATCCGGGTCGACCGCTGGGTGCTCGACACGCCGGTGCCGCCCTATTTCCGGCTGCTCGCCGATTTCGGCCGGGATGCGCGGGTCGACCGCTGGATGAACACGATCTTCACGCCGCCGGCCTTCGTGCGCATCGACATCGGCGCCGCCGAGGCCGGCTCCGGCGCGCGCGAGGGCGACCGCAGCAAAGCCGTCACGACCTGGAACCTCAATGCGATCACGCCGGAGACGGAGAGCCGTTCGCACTATTTCTGGGCCCAGGCGCAGGATTTCGCCGGCGACGACCCGAGCGTCAGCGAGCTCGATTTCGCCCTGGTCCACAAGGCGTTCCAGGAGGACCTCGCGGTGATCGCCGGCCAGCAGGAGAATATCGGCCTCGACCCGGCCGCCCCGCGCCTCGACCTCGCCGCCGACCGCGCCGGCGTCCAGGCCCGCCGCATCGTCGAGCGGATGGCGCGGGCGGAAGCCGGATAGCCGCGCCGGGAACCCTGCAGCCGTGCCGAATCCGCCGCGATCCGTTGATAGGGACTATGCATTGAGGTATGACGCGAGCCTCGTGAACCTGGGCAAAGAATGAACCTTGCGGCGATTCGGCAAGACGCAAAGCCGGCTTGTCGCTTCAAAACCGTTCGGTCGACGTGACCGGATCAATGGAGGAAATTTAATGCGTATGCTGACGAAAATTGCGGCGTCTGCTGTCTTGCTTGCCGCGCTTGCCGCCGCTCCGGCGCAGGCCGCCGGCTGGAAACCGACCGGCCCGATCACGCTTTCGGTCGCCTTCGGCGCCGGCGGCATCACGGACACGCTCGCCCGCCTTCTCGCCGACCAGATGAAGAAGGACACCGGTTGGAACATCGTGGTCAAGAACCGGCCGGGCGGCGGCGGAGTCGCCATGCTCGCCGGTCTGTCCCGCGCCAAGCCGGACGGCCTGAACATCGGCATCGCCGTGAACATGCCGATCGTCATGCAGCTGATCGTCCGTCCGGCGAAAATTCCGTTCCGGATCAAGGATTTCGATTATCTCGGCACGGTGGTCTGGGCCCAGCTGGCGATCATCGCGCTCAAGAATGCGCCCTACAGCGATATGGAAGGCCTCATCGCGTATGCCAAAAAATCCGGCAAGCCGCTGACCGTCGCCCACGACACCAAGCCGCAAGCGATGATCATGAACGCCATCGCGCGGGCCGCCGGCATCAAGGCGAAAATGGTGCCGCACAAGAGCGGCGCCGAACAGATGCAATCCCTGCTGGGCGGCCATGTCGACCTGGCGTTCGGCGGCGGTGCGCACATCCCCTACTACAAGGCCGGCAAGATCACCGCGATCGCCTCGGTCAACCAGAGGCGTCACGGCTATGCGCCGGACATGCGGACGCTGATCGAGCAGGGCCTGAACTACTACGTCGATCCCTTCTTCTATATCTCCGCGCCGAAAGGCCTGAAGCCCGAAGCGCGCGCGGCGTTGTCCAATGCGGTCAAGGCGGCGGTCAATTCGGAGAAGATGACCAAGTTTCTCGCCAATACGATGAAAACCGCTCCGACGGACCTCGGGCCGGCCGACACCGAAAAAATGATGTACGGCACCCGCAAGACGATCAAGGTTCTGCTGGAGTCGACCAAATAGCCCGGCCGGTGGCCGGCCCAGCCAGGCCTCATGCCGTCGCTCAACCGCCTGACAGGAGTCGCCTGCGCCCTTGCCGGCCTCTGCCTGCTGCTGGTCGTTATCCCGGACCAGGTTGAAGCGATCGAAGACAGCGGGGTACAGCCGGCCACCGTCCCCACGGCAGTTGCCTGGGTCCTGATGGTGGCCGGCACCTTTCACGCCCTGTTCCCGACCGGGGACACGCCCCTGGACGTCCCGGAAGCCCTGCGGGCCGGCCTGTTCCTGGCGATCGTCGGGGGCGGCGTCTATCTGATGTCCGAAATCGGCTTCCTGTATGTCGCGCCCGGCCTGGTTCTGGCGATCATGCTGGTCATGGGCGAGCGGCGCTGGTTCGTCCTGTGGACCGCGGCCCTGCCGGTCGGCATCTGGGCGATTCTCGATCTCTGGCTCAATCGGCCCCTACCGTGACGACGCTGCCGGATGTTTGATATTGCAACCGTACTGGCCGGGCTCGGCGACGCCATCACGCCCGTCAACATTCTGTTTGTGGTACTCGGCGTTGTGGTCGGCCAGTTCGTCGGCGCGGTCCCCGGCATCGGCCCGGTCATCACCATCGCGCTCGCGATCCCGTTCACCTTCGCGCTCAGCCCGCTGTCCGGCATCGCCTTCCTGGTCGGGATCAACAAGGGCGGCCTGGTCGGCGGCGCCATTCCGGCGATCCTGATCAATACGCCGGGAACGCCCGACGCCGCCGCAACCGCGCTGGACGGCTATCCGCTCGCCCGGAAAGGCAAGCCGCTGAAGGCGGCGAAGATGGCGCTCTATTCGTCGGTCACCGGCGATACGTTCAGCGACATCGTGCTGATCACGGTATCGCCGCCGCTGGCCCTGGTCGCTCTGATGATGGGACCGATCGAGATCGTCTGCCTGCTGATTTTCGCCTTCGCCGTCATTGCCGGCCTGATCGGCAAGTCGCTGGCGAAAGGGATCGTCGCGGCAGCGCTCGGCCTGCTCTGCGCCTCTATCGGACTGGATCCGGAGCATTCGAGTCCGCGTTTCATTTTCGGCGTGCCGGACCTGTTCGACGGCCTGCCGATCGCATCGGTCGCCATCGGCATGCTGGCCGCCGCAGAAATCTTCCGCCGGCTCGCCGCCAGACGAAAGAAGATCGCGGCCGCGATCACTTTCGACCCGGACCAGCCGCGCGAGGACAGGCGGGTGAGTTGGGCGGAATACTGGGGCTGCCGCTTCACCATCGCCCGCGGCGCGGTGATCGGCACGCTGCTGGGCGCTGCGCCGGGCATCGGCACAACGGCAGCCTCCTTCATGAGCTATGCCTCGGCCAAGCAGACGAGCCGGGAGCCGGAGACCTTCGGCAAGGGCAACATCCACGGCATCGCGGCGACCGAATCGGCCAATTCCGCGGTCATGGGCGCCAACATGATCCCGATGCTGACGCTCGGCATTCCCGGCAGCGTTTCCGCCGCGCTCATCATCGGCGCCCTGATCATTCACGGCATCCAGCCCGGCCCGCTGCTGTTCGAACAGCAGGCGCGGCTGATCTACGGCCTGTTCGGCGCCATGATCATGGCCAACTTCTGCAATTTCTGGATCGGTCTGCTCGGCCTTCGCCTGTGGGCCTTCGTGATCCGGGCGCCGGAATCGGTGATATTCTCGTCCGCCATCGTGCTGTGCATCGTCGGCGTCTATCTGTCGACCGGCACCCTGTTCGGGGTCGTCGTCATGCTGGTCTTCGCCGCGATCGGCTACGCGATGACGTCGTTCGGATATTCGGTCGTGATCTTCATTATCGCCTTCTTCCTCGGCAACCGTTTCGAACTGTCGCTCAACCAGTCCCTGACCCTGATCGACGGCGATTTTTCCGTGATGCTCGATCATCCGGTGGCGCTCGCCCTGCTGGCGCTCGCGGTCCTGACCGCCTGGTGGCTGAGCCGAAAGCGCAGTTCGGCGAACGATCCGCCCACCTAACCGTCCGGGAAACCCACCATGACGCAAACCTACGAAGGCGCCTGCCACTGCGGAAAGGTCCGCTTCGAGGTCACCGCCGACATCGACCATGTCCGGGTCTGCGATTGCTCGATCTGCCGGGTGCGCGGCGCGCTCATCCACCGCGCACCGGAGGAGGCGGTCAGGATTCACACGCCGCTCTCAGAATTGAGCCTCTACCAGTGGGGCTCTTACACGGGGCGGGACTATTTCTGCCCGGTCTGCGGAATCCTGCCGTTCCGCCGGACCAGCATGCCGACGCAAGGCGAAGTCGACACGGGGTCGGTGCCGTTCGACGGCTGGGCGGTCAATACCCGCTGCCTGAAGGATTTCGACATTTTCGCGGCGCCGCAGAAACGGATCTACCGGTCCGTGCCCGATGTCGCCGACATTCTGCCCGATAGCCGCAATATCCGGGACTTCAAATAGTTTTCGACGGAAGGACCGTCGCGTCGACCCGGCTCAATTCTGCGTTCGTGCCGTAATGACCGGGATCAACAGGTGCGAATCGCATTCGCCGCCGGCATGGACGACATGCAGGCCGCGGTTGCAGGCGTTGTCCTTGCGGTAGGGCGGTGAGGGAACGATCTCGTTCGGCGAGACGATCAGTTCGATGCCGTCGCCGGCGGCGAAAAAGGTGCTGCTCGGGTTGATCGCGATGTCCACGGGCGCGATTTCGCCGGGGGTCAGCCGGTCGTCGCGTTCGTTGCGCAGCACCGGCTCCCATTCGGTCGAGGCCTTGGGGTCGAGCGCCCGGCGCGACACGGCGATCAGGCCGCGCGCCACCATGTCTTCCCTGTTGCCGACGGAGCCGTAGAAGGGCACGCGCCGGCCCTCGGCATCGATTTTGTCGACGCCGACAAACAGCGCCATGTCGTCGGGCGGGACCTTCCGGCCGTGTTTCGCCCGGGCTTCGACCCACAGCCGCAGTTTCATGTAGCCGGTGAGCTCGGTATCCGCCTCGAAAGTATGGGAAAAACGCAGCGCGCCGCTGCGGGCGTCGTAGACGAACTCGGTCTGCCCGCCGGGCGCGGGGTCGAGCCGGTTGCCCTCGCGCAGGAAGAGCTTGCGATATTCCGTGTTCTCGAGCGGCCAGGCCGGTTCGCTGCGGACTTCGTGGATCGTATCGCGGGAGGCGCGTACTTCGAGGCGCACCGGATCGGTCTCCAGAAACCCGTTATCGGTTTCGCCTTTCAGGAAACAGTCGAAGAAGGCCTTCGTGAGGTTCTGCACTTCGGCCGAGTAGTAGCTGTCCCACTTGCCGCGCCGGTGCGTGTAGACCCATTTGTGTCCGGACGAAGCCTGCCGGAAGACTCGGAAGCTGCCCTGCGTGTGCAGGCCCTGATCCGAAAAGCTGGCGCAAACCAGCGCCGGAACCTCGATCCTTTCCAGCTCCGCCGCCTTGCTCTTCCAGTAGTCGTCGTAGAACGGATGGCGCGTCGCGATATGTTGCGGCAGCTGGCCTTCGATCGCGGCGAATTCCGCGGCCGTGCAGTTGATCGTCTCCTTGACCTCCATGTGCCACCACATGATCGGGAAGCCCTTTTCCTCCAGCCCGCCTTCGCGGAACATGTCGCGGTAGGGGTCGCTCAACCCTTCCCACGGGCAGATTGCCTTGAGGCATTTCGGGATGCCGTAGGGAAAATCGCCGGCCGCCACGCCGTACTGGCTGATCGCCAGAAAGCTGACGCCGTTCAGGCCGACATTGCCGGTGCACCAGTCCTGCGCGCCGATCCAGTCGATGGCCTTCGCGAACGCCTCGGACTGTCCGGCCGTGAAGAGCGAGGGCTTGCCGCCGCTGCTCGCGAAGCCCGGCAGGTTCAGGTTGACCACGGCGTAGCCCGCCGGCACCCAGAAGTTGGGATCGGGCGATTCCCAGCTCGTCTGGGTCGAGAAACGCGGCCGACCCTCCTGCGGGATCAGGCGGTACTGCTTGGGCGGGCCGCCGAACGGCGTTTTCTTGAGCGCCGGCAGCAGGCTGTTGTCGTAGGGATGCGCGCACATGACGACCGGCAGCTTCGCCCCGCTCTCCTGCGCGCTTTTCGAGCGAAACACATTCGCCGTGAGGGTGGTCCCGTCGTCGAGCGGAATCCCGGCATCGTATTCCGCCAGAATGTCGGGATGCGGCTCGGTCAGTTCGCACTGGGGTTTGAACAGCTGGCCGGTCAGGACCGCCCGCTTCAGGATCGGCCCGACCGACCGCCTCAGCATCCCGATTTCCGACAGGTTGACCACGATTGCGCACCCCCGGTTTGCGGCTCGTCTTTAGTAGGCGCAATCGGGGGCGGACGCCAGTGGCTGTCGGAGAGGAATTCAATGGTTCAGGGCGCCGCGGCCTCGGCCAGGGTGTCGGAGAAGGTCGGCGCGTTGCCGTAGTCGGCTGACGGGCCTGCCGGACCGGTCCACGCCGCAGAAAGGTGTAGCACCGCATTCCGGATTGCTGCATGAGTCGCGGAGGTTGGACCGGTTCGACCTGCCGGTTTCAGGGCCGCGTTTCGGGGCCGCGTTCCAGGAGGAAGACATGGACAAGTCGAGGAAGACGGCCGGGAGCGGCAGCGCCGAAGCGCAGGAGCGCCCGCGGAAAATCAAGAACAAGCGCTACGAGGAGGAGCTGTTCCGGCTCCAGCTCGAACTCGTGAAGATGCTCGAGTGGATCAAGCACGAAGGGCTCAAGGTGGTGGTCATCTTCGAGGGGCGGGACGCGGCCGGCAAGGGCGGCGTCATCAAGCGAATCACCCAGCACCTGAGTCCGCGCATCTGCCGGGTGGTAGCCTTGCCCGCACCGACCGAGCGCGAGCAGACCCAGTGGTACTTCCAGCGCTATGTGCCCCACCTGCCCGCCGCCGGCGAGATGGTCCTGTTCGACCGGAGCTGGTACAACCGGGCCGGCGTCGAACGGGTGATGGGCTTTTGCACCGAAGAGGAGCACCGGGAGTTCCTGCGCTCCTGCCCGGAATTCGAGCGCATGCTCGTGCGATCCGGCATCACGCTCATCAAGTACTGGTTCTCCGTCTCCGACGAGGAGCAGGAAAAGCGGTTCCAGAGCCGGCTCGAACAGGATCACAAACGCTGGAAGCTGAGCCCGATGGATCTGGAGTCGCGGCGCCGGTGGGTCGCGTATTCCAAGGCGAAGGACGAGAATTTCGCGCATACGGATATCAAGCAGGCGCCGTGGTACGTCGTCGACGCGGACGTGAAGAAACACGCGCGGCTGAACTGCATCAGCCATCTGCTGAGCATGATCCCCTACGAAGACCTGACGCCGGAGCCGATCGAGCTTCCGCAGCGCGCAGAGGCTGGCGCCTATGTCCGGCCGCCGTTTTCCGACCAGACGCTGGTCCCCTCGATCTACCCCGACGACGAGTAGGTTGCATCCGGCCGGGCGCCGGCGACGAGCCGCTTGTCGATTGCGTAGGGGAGGGTTTGAAACCCTCCCCTACGGGACGCGGGTAACCTGAGCGTCGGGAGGGACGGGTTCGGGCTCACGCCGCCGCGACCTCGACCAGGGTGTCGGAGAAGGTCGGGGCGTTGCCGTAGTCGGCGAAGGCCGGCGGGTTGATCGCATTCACCGTGTAGCCGTTGCGGCTGCCCTTCGCCCAATATCCCATCGGCGCGACGACGACGCCCGGCCGGGCATCCTCGCTGACCTCGGCGACCGCGTGGAATTCGCCCCGGTCGTTGAACACCCGGACCTCATAGCCGCCGGCAATGCCGCGTTCTTCGGCGTCGGACGGGTGGATGACGACCGTCTGCTCGCCGGCGTGATGCTGCTGCGTGCGCAGGTTGCCGTAGGACGAGTTCAGGAAGGCGTGGCTCTTCGGCGAGATCATGTTGAGCGGATAGCGGGCCGCGAGTGCCGGGTTGGTGTCGGGCGCCTCGTTCTGGGGCACGAAGTTGGGCAACGGATCGAGGGGATCGCCCGGCTGGTGCGCCAGATAGCCCTGGCGGAACAGGGGCAGCACCATGTTGCCGCCCGCGGCCATGGAGGATTTGAACTCGACCTTGCCGGACGGGGTCGGGAAGTTGCCTTCGCGGTGGGGCACGAAATCGTCGGGCGAGCCGACCCTGAGGCGCGCATAGCCGGTCTGGCGCAAGCCGTCGAGGTCGATGCCTTCGAGAACGGGATTGCTCCAGTCGAGCGCATCCAGGGCCATTTCCTCGTCGCTGCGCTGCCAGTAGGGGTCGTCGAAGCCCATGGCGCCGGCGAGCCGACGGAACAGCTCGGTGTTCGGCACCGCTTCGCCGCGCGGTTCGATCGCCGGCTCGTTCAGCGTGAGATAGAGGTGGCCCCAGGAGAACATGATATCGAACTGTTCGAGCTGGGTCGTCGCCGGCAGGACGATATCGGCGTAGCGCGCTGTATCGGTGATGAAATGCTCGCTCACCACCGTGAACAGGTCTTCGCGCGCCAGGCCGCGCAGGACCTTTTCCTGCTCCGGCGCGACCACGGCGGGATTGGAATTGTAGACGAACAGCGACGCGATTTTCCGGTCGAGCTCGCCCGTCAGCGCCGGGCCGATGCGCCACTGGTTGAGCACCGGCGTGCCTTCCGGAATCCAGTCGGGCCGGCTCAGATCGTCCCATTTCAGCGGAAACGCCCAGATCGGCATGTGCAGGATGCCGCCGCCGCAGTGGCGCCACGAGCCGACCAGCCCGGGCAGGCAGGCCATGGCGCGCACGGCGTTGCCGCCCGAGGCGTTGCGCTCGATGGCGACGCCCATGCGGATGACCGAGGGCTGGACCGTGGCGAATTCGCGGGCGAGCGTCCGGATATCGTCGGCGGAGAGGCCGGTGATGCCGGCCACCCGGTCCGGTGTGAAGCCGGCGGCGCGGGCTTTCAGATCCTCGAAGCCGACGGTGTATTTCTCAACATAGTCGCGGTCGACTAGATCCTCGGCGATGATGACGTTGATCATGCCGAGCGCCAGGGCGGCGTCGGTGCCCGGCTTTATCGGCAGGTGCCAGTCCGCTTGCCTGGCCGTCCGGGTCGCGACCGGGTCGATGACAACGACCTTGGCGCCGCGGCGCTGGGCCTCGGCGATGAACGGCCAGTGGTGCAGGTTGGTGCTGATCGTGTTGATCGCCCACAGGACGATGTAGCGGGAGTGGACGAAGCTTTCCGGGTCGACTGCCGCGGTCGGGCCGCAGGTCATGAAGAAGGCGGTGATGGCGGCCGAATCGCAGAAGGTGCGCTCGGCCACCGTCGCGCCGAGCTTGTTGAAGAAGGCGTCGCCGGCGTTCAGGCCGTTCAGGATGCCCTCGGTGCCGAGATAGCTGTAGGGCAGGATGGCGGCCGGCCCGTCGCGCGCGATGATTTCCTTCCAGCGGCCCGAAATTTCCTCAAGGGCCGCATCCCAGCCGATCGGCTCGAATTCGCCGTTGCCCTTGGCGCCGGTCCGGCGCAGCGGGGTCAGCACGCGGTTCTCGCTGTAGACCCGGTTCTCGTAGTCGTTGACCTTGACGCACAGGCCGCCCTGGGTGAACGGGTGATCGGGGTTGCCGCGCACGTTGACGACCTCGCCGTCGACGACGGTGGTCAGCATGGCGCAGGTGTCGGGGCAATCGTGCGGGCAGGCGCTGAAGACTGTCTTTTCGGCCATCGAACTTCTCCATAAACCGGGCGCGAAGCGAACATTCGCAACAAATTGGCCGCCAGAGCCTATCGCGCCGCGCCGCCCATCTGCATTACGGGGCTTTGCTGTACCGTTACATTCTCTTGCTCTTGTTGCGCCGAACCCCGGCAATTTTGTTGACCGGCATTTTCAGGCAATGCCAAGCTTCACCCGGACCCTGAACGCCATTGCATCGAACCGCTTCGAGAGGGGGGCGGCGTGGTTGGATTGGCCGGACACGGCCGCGCGAAATACACCACCGGGACGCTGCTCGGCAGCAGCCGCGACCGGGGATGGAGCGGGCTGCTCGCCGAACGCTGGAGCCACACGGAAGGCGATCTCGGCGAGGTCCGGCCGCGCGAGACCGAAATCGTCGTCATGCTGGCGGGCCGCGCCCACGTCCGGCGCCGCGGCGACGGCCGCCTGCAGCATCACGATGCGGAGCCCGGCACGGTTTGGCTGTGCCCCGCCGGCATTCCCGAGGACATGATCCGCATCTACGGCGAGATCCCCGAAACCGTCCATATCTACCTGCCGGCGCCGCCGCTGTCGGCGACGGCGCTGCGCGAACTCGATATCGATCCCGACGCGGTCGGCCTCCATTACGACGGCGGATTCCGCGACCCCGTCATCGAAAATATTGCGCGGGCGGTCCACACCGAGATGGTCGATCCGGCGCCCGGCGGGAAGATGCTGGCGGAGACCCTGGCTTCGGCTCTGGGCGTTCGGGTCCTGCGTCACCATTCCAACATGGAGCCGGCGTCGGTTTCGCTGCCCAGCGTCCGCGGCGCGCTCGATGCGCGGCGCCTGCGGCGCGTCGTCGATTATATCGATACCCATCTGGCAGAAGACCTGACCATCGAGGCGCTCGCCGGCGTGGCCTGCCTGAGCCCGTATCATTTCGCCCGCGCCTTCAAGGCCGCGACCGGGTCGGCGCCGCACCGCTACCTGACCGACCGCCGCATCGGCCGCGCCAGGGCATTGCTGGCCGAAGACCGGCTGCCGCTCGCCGAAATCGCCGAAGTGTGCGGATTTTCCTCCCAGCCGCATTTCACCTACTGGTTCAAGCGCACCGTCGGCACGACGCCGGGGGCGTACCGGGAAGAGTGCGGCTAGGCCGTTCCTATCGGTCGCCATAGTCGGCGCCGGCACGGCTTTGGACGCGGCGGCAAGCTGCGATACAGGCGAAGACCGAGGCTGCCGCGGCCTGCGGCCCCGAATAACACAGTCTTGCTATCCCATTGTACGGCCTTGCTTAATATCGATTTATGCCCCCTGTGGTTTTGTTGACGTGCCGGCCGGCACGGTGTCACGGTTTGCGCCAGGTATCACGGCGATAGGCTTCGGCGGGAAGGGGCTGCGTGGCGAATCCGGCGGGACACGGGCGGGCGAAATACACAACCGGCACGCTGCTCGGGACCAGCCGCAACCTGGGATGGAATGGGCTGCTCGCCGAGCGCTGGAGCCATTCGGAAGGCGATCTCGGCGAGGTTCAACCCCGCGACACCGAAGTCATCGTGATGCTCGAAGGCCGATTGCACATCCGGCGCCGCGGCGACGGCCGGCTCCAGCATACCGACGCCGTGCCGGGCATGGTCTGGCTGGCTCCGGCAGGGATCAGAGAGGACATGATCCGCCTGTACGGCCACATACCGGAAAGCGTTCACATGTACCTGCCGGCGTCGCCGCTATCGGTAACAGCCCTGCTGGAACTCGATATCGATCCCGACACGGTCGGCCTGCACTACGACGGCGGCTTTCGCGACCCGCTGATCGAGCAGATTGCCAGGGCGGTCCGGCGCGAGTTGGTCGATCCGGCGCCGGGCGGGAAAATGTTGATCGAGACGCTGGCTTCCGCGCTCGGCGTCCATGTGCTCAGGCATCACTCGAATATGGAGCCCGCCTCGGTCGCCCTGCCTAAGGTCCGCGGTGCGCTCGATTCCCGGCGCCTCCGGCGGGTCAAGGATTTCATCGAAGCCCACCTCAACGAGGAATTGACGATCGACAGGCTTGCAGGCGAAGCCTGCCTCAGTCCGTTCCATTTCGTTCGCGTCTTCAAGGCGGCGACCGGGATCACGCCGCACCGCTACCTGACCGACTGCCGCATCGGCCGCGCGAGGGCCATGATTGCCGAAAGCCGCCTGCCGCTTGCGGAAATCGCAGAATTGTGCGGCTTTTCCTCCCAGTCGCATTTCACCCGCTGGTTCAAGCGGATCGTCGGCGTCACGCCGGGCGCCTATCGGAAAGATTGCAGCTAGCCGCCGAAGGAAATAGTCCCGGCCGCAGAAGCGACATTTCTCGCCGGATCGCTCCGGATGCTATCCCGCCATCTTCGACTCCGGCACGTCGTAGCCGGCCATCAGCCGGTCGACGACGGCGCCGAACTCGTTCCAGGGCGCTTCACGGTAGTTGTGGTTGCGGATGATGAAGGACGCGCCGGCGTAGAATTTCTCGTATTGCTGCTGGCGGCCGGCGAATTCGCTGCCGACCATGTCCCACACCAGCTTGAACAGCTTCATGCGTTCAAGCGCCGGCAATTGCGGCGTCTGCCAGAAGGTCTCGAACTGTTCGCGGATCTCCGGGTTGTTCATCACCGTGGCGCTGGCCGGCATCTGGAACACGCCGCCGCCGGAGAGTTCGCGCAGCTGGTCGATCACCGCGGAATAACCCTCGGTACACCAGTTGAGCGCCGCATACATCATGCGCCGGTTGAAGGTGACATAGCCCTCCGGCCAGTGCTCCGCCGCCTCGATCTGGCCGTGGATCATGCCCGAGAGGGTGGCTTCGAGCGCCGCCATCCGGCCCAGCACTTCGAGCACCGCCGGGACCTCGATCGCGCCGGTCGCCTGCGCCACCTTCGAGCACAGGCCGACGATCAGCTCCATCTTCGACCAGTAGCGCACGTTGGACTGGTGGTTGCCGTAGCAGTGCGCGGGCGTCTCGATATAGATGCTGCGCGCCTTGATGGCGTCGTCCATGACGAACACCTTCTCCCACGGCACGAAAACGTTCTCGCACATCACCATCGAATCGGTCTCGTCGAAGCGCCAGGCGAGCGGGCCGTCGAACTCGTTCGAGGTGTTGAGGTTGAGCGGCTGGCGCGACCACAGCGTAAGGCCAGGGGCGCCCACCGGCACGGCGCAGGTCACCGCCTGCTTGACCTGGGTCGGCGCGAGCGGCAGCAGGTTGCCGATCCAGATGTCGTCGCAGAACACCGCGCTGGTCGCCAGCATCTTCATGCCGCTGATCACGATGCCGTCGTCGCGCTCGTCGATCACCGAGAGGGTCGGCACCGGCAGGTTCTGGCGCGTGTAGAATTCCGGGTTGCGCGCCGCCTGGGGCGGCAGCACGGCATAGGTAGCGTAGACGTCGTTCTTCCGGCAGTGCTCGTAATAGGCGATCAGGTTGGCGCCGAACTTCCAATCCTCGGTATCGAAGGCCGACGGCAGGGTCGACATGCCGGTGACGAAGCCGGAGACATGGTCGGGCGAGCGGCCGAACATGCCGTAGGTCATGTCGGCGATGCCCTTGTGGCATTTCAGGCGGCGGCGCAGGTCGTCCTTCGATTTCGCGCGCAGATACCAGGTCGAATAGCGCTCGCCGTCCTCCTCGAAGGAGTAGGTCTCGAGATTCTCCGGCGCCCGTTTGGTGTCGTACATGTCGGCGACGGTCTGCGCCGCGGTCGCGAAGGCCGGGTGCGTCGTGACATCGTCGACCTTCTCGCCGCCGAGATAGACGGTCCGGCCGTCGCGCAGCCCCTCCAGATGCTCCTTGCCGGTCTTCAGCATGTCGGCCTCCCGCGTCTCCGCAGCGTACCGGGTCGCGCCGCGTCCGGCCCTTATAGCCTACAGGTCGCCCTCGAAGGGGTTTGTCTCGTCGTAATAGTGGATTTCGTAAAGCAGGCAGCCACCCTCGCTCTTGAACGGGCCGTGATAGACGCCGGGCGGGCGGCAGGCGTAGGTCGGCGCCAGGAAATTCTCGCCACCCGCGCCCGTCTCGTCGTTGCCGACAGTGAGGTCGCCGTGGACCAGATAGACCTCTTCCCAATGGTCGTGGACGAAGGGCACGGTGCTGAAGGCGCCCGGATCGAAGCGCAGGAACCGGGTCCGGCTGCCGGTCCCGTTCGCCTCGTCGATGTCGCTGGCGAGGGTCTTCTGTTGTACGCCGTCGTCGGTATAGCCCGGCGGTCTTTCCCAGCCGCTGTCCATGTCGAGCGCGAAGAATTCCATATGGGGCTTGTTGAACGGCATCCTTTCCTCCCCGGTGCCCGCTAGCCTTCGACGGGCAGCGGCACGATCGTGTAACGATGGCGCAGGCAGCGGCCGAGCACCGGATCTTCCAGTTCCATCTCGAAGGCGGCGGACGTGCGGATCTCGCCATGCACGGCGAGCGTGCCGCCGAACATGGCCGCACCCTCGGGCAGGCCGCCGTAAAGCGCCTGCAATTCGCCGGGCGGGCGCATCGCCGAAACCGCGCCTTCCTGATACAGGCTGCGCCCGCCGTCTTCCTCGACCCAGGATCGCAGGATCAACTCGTCCCAGTGGCCGGCCACCTCGTCAAAGGGCCAGACCGCCGGGCCGACGGGTTTGGCGCACATCTGCTTCGACAGGGACACGCCGACGGTTTCCGCCTGCCGGTCGGTATGGTCCGAGCCGACGCCGACATAGTGGCGCCCGCCCAGGTTCAGGATGACGGTTTCCGCCTCGCCGCTCGAATGCGGGCCCGACACCTGGATTTCCGCCCCGGTCGTCAGCAGGCCGGCGGCAACCCGGTAGAACGTCGGCACCGTCTTCGGCCGGGCGATGCCGATCGCCTCCAGCTCGGCGATATGCGCTTCCATCGCCTCCCGGTTGCGCCCGGTCCAGCCGGCGATGACCAGCGCGCCGACGGCTGCGGCGAGCGGCCGGTCGCCGTCTTTCGTCTGCGCCGTCAGTTTCAGATGTGCCGCGCTCTCGCTCATTCGGTCCTCGCTCTGCCTGGTTCGTGCCCGCAAGTGCGGTCTGAACCCGGGCCGCATCCTAGGGGGCTTCGACGCACGCCTGTCAAGCGGCGTCCGGCGCGTCCCGTCAGGTTTGCTTGCCGGCGATGTCCCGATGTTGGAAATTGCGCGCCGAACCCCCGCCGACGCCTCTCGTCGCGAAAGGACTGTATTGATGCGCCTGCGCTATCGGCCCGTCCGCAAAAGGTCGTCACGAATTGACCGGTGATGGAACGGGAGCGGGCCGGGGCCGCGTCGAAGATGCCCGCCTGCTCACCGGCCGGGCGCGGTTCGCCGATGACATCGTTCTCGACCGCATGGTGCACGCCGCCTTCGTGCGCAGCCCGGTCGCCCATGCGGACATCGCCGGCATCGATACCCGCGCAGCGCTTGAAGCCGGTGCCCTGCTGGCGCTGACGGCCGCGGACCTGCCGTTCATCGAAAAGTCGCTGATCCTGCGCTATGCCCATGCGAGCGTCCGGCATGCAATGATGCCGTTCCTGGCGCTCGGGCGGGTGCGCTTTGTGGGCGAGCCGGTCGCCCTGGTGGTGGCGGACAGCCGTTACGAGGCCGAGGATTTCGCGGCGCTGGTCGAAGTCGATTACCGGCCCCTGCCCGCCGTCGCCTCGACCGCGGCGGCCGTGGCGGAGGACGCGCCGGCGCTGCATGGCGCCTGGCCGGGAAACATTGCGGCGGCCTTCCGGCACGAAACCGGCGATGCCGATGCCGCCTTCGCCCGCTGCGCCGGGCGGATCGCCCGCACGTTCGAACACGCGCGCCAGGCGCCGATGCCGCTGGAAACGCGCGGCTGCGTCGCCGATTTCAATGCCGGCCGGGATTTCCTGACGCTCCATGTCTCGACCCAGACTCACTATGCGGTCAGGCAGAATCTGGCCCACATTCTGGAGATGCCGGAAGACGGCATTCGCGTGATCGCCGCGGATGTCGGCGGCGGTTTCGGCTCCAAGTCCCGGCCCTATTGCGAGGAGGTCGTCATCGGTCATGCCAGCCGGGTGCTCGGCCGTCCGGTCAAATGGATCGAGGACCGGTTCGAGCATTTCCAGGCGACGACCCATTCGCGTTCGACCGAAACCGAGCTGGAAATCGGCTATGACGGCGACGGCCGCATCCTGGCGCTGCGGGGCCGGCTGACGGTCGATGTCGGCGCCTATATTTTCACCAGCGGCATCATCACGGCCGAGGTCGCATCCGGGCATTGCGCCGGGCCGTACAAAATCCCCGACATTTCGCTCGAAGTCGTGTGCGTCGGCACCAACAAGACGCCGCTGGCGACCTATCGCGGCGCCGGCCAGCCCGAAGCGACATTCCCGCTCGAAACCCTGCTGGACATGGCCGCCCGTGACCTCGGCCTTTCGGCGCCGGAAATCCGCAGGCGCAACCTCGTGACGCCGTCCGACATGCCCTATGCCCCGCATATCCCGTATGCCGGGCCCGGGTGCCGGTTCGAAAGCGGGGACTTCCCGGCGCTGCTTGAGCGGGCGGTCGCCGGCAGCGGCTACGGCGAAAGGGTCGAAACGGTCGGGGCGCGCGAGCGCGCCGCCTGGGGCCTCGCCTGCGGCATCGAAAGCACCGGCTTCATCGGTTTCGAGTCGGCGGAAGTGCGGATCGACGGCGCCGGCAACGTGACAGTTCTCTCCGGCATGAGCAGCCAGGGCCAGGGCCAGGCGACGGCTTACGCCAAAGTGTGCGCGGAAGTCCTCGGTGTCGATCCGGGGCGAGTCACCGTGCGCATGGGCGATACCGGGCTCCTGCCGTTCGGCCGCGGCGCCTTTGCCAGCCGCGGCGCGGTCGTCGGCGCCAACGCGGTCGCCGGCGCCGCATCGCGACTGCGGGAAAAGGTGCGGCGCCATGCCGGCGTGCTGTTGCAGGAAAATCCCGAGAGCCTGTCCCTGGAAGCGGGCGAGGTCGTCCGGTCCGACGGCGAACGGACAGGGTTGCACCTGGGCGATATCGCGCGGGCGGCGGCTCCCGGCGGTCCGCTTTACGATGGCGATCCGGCGCTATCCTCGCAGTTCATCTTCGATACGGAAGGGACGCTGACCTTCGCGCTCGCGGTCCACGCAGCGAAGGTTGCAGTCGACATGCAGACCGGCCGCTGCCGGATTCTGGATTATTTCATCGTCCACGATGCCGGCCGGCTTCTCGACCGGGCCATCGTCGACGGCCAGATCGTCGGCGGCGCAGTCGAGGGTATCGGCGGCGCGATGCTTTCCGAACTCGTCTATGACGACGACGGCCAACTCCTCACCGGGACCCTGGCCGATTACCCGGTCATCGCCGCGACCGAGGCGCCGCGCATCGGGCTCGATCATCTCGAGACGGCGCCGACCACCAATCCGCTGGGCGTGCGCGGCGTCGGCGAGGGCGGCGTCATCCCGGTCGCGCCGGCCATAATGAACGCCGTTTCCCGGGCGATCGACCCCGCCAGCAACGGTCACGCCGCACCGCTGTGCCGCGCGCCGCTGCGGCCTGAGGCGGTGTTGCGCGCCATTGCGCTTTCCCGGCCTGAGCGCGAACGATAAGCCGGCTCTTCCGCCGCTAACGGCGCCACACCTGCCGCCAGGCGGCAAACTCCGGTGGCGCGATGCGGTATCGCGCGAAATTGCCGTCGTGGAGGCTGAGAAGTTCCCGCTCGGCAATCTCGCGAAACCGTTCGCGTTCGGCTTCGTCAATATGCCGGACCGCCCAGGCCTCGACTTCGGCAGCGGCCTGCTTCTCGTCCATACGGGCTCGGACGATCCCGCCGATGAGTTCGCGCAATGCCGTCCTGTGTCGCATCCGGAACGGGTTGGGCTCCCCGAGGGACTGGCGCACCGCGGCGTAACGGGCAGCCGACCGCCGGTAGGCCCAGAGGAACAGGTCGCGCAGCAGTTCGGTGCGCCGCAATTCGTACACGCCGAGTATCGCTTCCGTGTACAGGTCGCGCCGAACGTCCTCGAAGGACAGCGGCGAAAGGTTCGCCTCGACGAGCGGAATGTTGGCGGCAAGCCGCGATACCCGCTTGTTGACGTCGTCGAAGGGTTGCAGATACGGCAAGTGCACCATCGCGAAGAAGGCCTGTTCGAAAGGATCTTCGATCGCCGAGACGATTGCGAGAACCCGATCGAAACACTCTTCGATCGACTGCGGCAATTCCAGCGGATGAAAAACCGAACCCGTAATGCCGACGCTGCTGTTGCGAAGCCGGCCCGGCGCTTCCGGGTCCGGCAGCAGATTGTCCGCCAATGCCGCGTGGAGATTGAGAATCGTATACCGGTTGAAGCCGATATCGCCCGCTCCGTCGACGAGGAATTCTATGGCCGCCTTGTGGTTGAGGATCATCAGGGTTTCGCGCGCGTCCTTGCCCTCCGCTTCCTGGCCGGCTTCGATCAAGCGTATCGTATCGAGGAGCGAGTAGGTGTTGCCCTCCAGCCGGCTGGAATTCCACGAAAGATCGATCAGCAGCCGGCTCAATATCTGCTTGGCGTAGGTGCCGGCCGGTTGCCCGGCTACTCCGGACCTGCCGGTCTCGGCAAGCTGCGTGCGCTCTTCTTCGGAGAGATAGAAGCTTTCGTTGGGTCGGTAGGAATCGAGGAAATCCCGGTCGTATCCGACCGGTTCGCGCGCCTCGGGCGGCCGGCGGACATAGTCGCGAATTTTGGCGCCAGCCCCGGAAAGCAGCGACGCCACTTCGACCCTTGCACTGCCTCTTGGGAGTCCGGAAGCCGCTCGCGATGGAACCACTTCGACGTACGGCATTAGATATCGCGTCGAGCGGCCCGTGCTTTCCTTGATCAGGCGCCCTTCGTCGACGAGTGCCTTGAGGCGGTGTTGCAGGGTTCGGTGCGGCGGCGCGGCCTCCAGCGCGTTGGCGATCTCCCGCGCGGTCAATCCTTCCGTCCCTCGCCGTACGACGTCTTCGATTGCCTGCAGGTCTGCTTCCCGATTTCGATTCAACGGACAGCGCCTTTGCCGGAATTCGCGGATTTTCGCGCAATATACCGCTTATCGCGCAATAAATCATCTATTTTACGCAAATAAAAATTCTGCGCGCAAAAAAGTTGCGCATAAATGCTCTTTATTGCGCGTAAGGCGATGGACCCGGGGCGGGGACTCTCAGCCGCTGCTGCCCCGGCAGGGCTCGCGGCGCTTCGATAGATGCCCGCAATCGGGGCCGCCCGGGCTGTCCGGCAGTCCGCAATGGGCGCCGGATACCGGCGATGGTTGCAGTGCGCCCGAGCCGGCGCCCGCATCGTGGCGGCGGGGGCCGGCCGTATCTGGCGGGGCGCCGCCGGAACGCCGGGCCTCAGTGCATCGGGACGAACGCCATGGCGAGGGAGGTTTCGATCTCCGTGACCGCTTTCGAGACTTCCCGCCCGATCAGGTCCATCTGGCGGATCTGGTCGATCCGCGCCGCCGCCGACTTCAACTCCCGGCCCGACAACAGGCCTTCGAAGATGCGGCAGATGTCGGCGAGCGAAATGATGATGATGTCGCGCGCGTCCGGGATATCGTCGCTCAGGATCACGCCCATGATCCGGAGCTTCACCTCGCGGACCGTCTTGTAGTCGTCGATCGGGTAGCGCCGCGTCCGCAGCACCCACATGAAGCGGTCCTCTTCGCGGTGCAGGATGCCGCGTCCGACCAAGCGGGCCAGCGAGCGCTCGCGGATCGCTTCGGCGTCGGCAACCGTATGCTTGATCCAGTAGCGGGTGTCCTGGGTTTCCTCGGACTCGACGATCCGGGCCAGCACCGGATCGAGCAGATCGTCGCCGATCGGGCTCGGATCGATCACGAAGAGGCGCTCGGGATCGGTGTCGATCCGCCCCTCCATCGTAAGGTCCATCAGAACCGCTCCGGCAAGGGCATATTCGAGCGACAGCGTCGGTACGTCGATGAACCTTCCGCCTTTGTCGTCCAGCAACAGCAGCATGATCTCTTCCGAGAATCTCAACATACAGGCGATCTCCTGAGTCGGGGCTTGGGCAATTGCTGTGGCTTTGCAATGGCGCAACCATACCGCGCCGTTTCCGGCTTGCACAGTTCCATTGAGTGCCGTCCTATCGGATATACCGGCGCCGATCCGCAAGAAAAATATCTCGCCGCCGCCGTGGCCCGATCGCCACCGGCAGGCTGACGATTTCAGGCCGCAATCCTGCCGGAGAGCGAGGCCGCCGCCAGATTTTCCGCTCTGCGCCATTGGCCCGGTCGCCACTTGAGAGGGCGATCGGGACGAACGACACTCTCCGCCGTATCGACGGTCGCAGCCGCCTTCGGGAGAGAGCAGCCATGAGCTATGCCCATATTTCGGTCGAGCCGTTGACGCCGACGATCGGCGCCATGGTCTCGAATGTGGATCTCAACGCCGTCCGCTCCGATGCGGTCTACGAGGAGATCAGGGCGGCGCTCTGGAAGTATCATGTCCTCTTCTTCCGCAACCAGCCGATCGAGCCGGAGCCCTATATCAGGCTGGGCAGCCAGTTCGGCGATCTGGAAGAGCACGAGTTCTTCCCGCATATCGAAAGCTATCCGCAGATCCAGACCATCGCGCACGAGGGCTACGATCAGCCGGAAACCGACCGCTGGCACACCGACGTCACCTTTCGCGCCCGGCCGAGCAGCGTCAACCTGCTGCGCGCCGTAAAGCTGCCGCCGTCGGGCGGCGACACGGTCTGGTCGTCGACCGCCGCCGCCTTCGACGCCCTGCCGGACCAGCTCAAGACGATGCTGCTCGGCCTGAAGGCCGATCACGATCTGCCGCACCACCAGCGCCGCATCGACTTCTATCGCCGGGTCGAGGAAGGCCGGATCGGCGGCCAGTCGATGATGAATTCGATGGCCAATGAGCACGAGTTCCGGCTGATCGAGCAGAACCCGATCGTCACCCATCCCGCGGTCATCAACCATCCGGTCACCGGGCGGCTGACCCTGTTCGTCAACTCGATCTGGACCAAGAAATTCTTCGGCATCCATCTCGATCTGAGCGACGCGCTGCTGGGAATGCTGTTCGAGTGGGTCAAGAAGCCGGAATTCCTGGTGCGCTTCCGCTGGGAGACCGATTCGCTGGTGATCTGGGACAATTTCGCGACCCAGCATTATGCGGTGTTCGACTATGCGCCCAACTACCGGGGCATGCACCGGATGACCGCCGGGTCGGCCGAGCCGCGGCTCGACATGGCGACGGTTCCGGCCCATCTGCGCCCGCCTTCGGCTTCGGCCGGCAACGGCGCCGGGCCGCGTTCCATCGTCGATACCGACCGGCTGGCCGCTGCGCCTGCAGCGGAACGGGCCGCGGTCCATGCCGTGTTCAATGCGCTCGACGGCGTCGATCTCGATGCCATCGGCGCCCGGGCTGCCGGCATCTGACGCGCGGCTGCGGAGCGGACGGGCGAGGCGGCATGACCCCCGACAGGATGGACCGCGACAGGATGGACCGGGATCTTCAGGCCCTGCAAAGCAGCCGCGATCTGCTGCGCCGCGCCCGGGCGGCGGCCGAGGCGTTCCGCCAGGTCTCGCCAGCCGCCGCCATGAAAATCGCCGGCAAGGTCGCCGAGGCGGCAGCCGGCCGCGCGCGCCGCTATGCGGAATGGGCTGTCGAGGAAACCGGCTTCGGCAGGGTCGAAGACAAGATCGACAAGAACCTGTCGGGCAGCATCCGGGTCTACGAGGAGTATCGCGACCGGCCGGTCGGCGGCATCCGGCAGGACCGGGAGCGCAATATCGTCGAAATCGGCCGCCCGGCCGGCGTGATCGTCGGCCTGTCCAATTCGACCTCGCCGGTCGGCACCGTCTATTTCAAGGCGATGCTGGCGCTGATGTCGCGTAACGCCATCGTGTTCAGCCCGCACCCGGCGGCGTTGGCCTGCACCGGCGACGCAGCGCGTTTCCTCGAAGAGTCGGCGCGGCGCGCGGGCGCCCCGAAGGATGCCATCCAGATCCTTGCTGAACCGAGCCTCGAAGCGACGAACGCCCTGATGCGTTCCGACGAGACCGACCTGGTGATCGCCACCGGCGGCGGGCCGATGGTGCGCGCCGCGTACAGTTCGGGCAATCCCGCCCTCGGCGTCGGGCCGGGCAACACGCCGGTCTACGTCGACCGGACGGCCGACCTGGCCTTCGCAGCGGAGAAGATCGTCGAGGGCAAGCAATATGACTACGGCACGCCCTGTTCGGCGCCGTCGGTCGTCTTGGCCGACAAGCCGGTCGGGCGCGAGTTGCGCGGGCTGTTCGAGCGTGAAGGCGCCTATTTCTGTTCCGACGAGGAACTGGCCACGCTCGAGGCGGCGGCTTTCCCCGGCGGTCGCCTCAACCCGGCGATCATCGGCCAGCCCGCCGGCCGGGTGGCGCAGATCGCCGGCCTGTCGCTGCCGCCGGAGACCCGGGCGATCGTCGGGCTCCTCAAGGATGCCGCCCAGGATGCCGCCCAGGATGCCGCCCAGGATGCCGGGAGCGTGCCGCCGATGGCGCGGGAGAAACTCTCCGTCCTGCTCGGCGCCGCGGTCGTGGACGGGGTGGAAGGCGCCATCGGCATCGCCCGCTGCATGCTCCGGTCGGCGGGCAGCGGCCACACCGCCGCCATCTTCACCGGCGACCCGGAGCAGGCCGTCCTGTTCGGCGCGGCGCTCGACTATTACCGGATCGTGGTCAACGGCGACCCGACCAATGGCGCGGTCGGCCGGGGCACGGGCTTGCCGGTCACCTTCACCATCGGCACCGGCTTCGCCGGCAAGAGTTCCATCGACCATAATCTCGGCCCCGAAGACCTGATCGACTGGAAGCGCGTCGCGTTTCCGTCCGGCGAGGCCCCGGCGGCGAAACCTGTGGCGCCGCAGGCCGAACCGGCGCGCGGCACCGAAGCGGCGGTGCAGTCCCTGAAGGCGGAAGTCCGGCGGATCGTCGCCGAAGAACTGGCGCGGAACTGAAGCCGATGCCGACCCTGCGCTCCTATATCTTCCTCGACCAGTTGCAGCCGCAGACCATGTGCTACATCGGCTCGACGATGCGCGGCTTCCTGCCCCGCCAGCGCGATGCGGCGATGATCGTCGAGGTCGCGCCCGGGATGGACATCGAGTGGCTGACCGACATCGCGCTCAAGCACGATGCCATCCGCCCCGGCAATCTGGTGGTCGAGCGCCAGTTCGGCTATCTGGAGTTCCATGCCGGCGACCCGGCTTCGGTCCGCTCGGCCGGCGCTGCGATCCTGGCAGCGGCCGGCGCCTCGGCCGCCGATGCGATGCGTCCGGAAATTCTGGCCTCCCGCATCGTCGACCGGATCGATCCCTACCATTCCTTCCTGGTCAACCGGAACAAGCAGGGCAGCATGCTCCTGCCGGGCGACACCCTGTTCATTCTCGAACTGACGCCGTCGGCCAACGCGCTGCTGGCCGCCAACGAAGCGGAAAAGGCCGCCAACGTAAAACTGGTCGACTGCCGCTTCATGGGCGCTGCGGGGCGGCTCTACATGGCGGGCACGGCGTCTGACGTACGCACAGCAGCCGAGGCGGCCAGAGAGGCCTTGGGTGCGGCCCCGGGGGCAGGGGGAGCATAGCGATGGCGGAGCAGACGGAAGCGATCCGCAAGCTGGTGCGGGAGGCAATCGCCGAGTTGCAAAGCGCGGAGGCAGCGCCGCCCTCCGCCGATGCCGGGCAGGGCGTTCCGGTGCGTATTCCCGTTGTCATTCGCGACAGCGCGGACGCGGATCGACTGGCGAAACTTGTGGCCGCCATTGCCGCGTCGCCGGAACTCGGGCCGCGCCTGAAGGGCGGCGCCATCGCCTTCGATGCGCGATTGGCGGCCGATGCCGAAGGGGGCGCCGACGGGGCGGCGGAAAGCGACGCGCGGGCGGCATTCGACCGCTTCTTCGAAGCCTTCAACACCGGCGATTTCGACCGGATCTGGCCGACCGTCACCGACAATTTCGAATGGCGCCTGCCGGCCGGGCCGGACGGGCCCTACACGTCGGCCAAGGGCGAGGCGGCCTTCCGCGAGGCCTATACCAAGCGCTGGGCCTTCCTGAAGCATTTCAACGCGGTCAACGAGGTCGTGTTCGTCAGCGGCGACCGGGTCTACCAGCACTATCGGGTCAGCGGCACCGGCCCCGACGGGGCGGCCGTCGATTTCACCGGGCTGGACTTCTACATCGTGCGCGACGGCAAGATCGCGCTCAAGGACGCCTTCAACAAATCCGTGACGCCCGGCGGCGGCAGGAGTCCCGGAAAGGCCGGCGGGCCGTCGCTCGATATCGCCAACGGAGTCGTCACCGAGCGCAAGGTCGCCGAGGCCGCCCGGCTCGGCACCCGGCTGGTCGTCGGCCGCCACGCGGTTGTCACGCCGCTCGCCCGAGACCGCGCCAGGGCCCTCGGTCTGACCATCGAGAGGAGCGAGCCATGAAATCCGGCAAAGTCGTCGGCCGCGTCTGGGCCACCAAGCGCGTCGAGAACCTTCCCGCCGGCGCGTTGCTGGAAGTCGAACTGGACGGCCGCGCCAGGGAGAGGGTCATCGCCTTCGACCCGCTCGGCTCGGGCGACGGCGAGCGCGTGCTCGTCACCTTCGGGGAGGCGGCAACCAACTGGTTCCCGGAAGGCAAGGCCATTGTGGATGCCCTGATCGTCGGCGCGCTCGACGACGCCGGAGACTGAAGCACAATCGATTCTGCAAACACCCCATCGAAACGGAGGATGGAATGTCCCAGGCAGTAGGAATGATCGAAACGGTTGGCTACGTCGCCGCCTATGCGGCGGCCGACGCCATGGTCAAGGCTGCGAACGTCACCATTGCCGGCCGCGAGCAGGTCGGCGGCGGGCTGGTCGCGGTCAGCGTCACCGGCGATGTCGGCGCGGTCAAGGCGGCGACCGAGGCCGGCGCCGAAGCCGCGTCGCAGGTCGGCGACGTCAAGTCCGTGCACGTGATCCCGCGTCCGCACGCGGATGTGCAAAAGGCGTTCTCCGGCGGCAAATGACGGCCGGGCCATCGACCCGGCGGATGAGCGGTCACCATGCCTGAGTTGCGCGTCTACCTGACGCTGAACGGACTGCAGCGGCAGTTCGCGGCCTATCTCAGTTCGCCCGTGCCGGCGCGCGGCTATGTCCCGCTGGAAGGCATGCACTCGCTGATCGTCGAGGTCGCGCCCGGCCTGGTGATCGAGCGGGTGATCGATCTCGCCCTCAAATCCGTGCCGTCGCTCGAGCCCGGCATCCTCGCGGTCGAGCGCCAGTTCGGCGTGCTCGAACTGCACAGCGAGGACCGGCGTGCGCTCGACCGGGGCGGGCGGGCGATCCTCAAATGGCTCAAGGCCAAACCGGAGGATCAGCTCAAGCCGCAGGTGCTGTTTTCCGAGATCATCGAAGATGTCACGGACCAGCACGCCGTCATCATCAACCGGTCGAAGCAGGCCAACATGATCCTGCCCGGCCAGAGCCTGTTGCTGATCGAGTGCGTGCCGGCCCTGTTCGGCGCCTTCATCGCCAACGAGGCCGAGCGAGTGCAGCCCGGCAACAGCCTGGTCGAATGCCGGATGATCGGCGCCAGCGGGCGGGTCTATATGGCCGGCGAAGCGGATGCGCTGCGCGAGACGCTGGCGCATGTCGCGGAGGCCGTCGCCGCAATTCCCGGCCGGGCGGCCTGAACGCCGGTCATGATCGGCCGCCGCCCCGACAATCCCGCCGCGAGCGTTTGCCGCCCCTGGGTTTGCCTTAAGGGGGCCGATGGTATTGTATCGGCGCCACGCTTCATCGGAGGGGTGCGCCGGGCGGATGGGGGTTTCGGACCCGAAACCGACGACAGTGGCGATCGTGGCCGCCGACGGGGTGCTCTCCTCGGCGATCGCAGGGCCGTTCGATCTCCTGTCCAGCGCCGGCTACCTTTGGCAGGTGCTGAATGCAGATCCGGTCTGGACCCGGCGGTTCGACGTTTCGGTGCTGGCGCGCGAAAAGGGGCCGTTGCGCTGCTATCAGGGCCTGACCGCGTTTGCCGACAAGGCGCTCGGCGAGATGCCGAACCCGGATATCGCTTTCGTGCCGACCGTGTTCCTGCCCACGCTGCTGGAAGAGCCGCTCGGGATACCGGAGGCCTGGCGCCCGATCGTATCCTGGCTGGGGACGGCCTATCGGAGCGGCAGCCTGATCTGCTCGAATTCGTCCGGGGCGCTCCTGCTGGCCGAAGCGGGCCTGCTCGACGGCTGCGCGGCGACGATCCACTGGACGCTTGCCGAGCGGGCCCAGCAGAAATATCCCGCCGTCCGCTTTCAGCCCGATCGGGTGCTGATCCCCGAGGGCCCCGGCGAGCGCATCGTGACGGCCGGCGGCGGCACCTGCTGGCAGGATCTGGCGCTCTACCTGATTGCCCGCTTCGCCGGATCGGTGACCGCGGCGCAGACCGCCAAATCCTTCACCATTTTCCGCAAGGTGCGGGGCCAACAGCCCTACGCCGAATGGTTTCCGCCGAGGAATCACGGCGATGCGGCGGTCGCGCGTGCCCAGGAGGCACTGCACAGCCGGTTTCCGGATGCCGACGTGCTGTCCGGCGCCGTGGCGGCGTCGGGCCTGACGCCGCGCACCTTCAAGCGGCGCTTCAAGGCGGCGACCGGCCAGTCCGCCACCGACTACATCCAGCATCTCCGGGTCAAGGAAGCGCGCTTTCGCCTGGAGACCACGAACAACAGCATCGAAGAGATCGGCGCGCGGATCGGCTATCGGGACGTCGCCTTTTTCCGGACGCTGTTCCGGCGCCTGGTCGGCCTGACGCCGGGCCAGTATCGCGAGCAGTTCGGCCTTCTGGAATATCCGGGGGCCGACCCGCTCGACGCAATTGCCGAATCCTTTGACGCCGAAGCTGCATCATAGCAGGTTCGGCGCATTCGACTGGAAATCAGGTTCATCATCACCGGGAGGAAACAGATGAAATTCCGTTCGACGATTCTGGCGCTGAGCGCCGCGGCGCTGCTGACCGCGCCGGCCGCTCAGGCACTGGAGCTCAAGCTCTCCATTTCGCCGCCGCCGCAGACGCCCTGGGGCAAATTCGTCATCAGGATAGCCGAAAAGGTCAAGAAGGCTTCGGGCGGCACGCTGACGATCAAGAACTATTTCAACGACCAGCTGGCCGGCAACGAGCAAAACACGATCCGCCAGATCGTGCGCGGCCGCGTCGACCTGGGCGCGCATTCCAACACCGGTATTTCTCTGGTTGCTCCTGAATTTGGCCTGCTCGCCGCGCCCTTTCTCTGGAAGGACCTGAACGAAGCCGATTGCGTGGCCGACAAGCATCTGCTGCCGGTCTATGACGGGTTGCTGCGCAAGGGCGGCGTGGTGCCGCTGACCTGGATGGAGGTCGGCAACCAGATCGTGTTCGCCAAGAAGACGATCAAGTCGCCAGCCGACCTCGCGGGCGTCAAGCTGCGGACTGCGCCGACGCCGACCGATACGATCTACATGAAGGTCGCCGGCGCCAACGCCATTCCGCTCGGCACGGCCGAGAGCATGCCGGCCCTCAAGACCGGCGTCGTCGAGGCCGCAACATGGCCCACGGTCTACGGCATTGCGGTCGGCTATCACAAGGTCGCGCCTCACGTCACCGTAACCAAACATTCGCATCAGCTCGGCGGAGTCGTCATCAGCAAGAAGGTCTGGGACGGGCTCAACAAGCAACAACGGGGATGGCTGCTGACCGCGCACGAATCGGTCGGTTTCCTGCGCAAGGCTGTGCGGGGCGCAGAAGCAGCGTTGCTGGGCAAGATCGCCAAGGGCGGCGCGACGGTCTACCGGCCGAACGCGGCGGAAATGAAAGCCTGGCGGTCCAAGGCCCCGGCCGCTCAGGCGCAGATCATCAAGGATTTCGGCGGTCAGGCGGCGGAAGTCTGGAAGCGTCTGCAGGCCGCCCGCAAGGCCTGCGCCGCTTGACCTGCAATTCACTCGTATGCGCAGCGGCATAGCCAGCGCGCTGCGCGCACTCTTTTGGTTCGAGGCCGGGCTCGCCACCGCCGCCTATGCGGGGGTGGCGGGCCTTCTTCTTGCCGATGTCCTGTCGCGGGAAATCTTCGGCGAGGCGATCTGGGGCGCGCAGAAAATAGCCGTTTTCGGCGCGATTATCGCGGGCTTTCTCGGCCTGGTGCTCTCGACCGCGTCGAACAGCCATCTGCGGCCGCAATTCGCTGACGGCTGGTTTCCCCGTGCCTGGAGCCCCGGCGTCGACCGCGCCGGCGACGTTTTCTCCGGCATGCTCTATATTGGTTTCGCCATCGTTGCGGTGGGCTATGTCGAGGAAAGCATCGTCGCAAGAGAACGCGCCGCGGTTCTGTATACGCCCCTGTGGCCGATCCAGATCGTTCTGCCCTATGCCTTCTTTTCGTCGGCGCTGCGGCACCTCTCCTTCGCTGCGTTCCCGGGACTGAAACCCGCGGCACGCCCGGAAGCCGGCTGACGCCGTGGAAGCGCTCGGCCTGATCGGCGTCGTTCTGCTGCTGCTGGCGTTCCGCCAGAACATCATCCTCATCCTGCTGACGGCGACTGCCTACGTTCATCTGGTCTGGGGCGACGGCCGGATCTCCTATCTGGTCGACGACATGTGGGGCAGCCTCAACAACGAGGTGCTGCTCGCAATCCCCATGTTCATCGCCGCCGGCAACGTGATGACGCGCGGATCGATCGCCGAACGGCTGATCGAGGTCATGCGCGTCCTGACCCAGTGGCTGCCCGGCGGCCTGGCGGTCGCGACGATCCTGTCCTGCGCCATGTTTGCCGCCATCTCCGGCTCGTCGCCGGTGACGCTGCTGGCGGTCGGCACCATCCTCTATCCCGCCCTGCTGCGCGAAGGCTATTCGCGGAGCTTCTCGCTCGGCGCGCTCACCTCGGGCGGCACGCTCGGCATCATCATCCCGCCGTCGATCCCGCTGATTCTCTACGGGATCGTCACGGAAAAATCGATTTCCGACCTGTTCACGGCCGGCATCATGCCGGGGCTGCTGCTGACGGCCGTGCTCAGCATCTACGCGCTCTGGACCAACCGGCACTTGCCCTCGAAAGCGTGGGAGTTCCGCGTGATCGGCGTGGCGCTGCGCCGGGGCGTCTGGGCGCTCCTGCTGCCGGTCGTCCTGCTCGGCGGCATCTACACGGGTTATTTCTCGGCGACCGAAGCTGCGGCCGTGGCGCTGGGCTATGCGCTGTTCGTCGAAATATTCGTCCATCGCGAGATGCGGCTGCGGGATTTCTTCAACACCTCGGTCGAGACCGCGAAACTGCTCGGCACGCTGTTCCCCATCGTGGCGGTCGCCCTCAGCATCAAGTCGCTGCTCACCGTCGAGCAGGTGCCCCACGCGCTTGCGGAATGGATCGGCACGATCGTGACCGACCCGATTACTTTCCTGCTGGCGATGAACGTGCTGCTGCTGCTGGTCGGCTGCTTCATCGACGTGATCTCGGCGATCCTGATCCTCGGGCCGCTGATGCTCGGCATCGCACAGACCTACGGCATCAACCCGATCCACCTCGGCATTATCATGGTGATCAATCTGGAGGTCGGCTTCCTGACGCCGCCGGTCGGCCTCAACCTGATTGTGGCGACAACGGCGTTCCGGGAATCCTTCTTCATGGTTTGCCGGGCCGTCCTGCCCTTCATTGCGCTGATCCTCGGCGTGCTGATGATCGTGACTTTCGTGCCCGAATTGTCGCTGTTCCTGGTTCGTTAGGCGGCGGGATTTTCGCCTGAATTTGCGCCTCTGCCGGGTTGTTGTAGAGTGCAGGCCGGCAACGGGCCTGCGCGGCGGAAGACGCAGGGGGCAGGCCGGGGAATCGGATCGTGACGGAAATCTACAACGCCATCGGGCTGCAGACCGATACCGTCGACTGCAAGTTCCGGGTCGGGGATGCGCCGGACTACGAGCGCAACCTGCGCCACCTCGATCACATGATCGACATGGCGGCGCTTCATTCGCTGGAATACCGGCCGCGCCTGCTCGCCCTGTGCGAAGGCGCGATCCAGGGCTTCCCGGACGAATACCACGATTGGGAATCGGCGGCCTACGCGCGCAGCGGCGCCATCGACATTCCCGGCCCGGTGACCGACCGCCTGGCCGAAAAGGCGGTCCAGTGGAATCTCTACCTGATCGGCCAGGCCAAGGCGCGGATGCCGGAGTTCCCCGACCGCTTCTTCAACACCGGCTTCATCATCGATCCGGCGGGCGAGATCGTTCATCTCCACCGCAAGAATGTCGTGTTCACCATCGAGCACACGACGACGCCGCACGACGTCTGGGACCAGTGGGTCGCGATGTTCGGCGACGGGCTCGACGCTTTCTTCCCGGTCGCCCAAACGCCGATCGGCAACATCGGCTGCCTGATCTGCATGGAGGGCAACTTCCCGGAGCTGGCGCGCGGCCTGACGATGAACGGCGCCGAGATCGTCTACCGGCCGAGCTCGATCGAGAACAAGATCTCGACCGGCGTCTGGCAGATCCAGAACCAGGCGCGGGCGCTCGACAACAACTGCTATGTGATCGCGCCCAACACCGGCTACCACATCGTCGACGCGGCCGGCACACGCGGCTTCGTCACCGGCGGCCATCCGATGATCGTCGACTATCGCGGCCAGATCGCACACGAAATCCGGACCCAGGGAGACGCCTTCGTCGCCGCCCCGGTCAACATCGAGGGCCTGCGCCAGCACCGGGCGAACGCGCGCCAGAACAACTGGGCGCCGCACATGAAGACCGAGCTTTACCGGCTGGTCTACGACATGGCGGTGTGGCCGAAGAATCTGGCGGCGACACGGCCGCCGCAGCGCCGCGAAGCGACGGACGAAATCTATTTCCAGACCATCCGGCGCCTGCAGGAATCGGGTGTCCAGACGCCGCCGGCCACCGCGGGCCACCGCAGAGAGCCGGGCGATGCGCCGGCCGGCCCGTCGCTCAGGGATCACATACTCGGGCAGGTTGCGGCCATCGGGAATGGCGGGCGCACAGGACCGCAGGCCCCGAAGCTAAGGGTGGTCGGCGACGACGGTACGGTCGAAGAGCCGGCTGAAACGGCAGTCGTTCCGGACCGGGCTGCGGAATAGCGGGTTGCGCCATTCTCCGCTGCCGGGCTAACGCCCCAGCGCCGGCACGCCGAGCAGGTTCGACACCAGCGATACCCGCTCCAGCGCCCATTTCATCTCCTGCTTCTCGAAGCCGGTGAGGTCGGATGGGTCGACCTTGTTGGACAGCGCCACGCCGGCGTCGATGTCGCGCAATTGCTGGCCCAGGATGAGACCGAGCAGGATGCGATGCGCCTCGATAAGGTCGTCGACGTCTTTTTCCGGCACCGTCTCCAGCCCGCGCGCGGCGGCCAGCCGCTTCGGCGTCGTGCGGGCCTCGATTCCCTGCATCAGCGCGATCACACGGGCGGTCGAAAAGACCGGCATGATTCCGCCGATCTTGAGATCGACCCGTCCCGCCTCCGTCCTGAAGCGGCCGAACATGCCGATCGGCGTGTCGAAATTTCCCGCATTGATGGCAAGGAATTGCTGAAAGGTCCGTGCTTGCCGGGCCAGGCCGAGCGCTTCGGTGCGCAGGCTGTCCGCCATGTCCGCCGTCCCGAGCACCGCCTGCGCGTCGAAGAAGATATCGCAGTTGAGAATGTCCTCGGCGCGCGACCGCTCGATCCAGGACCGGACGGTGTCCCGCCAGACGCCGAGCGGTTTGCGCCAGGCCGCGTTGGCCGCCATGATGCCGCCGGGGCAGTAGATCACGCCGGCCTCGTTCAGGATGTCGGCGGTGCGGCGGCCCAGCTCCGCGAACCAGGCGTCGGCATCGTCGGGCGCGTCGTCGGCGTAGATCAGCGCATTATCCTGATCCATGGCGAGCAGGCTCTCGCCGCGTCCGCCCGAGCCCAGCACCAGCAAGGCGTAGGGCGCGGGCGCGTCACCCAGGCCGTCATCCGCCATTTCCGCTGACGCCAGTTCGCCCGCCCGCTTGGTCAACGCCCGCAATTCACGGGAAATCAGGGACGCGATATTTCTCGCGTCGACTTCCTCGAACACCAGAGCGCGGGCGACCGCCGTCAACTGCGACCAGACGCGGCCGAGTTCGAACCGCGATCCGGCGGCCTCGATACTCTGGCTGAGCGAGACGGAGTCGCCGGCCCGCTGGCGCAGCAGATCGCGGGCGCTCAGCGCGCCGCACAGCGCTCCGTCTTCCCCCAACACACCGAGATGGCGGATGCCCCGGCCCGACATCTCGGCAATCGCCCGGTAGACGAACTCATCCTTGTGAATCGAAATCAGCGGGCGCCGGCCGAGGCCGCCGACCGGCGCCTCGAGGGCGGATGGCCCGTCGCGGTCGATCGCGCGCAGGATATCGCGTTCGGTAACGATGCCGTGGGGTTCGCTGTCGGCCTCCGGCGGCAGGAACAGGGAGCTGACCTTCCCCTCCATCATCGTGGCGAGCACGGACTTCACCGTCCGGTCGTTGCCGGCCGTCAGCGGCGGACTCTTCATCAGCGCGGCGACCCGGTGGCGATAGGGGTAGCTGTCGATGCGGACATATTCGGCGATGTCGGTGCTATCGCTGGGTCCGCCGGGATCGTGCCACCCTGCCCGGGCTTCTTCCGTAATCCGGGCCGAGAGCGCCCGGACGGCCCGCTCTGCCTGTGCCAGCGTGACGATGCTCTTCTCGCGCAGCTTCGGCACGACGGCGCGGTAGACCTCGGCAGCGGCCCGGGCATCGCCCAGCGCGCGGTGCCGGTCGGAAATTTCGACGCCCAGCCAGCTTGCCGCGGTTTCGAGCGACCGTTCCGGCAGGGCAGGCGCAACCAGGTCGACCAGGTGCCCGACGTCAAGCGCCCGCGGCGGCTGCCAGCGCAGGCCGTGGCGTTCATGCTCGGCCCTGAGCACCGCAAGATCGAAGCCGATGGAATAGCCGATTACAACCGCGGTGCCGGCCCATGCCGTGAATTGCGCGACGCGCTCCGGGAACGGCGGCGCGCCCTCGACATCGGAATCGACGATCCCGTGAATTTCGGTGGACGCTTCAGGGATCGGAATTCCGGGATCGATCAGTTCGGAAAACTCCGGCTGCGGCCCCGGCGCAAAGGAGTCCAGGCGCACCGCGCCGATCTCGACGATCCGGACCGTCTCGACGTCCAGGCCGGTCGTTTCCGTGTCGATGGCGACCGCCGGCATGCTCGAGAGCGGCATGCCGGAGAGTCCGCCCGATGTGGCCCGAAAACTCATTTGCGGCCTCGAAAACTAGGAACGGCGCCCGCGCCGCCAATCGACTGCGATGCTTCCGGGAACCGCACGTTTCCCGAAGGAGGTGCGCACCTCCCGCCATTTATTGCCGATCGAAGTGGCAACGATATTGCGGTCGAACTTTTTGAAGTCGTCGATTACCGGGGCGTGGCGCGCCAGGTCGACCGGACTGAGGGAGAAGGCGGCATCGCCGGCCGCGGCCCCCGGCCAATCGGTCTCGCGCAGCCGCTGTTCGAACCGTTCGCGCGCGTCGGCCGGTATCTTCTTCGGATCGATATCGATTAACCCTTCGCGCATGCCGAGATCGAAGCATTCCCGCGCCATGATTTCGGCTTCCAAATGCTGCATGGGCGCCGAATCGGCAACGACGGCGACGGTGTGTACGGTCAGATCGGACAGGCAGGAGACAAACACTTTGACCGACGAGTCTTGTATCGCCTGAGAGAATACATCGTCTGTAAAATATTCACGAAATTGAGTTCCCATCCGGGCTTTCAAGTATCCGAACAAAGTAGTCTGTGCGACGAACGAGGCCCGCGTGCGCGCAAACAGGAATAAATCTTCGACAGAATCTATCGGAGTATTGTCGAACCGCTCGAAAATACTCTTGAACGGGCTGGAAATTTGCGCGATTAATGTCAATAACATCGGAAATACTTATGAATTGGACAAATAACAGCGTATAAGGATACCTTGACACATTTCATTGTCGCTGTTTAAATTCCGCCTTCCGTGTGCCCGGCACATCAGTATACCGGGATCATTCATGGAAACATTCTTGCACAAATCTCAGAGGATGGTGCCGCATGTCCGATTCGTCAGGCCAGCGGACGCGCCACTGGGCGAGGACCAGGAACCTCACGATCATCGTACTGGTGATCTGGTTCATCTTCTCGCTGCTGGTGCACTGGTTCGCTAAGAGCCTCAACGGGGTTTCCTTTATCGGTTTCCCGTTAGGCTATTACCTTGCAGTCCAGGGCTCGCTGATCATCTTCGTCCTGCTGATCTTCTACCAGAACTGGCAGCAGGACAAGATCGACGCAGATGCCGGTCTCTCCGGCGATGAAACAGAAGGGTAGGGGAGATCGCCATGTTTAAAGGAAACTTCATCGAGAACCTGCCGAAAATCTACGGCATGTACACCGGCGGGTTCATCGTTTTCATCGCGCTGATGGCGATCCTGGAGCAGGCTGGCCTCGGCGCCGATACCATCGGCATCCTGTTCGTCATCTTCACGGTCTGCATCTACGCGGCAATCGGCTGGCTGTCGCGCACCATGCAGGTGTCGGCCTACTATGTCGCCGGGCGCGAAGTACCGCCCGTGTTCAACGGCATGGCGACCGCGGCCGACTGGATGTCCGGCGCGTCCTTCGTGGCGCTGGCCGGCGGCATCTTCTTCGGCGGTCACGGCTACCTGGCCTTTGTCGTCGGCTGGACCGGCGGCTATGTGCTGGTGAATTCGCTGCTGGCCCCGTATCTGCGCAAGTTCGGCTGCTACACGGTGCCCGATTTCATCGGCACCCGGTATGGCGGCAACACGGCGCGCTTCGTGGCCGTCATCATCCTCGTCGTGACGTCCTTCACCTATGTGACGGCGCAGATCAACGCCACCGGAACGATCGCGGCGCGCGCGCTGCACATTCCGTTCGAGGTCGGCGTCTGGTTCGGCCTCCTTGGCATCCTGCTGTGCTCGATGCTCGGCGGCATGCGGGCGGTGACCTGGACGCAGGTGGCGCAGTATATCGTGCTGATCATCGCCTACCTCGTGCCGGTGATCTGGATGTCCAACGCGCAGGGCTTCGGCATCATCCCGCACTTCAGCTATGGCGACGCCGTCGTGCGGATCACCGAGCTGGAAGGGACTCTCAATGTCGGCGCCGCGGCGGTCGAAAAAGTGCCGGGGGTGAAAATCCTCACCACCCTGCACAACGGACCGACCGACAGTGCACTCTACAGCTGGAAGTTCGTCACACTGGCCCTCTGCATGATGGCCGGTACGGCATCGCTTCCGCACATCCTGATGCGCTACTTCACGACGCCGACCGTTCGCGCGGCCAGGCGTTCCGTGTCCTTCTCGCTGTTCTTCATCTTCCTGCTGTACTTCACGGCGCCGGCCCTGGCCACGCTGACGAAGCTGCAGCTGTTGGATCCGAACCTCGCGACCAGCGTCATCGGCAAGTCCATCGCCGACGTGAGCAATCTGGAATGGATCAAGCAGTGGACGTCGGTGGGCATGCTGGCCGTGACCGACGGCAACAAGGACGGCATCCTGCAGATCAACGAGTTCTTCCTGCGGCCCGACATCGTCGTGCTGGCCACGCCTGAAATTGCGGGGCTGCCGTATGTGATCTCCGGCCTGGTCGCGGCCGGCGGCATGGCGGCCGCCATGTCGACGGCGGACGGGCTGCTGCTCGCCATTGCCAACGCGCTGAGCCACGATCTGTACTACAAGATCATCGACCCGAAGGCCGACACCAAGACTCGTCTGATTGTCGCCCGTGCGTTGCTGATCGTGATCGGTGCTCTGGGCTCTGCGGTTGCCAGCTTGCAGTTGACCGGAATTCTGGGCGCGGTTGCCTGGGCCTTCTGCTTCGCCTGCTCGGGCCTTTTCTTCCCTCTCGTCCTCGGCGTGTGGTGGAAACGGGCGACGACGGCCGGCGCGATTGCGGGCATGGTCCTCGGCTTCGGGGCCGGGTCGGTCTACCTGTGGTGGACCTACACCACCGGTCAGCAATGGCTGGGCCTCGATCATCTGCGCTTCGGCATCATCGGCATGCCGGTCAGCCTGGTGGCGATGGTCGTCGTCAGCCTGATGACCCCGGCGCCGAGCGAAGAAGTCCAGCAGATGGTGGACAACACCCGCGATCCGAGCGGGGCGACAATTCTCGAAGCCTCGCACTAGATCCAACCAACCTGTACCTAGCCTCGGGGGCGGAACGCTGTTCCGCTCCCGATTTCTTTGAGGCGGCGGGCGGAACCTTGTTCCGCCCGCGATTTCTTTTATGCTGCCCGTCCGCAAGGCGATAAGGGGCAGACAATGACCGCAGGGCTTCCGATTTGGGCCATAGCCCAGGACTATATCCTGGGCGCGATCATGTGGACGCTGGTCGGCCGATTCGGCATGAACATTTTTCTGCCGACCGATTCGCCCTTCTTCTTTATGAAGGCTTTCGTGAAGATCACGAACCCGATCCTCCGGGCCTTCCGGCCGATTACGCCCGGCTTCCTGATTGAGCCGATGATCCCGCTCTATGTCGCCTGGTTTTTCTTCATGATCCGCTTCTACCTGATGCCCTGGGTGCTCGGATATTCGGTGATGGGGATGCTGTCCTTTCCGCTCGAGAGCGAAATCGCCGCTTGGATCTACCGCACCTTCGGACCCTGACCGCAACACGCCTGCCGGAGACCCGCCATGTCCTCATCCCTGCCCGCCGAAAGCACGGGCCCGGCCTACGACTACGAAGCCCTCGTCGCCGGCCTGAACCGCTATCTGCGCCTGCGCACGACGCCGATCGGCATGAAGCTGTTCGAAACGGTGGAGGCCATGGCGGCGGTGCCGCGCATCCGCCGGCCGAAGGGAACGATCCACACCACCGACCAGATCGTCGCCCAGGCCTGCCGGCTCGGCTGGACCGTCGGCATCACCCAGGACGATCTGGTCGGCGCCCAGTGCGGCGCCGTCATCGGCCTGCATCCGCAGAACCCGGAATGGCTCTCAGGCGAGCATATGGCGGGGGTCTGGTTCGAGACTCCGGCCGATGCGGCGGCCCATCAGGAAGCGATGGATGTGGTGCCCTACGGGACCTATGCGGCCATGGCGGTGTCGCCGCTCGTCGCCGGCCGGCTCGATCCGCCGGACATCTGCCTCATCTACGCCACGCCGGCCCAGATGATCCTGTTCATCAACGGCCTGCAATGGACCGGCTACAAGAAGCTCGATTGGGGCTGCGTCGGCGAGAGTGCCTGCGCCGACAGCTGGGGCCGGGCGCTCAGGACCGGCGAGCCGAGCCTGTCGATCCCGTGCTTCGCCGAGCGGCGCTATGGCGGCGTGATGGAGGACGAGTTGCTGATGGCGATCCCGCCGTCCTTCCTGCCCGGTATAATCGACGGCCTGGCCGCCCTGTCGAAGAACGGCCTGCGCTACCCGATCCCGCAATACGGCATCCAGGGCGACGCCCGGGCCGGCCTGTCCGCCAGCTACGGCTGAGGAGGCCGACCCGCTGCTCTTGAAGGCAGCGGCGCCACGGCCGAGGCCAGAGCCCCGACGATCAGCAAGCCGGCGATAACCTCGCGGGTCAGAACCGGATCGCCGAGCCAGATCCAGCCGACCAACAGCGCCACGACGAGTTCGAAGGCGCCGGCGATGGCCGTCAGGCCCGCGCCGGCAAAGGCGGAGCCGGCGGTGTACATCAGTTGCGGTATCAGCGTGGTCGTCGCTGCGAAGACGATCAGGATGGCAGTGGCCTCCGGCGCCGACGGCAACAGCGGTCCGGCGTCGAACAACAGGAAACCGGGGGCCAGGCCGACCAGCGCGCCGGTCAGGCCGATGCTGGCCCGGGGCAGGACGGGGATCGGCGTCAGGCTGCGCGACAGGGCGACGATCAGGATGGCGAAGCCGACCGGCGAGGCGAAGGCCAGCAGCAGAATTTCGGCGCGGCCGCCGGTCAGCCCCTCGGGCTGCACCACGACCACCGCGGCGGCGACGATCAGGATCGAGGCGGCGATCGCCCGGGGGCGGATGCGTTCCCGGAACATGAGGCGATCGAGCAGGATCGTGAACAGCGGGTAGGTGAAATAGATCACCGAGACGGTCGCGACGCTGAGATGCCGCAGGGCATGGAAATAGGCGACCATGCCGAGCGCGGCGACCGCGCCGACCGCCAGGCCAAGGAGAGAGAGCCGTCCGTGCGCGAATGCGCGCGGCAGAAACGGCGAAAGGACCACCACCGGAATTATGAAACGCCAGGCGGTCGTGGTCAGCGCGGAGAGGCCGTTGTCGGCAGCGAACCGTCCGAGCGCGGGGCCGAGGCCGAAGCCGGCGGAAGCGATCAGGATCAGGACAAAGCCAAGTCTGTAGTCCGGTTCGGCGGGCATCCATCTCATAGCGCCGCCGTATCACCGAAGCGGCGCCGGAGAAAGCCCGATCCGGCGTGTACACCATGACGATGGGGGGAGATCCGGATAGGGCATGTTTGCCTGGAAGATGCCGCGCGGGCCGAGCGTCGCGGGGACGGCGCCGACGCCAGAGAGGCGAAACCGCCGAAGAAATCCGGCGAAACCTGTCCAGAATCGCCTATAATTCTCTTGGGCTGTTGTCGGCGATTGCCGCCGCTGCATCGCTGCAGAGCGTTTTCTGCAGCTGCGGCCGGCACCGTCGGCGCCGGTTTCGGGTGACCGGGGATGGGAAGCATGGGCAGATTCTTCGGTTTTCTGGTGGCCGGCTTGGCAGGCGTGCTGATCGTCGGCGCGGTCGCCATCTATGGGCTGGACGGCACCGGGAGGATCGAAGCCGGTCTCCAGGACGCAGCCGGCAGGAAACTCGCGGAAACCGGACCGCCCTGGGCTTCGGTTGAGGTTCGCGGACGCGACGCCATCCTCAAGGGCGAGGCGCTGTTGCCGGCGCAACGCAGACAGGCAGCGGAGAAGGCGTCCCTTGTCATCGACGCCATCCCCGGAATTCGCGAGGTGCGCGACAATACGACGGCGCGCTTCAAGTCGATGGCCGATCTCGAGAGGAGACTGGCCGATAGCTGCAAGCAGGCGGCGTCCGAACTGCCAGGTGCCTGGCTCAAATGCGCGGTCAAGGGGCAAACGGTTACGTTGAGCGGCGCTGCCCTGACCGAACCGGCGCGCAGGAACGGCGTCGATAAAGTGTCCGCTGCGGTCGAAAGTCTGAAAGCCCGGGAAACGATCGGCGACACGACGACAGCCCACTACCGGTCGCTCGACGGCATGCGGGCGGCGTTTGCCGGCGCGTGCAGCGCCGCCATCGCCGGATTTGCGCTCAACTGGATGCGGTGTACGGTGCTGGGCCGCAATGTCTCGCTGTCCGGCCGGGCGCCCCTTGAGGCGGAACGCGAAGCCAGGGTCGCCAAGGCCCGGGCCTTGCTACAGGCGATCAAGGGCGTTGAGGCAGTCTCGGATGAAACGACGTCGATGCCTGCCCTGGCGACACCGGCCGCGTGCCGGAAAGCGATCGAAGCGCGGAAAGGGGATCTGCCGATCCGCTTTGCCGCCGGCACCGCGGTCATCGATCCGAAGAGCCACGCGCTGCTTGACGCGCTGACGATTGCGGCAAAGCGCTGTACCGGCGTTACCATCGAGATTCAGGGCCACACCGACCCGTCCGGCAAGCCGGATGCCGACCGGAAGCTGAGCGAGGCCCAGGCCTCAGCAGTCGCCGCGTATATGACGGACCGCGGCGTCCCTGCGGGGCGATTGTCCGCGAGAGGTTACGGCGCCGACAAGCCGCTCACCGCCGACGATACGGATGAAGCCAGGGCGAAGAACCGGCGGATCGAATTCGCCATGTCGAAATAGCCGGAGAGTATCTGGTGCGCCGGCGGACCATTGAGGCCGCCGCCAACCGGGGAGAGCATCATGGGTTACTTGATCGGCGAAATCTGGCTATGGCTGGTCATCGCCTACATCATCGGCCTGGTTGCAGGCTGGCTGATCTGGGGTCTTCGCCGGACCGGCGCGCGCCGCCGCATCGAAGACCTGGAAGGGCAGATTGCCGGCGCCAGAACGCAGGCCCTGGAAAGCGAGGCCGAGAAAGCGGATCTGGCGGAGACGGCGGCCGCCGCGGAGGCCGAGATCGCCCGTCTCAACGCCCGGATCGCCGAACTGGAGAAAGGCGGCGGCGCGGCCGAAGGGTAGGGCGCCGGCGCGATCCGGTTCAGCAGGGCGGTCCGGTCCCGCCCTTCTTTATGCCGTGCCCAGGCCGTGGGCGTGGTTGAGCGGGCCGTGGCCGGCGCCGTAGCCGGGCGCCGCCTGTATGGCGCCGCGCACATAATTCCGTGCCCGTGAGACCGCCGGCTCCAGCGCCAGACCCTGCGCCAGGCCGGCCGCCACGGCAGAGGCCAGCGTGCATCCGGTGCCGTGGGTGTGCCGCGTGTCGATCTTCGCGGCCGTCCAGCGCACCGGCGGTGCGCCACCGGCCGCCAGAAAGTCGACGATTTCGCTGCCCGGAAGATGGCCGCCCTTGAGCAGGACAGCCGCCGGGCCGAGGCCGCGCAGAGCGTTCGCGGCCTCTTCCATCCTGTCGCGACCGGACACGTCGCGGCCCAGCAGGACGCCCGCTTCGGGCAGGTTCGGGGTGACGACCGTCGCCAGCGGCAGCAACGCATCGCGCAGAGTGGCGACGGCCTCTTCCTCAAGCAGAGGGGCGCCGCCCTTGGCGACCATCACCGGGTCGACCACCAGCGGCGTTTCGGGCGCGAGATCCCGGATCGCGCTGGCCACTGCCTCGATGACCGGCGTGCTGTGCAGCATGCCGGTCTTGATTGCGTCGACACCGAGATCGCCGATCACAACCTCGATCTGCTGTCGGATAAAGCCGGGTTCGATGCCGATCACGCCGTGCACGCCCAGCGTGTTCTGGGCGGTAAGCGCGGTCACGGCCGTCATGGCGAAGCCGCCGAGCGCCGTCACCGTCTTGATGTCGGCCTGGATTCCTGCGCCGCCTCCCGAATCGGACCCGGCGACGATAAGGACCCGGCCTTTCACCGGGCCGCCGCTTCGATCGAGGCACAGATGGAATCGACGACCGCGGCGACGAGACTCTCGTCATCGCCTTCCGCCATCACCCGGATCACCGGTTCGGTGCCGGACTTGCGAATGACGACGCGGCCGCTGTCGCCGAGCCGGCTTTCACCATCGGCGATTGCGTGCCGGACGGCGCCGGCCTCCAGCGGGGCAGGCCCGGCACCGGCGCGGTAGCGCACATTCTTGAGCAGCTGGGGCGCCGGCTTGAACAGATGCATGACGTCGCTCGCCGGCCGGCCGGTGCGGACCAGTTCCGCCAGCACCTGCAGCGCCGCAACCAGCCCGTCGCCGGTCGCGATGTAGTCGCTGAGAACGATATGGCCGGATTGTTCGCCGCCAATGTTAATGCCGCGCCTGCGCATATCCTCGACCACATATCGGTCGCCGACCCTGGCGCGGACCAGTTCCAGGCCTATGCCCTGGAGGTAGCGCTCCAGGCCGAGATTCGACATCACAGTGGAAACGATGCCGCCGCCCCTCAGCCTGCCGGCGCTGCGCCAGGCCCGGGCGATCAGGGCCATGATCTGGTCGCCGTCGACGATCCGCCCGCTCTCGTCGACCATGCGGACCCGGTCGGCGTCGCCGTCCAGCGCGATCCCGACATCGGCGTTGTGGGCGACAACGGCCGTGGCAAGGGTCTCCGGCGCTGTGGCGCCGCAATCCCGGTTGATGTTGAAGCCGTCGGGCGAAACGGCGACCGGCACGACATCGGCGCCCAGCTCGAACAGCACGGTCGGGGCGGCCCTGTAAGCGGCGCCGTTGGCGCAATCGACCGCGATCTTGAGTCCGTCCAGGCGCAAATCTGCAGGAAAGGTCGCCTTGGCGAATTCCATGTAGCGGCCGGGCGCGTCGTCGAGCCGCTGGGCGCGGCCGAGATCGCGCGGGCCGGCCAGCGCCTGTTCCGCCGTTCCGGCCTGCATCCGCCGTTCGATCTCCAGTTCGATGTCGTCGGACAGCTTGTTGCCGTCCGGACCGAACAACTTGATGCCGTTGTCCTGAAAGGCGTTGTGCGAGGCCGAAATCATGACCCCGAGGTCGGCGCGCAGGGACGGGGTCAGCATGGCGATAGCCGGCGTCGGCAGGGGGCCGACCAGGATCACGTCCATCCCCATGGAGATGAAACCGGCGGTCAGCGCCGGCTCCAGAAGGTATCCGGAGAGCCGCGTATCCTTGCCGATCACCACCCTATGGCGGTGTGCGCCGCGGCGGAAATGGCCGCCGGCCGCCGCCGCCAGCGCCAGCGCGGTCGTCGCGGTCATCGGCTCGCGGTTGGCGACGCCGCGGATACCGTCAGTTCCGAAGAGTTTGCGGCTCATGCTCCGGTACTGCCTCCCGGTTCCGGCCGTTCGGGCGAATTTCTATACGATCGCCGGGCCTTCGGCCATCCCGGGGTTCAGTCTCCCCGGGGCCGCGGCATGGCGAATCCGGCGATGCGCAGCGCCACCCGGGTCTCGGCGATGTCGTGGATGCGCAAGATCGCCGCGCCCTTCTGCGCCGCCAGCACCGCCGCCGCCGTGGAGGCCGCAAGACGCACGCCCGCTGCCGCCGTAGGCGCCGCCAGCTTGCGCGATGCGCCGGCGCAGACCGGAAAACCGAGGCCGGCCAGCCTGTCGAGATTGTGCAGCAGCGCGAGATTGTGCCGGTGGGTCTTGCCGAATCCGAAGCCCGGATCGACGGCGATCTGCGATTTCAACAGGCCGGCCGCCAGAAAGCGTTCCGCCTGTTCCGCCAGCGAGTCGAAGACCTCCGAGACGACATCGTCGTAGCGCGGGTCGTCGTTCATCGTCCCGGGTTCGCCTTTCATATGCATCAGGATGACCGGCGCCCCGCTGCGCCGAACCGCTTCGAAACTCTCCGGATCGTGGGTCAAGGCACTGACATCGTTGACGATCGCCGCGCCGGATTCGAGCGCAGCGCGCATGACGGAGGCGTTGCGCGTGTCGATCGATACGCACCGGCCATCCGCAGCGAGGCGGCGCAGGGCCGGGATGATCCGTTCGAGCTCGGCCTCCGGCGCGACCGGCGTGGCGCCCGGCCGGGTCGATTCGCCGCCGATGTCGATAATGTCCGCGCCTTCCGCAGTCAATCGCGCGGCGTGGGCCAGCGCCGCATCGGGCGCGTCGAAGCGGCCGCCGTCGGAAAAACTGTCGGGCGTGAGATTGAGAACGCCCATCAGGGCCGGTCGGCCGGCGGGCAGCAGGTCGGGCCATCGGGGGACCGGGGCGGGGGAGGGCAAAACAGCGGCTCTTCAAACGAATGAACGGGCGGGCAAGATGTTGGCTTATGGGGCCGGGAAAGCAACAGGCCAGGACGGCTGTCGCCGCCGGTCAGCTTGCAAACGCGCTCAGAATCGGTCGGACCTGTAGGGCGTCAGATCGACCCTGGGATTGCGGCCGCAGGCCAGGTCGGCGATCAGCAGGCCGGTGATCGCGCCCATGGTCAGGCCGAGCTGGCCGTGGCCGAAGGCGAAGAAGGTGTTGGGATGGCGGCGCGACTGCTCGATCACCGGCAGGCTGTCCGGAATCATCGGCCGGTGTCCCATCCACGGCCGGGTCTTCGCGCCTTTCAGATCCGGCAGCATGTCCTGCGCCAGCGGCAGCAGCATTTCGGCGCGCTCGTAGTTCGGCGCGGCCTTGAGGTTCGCCAGTTCGACCATCCCGGCCAGGCGCAGGCCGCCGGACATGGGCGTCACGGCGAAATGGTTTTTGCCGTCCAACACTGGGCCGTTGATCCGCACGGTTTCGTCCAGCAGCATCAGATGATAGCCGCGCGCCGTTTCGAGCGGCACCGAAACCCCCAGTTCCTTTGCGAATTTTTTCGAGAAAACGCCGGCCGCGAGAACCAGACGCTCGACCGGGATCGTCTCCGACGCCGTGCGCAAACCGGTCGGCCCGGCGGCGCCCATCTCGATTCCCGTGACCTCCGCCGTCCGGAACACGCCGCCCAACCTGCCGAACGCTTCGGCGAGCCGCTCGGTCAGGTGCTTCGGATCGACGGTATAGAAGCAGTCCGGCAGGTGAAACCCGTGGGAGTAGTCGCGGTTCAGCGCCGGTTCCATCTGGCGCAATTCGTCGGCGGTCACGGCATCGACGCGGGCGCCGTGGCGGCGGAACAGGTCCATTTCCCAGCCAGCGGCCTCGGCGTCCTTCGCGTTGCGGTAGACGAACAGCAGGCCTTTGTACCGAAACATGTCTTCGGCGCCGGCAGCCTTGACCAGTTCGCGATACGCCTCGCCGACATGGTCCAGCAGGCGCATCTGCGCGCGGGCGTTGGCCTCGGTCTGCCGGGCCGAGGACTGCCGGAAGAAGCGCCAGAGCCACGGAATCAGCCGCGGCAGGTGGCGCCAGCGGATGACCAGCCCGCCCTTCGGATCGAGCAGCATGGCCGGGACCTGGCGCAGCAGGCCCGGCGTCGCCATCGGCATCGGCGTGCCGGTCTGGATCAGCCCGGCGTTGCCGCTCGACGTGCCGGCGCCCGGCGTGTCCCGGTCGATCAGGGTGACGCTGAAGCCCTCGCGCTGCAGCGCCAGGGCGCAACAGGTGCCGACGATGCCGGCCCCGAGAACCGTGACCGCGCCCCGGCCGGCTTGGTTCGCTTCGCTAGTCGGCAAGGGCGATGCACTCGATCTCGATATCGAAATCCAGGGGCCAGGAGGCGACGGTGACGAAGCTGCGCGCCGGCGGATCCTTCGGGAAATAGGTCTTGTAGACTTCGTTGAAACGCTTGAAATGGGCGGCGTTGACCGAAAAGACCGTCACCTTTACCACCTGCTCCATCGAGGAGCCGGCGCATTCCAGACAGTATTTCACCGCCTCCAGGCAGGCGCGCGTCTGGGTCTCCAGATCGCCCTTGACCAGGTCTCCGGTCTTTATGTCGAACGGCGGCTGGCCGGAGACGAAGACGAATCCGTTCGCCTTCACGACCGGCGACAGGGGCACATTGTTCTTGCGCAGGCCCTCGGACAGGCCGGGAACCTCGGGAATTTCTTTCGTCATGGTGCGCTCCAATTTCGGATGTTGCCGGCGCAACCCTACACAAGCCGCCGCCCGAAGGGGAGCGCCAAACCCGTCGGGCGCCGGCCGCCGCCGCTACGCCGTGCCGTGCACCTCGAACAGGCCGGCGGCGCCCATGCCGCCGCCGATGCACATGGTGCAGACGACGTATTTCGCGCCCCGGCGCCGGCCTTCGATCAGCGCGTGGCCGACCATGCGCGCGCCCGACATGCCATAGGGATGGCCGATCGAAATCGCGCCGCCGTTGACGTTGTAGATTGCCGGATCGATGCCCAGCCGCTCGCGGCAGTAGAGCGCCTGGACGGCGAAAGCCTCGTTGAGTTCCCACAAGTCGATGTCGTCGACGGTCAGGCCGTTGCGCTCGAGCAGCTTGGGCACGGCGAAGACCGGGCCGATGCCCATCTCGTCGGGATCGCAGCCGGCCACAGCCATGCCGCGATAGACGCCGAGCGGCTCCAGGCCGCGCTTCGAGGCTTCGGACGCTTCCATCAGCACGGCGGCCGACGCTCCGTCGGAGAGCTGCGAGGCGTTGCCCGCGGTGATGTATTTGCCTTCCGCGATCACCTGGCCGTTCTTGAACACCGGCTGCAGCCCGGCGATCGTCTCATAGGTCGTGCCGGGCCTGTTGCCCTCGTCCTTGTCGAGCACGACGTCGCGTTCGGAGATCGCGCCGGTTTCCCTGTCCTTGAACTTCATGGTCGAGGGCAGGGGCACGATCTCGTCGTCCAGCCGGCCTGCCTGCTGCGCAGCGGCCGTGCGCGCCTGGCTCTCGACCGCGAATTCGTCCTGCCGCTGGCGCGACACGCCGTAACGCTCGGCGACGACCTCGGCGGTCTCCAGCATGGTCATGTAGAGGGCCGGCAGGCGCTCCACGATCCACGGATCGTTTGCCCGGTGCATGTTCATGCTCTCGTTCTGGACCAGCGAGATGCTTTCCAGCCCGCCGCCGACCGTAACCGTCATGCCGTCGTGGACGATTTCCTTGGCCGCCGTCGCAATCGCCATCATGCCCGAGGAGCACTGGCGGTCGACCGACATGGCGGCGACGGAATTGGGCAGGCCGGCGCGAACCGCGCTCTGGCGCGCCGTGTTGCCGCCGGTCGAGCCCTGCTGCAGGGCGGCGCCCACGATCACGTCGTCGACTTCCGCCGGATCGACGCCGGCGCGCTCGACCGCGTGGCGGATGGCGTGGCCGCCGAGTTCCTGGGCCTGGGTGTCGTTGAAGGCGCCGCGATAGGCCTTGCCGATCGGGGTGCGGGCGGTGGAAACGATAACGGCTTCGCGCATGGCGGGGCTCCCTGGACCTGGTGGGTACGCCGGTCGGGGACCGGCGGGCTTCAGCTTATCCCTACAGGATTCCAGCCGGCCGGGGCCATGTGATCGGATGGCGCGGCACGCCGCCCGCAAATCTCCTTCCTCGATTTACACCGCCGCATTCCCGGCTATGCTGCGCCGTCTTGGGGAGGGCGCATGGCTCAGGCGGAGTCGTCCGGGACGATGATCTCGGTTCGGGGAGTGACGAAACGGTTCGGCGGGCTCACGGCGGTCGACGACTGTTCGCTGGAGGTCGCCACCGGCTCGATCACCGGCCTGATCGGCCCGAACGGCGCCGGCAAATCGACCCTGTTCAACATCATCGCCGGCGTTTTCCCGCCGACGGCCGGCGAGGTCATTCTCGATGGCGAGACCGTCACCGGGCAGAAGCCGCACCACCTGTTCGCGCGCGGCTTGGTGCGGACCTTCCAGATCGCCCACGAATACGCCCGCCTGCCGGTAATCGAGAACCTGATGGTCGTGCCGCCGGACCAGGCCGGCGAGAGGCTGGCGACCGCGCTGTTCCGGCCCGGCCGGATCCGCGCGCAGGACGCGGAAGTGCGCCGGCGCGCGGAGGACGTGCTGGATTTCCTGCGCCTGACGCCGCTCAAATACGAACTGGCGGGCAACTTGTCCGGCGGCCAGAAAAAGTTGCTGGAGCTGGGCCGGACGATGATGACCGACGCCCGGGTGGTGTTGCTCGACGAGGTCGCCGCCGGCATCAACCGCGCGCTGCTGGCGTCGCTGGCGGGCGACATCGAGCGCCTGAACCGGGAGCGCGGCTACACCTTCTTCGTCATCGAGCACGACATGGACCTGATCGGCCGCCTGTGCGACCCGGTGATCGTCATGGCCCAGGGCACCGTGCTGACCCAGGGCAGCATGTCGGAAATCCGGGCCGACCGGCGGGTCATCGAAGCCTATCTCGGTATGACCGACGACGAAGCCGCCTGATATGCTTGAAGCAAAGGGCATGATCGGCGGCTATGGCGGCGCGGATATCCTCAAGGGCGTCGATGTCGCGGTCAATGCCGGCGAGATCGTCGCCATCATCGGGCCGAACGGCGCCGGCAAATCCACCGCCATGAAAGCGGTGTTCGGCCTGGTCCGGCTGCGCCAGGGCCAGGTGCTTTTCCGCGGAGAAGACATCGGCAGGTGCGAGCCCGACGAGCTGGTCCGCAAGGGCATGGCCTACGTGCCGCAGGAGCGCAGCATCTTCCCCTCGCTCACCGTGCACGAGAACCTGGAAATGGGCGCCTTTATCCGGCGCGACGATTTCAGCCACGTCATCGAGCAGGTCTACACCCTGTTTCCGCCGCTCAGGGACAAGCGCCGCCAGCAGGCCGGCGAACTCTCCGGCGGCCAGCGCCAGATGGTGGCGTTCGGCCGGGCGCTGATGACCGAGCCCGCGCTGCTGCTGCTCGACGAGCCGACCGCCGGCCTGTCGCCGGTTTACATGCGCGAGATTTTCGAGCGGGTGATCGCGGTCAACGAAACCGGCGTCGGCATCCTGATGGTCGAGCAGAATGCCCGCCAGGCCCTCAGGGTCGCCCATCGCGGCTATGTACTGGCGACCGGCGAAAACATCTTTACCGATACCGGCGAAGCGCTGCTGGCGAATCCCGAGGTGGCGGAGAGCTTTCTCGGCGGACACGGCGGCCAGGCCGGTCGCAGCGGGGCCGGCGCTTGATCGACTTCGTCAACCAGTATCTGATTCCGGCGCTGGTCCTCGGCAGCATCTATGCCCTGGGCGCGATCGGCGTTTCGATGATCTACGCCATCCTCCGCTTCGCCCATTTCGCCCACGGCGACCTGATGGCGACCGGCGCCTATATCGGCCTGCTCGTCGTCTGGGTGCTCGATGCGACGCCGCTGGCGGAACTTTCGGTCAACGTCAGGCTGCTGATCGGCCTGCCGCTGGCGTTCGCCGGCACCGCGGCCGTCGCAATCCTGATCGACCGCCTGTTCTACAAGCCGTTCCGGCGGGCCAAATCGATGATCGTCGTGGTCATCGCCTCGTTCGGCGTGGCGCTCATGCTGCGCTCGCTGGTGCAGCTCTTCTTCGGCGTCGACGTGATCAACTACGCCGACGGCATCCAGTTCCCGCTCAAGATGTTCCAGCCTCTGCGCATCCTGGAGCGCCACATCTACATCGTCGTCGTCGCGATCGCTCTGATGCTGGTCCTGCACTATTTCCTGACCCGCACCCGGACCGGCAAGGCCATGCGCGCAATGAGCGACGACGCAGACCTCGCCCGGGTCTCCGGCATCAATACCGAAAGGGTCGTCATCTGGACCTGGATTCTCGGCGGCGGGCTGGTTGCCGTCGCCGGGGTGTTCCTCGGCATGGATACGCGCCTGGTGCCGACCATGGGCTGGGATATGCTTCTGGCAGTCTTCGCGGCGGCGATCCTGGGCGGCCTCGGCCAGCCCTACGGCGCGATCGCCGGCGGGCTGATCATCGGCGCGATGGAGGAACTCTCGACCTATCCCTGGATCGGCGACGGGCCATTGGTGCCGCCGGACTACAAGACGGCGGTCGCTTTCGCCGTCATGGTGCTGATGCTGATTTTCCGGCCGCAGGGCCTGTTCAGGGGAAGGGTGCTGTAGATGGAGATTTACGGCCTTTTCCTGTTTGCCGTCGGCTTCCTGACCATGGCGATGATCTATGCGGTCGCCAGCCTGGGCGTGAACATCAACTGGGGCTTCACCGGCCTGTTCAACGTCGGCGTGGCGGGATTCTTTGCGGTCGGGGCCTACAGTTCTGCGGTGCTGACCGCGCCGGAGAGCGTTCACCATATCGGCGGATTCGGCCTGCCGGTGCCGGTCGGCATCCTCGCCGCCATGGTGCTGGCGGCCCTTGTCGCCTGGCCGGTCGGCAAGATCTGCCTGCGCCTGCGGTCCGACTACCTGGCGATCGCCACCATCGGCATCGCCGAAATCCTGCGCCTGACCTTCCGCAACTACCAGCCGCTGGGCGGCGGCCCGTTCGGCGTCAACAACATCCCGCGGCCGTTCGAGAGCCTGCCTACGCCGTGGGACCAGATCGCCTTCCTGCTCCTGGTGGTGGCCATCGTCGGCGTCATCCTGTTCCTGGTGCAGCGGGCCTGGACGGCGCCCTGGGGCCGGGTGCTGCGGGCGATCCGCGAGAATGAGGACGCGGCCGAGGCGGCCGGCAAGGATGTCGAGAAATTCCGTCTCCAGGCCTTCATCCTCGGCTCGGCGCTGATGGGCCTGTTCGGCGCCCTGATGGCCCACTACGTCAAGATCATCAGCCCGGAGGGCACGGAGCCGCTGCTCGTCACCTTCCTGCCCTGGGTGATGCTGATCGTCGGCGGCGCGGGCAACAACAGGGGCGCGGTGGTCGGCGCGATCTTGGTCTGGGGCCTGTGGACAATGACCGAGCTGCTGACCGGCCGCCTGCCCGACGACTGGGCGCTGCGCGTCGGCTATCTGCGCATCTTCCTGATCGGCCTGCTGCTCCAGGTCGTGCTGCAGAAATTCCCCGGCGGCCTGCTCCCCGAACGCCCGCCCACCGTGCCGCGGGATTGAGGCCGGAAGGCGGCGCGGGCAGGAGCCGGCAACGGGACCGTTGCGCCCCGCCGCCCAGAGTGGCGCCGGGGGAGCGGCGCCCGAGGGAGCGGGGATGTCATGAAATGTCATGATTTGTCCCGATCCGTGGCGATGTCCTCCTCCTTTGCGCCTTCACGGCCCGGCCTCACGACTTAGACAGACCGGTCTGTACACCGTGTTTTTTTGCAATAGAGCCGCCGTCTCCGGCGCGAAATCCGCAGAAATCCGCCATTTCCGCTCCGGCGGCCGAACACAAACGGCGGCAAGCTGTGTATAATTTCCCAGACTGGCCGCGCCGGACGGCCGCGCGGATGCCAAGGCGCGGCCGCGGCGCCGGAGGAGCGGCTTTCGGCATGTGCCGGGAAATGTCATGACTTGTCATGTTCGGCTTCCGAGCCGTCCCGTTTGCCCGCATCCATCGTTCCGACCGGACGCCGAAGCCGCAAATCCCGCCCGTCATTCCGACCGGAGCCGCCCAAAGGGCCTGCCCTGAGCGAAGTCGAAGGGGCGGCGTGGTGGAGGAATCCCGTCGCCGGACTCCGAGGTCTGTCGTTGGGTTCGAGCCGAGACCCCTCCGCTCGCTTGCGCTCGGTCGGGATGACGGTCGAGGGAGGCCGGGAGGTGTCATGAAATGTCATGTTCCTCCGTTTCCGGCCGAATTCCGGGCTTCGATGCGTTCCCCCTCCCCTTCGGGGTGGGGGGTGGGGGGGGGGGGTGGTCCGGGGCGTGCTGGACGCCTCCCGCGCCGCCGACGTTGCCGCAGACCTTGAACCCCGCATCGACGCGCTGGCAGACGACCCCTCCCCTTGCCCCTCCCCCAAGGGGAGGGGGATTCGAGCGGCGCCCTTGGGGGATGTGCGGCAGTGTCAGGAATTGTCAGGATTTGTCATGCCGCCCGCCAGGCGCCCAGCCGGACCGGCCGGCCGCGCCCTGCGGCGTTATCGGTGTTGTTCATATAATGTTCCGGATTTCCGGAACAAGGCCCCCGGCGATTTTTTCGCCTGCGCCGCCGGTAGGGTCTACTCCGCAGCCGCCTTGGAGACGTCGGCGACGGGATTGATCGCCGGCGCGACATAGGGGCTGGCGGCGGTTTCGCCGCCTTTTTCGCCGGCCGGCGGGGTCGCGGTGTAGTGGGCCGGGGCAGGTTCGCCGCGCTGCTTGCGTTCCCAGGCCTCGGCCGGCGTTTCCAGAAGTTCGGCAGCGGCCAGCGCCGCCTTGCGGTCGACCGGGTAGGGCGTGCCGCCGGCATCCGGCGGCGGCATCATGTTGGCGTGGTAGTAGGCCATCTTCTGCTTGGCCGGATCGACGACGCGGGACGGATCGATGTCGCGCCGGTTGGTGCCGACCCGCGGCTCGACGGCGATGTCGTCGATGATTTCGTGGTCGAACCACCATTTCTTGGCCGGATTGCGCTTGCCGTTGCCCAGCTTGTCGTCGGCCCAGGCGGCGATCGGCACCATGAGCGGCTTCAGGAACATCGCATTGACGCCCAGCCAGCTGGCGACCCGGGTGGCGATCGGGCCGTCGGCGTCCACCACCTTGTTGATCGGGCAGGTCTTCATGCAGCGCCCGCAGGCTGCGCCCTTCATGTTGGTGAGGCGATAGCGGGTGCAGCGCTCGGCGTCCGGCTTCCACATCTCATAGCCGTTGAACATCACCTTGTCGCCGAAGGGGATGGCGTCGCACGGGCATTCGCGGGCGCATTTCAGGCAGTTGTTGCAGAAATACTGGAGGCCGAAATCGATCGGCTTGTCGGGCTTGAGCGGCATGTCCGTGGTCAGGACGACCGATTTGAAACGCGGGCCGACGAAAGGATTGAGGACCAGTTCGCCGATCCTGCTGAGCTCGCCCAGGCCGGCCCACAGGATCACGGGGATTTGCAGCACGTCGCTGTCGGCGTTGGTCTGTGAGCGGGCGGGGAAGCCCCGGCCGCGCATGAATTCGGCCATCACGCCGGCAATCTCGGCGCCGCGCAGATAACCGCGCATGGATTGGGTGCCGGAGATCCAGTCGTCGCCGCTGGCGCCTTCCATCGTGTCGTAGCCCTGGTCGATCAGCATCGCGACGGCGTATTTGTGATAGGGCTCGATCGGCCGTCCGTCTTCCTTGTGGGAGAACCAGGCGTAGCGCGGGATTTCGCAGATGCCGGTCAGGTCGGAGCCCAGATGGTAGGACAGCGCCTTGATCGCCCTGCTGTTGGCTTCGGCGTCGGCGAGCGCGCCGGTGTCGACGTCGGCGGCATCGCCGCCCTGGTGCGGCACCAGGGAGCGGATGACGTTCAGCAGGCTCTTGGACGACGGGTGCTTGAAGGAAAACCGCGAGCGTTCCTTCTGCGATTTCGCGCCCAGGTCGCCCTGGAGGCCGCGTTCGAAGAAGGCGGCGCGTTTCGGCACCCTCGGCACCTCGTCGTCGAGGATCAGGGTGGTCGGCCGGTCGACCTCCTTCACCTGCTCCATCGGGTAGTTGCTGTAGTGGGACGGCCGGCGCGCGCGCCGGTTGCGCTCCCGGCCCGAGGTCGCGCCGTTCAGTCCCCACCAGTAGCGCAGGCCGCGCCCGTCCGCCGCCGAGGCGGCGAGCGGCCGGTCGGTCGCCAGAGCGTATTCCGTCGTCACGACCGCCAGCGAGAAGGAGCTGCCGAGATAGGGATTGACCAGCCCGTCGTTCTGCCGGACGGCCAGACCCGCCATGACGGCCAGCCGTTCGGCATCGGTCCGCCGGTGGCCGGCAACGTCGGCCGCGGCGGCAAAGCCCATCGCCCGGATATGCCGCGCGACGACGACGGCGATCTCGGCCGCCCGCATATCGGAGGTCTCGCGCACCGCCGGCGCGACCCAGCCCTGGGCGATAGTCTCCGGCTCCGGCACCTTGCCGTCCTCGATCAGCAGGACGACGGCATGGCTGTGGGGCAGGGGCTCCACGCCCTCCAGCCAGGCGTTCGGCGCCATCTCGCAGATGCCGACCATCGCGGAGTCCATGAAACAGGCCATGCCCTTGACGTCCCCGGCTCGGGCCTCGGGATCGTCGGGCACCGGCGCGCGCGCCGCGGCGGCTTCCTGATCGGCGGAGGCCGCGAAAATATCCCGGTACTTCAGCGCCGCCGCCGCCAGCGGCGCATCGCCGGCCGCATCCTGCGGCGCCGGACTGCGCGGCCGGTCCCGCTCCGCGGCGAGGATCGCGTCGTCCCGGGGCAGGGTCTCGAGCGGATAGGTGCCCAGCGAGAAAGCGCGATCCCTGGAGCGGGCGTGAAAGAACATGGCGATACTCCCTTCTCGCCGGGCGTTACGGCCGCCCTGCGCAACCCTGTTTTCGGATGCCGGAAACCCTACGCCGCAACAGTGCGTTTCTCTTCGGTCCAGGCGTCGAGCTCGGTGCGTGCGCTGGCCCGGGCATGGGCGATATAGTCGGCTTCCTCGTCCGCCAGCTCGTGGGTCAGCTCCAGCCGGTAGCCGTTCGGATCGAAAAAGTAGATCGACTGGACGAATTTATGGTCCGTCAGACCGATGACGTGGACGCCGTGGGCCTCGAGCCGGCTCTTGGCCTGCAGCACCTCGTCGACCGAATTCATGTGCAGCGCTATGTGGTTGCACCAGGAAGGCGTGTTCGGCGACAGGTCGGCGGCCTGGTTGTCGCCCAGGTCGAAAAAGGCGACGGCCGAGCCGTCCGGCATGCCGAAGAAGAGATGGACATACGGGTCACACTGGCCGGTCGAGGGCACGCTGTCCGCCCGGATGACGTGGATCAATGGCAGGCCGAGGATATCCTCGTAGAAATGGCGGGTTTCCTCGCCGTCGCGGCATTTGTAGGCCCAGTGGTGCAGCCGCTCGATCGGCGGCATCTCCGGCACGTTGGTGGTCATGGCAAGGGGCTCCTGCGTTTCCGCCCGCAGTATGCCGCAACCGTACGCAAAACGCCAACGGCGCCCGCCCGGGCCGGTCGGCGTCCCCGGAAACTGCGGCCTGCGAGAGTGCGCCTCCTGACGCACGGCAGTATCGCGACGGGCCGGGTTTGCTTACTTTGCGATGTCGATGCTGATGAAAAGCAATTGCAACCCGGCGGCCTTTGCCAATTCGGTCGTGAGAGCCGTGCTGTCCCGGAACCCATGACGATCGCGTGCGACAGGTGGCAATGGACCGGAATACAGGCCGATCCGGAATGACTCCGCGGCGGGCCGTATGGTTTGCCGTCGGCTTCGCGGCGCTCGCGCTTGCCGCGTTGGGCGCCGTGCTGCCGCTGCTGCCGACGACTCCGTTTCTCCTGGTCGCGGCGTACGCCTTCGCCCGATCCTCCAGGCGCTGGCATGCATGGCTTGTTTCCCATCGGGTATTCGGGCCGATCATCAGGGACTGGCGCGAACACCGCGCCATCGACCGGCGGGCCAAGATCGTCGGCGTGGCGTCGATGGCCGCGGTTCTGGCGGTATCGGTGGCGACAGGCGTCGGTCCGGTCATCCTTGCAGTGCAGGCGGTCGTCCTGAGCGCGTCGGCGGCCTTCGTGCTGTCGCGGCCGTCGCCGCCGGACCGCTGACGCGGCCGCCCGGCCGGGAGATGCACGAAACGCAGACCGGCAAACATTCCCGGTTTCAGGCAGGTCCAGGCGCGGCGCGAATTGCCGGCGACGGCGATTCGGATCGCGGCCGGGCAATTGAGCAATATTCCGCGAAATTCGTGGAATTGCTTCAATGTGCACCGGCTTGGCGACAGCCGACCGATGCCGTATGTGTCCGCGCGGCACCATGAGCGAGGGGCGACGGCCGATGCGGGAATACCGGAACGAGATCAGGGTGGAGTGGGCGCATTGCGATGCGGCCGGCATCGTCTTCTATCCGTATTTCTACACCTGGTTCGACCAGGCGACGGAGCGGCTGTTTTCCGCCAACGGGCTGTCCTACCCCGAGATGGCGCGCGATTTCGACGTAAGCGGCATGCCGCTGCTGGAGACCGGCGCGACGTTCCGCAACGCCTGCCGGCTCGGCAACGTCCTGACCATGGCCAGCCATGTCAGCGAATGGGCCGGCAAGACCTTCACGGTCAGCCATGCGCTCACCCATGCCGACGGCCGCCCGGCCCTGGAAGGCTTCGAAAAGCGGGTCTGGGTGACGTCGGCGCCCGACCGCCCGGCCGGCATCAAGGCGGTCCCGGTCCCCGAAGAGGTCAGGGCGCGCTTCGTGGATTGATTCTGCTCGAAGGGCGCTCTCAGCCTTCCAGCTCTCGCACCATTTCCAGCAGCGCTTCCAGTTCGGCATCCGGTTCGCCCGATGCGGCGAGGTGGGTCACGACATTCGCCAGATAGTCTGCGCAGGGGCCGAACTTGCCCGCCGCGCCGGCGATGATTCGCGCTTTCTGAGCGTCGCTGAGCGGCGGGCAATATTGCGGATGATCGGGATCGGCGATGAAGGTGAGGGCGGTAAACGGCGCGTTCTCCGCCGGGCCGTGCGCCGTTGGCGTGAGGGTCACCCAGACCGGGCGATAGACGCCGGAATACATCTCCCGCCCCCACAGCATTTCCAGGTCCTGCGCTTCCGTTTCCGGGTCGATCCTCATGGCAATGCCGCGGCAGTTGGCGCCCGCCTTGGCTTCCAGCCCGAGACCGAGGCCGGGGCGCTCCGGCGTGCCGCGGGCGGACATGGTCCAGAAGCAGAAGGCGCGATGGTAGCCCGCCAGCAGGGCGTGGCGGCTTTCCGCCGGCGCGAAACCGGGATTCCAGATCAGCGAACCGTAGCCGAACACCCAGACCGGTCCCGCCGGGCGTCGCTTCATCGTGGCATGGCGGCTGGCGATCCGCGCCGCATCGTCCAGCACCGGCGGCCTCCCGGCCGGCCAGGGGATATCGTCGCCGGAAGACGTGCCGGGCATCGGCCTACAGCAGGCCCATCATGCCCAGGCAGCTGCGCAGGATCGCGCTGCGGCTGTCGGCGAAGCCGTCAGCCATCTCGAAATGGTTGGCGCCGGCAATCTCCATGGCTTCGGCCCGATGGCCGCGGGTCCACAGGGCTTCGGCGAAGGCGCGCGACTGGCGGCGGAATTCGTCCAGCTCGCCGCTGCCCCAGAACAGCGCCAGCTTCGGCAGCCGGTCCGGGATGTTGTGGATCGGGCTCAGCCGCCGCGCCGCGACCTCGTCGAGGTGGACATAGCTGTTGCGCGCCGACAGGCGCACCGGCTCCAGATCGTACATGCCGCTGACCAGCACCGCACCCTTGATGACGTCTTCCGGCAGGCCGGCCCGCGCGCGCCAGCCAGCCTGCACCAGCGTTCCGCCGACATGGGCGCCGGAGGAGTGGCCGCAGACATAGAGCCGGTCGGGATCGCCGCCGAAGCTGCGCGCATTGCGCCACAGCCAGGTCAGCGCCGCCCGGTTCTGGCGCACCTGTTCGTCGAGGCTGACGTCCGGCAGCAGGGAGAAATCGGTGACGACCCAGGCTGCGCCCGCCGCGGCGAACGGCCCGGCCGGATAGCTGAAACTGTCTTTGGAGAGCGCCTTCCAGGCCCCGCCGTGGACAAACAGCATGACGGGCACGCCATCCGCGCCGTTCTCTGCCGGGAAGATATCGAGGGTTTCCGCCGGCCCGCCGCCATAGGGTACGGAAAGCCGGCAGGCCGGCGCCGCGCGCGCCCGTGCGCTCTCCGCGTTCCAGGCGTCGAGATAGCCGCCGATATCCGGCACCAGCGTCGCCTGATCGTACTGGGCGTCCAGTTCCGCCTGGCTGTAATCGCGATAAACCGGGATTGCGGGGGCGGCCGGGGCAGGGGGATCGGCCGGGCTGCCGGGGGGTATGGTGGGCGGCATCGGCGTCAGGAGGCCAGATCGCGGTGCTTCGCCAGAAACGGCAGCAGGGCGGCTTCGAACTCGGCCGGTTTTTCCAGATTGATCAGATGGCCGGCGCGCGGCACGACGACGAATTCCGAGCCTTCGATTTTCTCGTGCAGGCCGCGGCCGATTTCCGGCGTGGTCAGGGAATCGCCGTCGCCGTAGACCAGCAGGGTCGGCGCCCGGATCGATTCGAGCTCGGCGGTGCGCTCGAACATCGAGGTCGCGCGCACCGTCTTCATGTAGCTTTCCTTGTGCAGCGCCGCCATGCTGGCGACCAGCCGTTGATATTGCTCTTCGGTCGCGTCCGGCCCGCGCAGGGTCGTCGCGACGACCGGGGCGATATCCTTTGGCTCCTTGCCCTCCTCGGCGAGCGGTTTCAGGCGCAGCGCGACGAAGCGTTCGCGCTCCGCCGGCGAGAAATTGCTCTGTCCGGCGAAGGTCGCCACCAGGGCCAGCGTTGCGATGCGGTCGGGATAGAGGGCGTGGAAGTCCTGGGCGATCCGTCCGCCCATCGACAGGCCGCACAGATGGGCTTTCTCGACGCCGTAATGGTCGAGCAGGCGCGCAAGATCGTGCGAGAAATCGCTGAAATCGAGCGGTCCGTCGTAATCGTCGCTGTCGCCGTAGCCGCGGGCGTCCCACGAGACCGCCCGGAAGCCGTGCCCGGCGAAGGACTCGACCTGCTCCGTCCAGTTGGTCCGGTTGCCGCCGATGCCGTGCATGAAGACGAGCAGCGGCCCCTCGCCGGCCTCGTCGACGGCGATGTCCGGCGGGCCGGGGATTTTCCTGAACTGGATGGCGGTCATCGGTCGAACCTCAATTCTCGGCCGCAGGCTTCGCGCCCGCGGGTCAGTTGTAGCGCACCTTGCGGGCCAGCGGATCGATTACCAGCTTTTCGCCGGCGATGAACAGGATCACGACGGCGAAGCAGGCGGCGAAGACGGTGGCGGCGTCGGACAGGGTCTGCGCCCGCAGCATCAGGAAGCCGAGGCCGCTCTCGGTGCCGAACAACTCGGCGACCAATGCGATCTTCCAGCCGACGCCGTAGGCGATGCGCAAGGCCGCCACGATGTAGGGCATGAGCAGCGGGATGGTGACCAGAAAGAGCGTCTTGCGCCGGGACCGGGTGAAGCTGCGCGCCATTTCCACGGCCTCGGCGTCGAGCTCGCGCAGGCCCTGGGCGACGTTGACCAGGCAGAAGGGCGTGAGGATGGCGACCTCGACGAAGATAATCGTCTCGTGGGAGGGGCCGAACCAGATGCTGGCGACGATCGCCCAGCCGACCGAGGGAAAGGCGTTCAGGAAGGGCTGGATGCGGCCGTAGACGATGATGTCGAGCGCCGGCCAGCGCCGCGGCAGGAAGGCGAGCAGGGTGCCCAGCAGGACCGCGGCGATCACCGAAACGACGACGCGCAGCGTGCTGGTGAGCGTGTGCGCGAGTTGGTCCGGTTCGGTGAACAGTTCGGCGGTTGCGACCGCGACCGTCCACGGGTCGGGCATCACCGCCTCGGAGAGATCGCGCGCGACCGCCCACCAGCCGACGACGGCGGCGACGATCAGCCCTTCGGCAAGCGCGACCGGCAGCGGCCGGATGCCGGCGGACGCCGCTGCGGCGCGGGACGGGGCGACGTCAGCCGGCATGGTGGCGCGCCAGGCGCTTCTGGACCGGATCGAAGACGAACTGCTCCACGCTGTAGACGAAGGCGATGATGATCAGGATGATGCCGAAGATCAGCGGTGTATCGAAATCGTTGCGCGCCAGGTTGAGCAGATAGCCCAGCCCGCTGTTGCCGCCGAACAGTTCGGCGGTCAGCGCCACCTTCCAGGACACGCCGAAGCTGATGCGCAGCGTCGCGAACATGAAGGGGAACAGCGACGGCAGCACGAGAAGCAGCAGGGCGCGCAGCCGCCGGCGCGAAAAGCTGCGCGCCATTTCCAGCAACTCCGGGTCCAGCGCCTCCAGCCCCTCGCGCATGTTGATGATGGCGAAGGGGATCAGCACCATGCTGATGACGAAGACGACGGTGAAGTCGTTCACGCCGAACCAGATGATCGCCAGCATGGTCCAGCCGATGCCGGGATAGGAATTCAGGAACGGCGTCAGGCGGCCGTGCATCATCCGCCGGGTCACGCGCAGATACCAGGGCAGCAGCGCCAGCGCGGAGCCGATGAAGAAGGAGATGACGACCGCGGCGATGATGTGCCCGAACGACCAGAACATGTGGCCGATCTCGTGCAGGTCGGTGAAGAACAGGCCGAGCCGCTCGGCGACCGCCCAGGGCCCCGGCATCTGGTAGCTCTCCACCGACGCGCCCCAGGCAGCCCAGGCGGCGAGTACGGCGAGCGTGAAGAAATGCGCCGCAAGGCGCGCATGGCGCCCTGCGGTGACGGCTACGGATTGCGACGCGGGTGCGTCCAAGAAATTCGCCCGCGCGGGACCTCGACTATTCGCGGACTGCGTGTTCCCAGACCACGTCGGCGGCCTTCGGCACCTTCTTGAGGATGCCCATCTCCTTGGCGCCGGACCAGATCGTCTCCATCGCCTTCATGTCGGCGTCGGACACCGCGCCCGGGAAGTAGGAATAATCCGACAGCCACGCCTTGAAATAGGCCGCGCTGATCTTGCCGCCCTTGGCGATCGCCGCGCCGACCTTGTCGGGGTTCTTCACGGCATATTGCACAGATTCGTACAGCATCCGGTTGAATTCCCGGAACGCCTCCGGCCGCTTGGCGAGCTTTTCGGGATAGGTCACGTTGACCGCGGCCACGGTGTCGACGCCGTAGAGTTCCCGGATGTCCTTGTTGGTCCAGGCCAGCACCCGGTAGTTGCCGGAGCCGCGCGCCTTGTAGGCCTGGGAGTGGATCAGCGTGGCGGCGTCGACCCGGCCGGTCTCCAGCGCGGTCAGCAGCGCCGGGGCGGGAATCTGCACCCAGTTCATGTCGCCGCCCTTGTAGGACACGTTCAGCTTGTACTTCTTCAACAGCGCCAGGCGGATCCAGGTCGTGCCGGTCGCGCGCAAGGCGTAGTTGCCGATGGTCTTGCCCTTGAGGTCGGCCATGGTCTTGTAGGGGCTGTCCTTCTTGACCCAGATGCCGGCGCCGAGCCCGCCCTTGCCGGCGCGCAGGGCGCTGGACAGGACGACCAGCTTGAGTCCGCGCTTGGCCGCCAGCGGAATTGCCATGACGGCGTTCATGAGCACGTCGAAACGCTTGGTCGGCGTCGACTGGATCAGCGCCGGAATAGCGAGGGCCTTACCGTCGATCTCGATCTTGTCGGATTTCACGATGCCCTGCTTGATGGCGTAGAGCACGCCTTCGAGCGCCGGGTCGATCAAATAGCCATAAGTAACCTTTTCCTTGGCGGCGGCCGGCGCGGCCCCGAGCCCCAGCGCCAGGGCGCCGGCGCACAGGCCGGCGGCCAAACGGGCGGGCGCCCGGCGGCGCGCCGGCGAAAATTGACGTTCGATCATACTGTTTCTCCCTCCAGATTGCCTTCGCCCGGTTCCAGACGGCGGAACAGGCGCACCAATTCATCCCGTTGCTCGCGCAGGCTGGGCGTGCTGCCGATATCGCGCGGGCGCGCTTCGTCGATCTCCAGTATGTCGAGGACCGACGTCGGCTTGTTAGACAATAGCAGGATGCGGTCGGCAAGCACCAAGGCTTCGTCGATATCGTGGGTGACGAACACGATGGTCTTGCCGGTCTCGCGCCAGATGCGGATGATCTCCTGGCGCATGCGCCGCCGCGTGTTGAGGTCGAGGGCGGAAAACGGCTCGTCCATCAGGATGATGTCGGGCTCGACCGAAAGGGCCCGGGCGATCGCCACGCGCTGGCGCTCGCCGCCGGACAGCATCGCCGGAAACTTGCGGGCGTCGGCGGCGAGGCCGACCAGATCGAGCAGTTGCCCGGCCGCGGCCGCCTTTTCCGCCGCGGTCATGCCGTCGAAGCGCAGGTCCATGCCGAGTGCGACGTTGCCGAGCGCGGTCCGCCAGGGCACCAGGCGCGGCGACTGGAAGACATAGGCCAGCCGGTCCCAGGCTTCGGCCGGCGTCCGGCCCTCGATCTCGACCCGGCCGCCCTGGATCGCCAGCAGGTCGCCCATCAGCCGCAGCGAGGTGGACTTGCCGCAGCCGCTCGGCCCCAGGATGCACAGGAACTCGCCGGCCTCGACATCGAAAGACAGCCGGTCGTAGATCGTTTCGTCGCCGAAGCGGACGGTGACCTCGTCAAAGCGGATGACGGGTTCGGCGGCCCCGGCGCCGGCCCCGGCGCCGGCATCGGCCCCGGTCATCGGCTATTCTGCCGGCCGCGCGGCCGGCACCGCACGGGTCGAATCGATCCTGCCGTTGGCCGAAAGCATGACGGCAAGCGGCCGGGTCGAATCGAACTTGGCCAGCACGATATTGAGGATGACCATGATCGGCACGCACAGGAACATGCCGATGATGCCCCAGATGCTGCCCCACAGGATCAGCGACATGATGATGACCAGCGAGCTCAGGTTCAGCGACCGGCCCATCATGCGCGGCTCGACGAAATTGTTGATCACGGTCGGGATCGCGATCAGCACGACGATCACCGAAACGATCAGCGGAACGCTGGTGAACTGCACGATCATCAGCACGGCCGGGAAGAACAAGGCAAGGATCGCGCCGATGGTCGGGATGTAGTTCAACAGGAAGAACAGGACGGCCCAGAACTCTGCGAAATCGACCCCTGCCGCCTTCATCGCGGCATAGCACAGCACCGCCACCGCCGCCGACAGCCAGGTCTTGATCCGCATGTAGGTGTTGATGTCCTCGCCGATCTCCCGGATCGCTAGGCGCAGGTTCTCCCGGTGGGTGTCGGTCCGGGCGAGCGCGTTCAGCTTGCGCCCGAAGGTCCAGGTTTCGAGCAGCAGGAACAGGACATAGACGATGATGAGGCCCATATCCTGGACCAGGCCGCCGATCGCGCCGGCCGCGCGCGAGACATATTCCTGCGGCCGCAGGTTGGCGATGAACTCGCGCAGCGGGTTCTCGCCCTCGTAGCCGACCAGCTTCAGACTGTTGCCGATAATGTCGTTGATCCGGTCCTGGTATTTCGGGATCGAGGCGATGACCCCGCTGATGCTGGAATTGATCAGCACCACGATCAGCGTGATCGCCAGGACGGTCGCCGCGATGGCCAGGACCATCGCGATCGCGTCCGGCACCGGGACACGGGTGTATTTTGCGCTCTGTTTGAAGGATTCCTTGAGCGCGATCATCAGGTACCAGATCGCGACGGCGACGACGAAGGGCACCAGGAAATCCCGCCCGACGACCAGGACGAAGAACAGCAGCGCGACCAGGCCGAGCGCGGCGCAGATGGCGAGAAACCGCAGCATCGCCGTGGATTTGGCAATGGCGAACAGCGGCGCCCGCCGCTCGTCCTCCGTCGGCGCGGCCGCGGGGGCCGGGCCGGTTTCGGCCGCAGGGGTTGCGCCGTCCGGCCGGGGGGCGTCGGTCATGCAGCGGCCCTGTAATACGGGTTCAACATTCTGCCATTCTCATGCGCCCTGCCGGCAAAGCCAACCGGGCCGGCGATCAATCCTGCGTCATGCCGGGCAGCGGTCCCCGGCCCCGGGGCCGGGTCGGCGTTCGCAGCCGGATGCAGGGCTGTGTGCGGTCCGGCCCATCGGGAGGAACAATGCCGGTCGACGGCCTGCGGATCAAGCGCTGCCGGCCCTGCGGCGGCGCCGGAATCCGCGGCCGTCGTATAGCCCTGCGGTTGACGCGCGCGGGCCCAGCGGCGATCATAAAAGCTGAAGTTCCGAGGAACGATCGAGGCACAAGGGAGAGGAAGCCCCATGAAGAAAGTTTTCGTTGCTGGCATTCTGGCGGCGGGCGCCGCCGCAATGGGCCTTGCGGCCGCGCCGGCCCAGGCCAAGACCAAATTGTTGTTCTGCAGCTTCGTGACGCCGAAGCATGTGATCAACCATGGCGTGCTTGTGCCGTGGCTGAAAGATATCGAGAAAGCGACAGAAGGCCGGGTTTCCGTCCGAATCGTCCAGGCCTGCCGGATGGCGCCGCCGCCGCTTCAGATGGTGATGGTGCAGAAGGGCACCGCCGACGGCGCGTTCGTGTTCAACGCCTTCCTGCGCAAGCTGATCCCGTCGACCCAGATCAGCATCCATCCGCAGATGGCCGTCACCGGCGTCGGCCGCTCGGTCGCCCTGTGGCGCATGTACCAGAAATTCTTCAAGGACAAGGCGAACTATAAGGACATCGAAATGGTCGGCTATTTCGGCGCGCCGGACGGCCTGTGGTATTCCATGTCCGACAAGCCGCTGCTGTCGAAAGCGTCGCTCAAGACGATCAAGACCTGGACGCTGCCGTCGATCCCGGCCCAGGCGCTGAAGCTGACCGGCGCCAACATCGTTCCCGGCCCGGCCGTGCGCATCTACCCGATCGTCTCGAAGGGCGTGGTCGACGCCTTCGTCGGCCTGACCCCGGGCGACCTGCTCGCGTTCAAGATCGACAAATACGCCAAATCCGGCACCGAGATTCCGGCCGGCTGGTTCGGCGCCTCCTTCTCGACCTTCTGGAACAAGAAGAAGTGGGACACGATTCCCGAAAAGGACCAGAAGATCATCTGGAGCATGGCCGGCGCGAAACTGGGCTGGCGCAGCCTGGCGTGGGACGAGTTGAAAGCGAAAACGACCAAGCGTTTCCTGAAAACGCGCAAGATCCATACCATGCCGGAAGCGGAAATGGCGAAGTTCCGCAAAGACTGGGCGCCGCTGTTTGCCGACTGGATAAAATCGATCAACGCCATGGGCGTCGATGGCAAGGCGGCGATGGCCTACTACAAGTCGCAGACGACGGCCGTCGATGCCGAGGTGCTGAAGCGGCTGGCCGGCAAATAGCCGCCGGCTGAACCGGCCCTGCGCCGGGATGGCCGGAACCGGTCGGAGTTGGAAAGCCGGACCGGAGGCGCCGCAGCCCGGCGCCTTCCGGTCCGGCTCCGCGGCTGCTGCCCTGATTCCCGGGATGCGGGACTTGCGGAAACCGCGGAGTCCGGTTGTTTCTGCGCCAGAAAATGGTAAAATGCGCGTCGGCTCAAAGGCACGGAAAGTGAGCGAATTTATGAGAATTTAGGCCTCGGTCCCCGGCGGACCGGGGCAGGACGTTTGCATGGGAGAGGATGAGACGATGAATGTTCAAGTCATTTCTGGTCCGGCCAAAGATTCTGCTGGGTCCCGGACGAACCGTTCGCCCGCCCAGAATGGCATCGAACGGCCGAATGGAAAGTTCCAGGCGCTGACGGCAAGGAACCTGGATTCGATCACCGAGTTCGGCAACGTGACCGGCGACGACCTGTTCGCCATGCGCGTCGTCAGCTCCGTCCTGCCGTTCCGCACCAACCGCTACGTCATCGAGCACCTGATCGACTGGGAACGGGTTCCCGACGATCCGATCTACCAGCTTGTCTTTCCGCAGAAGGGCATGCTCGCCGACCGGGATTTCCGGCGGGTCGCCGACCTCATGGTCCGCGAGGCGCCCCGGCCCGAGATCGATCGCGCGATCTTCGATATCCGCGCCGGGCTCAATCCGCATCCGGCCGGGCAGCGGGAGTTCAACATCCCCAGCGAGGACGACGAAGTCTTCGAGGGCCTGCAGCACAAGTACCGCGAGACCGTCCTGTTCTTCCCGAGCCAGGGCCAGACCTGCCACGCCTATTGCACCTTCTGTTTCCGCTGGGCCCAGTTCGTCGGCGACAAGGAGCTGAAAATCTCCTCGAAGGACGCCGAGGGCCTGCACCGCTATATCGCTGCCCATCCGCAGGTCTCGGATCTGCTGATGACCGGCGGCGACCCGATGATCATGAAGACGCGGGTGATGGAAGGCTATCTCCGGCCCTTCGTCGACGATCCGGCGCTCGGGCATGTCCAGAACATCCGGATCGGCACCAAGGCGCTGACCTTCTGGCCGCACCGCTTCGTCCATGACGAGGACGCCGACGACATGCTGCGGCTGCTCGAAGCGATCGTGCGCTCGGGCCGCCATGTCGCGATCATGGCGCATTTCAACCACTGGCAGGAGTTGCGGACCAACGTGGTGCGCGAAGCGGTCCGCCGCATTCGCGATACCGGCGCGGTGATTCGCGGCCAGGCGCCGCTGCTCGCCCATATCAACAACGATCCCGACATCTGGGCCCGGTTGTGGCGCGAGCAGGTCCGCCTCGGCATCATCCCCTATTACATGTTCGTGGAGCGGGATACCGGCGCGAAACAGTATTTCGAGGTGCCGCTGGAGCGCTGCTGGGAGGTTTTCCGCGGCGCGGTGGAGCAGGTCTCCGGCCTCGCCCGCACCGTGCGCGGCCCGAGCATGAGCGCGACGCCCGGCAAGGTCGAGGTGCTCGGCGTCCAGGAAGTCGGCGGCGAAAAGGTCTTCGTGCTGCGCTTCCTGCAGGGCCGCGATCCCGACTGGGTCGGCCGGCCCTTCTTCGCGAAATACGATCCGCAGGCGACCTGGCTCGACGGGCTGGAGCCCGCCTTCGGCGAAAACGCCTTCTTCTTCGAGGAAGGCCTGCGCGCGATGACCGGGTAAAACTGCCACCGGGTAGACCTGCCCCGGGGTAGACCGGCCCCTGCTGCGGTCCGTTCGCGGCGGCGGCCCTATTCGGCGGCTTCGGCCTGCCCGGAATCGTCGCCGAACCGGGCAAACGCGCCGGTGAACGCCTTGCGCTCGGGGAACCGGTAGGTCTTGCTCTTGCTCGTGGTCTTGCCCAGCTCGACCACGGCCTCGGCCAGCTTGACCGCGCAGACGACGCCGTCGAGCACCGGAAGGCCGAGCTCCTCCTCGAGCTCGTCGGCGAATTCCGCGAAGCCGGCGCAGCCGAGCAGGATGGCCTCGGCATCGTCCTCCGCCACCGCCCGGCGCGCCTCTTCGCGCAGCGTTTCCAGCGCGCCCGCCGGGTCTCTTTCGATGTCGAGGACGTAGAGCGGCGTGGTCCGCACGTTGACCACCTTGTGGCTGAAGCCGTAGTTCGCGACCATTTCCTCGAGCATGGTCTTGATGCGCGGGATGACGGTGACGATCGAGAACCGCGCCGCCAGGATCGACGCGGTGTAGAGCGAGGCTTCCGCGATGCCGATCACCGGCTTGCGCGTGACCTCGCGCGCGGCGTGCAGGCCGGGGTCGCCGTAGCAGGCGACGATATAGGCGTCGCAGCCCTCGCGGTCGCCCAGGCGGACCTCGTCGATCACCCCCGGCGCGCACAGGAACTCGTCGTAATAGGATTCGATCGAGGCCGGGCCGAAAGACGGGCTGACCGCCACGATCTCGGTCCCCTCCCGCGCGACCGACCGGCCGGCGGCGCCGATCGAATCGGTCATTTCCCAGGTCGTGTTGGGGTTGATGATCTTGATCTTCATCGTGGAATATCCTCCTGTACGGCCCGCCCGGCCCACTTGGCGGGACGGCATGGCCGAAGCCGCCGCGGCCGCAACCGCCGGCCATGACGATAGCCCAGCCGGCGCCGGGTGTCATGAAATGTCATGATCCGCCACCGGTGCCCCTGTTCCATACCATCGTGCCGCCCCGGACCCCGATCCGGGGAGCGGAGTCGCCCGATCGGGCCAGTCGCCCCTTCGGCTTCGCTCAGGGCAGGCTCCCGACGCACCCTTCGTTGCCGCCCCGGATGGAGCGACCTGCCCCGGACCACGATCCGGGGAGCGGAAGTCCGGGGACCAGAGGCGCCCGGCACGCCTGCCCTGAGCGAAGTCGAAGGGGCTTCGCCTTGTGGCTCTGGGCCCCGGATCGGGGTCCGGGGCGGCAATGTTGGTGTTATTCGGGCATCGACGAACGCGCGGCCTCTGCAGTTTCCACCGGCTTCCTCTCGCCGTTGGAGGGAAATCCGGCACTGCATGGTCACATACAATATCCCCATGTCTTTTCCGGCGCCGGGTGTCAGGAAATGTCATGATCTGTCATGTTCCGGGGGCCGGCGGCGGTGGCCGGGAAAGGGAAGCGACCGGGAATCCGGAGCCTGTCCGTTTCGAACAGGACCGTGGCGGCGTGGCGTCCCTCGATACGCCCCGGATTTTATCCGGGGCTACTCGGGATGAGGGCATTTTGTTGCTTTCTGCTCCCTCACCCTGAGTAGCCGCGAAGCGGCGTATCGAAGGGCCTGCCTCCGTTGCATCGCCGGTACGGACACACTCTAGTGGCAAATTATCCGAATGCAAGGAAAAAATGCTCGCACCCGGCCCGCCCGCCGGGGGCGTTCAGAACTGCCGGACGGCCCGCAGTTCGCCGCGGAACCGCTTGTAGCTGGAGAGCTGCGCGTTGGACCTGCGCTCCTCGTAGATCGCGATCAGCTGCGGGCTGAAGCCGCCCAGGGTGAAGGCGCGGTTCAGCAGCGAGAGCCGGAAGCTCTGCCCCCGGTCCACGCGCCGCGCATCGCCGCGGGTCAGCACCCGCCAGTAGGGGCCGGAGTCGTAGGTCGTCCGGTAGACGTTGGCCGACGCGCCGACCGTGAAGCCCCAGGGCAGCGCGTAATTCGCCGAGACCTGCACCCACGGGCGCGTGTTGCGCTGGTGCGCCGCGCGCGGCGCTTCGGCGGAATAACCGGCGTTCGCGCCGACGGAGAGCGTCGGCGTCGCCTGCCAGCTCAGGTTGAGCGACCCCTGCCAGCGCGGCCCGTTCAGGCCGCCGCTGTCCTCGTAGGTCCGCTGGTGCCAGCTTGCGGTTTCGCGCGCGAACAGGCGCGGGCCGAGGCGCTGAGCGGCCTCCAGGCGCAGGCCGAGCTCGCTGTATTCGGGCTCGCCGGCGCTCAGGGTCTGGCGTGCGCTGCCGAGCAGGCTGAACTCCCAGGTCCGCCCGGCGAGCCAGCGCGGCCCGGCATGGCCGGCGAACAGCGTGCGGTCGAAGCGCGAATGGGCGTATTCCTGGCGCCAGAGATCCCCGCCGACGCGCAGGCGCAGCTTCCGGCCCCACAGGTCGGGCAGCGGATGCTGGTATTCGCCGCCGCCCCAGACCAGCAGGCCGATGCCGGAGGACGGTTGCGAATCCTCGTTGACCCGGAAGGGCAGGACGGTGCCGAACGCCGGCAGCCAGACGGTATCGGCGTCGGAGGCCGCCCCGACGTTTGTATCCGGCGCCAGGGCGAAGCCGAAATAGGCGCTCCAGCGCTTGCGCGCCCGGATCGCGCCGAGATAGCGGTTGACGTTCGCCACGACTGCCGGCGGCGGCTTGCCGGCTAGGACCCGCTCGAAATGGCGGCGGGCGAGCGTGTCGTCCTGCTTGAGGAAGAAGGCGCGGGCCAGTTCGAGGCGTGCGCGCACCAGGCCGGGCCGGATCACCAGCATGCGCCGCAGGGCCGATATGGCGGCGTCGAGGAAGACCGTGCGGGCCTTGTCGTCGATGCCTTTCCTGCCGGCCGCGGCGATGCCGGCCCGGCCGACCAGGAACAGCAGGGTGAGATCGTTCGGCCGCGCCGTCACGGCGGGGTGCAGCGCCTCCAGCGCCGCAACCGGCCGTCCGGCCCGGAGCAGCGCCCGCGCCCGTGCCGCGGCCGTTTGCTTCGCTCCCGGTTTGGATTGCGCCTTCGGTTCGGCTTTCGTCTGGGCTCCGGTCTGAGCAAGGGCCGGCAGCGGGCCGGCCAAGGCCGCCAAGACCGTCACCAGCATCGCGGCGGCGAGACGCTGCAGTGCGGGAAGCAGCGCCATCATCCCGTTACCCTTCCCGTGCCGCCCCGGCCGACCGGAGGGAGAGCCGGGGACCAGAGTCGCCCGGCACGACCGCGCCACACGGCCCTGGTCCCCGGATCTCCGCTTCGCTCCGTCCGGGGCGGCACGGCAGGTATTCTGGCAATGAAAAAACCGGGCGTTTGGGCCGTAGTGGTGGTTTGAAACCCTCCCCTACAGAGCCGGCCACGACAGGCGCGGCCTGCGCCGGACCGCGGGGAGCGGGGGTCCGGGGGTGCCGGCCCCCGGTTGCGGGCCGGCGTCGGACCCCGGCCCTCCCTGCGAGGAACCGGTTCCCCTCCCCCGGGGGGAGAGGAATTCGGGCAGTGGCGCAACGATTGCGATGGATCTCCGGTAGGGGAGGGTTTCAAACCCTCCCCACCGGCAACGCCACGAATGTCGAGGCGCGGGGAGCGGGAGCCCGGAAACGCCGGCCCTGCCTCGCGGGCGATCGGAGCGAGGCTGTGGCGAAGGCAGGAAACGGCCTGCGGCCGCCCGGCGCGGACCGGCGCGGCCGGGACGGGCCCGGTTGCGGTTGATTGCATGGGGGGAGATCCCGGGAGCGGATCGGCCGGAAAAAAGAAGGGCGGCGGGAGGCCGCCGCCCTTCAGCACATACTGGGGTTACGCACCCCTTTGGGGTTGCTACTCGCCCACCCGGGTCGTGTAGGCGCCGGCCGCAGCCCCGCCGTCGTTGAAGTTGGCGTTGAACCGGCCGAAGAAGCCCGTGGGCCGATGGTTCACCTCGGGGTTGTCACCCTCGGCGGGCGTTACCGCCGGACCGTAGCCCTGCGCCGTCCACTGGCCGGCCGCGGCGCCGCCGTAGGCAATGCCGTTGCCGTTGAGAGCGCCGGCTTCAGTCAGTCCGGTCTCGTTAAGCATCACGCGCCAGTTCGGATCTGCCACGCCGCCGGTGAAGCCGGAAATGTGGCCGCTGAGATTTGAGTTCGCAATCCCGTCCCCGAACGTCGCCGTCAGGTTGACTTTCGCGGCGAACTCACCGGACGCCTTGTTACGCACTGCGATGCCTACCGCCGAGCCGGAATAGCGGGCCGTGACATCCGCGGTCGCGTCGGTGCCTCGGATGAGATTCAGGCCGGCCGTGTTGCCGGTCGTCCTCGCGAACGTTGTGACGCCGTTGGCGCTGACACTGCCATTGGCTTCGTAGCTAAGCCAGTAGCCGTACCGGACGTACATGGTCGCCACCGAGTACGAACCTCCTTCGCCTGCAACGTAGAGTTCCGCCGGCGAAGTCGGGGTGAAATACCAGCTGCCGACCAGCGTGCCGTCCGCGCCAACCATACAATCGCTGCCGAGGCAGTAGGCCGTGCCCGGAATGCCATTAAAGGAACTGGTCGCCGCCTGATGGCCGTCGGCATAGGTTGCGCCGCCGCCTTCCCCGCCGGTAGCGGTTAATGCGGAATTCACGTCCGCGGCTGTCATGCCGGCGATTGAACCGATCATCACAGTTGCTCTGTCGGTGCCGAGCGGCGCTGTTTTCAGATTGGCTTCGCCGACGACCTGAGCCCACGTCATGGCCCCGATAACGGCCGAGTCATTCATCTCGACGGCATCCGCACCATTCGCGGCGTTTGCTGACCCGTCGTTTATCGTTCCGCCTAATGCCGCTCTGACCTGATCAGCCACGGCCTCGCCGGCATTGGCAGCGGTCATCGCCGGATCCGGCGCCGGGTCGTCCCCTGCAGGGTTCTCGACTGCAGCGACGGCCTCGCCGAGCGTATTTACGCTGCCGTCGTCCGTTGCCGCCTCGTCGATATGCGCCTGAGCGGCCGTCTTGATGCCCTGGGCCTCTGCGATGGCGGCGTCGAGCAACCCAATCACGGCCGCTTTCTCGGTGGCGTCTTCGATGTCCTCGGCCTCCATCTTGGCCGCATTGGCCTCCTTGATGACCTCGTCGGCATCCATGATCGCCTGGTGGATCGCCGCGTTGGCATCCACCACGGCCTGGGCATTGGCCATAGCCATCGCGGAATCGCCCTTGACCGATTCGGCCGTGAGCTTGCCGGCGCTTTCGATCGCGCTCGCTCGCGCCGCGCCGACGTCGACATCGTCCAGCCGGCCGTCCAGTTCGACAGCCGTCTCAAGCGGGGTCGCCGGTGGCGCCGTCGTGCCGCCGCCGCCCGTCGGCGCCATCGTGCCGCCGCCGCCCGTCGACGCCGTCGTGCCGCCGCCTCCGCCGCACGCAGCAAGGCCGAAAGCCGCCAACAGGCAGACACCAGCCAGTGTAAGTCGTGATTTCATGGTTTCTTCTCCCGTAGGTGTACGCAACCCACCCCGGCTGGCGCCGGGCCTTGCGTACATCACGAGAGAATTTGTGAGTCCCGCCTGTTCGCCACGGTGCCGGGGGCGACCCAACACACATGAAGCGGCTATTGTATTCAGCGGGAGGCCCGGCATTCGGGGCCCCTCTCGTTATGTACGCACGGAGAGAATTGACCGAGAACGCCGCTATAGTCAACAAACAATTTTTCGGGCGTTTGACGTGTTCCAGGGCGATTGCAGGCGCCCCGCCTGTTCCATGCGGGCCGGGGAAGCGGGCGCGCAAGGCCGGGCTTTGCCGGCGGACGGGCCCATGGGCCTGCCGCCCCGCCGCGCCCGTCCGGCCTTTCGGCCCGTGCGGCGAAGTGTTCGCGCGGGCGGGCCGGAAGCGCAGCCGTCCGGGCGCCGGCCGGCCGCTGGGGGAACGCTCTCCCGCCCGGCTACCCGGCCCGGCTACCCGGCCTGTCCGCCCCGCCGGGCCTGCCGCGCGTCCGCGGTCGCCGCCGCGTCGACGGCCAGGCCCCCGGCGATGGCCCCGGCCATGGCCCCGGTTTTCGCCCCGGTATTTGCCCCGGTTATCGCGACCCCGTAGTCGCGCCGCGCGGTCTCGGCCGAGATCAGCCCGTCGCGCACGTCCTCCAGCACCAGCGCCGGATCGCGCGCCATCGGATCGCCATAGCCGCCGCCGCAGGGCCCGGTCATGACGATGCGGTCGCCCGCCCTGGCGGTCATGTTGGGCAGCTTCGACGGCAGGTCGAGGCTGGCGCCGTCCCTGCGCCGGAAGGTCAGGCCGGCCGTCCGGCCGTCGCTGCCGCCGGCGAAGCCCCACGGCGCGTATTTGTGGCCTTCGCCCTCAACCGATACCCCGCCGTCCTCGAGATATTCGACCTCGCGGATCGAGCCGATGCCGCCGCGCCAGCGGCCCGGCGGGCAGGCGTCGTCGCGCAGTTCGTAGCGGTGGACCCTGAGCGGCAGGTGCGATTCGACATCCTCGATCGGGTTGTTGCGGGTGTTGGCATAGAGGGTGTCGACCGCGTCCATGCCGTCCTTGCCGTAGCGCCCGCCATAGCAGCCCTCGTGGATCTCCATGTGGACCCAGTGGGTCTCGTCGCGGATGCCGCTGAACGCGACGACGTGCAGGTTGCCGACGCCGGCGCTGACCTGGCGCGGCACCGCCTGGGCGAGCGCCTTCATCAGCGTGTCCGCCGCCTGGTTGCCGGTGCAGAAACGGGCGATGGTCGGCGCCGGGAAGACCGGATTGACCAGCGTGCCGGCCGGGGCGACGATTTCGATCGGGCGGGTCAGGCCGCTGTTCTGCGGAATATGGCCGTGGACCGCGGAATCGAGCAGGATCGAGCGGATCGTCAGCCAGACGGCGCAGTCGGTCGTGCCCTTGAGCGGCATGTTGATGGGCCGGTCCGGGACCTGGGCCGCCGTGCCGGTGAAATCGACCGTGATGTCGCTGCCCTCGACCGTGACCGCGACCTCGATCGGCAGGTCGCCGCGGCTCGGATCGTCGTCGTCGAGAAAACCGTCGATGAAGGTCCGGGCCCGGTAGACGCCGTCGGGCAGGGCGTCGATCGCCATGCGCATGACCCGCTCGGAATGGTCCATCAGCGCGTCGCAGGCCGCTTCGACCGTATCCAGCCCGTGACTGCCGATCAGCTCGACGAAGCGCTCGGCGCCGATGCGCGCGGCGGCGATCTGGGCCTCCATGTCGCCGACCACCAGGTCGGAGGCGCGGATATTGTCGCGCAGCATCTGCCACAGCGGCCCGTTCAGCGCGCCGCGGTCGTAAACCTTGAGCGCCTTGAACTGCAGGCCTTCGGCGTAGGCGTCCATGGCGTCGACGATGCCGCAGCTGCCCGGGCTGAGCGCGCCGATATCCAGGTGATGGGCCGTGGTCACGGAAAACCCGACCAGCCCGCGTTCATGGAACACGGGGATGCAGAAGGCGACGTCGGGGCCGTGGGAGGCGCCGTGATAGGCCGAGTTGTGAATGATCACGTCGCCGGCTTCGAAGCTGTCGCCGCGCTCCGCGAAGATCTGCTGGATGCCCTGGACGTAGCCCGGGATCGGCCCCGATTGCAGGGGCGTGCTCTGCGGCGTCTCGCACAGCTGGCGGCCCTGGGGGTCGATCAGCGCGGCGCCGAAATCCTCGGATTCGCGGATGATGCTGGAATAGGACATGCGCATCAGCTTGTGTCCCATCTCGACCGCGATGTTTTCCAGCCCGCCCTGGATCACGCTGGCGGTGACCGGGTCGATCCGCCGGACGTTATGAAGGCTGGCGGGGAGGGGATCGGCCATCGCTTACGCTCCGTGGCTCAGGATCAGGTTGCGGTTGCTCTCGGCGGCCGCGGTCCAGCCCGGCGGCACCACCGTGGTCGTGTCGCGCTGCACCACCACCGCCGGCCCCGCGAACGGCCGGCCGGCCGGGATCGCATCGCGCCGATAATAGGGCGTGTCGAAAGCGGCGAGGCCGCCGCCGACCCGGAAACTGCATGAGCCGGTGCGCAGCCGGGCGGCGTCCAGTTCGCCGGCGCCGAGCGGCGGCGGCGGCCCGATCTTGGGCATGACCGCGGCGCCGGTGAGGCGGATGTTGACGATCTCGACCGGGCTGTCGGCGAAGACGTGGCCGTATTCGGTGCGGTGCTGGCGCTCGAACGCCTGCCACACGCCCGCCAGCGCGGCCTCGTCGATCGGCCCGTCGGGGAACGCGACCCGGAGCTCATAGCCCTGGCCGACATAGCGCAGGTCGCCGGCGCGGACCAGGCCGACCCGGCCGCGCTCGAAGCCGTCGGCGGCGAACTGGGCGGTCAGCGCGTTTTCGAGCCAGGCAAAGTCGGCGTTCAGCTTCGCGGCGTCGACCGAGTCGCTGGTCTGGAATGCCGTCTTCACGGCATCGTATTTGAGGTCGGTGGTGAGCAGCCCGGCGGCCGAGGTGATGCCGGGATGCGGCGGCACGACGACCCTGGGGATATCGAGCATGGCGGCGACCTCGGCGGCGTGGAGCGGGCCGGCGCCGCCCAGGGCGACCAGCGAAAAGCCGCGCGGATCGAGGCCCTTCTGCACGGTCTGCATCCGGATGGCGTTGGCCATATTGCTGTTGAGGATCGTGACCACGCCCTCGGCCGCTTCCGGTTCGTCGAGCCGGACCTGTTCGGCAAGCCGGCGGATGACGCGCCGGGCGGCATCGACGTCGAGGGTCATCTCGCCGCCCAGGAAATTGGCCGGATCGAGCCGGCCGAGCACCAGGTTGGCGTCGGTCACGGTCGGCCGGTCGCCGCCCAGCCCGTAGGCCGCCGGCCCGGGGCGCGAACCGGCGCTCTGGGGCCCCACCCGGTAGGCGCCGCCGCGGTCGACATGGGCGATGCTGCCGCCGCCGGCGCCGATGGTGGCGATGTCGAGCATCGGCACCAGCACCGGGTAGCCGCCGATCCAGGTGTCTCGCGCGGTCGCCTCGCTGACCCGGCCGTCGACGACGATGCCGATATCGGCGCTGGTGCCGCCGACGTCGAAGGTGATCAGCCGCCCGCCTGCGTCCGCCGCGGCGGCCCACTGGCCGCCCAGCACGCCCGCCGCCGGCCCCGACAGCAGCGTCAGGACCGGCCGTTCGGCGATCGTGGCGGCGGTGGCGATGCCGCCGTTGGAGCCCATGATGTGAAGGTCGGCGCGGCAGTCCGCCTGCTCGAGCCCGGCGGCAAAGTTCCGGACATAGTTCCGCACCCTGGGGCCGATAAAGGCGTTCATGGCCGCCGTGGTGAAGCGCTCGAACTCGCGGAACTGGGGCGCCACGGCCGCCGAGGCGGTGACGAACGCTTCGGGATACTCCTCGAGCACGATCTCGCGGGCGCGCTCTTCGTGGCGCGGATCGATGTAGGAAAACAGGAAGCACACGCAGATCGCCTCGATCCCCCGGGCCTTGAAGGCGCGCGCGGCCTCGCGCACCGCGTTCTCGTCCAGGGGCTCCAGCACCTCGCCATGCGGCGGCGCCAGGCGCTCGCGCACCGCGACGCGGTCGCGCCGGCGCACCAGCGGCCGGTCCTGCCAGGGAATGTCCTGCATGATCGAATAGTTTTCCGGGCGCTGGTGGCGGCCGATATGCAGGATGTCGCGATAGCCGCGGCTGGTGATCATGCCGGTCTCGGCGCCGTCATTTTCGAGCACGGCGTTGGTCGCGATGGTGGTGCCGTGGAAGACGTAGTCGATCGCTTCAGGGTCGAGGTCGTGGCGCGCACACAGGTCGCGCAGGCCCGCGATCGCGCCGACCGAGGGATCGGCCGGCGTGGTCGGCACCTTATGAATCAGGGTGACGTTCCGGTCGGTGTCGGTGAAGACCAGATCGGTAAAGGTGCCGCCAACATCGATACCTACACGATAGACGGGCTCCTTGTCAGTCATTTTTGCTTATATACCAGTGCATTACGATGTTTCACGTCTCACCTGTGCAGGAAACATTCAGCTCATCCGCAATCGTACCGTAAGCGGATTTCGCTCAACTCCGGGTCCAGCGCATCGTGGGCGCGTCCTGTCGTTCCCAATCTCCCGCATGTCTCGCCTGAAGCAATCCTGCACATGCCGCGTCAGCACCTTGCGCGTCGTGAAGTGGGTCAGGGAACGGTACGAGGTTGCAGGCCACGGTATCAAGCTGTCGGCTCCGGGCGCACACAATTTTTCCAGAGTGGGCCAAATTCTCCGAGAACACGGGCGCCAGTGGTAGCACGCCGCAAGCGCAGCGGGAACACGTTCGCGGCAACCCGGGCGCAGCCTCGCGCAGCGCTGTCATGCGCTCTGGCAGACCCGGCGTATTGCCGCCCGGCGGCGTGTGGCCTCCGGTGAGAGCGCGCATGCTTTCTGACGGAATCCGCCGACGCGCCGCGCGAGCCGCGCGTGCGGCAGGCCGATCCACCGCAAGTGCCGCGATCTTGCGTCCCGTAATCCTCACGATAATGACCGAAATTCACACGATTGAATCATTGCTTTTGCGATGACTGTTGCCTTATCTCCGCGTCTGCTTCACAATTGCAGCGTGGTCGCCGGTGCGAAGACGTGGAGAGTGTGCCATGCCGAATACGGAGAGAAAGATGTCCAGTACGTTCTCTATCGCGGCGTCCGCCGCCGCGGACGGGATATCATCGGATAGGAGCGTGGCGTCTTCGCCGCCCGCCGCCGGAACTGCCGGCCGGGACGCGAACCGACACTCTCCCTTGACATCGGCCCGCGATACGCGCGTGTATAATAGAGCCAGCGGCCAGCGGCCAGCGGCCAGCGGCCAGCGGCCAGCGGCCAGCGGCCAGCGGCCAGCGGCCAGCGGCCAGCGGCCAGCGGCCAGCGGCCAGCGGCCAGCGGCCAGCGGCCAGCGGCCAGCGGCATGACGTGCGCCCGGCGCGAGGCCGGCGCGCGCAGACCGGCTCCCTCCACATCGGCAGAGTCCCCGCGCTGGCCTGAGCCGCGCCCCGGGCGCGCCCGCGCCCGCCTCTCCCTCCTCCCCGTCCTCGCGCTGCTGCTCGGCGCGCTTTCCCTGTTCGCCGCCGCGCCCGTCCAGGCTCAGACCACCGTGTGGTCGGGCACCCTGACGGCGAAGGCCGACGTGGTTTTTGGGGGTGGGCTTGGTTGTGACGCTTCCACAACGGGAGCGCTGTGCTCAGATACGGCCATTCTCACCGATAACGACTTCACCTACGACGGCACGACTTACACGATTAGCATCGCTTATTTGGCAGATAGTGCGGAGCTGAGCATTTCATTTACTGCTTCGGCTGCCAGCCTCGTTGCAGCTGACCTGACGCTCAAGGTCGGCAGCAATGAATATGAACTCAGCGACGCAAACAACAGCAACGTTACGACCATTAAGTGGATCAAATCCGGGCTGCTCTGGAAAACCGACGAGACGATTGAGCTGCAACTGATCGACAAGGAGCGGCTGACCGGGCTGGAGATCAAGTACGGCGACCAGAGGCTGGGGATCGGGCCGTACGGAGATCTGGGCCCTTCGGACGACCGCCGCCCCCGCTACGTGGCGGCGAGTCCCACCATGAAGAGCGTGACCCTGACGCCGACCTGGGGGAGCGCGAACATCGCTTCGGTCACCGCGACGGTCTACTACTACATGCCCGGGGAAGACGGAACGCCTTTTGGCTGGGCCGGCAGCGGCGATAGCCAGACGTTGTCCCTGTATTCCCGCCTGGGGACCCCGGGCTATCCCCGGATCACGCTGTCTGTCCTTGGGAGCGGTACACACACCTACCAGATCTACTTCCAGAGCAACGGCCGGTGGGAGTTTCACAACAACAACCTGCTGAAGCGGCTTGGCCTCACGGTCCCGCAAGGGCAATAAGGAGTATTCCCGATGAAGAAGCTTGCCCGGATTG
>MPMX01000060.1:0-5000 GCA_002238725.1 Rhodospirillaceae bacterium bin65
AGGAGCCGCGCAGCGGCTTGACGCGTCGACGGCCGTCCGACACCCCGACAGCGTTCCTCAGAACCTGACCCGGCAACCATCGAATAACCCGATCACCACGCCATCAGATACCGGAAGCGCGCTCACCGCCCGGACTTCCCCCGGTGATGGCCGACCGGCAGCGCATCGTGCAGGTGCTGAACAACCTGCTCTCGAACGCCGCCCGCAACTCTCCGGAATCCTCCCCCATCCGGATGGAGGCGTCGCGCGACGGCGCGCACGTCGCGGTCTCGGTCTGCGACGAGGGCCGGGGCGTACCGCCGGAGATGCTGGACCGGCTCTTTCGCAAGCACGTCGCGCTCACCGGGGGCGACTCCGGACAGGGGACCGCGGCGAGCGGGCTCGGTCTTGCGATCTGCAAGGGGCTGGTGGAGGCGCATGGGGGCCGCATCCGCGCCGAGAGCGAGGGGCTCGGCCGGGGCGCGCGGTTCACCTTCACGCTGCCCGTGGCGGAGGGCGGGGCCGCCGGCGCGAAGGCCCGGCCGGCGGCGCGCCCGCCCGGCGAGGCGTCGGCGGAGCCGCGCATCCTCGTCGTGGACGACGACCCGCACATGCTGCGCTTCGTGCGCGATGCGCTCACCAAGGCCGGCTACGCCGTGTCGGTCACCGCCGAGCCGGGCGAGACCGCCGATCTCATCCGCGCCGAGCGGCCGCGGCTCGTGCTGCTCGACCTCATGCTGCCCGGGACCGGCGGCATCGAGCTGATGGGAGAGATCCCGGAGCTCTCCGATCTGCCGGTGATATTCATCTCGGGCTACGGCCGCGACGAGACCATCGCGCGCGCCTTCGAGGCCGGCGCCGCCGACTACGTCGTCAAGCCCTTCTCGGCGACCGAGCTCACCGCGCGGGTCGGGGCGGCGCTGCGCGCCCGCGCGGGCGCCGAGCCGTTCGAGCTCGGCGCGCTCGCCATCGACTACGACCGGCGCCGGGTGACGGTGGACGGGCGCGGGGTGGCGCTGACCGCGACCGAGTACGAGATCCTGCGCATCCTCTCGGTCCACGCCGGGCGGGTGGTGACGTCGGAGTCGCTGCTACGCCAGGCCTGGGACTCACGCGAACCCACCGACACCGAACGCGTGCGCGCCTTCGTCAAGCAGATCCGCGCCAAGCTCGGCGACGACGCGGCGCGCCCTACCTGGATATTCAACGAGCGCGGCGTCGGCTACCGCATGGCGAGGCCGGGCGAGGAATGAGCGGCGGCGACTCCGAGCGCTCCAGACAACGCTCCACGGGCCGGAGCGCTCCCGCAACTCCGTTCCACCGCCGTCTTCACCCCGTCGGCGAACAGCCCGCCATGTCCGCAAAACGACCGGAACGGACACGGCGCCCGGAGCGCCAGAGGTCGTTCCCCGTGCGGCCATGCTGCGAAGCTCGTTGCAGATTGCATCGAATCGTTCGGTGGTCAGACGGAACCGACACAGCTCCAAGTTCTCGCGAAGTGGGATGGCCTTGACGTAGCTTTGCGGATCAACCGAGTAGTGAGCCATCGGAGCCTCCCTGATGCCAACGCGAACAGACGTAACCAGTGTCTTGCATGAGCAGAATTCCCCGGCACTCGCGTCGGAGAATCGGTCCGGGCTTCCAGAATCGAGAAGTGTGGAGCCGAATACCGGCTTCCTTGCATTCCGACGCACACGCTTTCTTGATTCCGTGACTTGGAGCCAAGTGGTCAAGAGCACGGGCAACAGTTCGACGGATGCCGGAGATCATCATGCCAACGGTCTCAGGTCTCAATACGCCTGACGTTGAGGTCCCCCGCTATCGCGCGGGGACCGCCAGCCTGCTCGCGCAGTCGATCTCGACGACGCGCGAGTTCGAACGTCGGTTGGCTGTGGATGGTGAATTGCGGGAGACCACAGCTCAATCCGATATCGAAGCTGATCCCGGCACTCCTCTGCGAGCCCAGTGCGCACTGTTGCTCCGCAAGGCGCGGATCCACTCGGACGCGGCTCTACGCGCCAATGTGGCCAACAACTTGCATTCGCTGGCCGTGCAAATGCGGCCTGTCCTGGAATGCGCGGGCCAAGTCGTGTTCGTCTTCGACAATCATTTTGTCGCGCCGCGTCTGACAGGTAATCCCGGACACGCGGTGAGGGCCTTGAACAATCGCCTCAGCGCGGACTGCTACGACACAATCATACGCGCGACAAAGGGGAGGGTGGGTCATGACGAACTGCTCGCGACCATCTCGGAATCACAGAGAGCGGCGGCCGAGAGCGTGGGGATGTGCGCGCCGGAAAGGGGCCGGGGAAGGAGCCTCAAGCAAGCGGACAAGGCGGCAACGCTCAAGGGGGGTGAAACCTGGTACGCGCACCTTAGCAATAGTTTCTGTCACGGCGAGGGGGATCTAAGGGGGCCGACGTGGCGTGGCGGCGTCAAATCCATGAATACATGGCGGGACGAGCTGGCCTTCGCGGGCTTTATGGATTTCCTGGTGGAGCAGTTGAACACCATGAACGCGTACGCCGCATTGTGCCCAGCGGCGGGGGGCGACGGACACCAATGGATCGCCGCGACGCTGGAGCGACTAATCGAAGGGCGTAAGACCGCCGCCGGCCTACGGAGTGCTGCGGTATCGACGTTTGTCGATGTCAACGCCCCGATGGACGACTGATGCGAGCGGCAGCGGAAGGAGTCGAACAGCAGCGGAGCCGGTGTGGTGAGCTCCGCGACTTGCTTCGGGATCTTTCCCGTATCCACGTACGGATTGATACGCCGGACCGCATGATCGGCGAGGACACGCCGGATTGGATCTTGCGGCTGCGCAAGGTGTGCCTCCACGCGTTGGCGATTTCCGAGTGCGACGTGGATGTCGACGGCATGCACACGATGGCGACAGAGCTTCGAGCTGCATACCGGCAGATGCATGCGGTCTGGCCGTGCGTGCCGGCGGAGCACCGTGTGGTCGACATGGACTGTGGCTGGTGGGACGACGAGGCAAGAAATGGTTTGCTGGCAAGATACGATCACCCTACGCCGGTGTCATTGATGTTGTCATTGACTTACGGCGGGTTTGACGACGCCGACAACCCATTGAGCTATGTGCGACTTGTCGTGTGGCTGGGCTGTCTCGGCCTCGGATACGGACTTGCAATCGGCTATCTCGCCGAGGTTATGAATGTGGACAGGGACCTCGACTCACAGGTGACCGAACTGCTGAAACGTAGTGCTCGTGTTGTCCAAGATCCGACGTGACTCAGATGCAGGCGGGCACGACCATGTACGGGCAAGTATCCCACCCAAGGGAGCGACTCGTTCGTTCAGAGGGTGATGGGGTCACGGTAAGGGCGGTGTGCGGACCACCGAGTACGGCTATCCTCGGTCGGGCAAGGCCCAAAAAATTGCCGGTGGCCCCTCGACCAGCGTCACCCGCTAACCGAACGGTAACCCGCCGAACTATTACTGGTACTGCTCGAATGGATACATCGACACTGACTGCCAGAAATTTGATTTGCGGTGATTCCCATGCGATTCCCAACGAAGATTTCAATCGCATTTCCCGGAATCAAAAGCCCCCGAAAACATCAATGTTTTCAGGGGCTTCTTTGGTTGCGGGGGTAGGATTTGAACCTACGACCTTCAGGTTATGAGCCTGACGAGCTACCAGACTGCTCCACCCCGCGCTACGGCCTCGCCCCCGGAATTGTGCGGCGGGTTCGCCGGCGCAGCCGGAGGCAGAGACAGATCGCATATCGAAATCAGGTAGTCCGGTCATCCGGCGCACGTGCGGCGGGACGAGCGCCCGGCGGGAACGCCCCGCCATGTGCTTGCAAGGCCTGGCAGCGACCTACTCTCCCACGCCTTAAGACGCAGTACCATCGGCGCTGAGGGTCTTCACGGCCGAGTTCGGGATGGGATCGGGTGTTTCCCCCTCGCTATAACCACCAGGCCATGCAAACACACGGCAAGGCACATCCATGACGGGCCATCCGTACGGTTTGTACGCGTACATACGGTACGGATTGGCAGGGCGAAAGCCGGCATCGCGTGGAAAGCCGATCTGCGGCAGCGCCGGCCCCATCCGGTTACCGGGGGGCGGACGAGCGCATCGGGAGGCACAGCGTTTTCCGCTGCATGTGAGATTTTCCGCTCCGGCCCGTTACAGGCCGGAGAAAGAACAAGCCAATCGAGCGATTAGTACCGGTTAGCTTCATGCATTGCTGCACTTCCACACCCGGCCTATCAACGTGGTGGTCTTCCACGGCTCTCAGGCGAGACCTCGTTTCGAGGGAGGCTTCCCGCTTAGATGCTTTCAGCGGTTATCCCGTCCGTACTTAGCTACCCTGCGGTGCGGCTGGCGCCACAACAGGTACACCAGAGGTACGTCCACCCCGGTCCTCTCGTACTAGGGGCAGCTCCTCTCAAGTCTCGTACAGCCACGGCAGATAGGGACCAAACTGTCTCACGACGTTCTAAACCCAGCTCACGTACCACTTTAAACGGCGAACAGCCGTACCCTTGGGACCTGCTCCAGCCCCAGGATGTGATGAGCCGACATCGAGGTGCCAAACGATTCCGTCGATGTGAACTCTTGGGAATCATCAGCCTGTTATCCCCGGCGTACCTTTTATCCGTTGAGCGATGGCCCTTCCATGCGGGACCACCGGATCACTAAGGCCGACTTTCGTCTCTGCTTGGCCCGTCGGCCTCGCAGTCAGGCTGGCTTATGCCTTTGCACTCCACAGCTGATTTCCGACCAGCTTGAGCCAACCTTCGCGCGCCTCCGTTACTCTTTGGGAGGCGACCGCCCCAGTCAAACTACCCACCACGCACGGTCCCGGATCCGGGTTCACGGATCGCGGTTAGATATCAGAAGCGTTAAGGGCGGTATTTCAAGGATGCCTCCACGCCAACTGGCGCCAGCGCTTCAAAGGCTCCCGCCTATCCTACACATGACGGTTCTAATACCAGTGCGAAGCTGTAGTAAAGGTGCACGGGGTCTTTCCGTCTAGCCGCGGCTA
>MPMX01000060.1:10000-20768 GCA_002238725.1 Rhodospirillaceae bacterium bin65
GCTCCGGTCGCGGGCGCTTCGTAGAACGGACGGCCCGCTGTTGGCATATAGGGGGAGATGGAGAGTTCAGCGCCTTCGGGGGGCGTATGGAAGATCGTCGAATATCGTACAGTTCTGGAAATTTTTCCTCTATTGAGCGGACAGAGACCGGGCTTCCGGATCGCTTTCCCAACGGCAGTGATGCGCCCGAAACGAAATTGAAGAACGAAGCCGGCCCGGCTCCTGACGAGGCCGGAATGACCGATCCGGCCGGTGACGCCGGAGCGAAGGACGGCGGGTCGGTATCGGCCGGCGGCCCGATCGGACGGTCGGGTCGACGCCGCGCCAAAATTCGGCATGTCGCCAACCTGGGTGCAGCGCTGGTGGACAAGGGTTCGGCCGAGGCGCGTGCCAAAGAGCCGGAGCACGCGCGCGCCGATCCGGCTGCACCGGCTCCCTCCATCCCGGATGGAGTTCAGGAGCCGGGAGACTGGCAATATCCCGAAACCGGAGGCGGCGGTGGACCCGCTCCCGCTGCAACACCGGACGATGCGGCGGCAGCCGGCGTAGCAGCCGCGCTGGACGTCGCGGATTCGGTCGGTTCCGGCAGCGGGCCCGCACCGGTTCATGCGGACCGTGCAGGCGCCGTTACCGGGCGCGGCGAAGCCGTGCCGGAGGATGCGCCGCCGGAAGTCGCCGATCTCGACGAAATGCCGGACAATCGGCTCGATCTGGCAGAATTTGTGATCCAGGCTGCGGTTTCGGGCGACGACGACGGCGCCATTCAAATCCCCTGGGTGCCCGAGCCGCCGGCCGGGACGGGATTTGGAGACGCGGCGGCCCGCACCGAACGGCCCAGGGGCGCGGCCGGCCGGCCCGACTCCGCCGGGAGAACGGAAGACCTGCGCCAACGCGGGCCGGACGCCGGTCGCGACGGGCGCGTCGCTGTCGATGGCCCCGGCGCCATCCGCGCCGGGAACCCCCTTGCCGCCGGTCGCGGCATCGGAAATCGCCGTGCCGCGCCGGCTTCGGCCTCGGTCCGGATGGCCGGCGACACAGCCGATTTCCGCAATACCGGCCCGGACCTGCGAATTCCGATCATCGAAGAGGACGACATACCGCCGGTCCGGGCCACCTATGAAGAAGAGAGAGGCGCGCCGGCCGCGGCTGACGACAGAACTGGCCCCGGTACCGACGCTGCGCTTCCCGCCGGTCCGCTCCCATCCGCGCGGGATGGGACGCGCCCGACCGGCGAGACGGCAAATCCGGCGGCACGTTCGGTAAGGCCGCGCGATGCGGCGCCGGTCATTCCGAAATCTGCAAAGCGCGCGCAGATTGGCCCGGCGCGTTCCGCATTCGGCAAGGCCGGCCCCGCGCCGACCCGCAGCGATATACCGGCCGGCAGACCGTCAGGTCCCGGCGCTGCAGCCCGCGCGCGCGCGCAACCGCCGGAGCGGACCGAAACGGATCGGCCGGCGCATCGAAAACCGCCGGAAGCCGCCAAGATCAGTAAACGGAAGGCGCGTACGACCGGCATCGCCGGCGGCGCCGACCGCGTCCGCACCGACGGCTTGTGGAACCGGCTGGCCGCCCGACCGGGCGGCTTTGACGACGATCGAAGAACGAATTTCCTGTGCGGAATGGCGATCGTGGCCGCTCTCGGCGCAGTCGCTTGGTATTTCTCCGGCCTGGGAATGACGAAGCCGACGCAGACCGTCGAAGCCGGCAAGGCAGGTCCGACGCAGACGAGCGGCGGCGGCAAGGCGGCAACGGACGGCGCCAAAAAATCGACTGTGGCGGCCCGGCCCGACAAGGCCCCGATCTACCAGCCGGCGATGAAAATCGAACCGGCTACGCTGTCCTCGCTGGGCAACGTCGAATACCGGATAACGCCGGGCACCGTCGATCGGGTGGTCACGTCGGCCGGCGGCGACACATTCGGCGCATTGTTGCTGCGCGCCGGAGTCGGCGTCGAGGACTCTGTCCTGGCTGTCAACGCCCTGCGGAAGGTTTACAATCCCCGCTCGCTGCCGATCGGCCTTGAACTCAAGGTGATTTTCGAGGCTCCCGGCATCGGGAGACCCCGGTTCCTCGGCTACCGGTTCGATTCGTCCACGGACAGAATGGTTCAGGTCGCCCGGCTGGCGACCGGCGGCTATACCGCGAAGAAAGTCGAAAAGATCGTCACGCAGGTCTTTAGCCGGGTCGACGGGCAGATCGAGACCAGCCTGTTCGGCGCCGGTGTCAAGGCCGGCGTCCCGCCGCGGATCATGCTGCAGATGGTCCGGCTGTTCAGTTTTTCCGTGGATTTCCAGCGCGATCTGCACGGCGGCGAAAAATTCCACATCATGTATCGCTCGCAAAAGGACGAATCCGGCCGCATCGTCCGGCATGGCGACATCGTCTATTCGTCGTTGCACGTCGGCGGGCGAACCCAGAAGCTTTACCTGTACGAGCAGCCCAACGGCGGAACGCAATATCTGAACGAGCGGGGCCAGGGCAACCGCCGGGTGCTGATGAAAACGCCGATCGACGGCGCCCGGCTGACGTCGCGGTTCGGCTATCGCAAGCATCCCCTCCTCGGCTTTACGAAACTGCACGCCGGTGTGGACTTCGGCGCCCGCCCCGGCACCCCGATCCTCGCGGCGGGCAGCGGCACGATCGTCAAGATTGGCTGGTTCGGCGCCTTTGGCCGCTACATCCGCATCCGGCACGGCAGCGTCTACGAGACCGCCTACGCCCATATGAGTCGCTTCCGGCGCGGACTCAGGGTCGGCTCGCGGGTCAAGCAGGGTGAGACGATCGGCTATGTCGGGAGAAGCGGGCGTTCGACCGGCCCGCACCTGCACTACGAAGTGCTCAGGAACGGCCGCCAAGTGAACCCCATGAAAATCGCCCTGCCCTCGCGCAAGAATCTCAAGGGCCGGGAATTGAAGCGGTTCCTCGCCCACCGGAACGAGGTCGACGCCCGCTATGCCGCCTTGGGCAAGGTGAATGAGCGACAGCGGCAAGGGTCGGTGCAAACCGTCCGGTCGGATGGCGGCGCCGGCTGCAAGAACGGAGTCCGGACCGACCCGAAAGACACCCGGCCATGCAACTGACACAGCGCCGACGGTCCTTTCATCCATCCCCCGCGGCAGCGCGGAACGTCACGCAGGCCGTGACAGCGCCTGGACTTCCGCGCTAGAAGCGCTGCCGGAGGGTGCCTCACCCAACTGCAACGGACTCAATCCGAAGGGAGAGAAACGACATGACGATGCGAAATCGTCCTAACCCGCGCCGCGCGCTTCTCGGCGCTGCGGCCGCGCTGATCGCTACGGCGGGAAGCGCGCAAATCGCAATTTCCGCCGACAAGCTGGTGGTCGGCGCCCTGCGCTTCACCTCGCACAGCGCCGGCTTCATCGCGCTTGAAAGGGGCTATTTCAAGCAGGAAGGCCTGGATGTCGAATTCCGGTTCTTCCAGGCCGCTGCGCCGACTGCGGTCGCAGTGGCTGCGGGCGACGCAGACTTCGCCATCGCGGGCATCACCGGCGGCTTCATCAACCTTGCCGGCAAGGGCGCGATCAAGGCGGTCGGCGGCGTGCTGCATGAGCGCAAGGGTGTCGACGGCATGGCCCTTCTGGCGTCCAAGAAGGCCTACGAAGCCGGACTGACCAAGCCGGCGCACCTGAAGGGCAAGTCGCTGGCCATGACCCAGATCGGCTCCACCTTCCACTATATGGGCGCCGTCACGGCGGAAAAGTTCGGCTTTTCGATCAAGGACATCCGCGTGCGGCCGCTCCAGAAGGTCGGCGCGATGATCGGCGCGCTCAAGTCCGGCCAGATCGACGCGATGTTCATGGTGCCCCACATCGCCAAGCCACTGCAAAGGGCCGGCGCCGGCAAGATCGTCGGCTGGCTGCGCGACTGGCATCCGAATTACCAGATCACCGCGCTCATCACCTCGACGCGCAACATCAAGGAGAAGCCGGGCCTGGTGCGGAAGTTCCTGGGCGCCTACGCCAGGGGCATCGCCGATTTCAACCGCGTCATGCTCGACCAGAAGAAGGATCCGGCCGCGGTCGAGGCGATGGTCAAGACAATCCACAAATATGTCTACACCTCGCGGCCCTACGCGAAGGCCGCGCGCTCGATCAAGGCCGGCGCCATGTATCTCAACCCGGGCGCCTCGCTCGACGTCAAGAGCGTGCAGCATCAGCTGGAATGGAACCAGTCCCAGGGCTATGTGAAAAAGAACATCACGCTGCAGCAGGTCGTCGACACCAGCTTCGTCAAGACCAACTGATTGCAGCGTTCGCGTTTGTGCCTTCGGGGCCGGTCCTTCGGGGCCGGCCCTTTTCTTTACGACCGCCAGCGCAGGAAATAGCGTTCGGCGCGGCCGATCAGCCACGACACGGTGAGACCGAGCACCGACAGCATCGCGACCCCGGCGATCAGCTGGTCGGTCGCCGCCAGGTTGCCGGCCAGCAGCACGTAGGCACCGATGCCGTATTCCGCGCCGATCATCTCGGCGGCGACCAACAGGATGATGGCGATCGAGGCGGAGATGCGCGTCCCCGACAGGATCGCCGGCAGCGCGCCGGGCAGGACGATCTTGCGCACGATCGACCACCAGCTGAGCCCGAACGACTGGCCCATGCGGATCAGGCTGCGGTCGACATTGTCGACCCCGCCGTAGGTCGCGATGACGGTCGGGAACAAGGTGCCGAACAGGATCGTCGCGATCTTCGAGCCCTCGCCGATGCCGAACCAGACGATGAACAGCGGCAGCAGAGCGATCTTGGGGATCGGGAACAGCGCGGCCACCACCGGCACCAGCCCCGAGCGGGCGATCGAGAACAGGCCGATGGCGAAACCGATGGCGACACCGAGCGCCATGCCGGCGCTCCAGCCGATCACCAGGCGCGAGACCGACGCTTCCAGATGCCGCCAGATCTGGCCGGTCTCGAACAGATAGGCCAGCGCCGCAAAGGCTTCGCTGGGCGCCGGCAGAACCAGCGGCGCGATCCAGCCGATCCGCGAGCCCATTTCCCACAGCCCGATCACGACGATGAACACCGCCGGGCCGAGCGGGCCGACGGGCCGCGGCGCGAAGCCGCCGCCGCGGAACATGACGGGCTGTCCGGCAAGCGTTCGTGCATCAGGCATCGGCAAGCTCCCGGTCGGCGGCCTGCGCCTCCTCGCGCAGCAGTTCCCACAGATAGCGCTGGGTCTGCGCCAGCTCGGCCACGGCGTCGGGCCGGTCCTCCAAAGGCATGTTGATTGCCACCTGGTCGCGGATCCGGCCCGGCCGGCGCGACAGCACGACAATCTTGTGACCCAGCCGCACCGCCTCCTGCAGATTGTGGGTGACGTAGACGGCCGTGAAAGGCTCGCGCGTCCACAGGCCGATCAGGTCGTCCATCAGCAGGGCGCGGGTCTGGCCGTCGAGCGCCGACAACGGCTCGTCCATCAGGAGAACCGCCGGATTGACGGCGAGCGCCCGGGCGATCGCCACCCGCTGCTTCATGCCGCCGGAAAGCTGTCGCGGAAAGGCGTTGCCGAAGTCCGACAGATCGGTGCGCGCCAGCACATCGTCGACGATGCGCCCCGTCTCGCGCTCGCTCAGGTCGTGATCCTCCAGCACCAGGCTGATATTGCCCCGCGCCGTCCGCCAGGGCAGCAGGGCGAAATCCTGGAAGATGTAGGTCAACGGATTGAGGCAGCCGTCCGGCGGCTCGCCGATCTGCCCGATCGCGCCGTCCGTGGGCTGCTCGAGGCCGCCGATCAGCCGGAGCAGCGTGGACTTGCCGCAGCCCGACGGCCCGATCAGGCACACGATTCGGCCGCTCTCGATCCGGAGGTCGATCCCGTCCAGAACCGGCATGTCACCATACCGGTGGTTCAGTCCTACGATATGCAAATCCATCGCGGCCGGATTTCCGTGTCGGCTTCGAACCCGTCCTTATCCGCCTGCGCCGCCGCCGTCCAGCGCGGGGCCTTCGCGCCGGCCGAAAATCCGGCCCGCGGATCGAAGGACTGCCGTGGAATCAGACGTGCTGGCCGCCGTTGATGTGGATCTCCGCGCCGTTGACATAGGCGCCGACATCGGTGGCGAGCGCGTAGATCACCGAGGCCACCTCGTCCGGCAGGCCGAGCCGGCGCATGGGTATGTCCCGCTCGACCAGAGCCTCGGTGCCCGGCGACAGGATGGTCGTGTCGATCTCGCCCGGCGCAATCGCGTTCACCCGGATGCCCCAGGGGCCGAAATCGTTGGCCATCTCCCGGGTCAGCGCCGCCAGCGCCGCTTTCGACGTGGCATAGGCGGCGCCGGCAAAGGGATGGACCCGGCTGCCGGCGATCGACGTGACGTTGATGATGGAGCCGCTGCCATTGCGCAGTTCCTGCATCAGCCCGCGGGCCAGAACCAGCGGCGCATAGAAATTCACCGTCATCACCTCCTGCCACAGGGACAGGCTGGTGTTGACGGTGCCGAGGCGCTGGTCGTCGCGGCTCTTGGGCGAGATGCCGGCGTTGTTGACCAGCGCGGTCAGCGGCCGCCCGGCCAGCTTGCGTTTCAGGACAGCGAGGCCCTCGGCGAGCGCCACCAGGTCGGAAAGGTCGATCTCGACATGGTTGTCTTCTCCATGCTCCCACGGGCAGGCCTTGTCGAAGGACCGGCGAGAGATGGTGATGACCCGCCAGCCGGCATCGTGGAAGCGCTTGACCGTAGCGTGGCCGATGCCCCGGCTGGCGCCGGAGATTATCAGGGTGCGATCGTTGTAGTCGACGGCCGGATCGAGCCGGGCGCCGGTTACCGGGCAGACCTGGTCCATGGACGTCTGTCTCCAGCCCCGGAGAACCGATTACCGGGCAATTGCCGGGGGTATATCACCGGCCGCCGGTGCAGGCTAGGCCGCCGTTCCGTTGCGGCGGTAGCTCAGGTAGGTGCAGCGCCGGCCTTCCTGCAGCGCCTTGGCCTCGTAGCGCGTCTGCGGCCAGTCCGCGGGCCGTTCCAGCCAGTCCGCAGCCGACCGGGCTGTCCAGTCGAACCAGGGCTGCCGGCCCATGATCCGCAGCGTCCAGCCGAGAAAGACCGGATGATCGGTTGCAATGCGCAGCGTCCCGCCCGGCGGCATCAGTTGGGCGAAGCGCCGGACGGTCGCGCTCTGAACCAGGCGCCGGCCCCGGTGCCGGCGTTTGGGCCAGGGGTCGGGATGGAGCAGGAACAGCCGTTCGACCGTCGACGGGCCGAGCGCGCTCAGGAGCAGCCTGGCGTCGTCGTCGAATATCCGGATATTGCCGAGCGACCGCTGCTCGATATGGCGCAGCAGCGACGCAACGCCGTTGACGAAGGCTTCGCAGCCGATGAAGCCGATGTCTGGGTATGCTTCGGCCTGCCAGGCCAGATGCTCGCCCGCGCCGAAGCCGATTTCCAGCCAGTAAGCCTTCCGGGGCCTGCCAAAGAGCGACGGCAGATCGACCGGGCCTTCCTCGGGCAGCCGGATCGACAGTTCGGGCAGCAGGGTCTCGACCAGCCGGGCGCGGCCCTTGCGCAGGGGACGACCCCGCCGGCGGCCGTGAAACCGCCGTTGCGGCCCGTCGCCCGGAACCGATTCTGAAGAGGGCGGCCCTTCGCTCGACTCCGGGCTCGCCCTAGAAGGCCCCTTTGAGGTCATCGACCAGATCGGTCCGTTCCCAGGAAAACCCGCCGTCTCCGTCGGGCTCGCGGCCGAAATGCCCATAGGCGGCCGTGCGTGCGTAGATCGGCTTGTTGAGCCCGAGATGCTCGCGGATGCCGCGGGGCGACAGATTCATCAATTCCTGCAGGACGTCGGACAGCTTCTCCTCGTCGACCTGCCCTGTCCCGGCGAGATCGACATAGACGGACAGTGGCCGGGCCACGGCGATCGCATAGGCAAGCTGGATGATGCATTTCTCGGCCAGGCCGGCGGCCACGACATTCTTGGCGAGATAGCGCGCTGCATAGGCCGCCGACCGGTCCACCTTGGTCGGGTCCTTGCCGGAAAAGGCGCCGCCGCCGTGCGGCGCCGCGCCGCCATAGGTATCGACGATGATCTTGCGTCCGGTCAGGCCGGCGTCGCCGTCCGGGCCGCCGATCACGAAGCGGCCGGTCGGGTTCACGTAGAAATCCGACTCGTCGCACATCCAGCCGTCCGGCAGCACGTTGACGACATGGGGCCGCACGATCTCGCGCACCGCGTCGGCGTCGATCTTTTCGGAATGCTGGGCCGAGACAACGACGGAGGCCGCGCCAACCGGCTTGCCGTTCACATAGCGCAGCGTCACCTGGCTCTTCGAATCCGGCCCGAGCAGGGGCAGGGCGCCGGAATGGCGCGCTTCGGACAGGGACTTCAGAATCTGGTGCGAAAATTGAATCGGCGCCGGCATCAGCGCGTCGGTCTCGGTACAGGCGTAGCCGAACATGAGGCCCTGGTCGCCGGCGCCTTCGTCCTTGTTGCCGGCCGCGTCTACGCCCTGGGCGATATCGCCGGACTGGCCGTGCAGATGCACGGCCACATCGGCTTTCTGCCAGTGGAAGCCGTCCTGCTCGTAGCCGATTTCCCGCACCGCGGCCCGGGCGATCTTCTCGACGTGGCCGGTGTCGACATTGCCGTCGGCATCGACCAGCGGCGCCGGGCCGCGGACCTCGCCGGCGATGACGATCCGGTTGGTCGTCGTCAGGGTCTCGCAGGCCACCCGGGCCTCCGGGTCGGCGCCCAGGAACCCGTCGACCACGGCGTCGGAAATCCGGTCGCAAACCTTGTCCGGATGGCCTTCGGAGACGGATTCGCTGGTAAACAGGTAGTTCGCGCTTGGCACAGGCATTCTCCTCCCTGCCGCGACCGCTCTATGCGAATTGCGGCGTGCGGCCGGACCTTAATAAGCGCGAACGGGCCGCGCAAGCCGATGGACCGGCGCGGGCCGCACGGCAGGCCGGCATATCGGGGGAGCGTTTTGATTCCCTCCGCTGCGGCCCGGCTTCAATAGGTGGCGCCCCGTTGCGGCCTCCGCTCCGTTCGGGCGACCGGTCCGCATCACCGGGAGCGGCCCGGCGCGAACCGGGCGAGTGCCGCGACCGCCAGCAGCAGGAGCAGGAAAACGAGATCGCCATAGCGCGCGTACAGCGTCGGCGGACGGGCTTTGGGTAAATCCGCGTCGAGGACGCCGCGGGCGCCCAGCGGCAGCAGCTTCGTCACCCGGCCATAGGGATCGACCACCGCCGAAATGCCGGTGTTGGCGGCGCGGACCATCGGCAGGCCCTGTTCGATGGTGCGCAGGCGCGCGGCGGCCAGATGCTGATGCGGCCCGGCGCTGTTGCCGAACCAGGCATCGTTGGTCAGGTTCAGGAGCCAGCCGGGGCGGCTTCGGCCCACGGCTTCGGCCGGGAAGATCGCCTCGTAGCAGATCAGCGGGCTGGCGTCGGGCGCGCCGGGCACCGGGATGCTGCGCGGGCCCGGACCGAAGGCGTAGTCGCGCCGCCCGTGCGCGATCTTCGCGACCCCGATACGGCTGAGGAACGCGCGCGCGGGCACATACTCGCCGAACGGCACCAGATGATGCTTGTCGTAGGTGCCGACCGGCCGGCCGGCCGGGTCGATGACATGGATGCTGTTCCAGGTATCCGGCCCCTCGTCGCGATTGGCGCCGGTAATCAGCACACCGCCCTGCGGAATGGCGGCGCGAAGAAGTTTGCGGATGTCGCCCGATACGCCCACGACGGCGTGCCGGGTTTGCAGGCGGTAGGGCAGCGCGGTTTCCGGCCAGACGACGTGGGTAATCCCGTCGAATCCTTCCGAGCGGGTGAGCGCGGCATAGCGCAGCAGGATGGGCCGGCGGGCGGCGGGACGCCATTTCAGGCTCTGGGCGACGGCGCCCTGCACGATGCGCAGCCGGACGCCGGGCACCGCCTCGACGCTCGCCGGCATGGTAAAAAAGCCGGCGGCCAGCACGGCGACCGACACGGCCGCGAGGCCGCCCGACCAGGCGGCGGCGGGCCGGGTCCGCGCGCTCCTGCCGATCAGGGCGGCGGGCAACGTGGCCAGGACGACCGTGATCAGGCTCAATCCGAACGGTCCCCACCAGGCCAGCGACTGCGCCGCACCGGGGAACTCGGACCAGACCGCGGCCGCGAGATTCCAGGGAAATCCCGTGAGGATGGTGCCGCGCACCCATTCCAGCGCCGCCCAGGCAGCGGCCAGGGCCAGCACGCGCCGGATACCGCCCGGCGCCGCCCGCCACGCGATGCCGGTCGCCACCGCAGTCGTCGCCGCGAGCACCGCGCCGAGGCCGAACACGTTGAACGGGATCATCCAGGTGAACCGGCCGGGCAGCACGGCGAGCGAAAGCGCGATCCAGACCGCAAGAGTGAAGGCGACGCCTGCCGTCGCGCCGGCCCAGCGCCGGCCGGTCAGCCGGACACCGAGCGCGCCGGCCGCGATGGCGGCCAGTGGAAATCCGGCAAGTCCGGCAACAAGCAGCAAGTCCCTGGTCAGATCGCCGGGGACGTCGATCACCACCGGCAGGCCGAGCCAGTACAGGCCCGCCGAAAAATAGCCGATGCCGAACAACCAGCCCGCGGCGAAGGCCGGGCGGAGGCGGTCTATCGCCTCCAGCCGGCGGAACAGCAGCCCGAACGCGAGGAACAGCAGCGGCAGGAGGTGCAGCGGCGGCTGGGCGAGCGCGCAAAGGGCGCCGGCGGCGACCGGCAGGACAGCCGCGCGCCAGACGGTCTGCGGGCCGGGCCGGCCGCCGACCGGGGCCGCCGGTTCAGCCGGGCTGCACGGGT
>MPMX01000061.1 GCA_002238725.1 Rhodospirillaceae bacterium bin65
GCTGCTTCGCCTTCCGGTTCACCAGAAGGCTCGCGGCATCCAGGACAACCGTCTCGAGGGCCATGGCGCCGTCGAGCCAGCGTGCCAGCCAAAAGCCTTCATAGCCCGCCTCGTAGCAGTTCAGAACGCGGACCTCATGTTCAAGAACCCGTTCGGCCCTGGCTCGATGCCGCTCGATCAAATCCTGCAGTGCATTGACGTTCGCGGCTCCGATCGTGTGCAAGCCGATCCGCTCGTTCACCGGGCTCTTGATACCGACCACCCAGCTCGTCCCGCTGATCTCGATCGCAACGTACAGCGTGCAATTCTCCGCAGCGGCTGGCGCGGCGGTTTCGTTCCTTGGAGGCATTTGGAGTCTCCTGGTGAGGGTTGGAAAGAGCGGCACCGTAGCGCCGGTCTCCCGACTCGCCCTCATAGGATCTCCCGTGTCACCCCGGACGCCCCGCAGGGCGATCAGGGGACCAGAGTCACAGGCAGGGGCTTACTACCGTGCGGCCCTGGTCCCCGGCTCGTCGCTTCGTTCCGGCCGGGGTGACAAGAAGAGGTTGTTTGTGGGAAGGAAGGACGGGTCGCGCGGGATAGGATGCCTCTGCGGCTTCGGCGTTCAATCCTCTACGCAAGGGACCGAAACGAATGCCCGTTCCCTACTACGACTGGGCCGCAGGCCACGCGGCGATCCGGCCGGACGCCATGGCCCAGGTCGATATCCAGAATGGCCGGCACTCTACCTATGCGCAGATGGACGAGCGGTCGGCGCGGCTCGGGCGCTGGCTGCAGGACCGCGGCGTCGGCCGCGGCGACCGGGTCGCCATCCTGGCTTACAACGGCCCGGAATTCTTCGAGCTGGAATTCGCCGCCGGCAAAACCGGCGCGGTGATGGTGCCGCTGAACTGGCGCCTGGTGCAGCCGGAGCTGGAATACATCCTGGGCGATTGCGCGCCCAAGGTGCTGATCCACGACATCGAATTCGCCGAAATGTGCGACGCGCTGCGCCGCGCCTGCAACATCCCGCACGGCCTGGCGATTGACGTGGAAAGCGCCGAAAATTCCTACGACGCCGCGCTGGCGTCCGTGCCGCCGGAACCGGCGCTGGAGGCCCTGACCCACGACGATCTCGCGATGATCATGTACACGTCGGGCACGACCGGACGGCCCAAGGGCGCGATGATCACGCACCGGATGCACCTGTACAACTGCATCAACCTGGGATTTTCCAGCCGGCTCTCGCCGGACACGATCCAGCTCGTCGTGCTGCCGCTGTTCCACACCGGCGGGCTCAACTGCTACACAAACCCGGTGCTGCATGCCGGCGGCCAGAACATCATCATGCGCGAGTTCGAGCCCGCCGCGGCGCTCGACTACATCGGCGATCCGGCGCTCGGCATCACCCATTTCTTCGGCGTGCCGGCGCACTACCAGTTCATGATGCAGGCGCCGAACTTCGAGACGGCGGACCTGTCGCGCCTCGTCATGTGCGGGGTCGGCGGTGCGTCCTGCCCGGTGCCGATCCTGGAGGCCTGGCTCGACCGCGGCGTGCCGCTCGTCCAGGGCTGGGGCATGACCGAGACCAGCCCGGCCGGCCTGTTCCTCGACATCCGGGATACGCGCCGCAAGGCCGGATCGGCGGGCAAGCCGGTCATGCACACCGAGATCAGGATCGTCGACGACAAGGGCAGCGAGGTGCCGCGCGGCGAGACCGGCGAACTGCTGATTCGCGGCCCCAACGTCACGCCCGGCTACTGGAACAGGCCGGAGGCGACCGAGGCCGCCTTCGTGGATGGTTTCCTCAAGACCGGTGACGCCGCCCGGATGGACGAGGAAGGCTTCGTCTATATCGTCGACCGCTGGAAAGACATGTATATCTCCGGCGGCGAGAATGCGTATCCGGCCGAGATCGAAAGCGTGATCTACCAGCTGCCGCAGATTGCCGAAGCAGCGGTGATCGGCGTGCCGGACGAGCGCTGGGGCGAGGTCGGCAAGGCCATCGTCGTCCTCAAGCCCGGCGAGACGCTGAGCGAGCAGGAGTTGATCTCCCACTGCCTGACCAACCTCGCCCGGTTCAAGGTGCCGGCCTCGGTCGCCTGGACCGACTCGCTGCCGCGCAACGCCACCGGCAAGGTGCTGAAGTGGGAGTTGCGCAAGGACTATGTCCCGGAAGGCTAGGCCGCCGGGCCGCCGGAGGAAACGGAAGCAGGCATGATCCCGCTCAAACCCATCGCCGAACTGCCGACCCACGAAGTCGTCAACATGCCGCCGCCGATCGGCGACCAGGACCTGTGGACCGGCGACGTCGCGCTGCGGGAAGCCGTGGCGCGGGAGGGCGCGGGCCGTGCTGCAGGGCCTCTCGCAGCCTTCGGCCGGCTGATGGGCAGCGACGCGGTGTTCGAGAAGGCGGAACAGGCGAACCGGCACGCGCCCGAATTGCGCGCATTCGACCGCCACGGCCGCAGGATCAACCAGGTGGACTACCATCCCGCCTATCACGACCTGATGGAAATCGCCGTCGCCAACGGCGCGCCGAACCACGCCTGGGCCCATGACGGGCCGGGCGCCCATGCCGCCAACATGGCGATCGTCTACCTGTTCAGCCAGGCGGAAAGCGGCGTCCTGTGCCCGATGGCGATGACCTATTCGGTCATGCCGGTGCTGCGGAACAATCCGGGCGGCCCGAACGGTGTGGCGGATGAGTGGATTCCGCGGCTCCTTTCGACCGAATACGATGCCCGGGACATCCCCGCCGCCGAAAAGTCCGGCGCGCTGGTCGGCATGTTCATGACCGAGAAACAGGGCGGCTCCGACGTCCGGGCCAACTCGACGGTTGCCGAGCCGGCCGGCGCGGCAACCGGCGAAGGGGCGGCCTACCTGCTGTCCGGGCACAAATTCTTCTGCTCGGCGCCGATGTGCGACGCCTTCCTGACCCTGGCCTACGCAAAAGGCGGCCTGTCCTGTTTCCTGATGCCGCGCTGGACGCCGGACGGCAGCCGCAACACCCTGTTCATCCAGCGGCTCAAGGACAAGCTGGGCAACCGCTCCAACGCGTCGTCGGAGATGGAGTTGCAGGACAGCTGGGGTGTGATGGTCGGGCCGGAAGGCCGCGGCGTGCGCACCATCATGGACATGGTGACCGGCAACCGGCTCTATTGCGCGACCAATTCCGCCGCCCTGATGCGGCAGGCGCTGGTCCAGGCGCTGCACCACACCAGCCACCGCACCGCTTTCCAGAAGAAGCTGATCCAGCAGCCCTTGATGCGCAACGTGCTGGCCGATCTGGCGCTGGAATCCGAAGCCGCGCTGGCCCTGGCGATGCGCGTCGCCCGGACGTTCGACGAGGCGGGGAACGGCGAGGACGCCGCCGCCCTGTTCCGGATCGGGACGGCGATCGGCAAATACTGGAACTGCAAGCGCGCGCCTGTCCACACGGCCGAGGCGCTCGAATGCCTGGGCGGGCCGGGCTATATCGAGGAATCGCCGATGCCGCGGCTCTACCGGGAAGCGCCGCTCAACAGCATCTGGGAGGGCTCCGGCAACGTGATCTGCCTCGACGTGCTGCGCGCCCTGCACCGCGAGCCGGCCACGGCGCCAGCCCTGCTGGCGGAGCTTGAAGCAGCGCGCGGCGGCCACGGGCTGTTCGATGCGGCGCTGGACGGTCTCAAGGCCGAACTCGCAGATCCGGACAATCTGGAAATCCGCGCCCGCCGCCTGACCGAGAGGATGGCGGTGCTCTGGCAGGCCGCCCTTTTGTTGCAGCACGCGCCGAACCCGGTGGCCGACGCCTTCTGCAACTCGCGCCTCGGCGAGCGATGGACCGGCAGCCTCGGCACCCTGCCCGCCGCCACCGATTTCGAAGCCATCCTCGAGCGCGCCCTGCCCCAGCCGGCGTGCGCCGCATGAACATCCGCGGCAGAGTCGCCATCGTCACCGGGGCCGCCAGCGGCATCGGCAGGGCGCTGGCCGAGCGCTTTGCCGCCGAAGGCGCCAAAGGGCTGGCGCTGGCGGATATCGACGGCGACGGCGTGATCGCGGTCGCCGGCGGTCTGGGCGCCACGGGCATGGCCTGCGACGTCGGCGACGAGGCGCAGGTGCAGGCGCTGGTCGCCGAAGCGGAACGCGCTTACGGGCCGGTCGATATCTTCTGCTCCAATGCCGGCATCCTGCGCATCGGCGACGAGGACCAGCCCGACGCCGATATCGAGGACAGTTTCCGCATCAACACGATGGCCCACATCTATGCCGCCCGCGCCGTCGCGCCCGGCATGGCGGAGCGCGGCGAGGGCTACCTGGTCAACACGGTCTCCGCGGCCGGCATTTTGCTTCAGGTCGACAGCATGGCCTACACCGTGAGCAAGCACGCCGCGATCGGGGTCGCCGAGTTCCTTGCCGCCAAATACGGCCCGAAGGGCGTCAGGGTTTCCGTGCTGTGCCCCCAGGGCGTGCACACCGGCATGACCGCCGGCCGCACCAGCCCGGCTTTCGTGGACGGCGTGCTCCAACCCGAAGACGTCGCCGAAAGCGTCGTTCGCGCCATGGACGAGGAACGCTTCCTGATTTTCCCGCACGAGACGGTCTACACCTACATGCAGCGCAAGACCGACGACCGCGACCGCTGGTTGCGCGGTATGGCCAAGGTCCGGTCGCGTTTTCTGGAGGACGCGCAGTGAGCGCGACCGCCGGCGACCGGCCCGGCGCGGTCGAGACCATCCCGGTCCGCGATGCGCACCGCTTCGACGAAGCGGCGCTGGCGGCGTATCTGCGCGGGCGGCTCGACAGCTTCGCCGGCGACATCGGGATCAGCCAGTTCCAGGCCGGGCAGAGCAACCCGACCTTCTGCCTCTCGGCCGGCGGCCGGCGCTATGTTTTGCGCAAGAAGCCGCCGGGCAGGCTGCTGCCCTCGGCCCATGCGGTGGACCGGGAATACCGGGCGATCAACGCCTTGCAGGACAGCGCCGTCCCCGTGCCGCGCACATTCCTGCTGTGCGAGGACGAGAGCGTCATCGGCACGGCCTTCTATGTCATGGAATTGGTCGAAGGCCGGGTGTTCCACGACGCCGGGATGCCGGGCGCCTCGGCGGACGAACGGCGGGTCTTTTTCGACGATTTTGCCCGCATCCTGGCGGCGCTGCACACTGTCAACATCGAACAGGCCGGCCTCGCCGATTTTGGCCGCCCGCAGGGCTATCTCGAGCGCCAGATCGTCCGCTGGGGCAAGCAGTACGAGTTGTCGAAGACCGAAGATATCCCGGAGATGGCCCGGCTGCACGCCTGGCTGATCGAGCGTCTGCCGGACGATCCGTCGGTCTCCATCGTCCACGGCGATTTCCGGCCCGGCAACGTCATCGTCTTCCCCGACCGGGCCAACATTGCGGCGGTGCTGGACTGGGAATTGTGCACGCTCGGCCATCCGCTCGCCGATCTCGGATACTGCTGCGCCGCCTACCACGGCGAGATCGGCGCCCACGGCAGCTTCAGCACCCTCGACCATGCCGCGCTCGGCATCCCGACCGAGCGGGACTTCGTCGACGCCTACTGCCGCTACAGCGGCCGGGAGGGCATCGACAACTTCCACTATTACGTCGTCCACTCCCTGTTCCGCAGCGCCGCCATCATCCAGGGCGTCTACAAGCGCGGGCTGGACGGCAACGCCGCATCCACCGAGGCGCTGGGCTTCCGCGACATGGCGCGCGAGCGGGCCGAGACCGCCTGGCGCGTCGTCGAGGAACATTTCTGATGTGGCCGGAGCCCTTCCGCGCCGAGGGCCGGACGGTCGCGGTCGAACTGCTGTCCCACGACCATGCCGGCGATCTCGCCGAAGCGGCGGCGGACGGCGAGTTGCACCGGCTCTGGTACACGCTGGTGCCGGAGCCGGACGGCGTGAGCGCGGAGATCGACCGGCGGCTCGGCCTGATGGCGCAGGGCAGCATGCTGCCTTTCGCCATCGTCGACCGGCGCGACGGGCCTCTCAAGGGCCGCGCCGTCGGCATGACGACCTACATGAACATCGAGGCGAAGCACCGGCGCCTTGAGATCGGCTTCACCTGGTACCGCCGCGCGGTCCAGCGCACGGCGCTCAACACCGAGTGCAAGTTCCTGCTGCTCTCGAGGGCGTTCGAGGAGCTGGACTGCATCGCCGTCGAGTTCCGCACCCACGCCATGAACATCCAGAGCCGGCGCGGCATCGAACGGCTGGGCGCACGGCTCGACGGCATCCTGCGCCACCACATGATCATGCCGAACGGCTCGCTGCGCGACACCGCGGCCTATTCGATCACGGCGCCCGAATGGCCGGCGGTGAAGGCGAACCTGACCTGGATGATGGAGCAGCCGCGGGGCTGAGCGCGGCCTACGCCGCCGCGCGGATCGCCGCCTTTTTCACCGCGTCGCCGACGAAGGGCTCGAAGCGGGTGAAGTTGTTCTCGAAACGCCGGGCGACGTCGCGGGCCATGCTGTCGTAGGCGCCCTTGTCGGACCACGAGCTCTTCGGATTGAGCACGTCGGCCGGCACGTCCGGGCAGGCCTGCGGCACCAGCACGCCGAAATTCGGGTCCGGCGCAACGTTCACGGTCGCTAGCGTACCGTTCAGGATCGACCGGATCATCGCCCGCGTGTGCGCGATCTTCATGCGCTCGCCGACGCCGTAGGCGCCGCCCGACCAGCCGGTGTTGACCAGCCAGCATTTCGCGCCGTGAGTCTCGATCTTCTCGCCCAGCATCCGGGCGTAGACCGACGGATGGCGCGGCATGAAGGGCGCGCCGAAGCAGGTCGAAAAGGTCGCCTGGGGTTCGCTGCCGACGCCCCTTTCGGTGCCGGCGACGCGCGCCGTGTAGCCGGAGAGGAAATGGTACATCGCCTGCTCCGGCGTCATCATCGAGACCGGCGGCAGCACGCCGAAAGCGTCGGCCGTCAGCATGACGATATTCTCGGCGTGGCCGCCGCGGCCGGAATTGCTGGTGTTCGGGATGAAATCGACCGGATAGCTGGCCCGGGTGTTTTCCGTCAGCGTCGCATCGTCCAGGTCCGGTATCCGCGTTATCGGATCGAGCACGACATTTTCCAGCACGGTGCCGAAGCGCCGGGTGGTTTCGAAGATTTCCGGCTCGGCCTCCGCCGACAGGCGGATCACCTTGGCGTAGCAGCCGCCTTCGAAATTGAACACGCCGTTGGACGACCAGCCATGCTCGTCGTCGCCGATGAGCGTGCGCGACGGATCGGCCGACAGGGTCGTCTTGCCGGTGCCCGACAGGCCGAAGAAGATCGAGACGTCGCCGCGCTCGCCGATGTTCGCGGAGCAGTGCATGGGCAGGACGTTCCGCTCCGGCAGCAGATAGTTCAGGATCGAGAAGACCGATTTCTTGATCTCGCCGGCATATTCGCTGCCGCCGATGATGACCATCCGCTGACTGAAATCGACCAGGATGAAGGTGCTGCTGCTCGTGCCGTCCGTTTCCGGGTCGGCCAGGACCGACGGCGCCTGCAAGACCGTGAAGTCGGGCTCGAATCCGCCCAAGGAATCCGCCGGCGGCCGGATGAACATGTGGCGCGCGAACAGGCTGTGCCAGGCGCATTCGGTGATGACGCGCACCCGCAGGCGATAGTCCGGGTCGGCCCCGGCAAAGCAATCCTGGACGAACACGTCGCGGCCCGACAGGTATTCGGCGATCCGGCCGCGCAGCCTGTCGAATATGGCCCGGTCGATCGGCTTGTTGACCGCGCCCCAGTCGACCGCGTCTTCGGTCCCGGCATCGCGGACGGTGAACTTGTCGTTCGGCGACCGGCCGGTGTGCGCCCCGGTTTCCGCCACGAGCGGGCCGCCATGGGCCAGCCGGGCTTCGTTGCGCTGCAACGCCTGCTCGTACAGATCCGGCACGTTCAGGTTCCAGAACTCGGTTCCGCTCGTGCGGATGCCCTGTTTGTCGAGCCCGTAACGGCTTGCACCAGCTCCGGTTTGCGCCACCATCATTCCTCCACCAACGGCCGATTTTTTGATTGCCGAGCGTATGGCGGCGCCTGCACCAAGCGCCGGTTCCGGCCGTCGCCGGCGCAGTTTTCCTGCGCAATTCGCCCCAGCCGCGAACAAAAATTGCCAGCCCGGACACCGCTTTGCAACGGCTGCGTTGCGCTGGCCGCCCCTTGCGGCAAAAGGAACCCCGCACACGCCGGACCCGGTCAGGGCTCCGGACGGACGGCGCGCGCCTCGCGGACCAGCGCAACGAGAGCCTTGCGGGCGCTGTCCGGGCTTGCGACCGGGGCCTCGAATCCGAGCCGCGCAATCTCGCCGCCGTTGCGCAGGTCGATACCCCACGGATCGATCCCGGTCATTCGCCACGCGCCGTCGGAGCGGCCGAGCAGAGCGACGGCGTACAACGCCACGGCATCCGCGTGATCGTCGTTCATATGGCCGACGATATCGCCTTCCGCATCCCGCAGCGGCTGCGCCTCCGCCAAGCCCGGCGGCCAGGCCGCGCCGTCGAAGGAAGAGATGCGGCCGAACCCGCCGACCAGATGCACGGCGGAAACCGTCATGCGAAAGAAATCGAAATCGGCGAAATCGGCGTATTGGGCCGCTGCCGGGTGACGAGCCAGGAAGCGCATCCGGTCGGCCGGATCTTCCGACTTTTCGACGACGCCCCGAACGGTCACGCGGTCGCCGGCCAACGGATCGTCCGGCGCCTCGACGTTGCGTCCTTCGCCGCTCATCAGTAGCGCTGCGGCCGAATTCGCCGCCAGGTTCCTGCGGTGCTGCGCAAGACCGGACAGCAGGAGTATGGGCGAAAGATCCTGGCGCAAAGCGACGGTCACGAAAGAGGCGTGCGGCGGTCCCCTTTCCGGATCGAGGGTCGCCAGGCTGGCCACGGCACTGGAGCGCGCCAGTTCCCGGGCGAAGCCGAGGTCGCCGGCGCCGTTCATCGCTGCCGGCCCGGTGGGCCGTTCTGCGGAACGGACTGTTCGATGATCGCGGCGGCTTCGTTCGGCGACAGGATGCGCGCCTGCACGGTTATCGCACCGGCCCGCTCGAAGGTCAGGGTAATGGGAACGCTGCGGCCGACCCTCAGGATACCGCGCAATCCGACCAGTCTGAGATGCAGCGTCGCCGCCGTCAATACGGTCTCCCGTCCGGCCGGTGCGGGAATGGCGTCGACCCGCCCGGTCTCCCAGACTTCCCCTCCGGGCACCGGGCCGCGCAGCTCGACGCGCTTGGCGATCGGGGTCGACGCATCGATGAGAGCGTCGTCATCCTCGCCGGCATTGCCGATCCGCAGATAGGCCGCGCCGTCGCGGCTCGCCGACTGGTGCGCCGAGATCGCACCCACCGTCAGGTCGCCCAGGCGGTAGGCTGGCGGTTGTTCGGTTTCGTCCTGCGATGTCCCGACCTGTTGCGCCTGCGCTGGCGACAGCACGGTTGCCGGGCCCGCCAGGCCCGCCGCGACGATGGCCGCGCCGAGTGCGAGAGGCGCAAGCGCAGCAAACCGGCTCATGGCAACGGAATCCCGGCAGCGGCCGCTGCACCGGCGCCCCGTGCAGACAACGACACGCCTGTTTCTCGGTAAAGGTTGTCCACTCGCCAACTCCGGCCGCCGACGGCCAAATCATCCGCGCGAACACCCGGACCGCCGGCGCGTCTGCGCCTCGAAACCGTAGGGCGCAGCCGCGCCTGCCGTCAATCGCCGGCCGCCTCCGCGGACGATTTCACCGGCCTGCCGGGGAGTGCTAGGATACGCTGGCCGGCCGGCCGGTTCCCGGCGCCGCAATATCGCCCGACTTCGGTGTACCATTGCCCGTTGGCCCGGTCGCGGCAGATTGCGGTGACGGCAGCCGAACATCGCCTGTAACCGGGCTCGGTCCGGACCGGGCACAATGGATCAGCCGAGCGGAACGCCGATGAAGAACACGATCGCCCTGGTCGACGACGACCGCAATATCCTGACCTCGGTTTCGATCGCGCTGGAGGCCGAAGGATTCGACGTGCGGACCTACAAGGACGGCGCCGAAGCGCTCGCCGGCATTGCCGCCCGCCCGCCCGACCTCGCCATTCTGGATATCAAGATGCCGCGCATGGACGGCATGGAACTGCTGAACCGCATCCGCAGCCAGTCGCGGCTGCCGGTCATATTCCTGACCTCGAAAGACGACGAGATCGACGAGGTGCTCGGCCTGCGCATGGGCGCGGACGACTATATCACCAAGCCGTTCTCCCAGCGGCTGCTGATCGAGCGTATCCGCGCCGTTCTGCGCCGCGCGGAAGCCGAGGCGGCCGGGCCGGCGGCGGACACGGTTATTGCCCGCGGCGCGCTGGTGATGGACCCGGACCGCCACCGCTGCACCTGGCACGACGCGCCGGTCCAGTTGACCGTTACCGAATTCCTGATCCTCCAGTCGCTGGCCCAGCGCCCCGGCCACGTCAAGAGCCGCGATCAGCTTATGGACGCCGCCTATGGCGAAAACATCTATGTCGACGATCGCACCATCGACAGCCACATCAAGCGGCTGCGCAAGAAGTTCAAGACCGTTGACGACGGCTTCGACAAGATCGAAACCCTGTACGGGATCGGCTATCGTTACGCCGAAAGCTGACGGCGGCGCCCGCGGAGCCGGCCTCCCGGCAAGCGCTGCGGAAGAGCGCGTGTCGGTTGGCAGATCGAAGAGTCCGGGCGCCGGCCAGGGCCTGCGCCGCGGCAGGATGCAATGCCGGACGATGTTCGCCTGAGTTCGACGGAGGTATCCGGAGCGGGTCAGCCGCCCCCGCGCCGGCCTGTCGACGGCGCGGAACGCGACTCCCTGCGCTACAGGCTCGGTATGCGGGACGGCCGGCGCTTTTCACGGCTGACCCTGCGCATCCTGGCGATCGGCATCTTTCCATTGGCCACCATCTTCGGTGGGTTGATGTATCTGGGCGTCTACGAGCGCAGCCTGATCGACGGCCGGCTTCTTGCGCTCGGCACTGAAGCGCGCATGATTGCCGGCGCGCTGGGCGAAACCGCCGTCCCGCCCGGCGATCCGGCGACAACCGAAATCGAGATCGAGACCGCCCGCAAGGTACTGCGCCGGCTGGTCCGGCCGACCCGGGTGCGCGCCCGGCTGTTCGCCCGCAACGGCGTACTGATCGCCGACAGCCGGGCGCTGCTGCGGCCCGGCGGCGCGATCCGGCAGGAGGCGCTGCCGCCGCCCGAGGGGTCGAGCCGGGTTCTGCGTTCGCTTAACGAGGTTTACGACTGGTTTTTCTTCCTGCTCTCCCAGGGGCGCGACCGGGCCGCCGTCTACCGGGAAAAGCCCTATGAGAGCGCGGCGGATTACGAAGAAGTGAGGCTGGCGCTCGGCGGCGACGAGGGCAGCATGGTGCGCGTGTCGGATCGCCGGCGCCTGATCCTGTCCTTCGCCATCCCGGTCCAGCACTACAAGAACGTCTACGGCGGCTTGATGCTGTCCATCTCCAGCGCCGAGATCGACCGGTCGGTCCGGGAGGTGCGCCAGGATATCGTCCTGGTCTTCGGCATCGTCTTCATCCTGTCGCTGCTGCTTTCGCTTTACCTGGCCCGCGCCATTTCGCGTCCGATCAACCGCCTCGCCGCCGCGGCCGACCGGATGCGCCGGCTGCGCACCCGGTCGGTGGCAATTCCGACCTTTCCCGACCGCCGGGACGAGATCGGCGATCTATCGGCCGCGCTGAACGACCTGACCACCGAACTGTTCGACCGCATGGACGCCATCGAACGCTTCGCCGCCGATGTGTCGCACGAATTGAAGAACCCGCTGTCGTCGCTGCGCAGCGCGGTGGAAACGGCGGCGCGGATCGACGATGCGGAAAAGCAGAAGCGGTTGATGGCCGTGATCGAGCAGGACGTGGACCGGCTCGACCGGCTGATCACCGACATCGCCAACGCTTCGCGCCTGGATGCGGAACTGGCCCGCCTCGCGCCCGAACCGGTCGACCTCCGGCACCTGCTGCAGACACTGGCGGAGGTGTACCGGACCACGGCGAAAGACGGGGCGCCGGAAATCCGCCTCGATCTGCCGGAACGCGGCAGCCTGATCGCCCAGGCGGTCGAGGACCGGCTGGTTCAGGTGCTCCAGAACCTCATCGCCAACGCGGTTTCCTTTACGCCGCCGCAAGGGGCAATCCGGATCGCCGCGCGCGCCGAAAAAAACACCGTGACCGTCACTGTCGAGGACGACGGCCCCGGCATCGCCCCCGGCAAGGAGGAAGACATTTTCAAGCGCTTCTATTCCGAGCGGCCCGCCGACGAAGCCTTCGGCCAGCACTCGGGCCTCGGCCTCAGCATCAGCAGGCAGATCGTCGAGGCTCTCGGCGGCGCCTTGCGGGCCGAGAATATCCGCATGCCGGACGGATCGGTGCGCGGGGCGCGCTTCGTCATTTCCCTGCCGCGGCTGTTCCGCACCGCGGGCCGTCCTCCCGGCGAGGGCGGAACGGGCAGCACCGCCTGACGCGCCGCTATTGCCAGGGCAGGATGGCCGGGTCCAGCGCCACCGCCACGATCGCCGGCAGGGCGGCAAAGGCCAGCAGGGTCGAGCCGAAGACGACTCCGGCGACCGCCTCCGGATTGCGCTCGTAGTAGGACGCCCACAGATAGTTGAACACCGCCGCGGGCATGGCGCACTGGATCAGCAGCACGCCGCGCGCCAGGTCCGGCAGGCCGAGCGCCGCGCCCAGGCCCAGCCCGATGACGACCCCGATCAGGATCCGCATGACGGCATAGAACAGGCTCTTGCCCAGGCTCACGGTGTGCAGGCTGGCCAGCGACACGCCCATTGCGATCAGCATGAGCGGGATGGCGAAACCGCCGAGCAGTTCGAAGGCGTTGGCCAACGCCCTGGGCATCGGCCAGTCGAGGAAATTGAGCGCCAGCGCCAGCCCGGTCGCCCAGATGACCGGAGACGCAACCGCTGTCTTGAGGGAAAACCGGCCGGCGACGATGAACTGGCCGACGGTGAACTGGCCGACCGCGCCGACCGCAAAATACGCGATGGCGAGGGCCAGTCCGGCGTCGCCGAAGGCGAACAGGCACAGCGGCAAACCCAGATTGCCGGCATTGGCGAATCCGAGCGGCGGGCCGTAGGTGCGGAAATCGTCTCCGGCCAGGCCGGTGATCGCATAGGCGATAACGAAGAAAACGAAGATGGAAAGCACCGCCGCGCCGGCCATCGCCAGGAAGGCGTCCGCTTCCAGGCGCAGCCCGGTCAACGTCGCCACGATCAGGCAGGGCGTGCCGATATTGGTCACCAAGCGGGTAACCATCCGGGTGTCGAACGGCCGGCCGGAACGCGCCCAGCCGTAGCCGAGCCCGGCGCAGATCAGCACCGGCAGGATGATTTCGATAAGACGCAGCAGCATGGCCGCCTGTTACGCGAGGACGGCGAACCGGTAAAGGGCGGCAACCTGCCCCTTTGCGGCCCGAGGCACACCATGCGAGCGTTTCCGGCATGAGAAGACATCCGGTACCCGAGAATGGCGTTGCGCCGGCCTGCCCGAAACCGTCCTGAGGCTGCCGCCGGGTCGGGCGGCTCAGGCCGCACGGCGGCGGAGGTCTCGCTGCACGCCACCTGCGTCGCCATCGACGGCCGCGGCATCGTGCTGACCGGCGAAAGCGGCGCCGGCAAATCCGCGCTGGGGCTCCAGCTTGTCGACGGCGGCGCCATGCTGATATCGGATGACCTCACGGCGCTGTTCCGCGAAGGGCCGCGGCTGATCGCACGGGCGCCGTTGCAGGGCGCCGGGATGATCGAGGCGCACGGCAACGGGATCATGCGGCTCGCCTTCGTCGACCAGGCGCCGGTCGCCTTCTTCGTCGAAGTCGGCGCGGCTGCGGGCGAACGATTGCCGGAGCCGGCCTTTCGGACGGAACTCGGGGTCTCGGTGCCGCTGTTACGCGCCGACCCGCGGAATCCGGCCTCGGCCGCGCTGATCCGGCTTGCTGTCGCCCACGGCCCGCCGCATATTCCCGACAGCATCTAGGCACCCGCCCGGTTGCGGCAGGAAGGGGCCGGCAGATTGCATCGCTTCGGTCCATGACACAGCCTCGCGACAGTCAGGGACAGGCGACCGCCGACAGTTCGCCCGGGCCGCGCCTGCTGACGCTGGTCACCGGCCTGTCCGGCGCCGGAAAATCGACCGCGCTGGCGGCGCTCGAAGACATCGGATTCACTGTCGTCGACAATCTGCCGCTCGCGATGCTCGACGGGTTCGTCGGTCTCGGCGGCGGGGGCGGCAGCCGGGGCGACCGGCCGGTCGCGCTCGGCATCGACGTGCGGGCGCGGGATTTCGACATGGCCGCCATGGAAGCCGCGGTACGCCGCATCCTGGCGCGCAGCGATATCGATGCCCGGCTGATCTTCCTCGACTGCGACGACGAAATTCTGGTTCAGCGCTATTCCGAAACCCGCCGCCGCCATCCGCTGGCGCGCGAACGGCCGGTGCTGGACGGGGTGCTGCTGGAGCGGCAGACGATCGCACCGCTGCGCCGGCTGGCCGATCCGGTGATCGACACGTCCGACGAAACCGTCCACACGCTGCGCCGGCGGGTGCAGGATCATTTCGCGGACAACGGCCGACGGCAGCTTTCGGTATTCGTCGAGAGTTTCGGATTCGGCCATGGCTTGCCGCGCCACGCCGACCTGGTCTTCGACGTCCGTTTCCTGCGCAATCCCCACTATGTCGAGAGCCTGCGCCCGACGACCGGGCTGGACGCGCAAACCGGCGACTACATTGCCGGCGATCCGGATTTCCAGCCCTTTTTCGAACGGCTGACCGGCATGCTCGACCTTTTGTTGCCGCGCTATCGGGCCGAGGGCAAAAGCTATCTCACCATCGCCATAGGCTGCACCGGCGGCCGCCACCGTTCGGTCTATGTGGCGCAGCGGACGGCGGCCTGGCTGTCTGGCCGGGACTGGCCCCATACCCTGCGCCATCGGGACATGGGACGCGACAGCCGAGAGGATTTTCCGGCCGGGCCGGCGTGACGGTTCGCTTCCACCGCGACGGGACTTGCACTAGTCTCTGCCGGTTGAAAAAACCGAAGGAGCGCCCATGATCGGGTTGGTTCTGGTGACCCACGGCCGGCTGGCGGAAGAGTTTCTCGCCGCCCTGGAACATATCGTCGGCCCACAGGAACAGACGGCCGCCGTCTGCATCGGCCCGGACGACGATATGGAGCAGCGCCGCAGCGATATCCTCAAGGAGGTCGAGGCGGTCGATTCCGGCGACGGCGTTGCGGTGCTGACCGACATGTTCGGCGGAACGCCTTCGAACCTCGCCATTTCGATCATGGAGCCGGCGAAGGTGGAGGTGCTGGCCGGCATCAACCTGCCGATGCTGATCAAGCTGGCGGCGGCGCGCAACGAGGGCGATCTGAAGGGCTCCGTGACGGCCGCCCAGGAAGCCGGCCGCAAGTATATCAATATCGCGTCGGCCCTGTTGAGCGACAAGGACTGAGCGCGGTCCGGCAGCACAAATGCCTCTCCGGACCGCGCGGATTGTCAATCGCAAGGGGCTGCACGCGCGCGCCGCCGCCGCCTTCGCCAAGACGGCGGCGCGCTTTGCCTGCGACGTCCGGGTCTCGCGCAGCGGGACGACCGTTTCCGGCCAGTCCATCATGGGGCTGATGATGCTGGCGGCGGCGCAGGGCACGACGATCGACATCCACGCCGAAGGGCCGGACGCCGGCGGCGCGCTCGTTGCCCTGGAAACGCTGATCGCCGGCGGCTTCGGCGAGGGGCCGGAATAGAGCCTGATCTCTCAATAGGTTGTCCATCCGGGACTGATATTGTTCGCTTAATACCGCTGGTGACGAATGAAACATGGGTCAATTTCGGGTTTGAATTAGGCGGCCTGCCTAGCCCAAGCACCCAGAAATCCGGTTACGGTCGGGCTCTATTCCATGATCTTTATGTCGCGAATAACATTAGTTGCAACTTCGCCATTGTTAGGTATCGACGCGGCTAGATGTAAGAAATATCTCTATAATCCACCAAACGAGGAACCCGCCACCTGTCAGCCAAAAAATGAGACCCAAACCTACTCTACCCAGCAAAAAAAGTTGAATTGGAAAGATAATAGCGAGGGCTATCATGTTTCCCTTTGAACGCTTTCTTTGGTTAAATTCAGATTCGAAAGTAAGACGCTGAGTTTCGTCTATATTCTTTAACGCATTCTGAACGATTGGCGGATGGACATAACTCATAACGCCGCTCCCTGCTATTGCGATTTTATGGAGTACTTAATGTGGAGAACTTTTGGTTTTTGCGTTGCTGTACGCATCACCTTAAACGTATATCCTCGGATGTAATCCCTTTCCACGCCTAAGAAAGGGCCGTCTTTCCCCCGATAAAGGCGGAGAATTATTTCGCCTGATGCGCAAGTAGTAACGCCTTCAATTATCAGAATGGTTGGCAATGGGGAATTCCATGTCCATTCCTCGATTTTGCATTCTGCGCTGTGCGCAACACTTGGAACTAGCGTGGCGGCTATTGCCAAGTATTTCAATTTTCGCATAAGACTCGCCCAACATTGCATTAGCCTAGCGGCTGCAACCTACCTTTGCGCGTCTAGCCGTCAAGCAAAAATGCAAATTTTCGCCCCGCACTCCGTTTGAGCAATATCTCGATACTCCGTTGATGTCTGAGGCTTTGGGTTCTTCCCGGCCGGGGACGAACGCGGGGGCGCGAAACTCCAGCTTTGACTCTTGTAGGGCAAAATGTAGTGGTTTACGGTAAATATTTACCACATTTGGAATACCGTCATGGGCCTCTCGACCCGAAAATTCGCCGAATGGAGCGAATCGACCGTGTGCCTCCCGGCGAGCGTCACAGCCGCGCCGGGACGTGCCCGGATCGGGCCATGCCAGCGCGGAATCGCTCAGGTGATTTCCGATCCTGGCATTGAGCGGGGACTGCCGCCGCGCTCGACGCCCTCGAAATTTTGGTGGCCGGCGGCTTCGGCGAGGGGCCGGGCTAGCGCCGGTCCGCTTCCCTATTCGGCCGACATGCTCTAGCCTTGTCCGCACGATCCATAGACTTTGACGTTCGGGGAAGCGGAACATGGCAACCGACACGGACACCGCCCCAGAATCCGGCCTGGAATCCGGCGGCAATGCAGGCGCAGCCGACAAGCCCTGGCTGAAAACCTACCCGGAAGGGATCGACTGGCGGGCACAGCTCGAAGTTACGCCGCTATGGGAGAATCTCGACGGCGCCGTCGCCCGGTACCCCAACCATAACCTGCTCGATTTCCTCGACCGCAAGTTCACCTACAGCCAGATCGGCGACCTGGCGAATCGCGCGGCCAAGGGCTTTCAGGATCTTGGCGTCGGCAAGGGTGTGAATGTCGGCCTGTTCCTGCCCAACTGCCCGCAATTCGTGATCTGCTACTACGGCATCCTGAAGGCGGGCGGCACGGTGGTGAACTATTCGCCGCTCTATTCGGAGCCGGAGCTGGAATACCAGATCGAGGATTCGCACACCGACATCATGGTCACCCTGAATGTCGAGGCGCTCTATCCCAAGATGGCCAGCCTGCTGCCGAAGACCCGGCTGAAAAAGCTGGTGATCGGCAAGATCGCCGAGGTGCTGCCCTTCCCGAAGAGCCTGCTCTATCCGCTGGTCAAGCGGAAGGAAATTTCGAAAGTTCCGAACGACGAGCGGCATGTCCGCTTCGCCGACCTGACGGCGAACGGCGGCGACTATGCGCCGGCCGAAATCGATCCGCAGGAAGATGTTGCCGTGCTGCAATATACCGGCGGCACGACCGGCGTCTCCAAGGGAGCCATGCTGACCCACGCCAACCTGATGGCGAACGTCCAGCAGGCCTATCTGTGGAACACTGCGATGGAGGAAGGCAGCGATGTGTTCATGGCCGTGCTGCCCTTCTTCCACGTTTTCGCCATGACCTCGGTCATGAACCTCTCGATCCGCTCGGGGGCGGAGATGATCGTCCATCCGCGCTTCGTGCTCGACGACGTCATGCGCGACATCGACAAGAAGAAGCCGACCGGCTTTCAGGGCGTGCCGACCATGTACAACGCCATGTCGAACCATCCCAAGATCGCGGACTTCGATCTCCGGTCGATCAAGGCGTGCATCTCGGGCGGCGCGCCGTTGCCGGTCGAGGTCAAGGCCCAGTTCGAAGAGCTCGCCGGCTGTACGGTGATGGAAGGCTACGGCCTCACCGAATCCTCGCCGAGCGCGGCCTGCAACCCGTTGCAGGGCATCAACAAGGCCGGCTCCATCGGCATGCCGCTGCCCAACACGGAACTCGTCATCACCGACCGGGAGGACCCGCACAAGATTCTCGGCATCGGCGAGGACGGCGAGATCTGCATCGTGGGCCCGCAGGTGATGAAAGGCTACTGGAACCGGCCCGAGGCCACGGCCGACACCATCGTCGAGGGCCGGCTGCGCACCGGCGATGTCGGCTATATGGACGAGGACGGCTACACCTTCATCATCGACCGGATGAAGGATCTGATCCTGTGCGGCGGCTTCAACGTCTATCCGCGCCATGTCGAGGAAGCGGTCTACCAGCACCCCTCGGTCGAGGAGGTCACCGTTATCGGCATCCCGGACGACTATCGCGGCGAGAGCCCCAAGGCCTTCGTCAAGCTGAAGGAGGGCGCCGAGCCTGTCGACGAAGCCGGCATGATCGAGTTCCTCAGGGAACGGCTCGGCAAGCACGAGATACCGGCCGCGGTCGAGTTCCGCACCGAACTGCCGAAAACCCTGATCGGCAAGCTGTCCAAAAAGGAACTGGTGCAGGAAGAGCGGGAGAAATACGAGGCGCGAAAAAAGGCCGGGTGAGGCGGCACATTGGGAACGTCGGAAGCGCCGCGCCAATTTCGTGCATCCGCGAGAAGCGTACTATGGACAATCGCGGTTAGTGACGGTACTTTGCGTGCATGATGGAACATATACGGCACATTGCCGGAAACCGACGAGGGCGCATGCCAAATGGCTGAGCGGAAAGCGGCTCTTCATCGTGCTCCGGAACGGCCCCGGCTGAAAGACCTGCTGGCCAGCGCCCGTTCGATCGAGATGACAGACGAGCAGCTGCGCGAGCAACGTGCGAGCTTCGTTTACGGCAATGCGCCGAAGGGATCCGAGATAACGAAAGAATCCGCGAAAAAATCCGTCAATCGGATTCGCATCCGTTAGATTATTCGAAAACCATAAAGGATTATTGCTGGGATTTCGGCGCAATGTTTATCCTAGAAGAAGAAGATCGGAATCTCTTTAATCGTGTTCAGGAACAAAACTTGAATAGACAATACGATCTTTTGACAAACTGCATTGAAATAGGCCTGATGAAAGGCCCTGCATCGTTCGACAAGTATCTTCTTTGGGCGTTAAATCATGTGGCAGTGGCCAACATTTCCCAGTTCGGCGGCCGTTTCCGGCGCGAGCCGATCTATGTCGGCGATCATAAGCCCCCGCATTTCAACGATGTATCCGACTGGATGGATCGGTTCGTTTCGACGGTACAGGAAAACTGGTATATCTGGACAGAGACAGAATTGGCCGCCTATGGCCTTTGGCGGCTGAACTGGATTCACCCGTTCATAGAAGGCAATGGAAGGACCGCGCGCGCTACCTGCTACTTTCTTTTGTGCGTTCGCTCAGGTTACCTGTTGCCGGGAAGAAAGATCGTTCCAGAGAGAATTCGCGAAAACAGGGTAAGGTATGAAGCTGCACTGACTTCCGCCGATAGAGCTTGGGACGCCGGACACCTCGACTTTAGAATGATGGAAAATTATCTTGCCGATCTTTTGGAAATGCAGCTTTCAGAAGCGATAGAAGACGCTTGATCCTTAAGCCAGTCGAGGGCTTATTTGGAACGATATTTGACGGTTTCGAGAATGGACATTCTGCGGATGGGACGACGACCCGGCTGAGGTTCGGAGCCATCGATCTACCCTGTCGGCCGCAAACCGCCGCCTGCAAAAAACCAGTGTGCAATGGACTGCCGTCGCGGCGATGCGCTCCGGCCTGCGGATCGATCTCGAGACCGCCCTGGGAGAGATCGGTGCTCCGGTGGCGGCCAGGATGGCACGCTGGGGCGACGCCAGGGCCGACGCTGCGGCGAAGTCGCCGCCGGCCGATGCAGCAATTAAACCGTGGCGTCGGCGACGGGCTCGGCCGGCGCAGCCTCCTCCGGCTCGGCCGCCGGCTTGCGGCGGCGCGTTCGGGGTTTCGGCGTCTCTTCCGCGGGCGCGGCAGCGTCGGCAGCAGCATCCGGGCCGGGCGCGTTTCCGGCAGCCATGTCTTCGCCTGCCCCGCCACCCGAAGCCCCGTCACCCGAGAGCCCGCTGCCCGACGCGTCATCACCGGATGCCGCATCGCCGGATGCTGCGGCGCTGACAGCGTCGTCGCCGGCCGGGTCCGCGGCGGCGCCGTCTTTACCCGCCTTTTCGGGCCCGCCGCCCAGAATGCGGTGCAATCCCTGATCCAGCGGCTCATCGCCCGGAACGGCCTCGTCCGCCCTGCCGCCGCTGCGCCGGCGGGGATCGGAATCCTGACGGCGGACCGGCTGGCGGCGCGTGCGGCCGCGCGTTTCCCCTTCGGCGCCCGGCTTCCCGTCCGCGGC
>MPMX01000062.1 GCA_002238725.1 Rhodospirillaceae bacterium bin65
TCAGGCACCGCATGTCCCTCCTTGCGCCCCCTGAGCTACTCAACTGTATGATTCCATGCAGGAAATCCCCTACCTGTCCCGTTTGACATGGCCGAATCGCGGGGCCAAATCGACTCCCGGGAGCGTATTGTTGCGGGAGTTGCTGAGAGATGCCGGAGAACGAGGATCGTGGAATTTCCGTCATGCGCGGCGTGGCGGCGAACGACAACCCCGGCTCGGGAGCCTGCCCCGGACGCGATCTGGGGGCCGGGGCAGGTGGCGGGGCGGAGGCGCGGATCGATGCCGCCGTCTTGACGCTGGCCCGGCTGATCGGCCGGCGCATCGCGCGCGAGGAACTGGACAGGCTCGACGCCGCCAACGACAACGCGCCGGCGGAGGATGCCGGCGAGAAATAGGAGACCGGAAGCCATGACCCTGCGCTGCGCGCTCTATGCCCGCTACTCGTCCGACCAGCAGCGGGCGGCGTCGATCGAGGACCAGTTCCGGGTCTGCCGCGAGAGCGCGGCGCGCGAGGGCTGGAAGATCGCCGGCGCGTACAAGGACTCCGCCGTCTCCGGCGCCAGCATGATCCTGCGTCCCGGCATCCAGGCTTTGCTGGACGACGCGCGGCGCGGTCTGTTCGAGATCGTGGTCGCCGAGGCGCTCGACCGGGTGAGCCGCGACCAGGCGGACGTGGCGACGCTCTACAAGCACCTGAAGTTCGCGGGCGTGATGATCGTCACCCTGTCGGAAGGCGAGATCGACGAGCTCCATGTCGGTCTCAAGGGGACGATGAACGCGCTGTTCCTGAAGGACCTCGCGGCCAAGACGCACCGGGGGCTCAGGGGCCGGGTCGAGCAGGGCCGCTCCGGCGGCGGCCTCTGCTACGGCTACGACGTGGTGAAGTCGCTCGACGGCTCGGGCGATCCGGTACGCGGCGGGCGCACGATCAACGAAACCGAGGCCGAAGTCGTGCGCCGGGTGTTCCGGGAGTTCGCCGACGGCGCAAGCCCGCGCGCGATCGCGCGGCGGCTGAACGGGGAAGGCATCCCCGGCCCGTCGGGCAAGCTCTGGATGGATACCACCATCCGAGGCCACGCGAAGCGGGGCACGGGCCTGATCAACAACGAGCTCTACATCGGGCGTCTGATCTGGAACCGGCTGCGCTACGTCAAGAACCCGGAGACGGGCAAGCGGGTATCGCGGATCAACCCACCGAAGGAGTGGATCGTCTCGGAAGTCCCCGAGCTTCGTATCCTCGACGATGCGCTGTGGAAGGCGGTCAAGGAGCGCCAAGGGGAAATCACGGAGCAATACGCCACCGTCATCGAGGCCATGCAATCCGCCCGGGGCAACCGGCTGAACGGTGCCCACCGGCCCCGCCACCTGCTCTCGGGCCTGCTCGAATGCGGCGTCTGCGGCGGCCCCTATTCGATGCGCGGCCAGGACCGATACGGCTGTTCGAACCACATCATGACCGGCACCTGCTCGAACGGCAGGGGTATCCGCCGCACAGTCATCGAAGAACGTGTCCTGGCCGGACTGAAGGACCGGCTGATGGCGCCGGAGGCCGCCGCCGAGGCGATGCGGGCCTATTCCGAGGAGACCAACCGGATCAACCGCGAGCGCCGCGCCTCGGGCGCGGGAGACCGCAAGGAGCTGGCCGCGGTCGAGAAGAAGATCGCCGCCATGATCGCCGTCATCGAGGACGGCGGTTATGTGCGTGGGATGGTGGACCGGCTGCGCGAGCTGGAAGCCCGCCAGGACGAGCTGAACGAGCGCCTGTCGGCGGCGCCCGCCGACCTCCCGGACATCCACCCCAACATCGCGGACATCTACCGGCGCAAGGTGGCACGGCTTGCCGAGGCGCTGGACCATCCGGAGGACCGCGACGCGGCGGCTGCTGCCATCCGCGGCCTGATCGAGCGCATCGTGCTTACCCCCGCCGAAAAATGGGCCGAGATGGACGCCGTGCTGCACGGCGATCTCGGAACCATCCTAGAATGGGCAGGAAACGGGCGCGGAAACACGAGGACCGACATCCCCATGCCGGAGATGTCGGTCTCGGTGGTTGCGGGGGTAGGATTTGAACCTGTGGCGTTCAGGTTATCGGTCGGTACGAACGCGACTGCGGCGGGCGGTCCGGATCAGATGCGCTGCGATCGTGGCGGCCCCGAGGAGCAGAAACACCGCGGCGGTGGGATAGTCGAAGAAGCCGAGCAGCCGGTAGTCCATCAGAACCATCGACTGGTAGAAGGCCTCTTCGCCGATCTGCCCCAGGATGACCCCCATGACGATGGCGGGCAACGAATAGCCGTAGCGACGCAGCACATAACCCAGGATGCCGGCGACGAAGATCGTCCAGACATCGAGGATATTGTTGCGCAGCGAGAAGGCGCCGATGGTCGAAAAGAAGATGATCGCCGGGCCGAGAATCGCGAACGGAATGCGCAGCAGGTTGACGATCATGCGCGTCTCGATCAGGCCGAGCACCAGAATGGCGATGCTGGCCCAGAACATGCCGCAGAACAGCACCCAGACCAGCGCCTTGTGCTGGATCATGACCAGCGGGCCGGGCGTCAGGTCGTGCAAGGTCAGCACGCCGATCATGATCGCCGTGAAGCCGCCGCCGGGCAGCCCGAGCGCCAGCAGCGGCACCATGGCGCCGCCGGTCGCCGAGTTGTTCGCCGTCTCTGCGGCGACGATGCCTTCGGGCTCGCCGGTGCCGAACCGTTCCGGGTGTTTGGACCACCGGACGGCCTCGCTGTAGGACAGGAACGACGCCAGCGCGGCGCCGACGCCCGGAAGCACGCCGCAGGCGAAGCCGATGACGGACGAGCGCAGGATCGCGATCTTCAATCGCCAGAATTCGGCGAAACGGGGAAAATCCACCGAGACCCTCGGTGCCTTGTAGGTGCCTCTGACCAGCCGCTCGCCCTGGACGAACACCTCGGAAACCGCGAAAAAACCGACGATCAGCACCGTGAAGTTGATGCCGGTCATCACATAGTAGTCGCCGAAGGCGAAGCGGCCGAGCCCGCCGACCGGATCGGTGCCGATGGTGCCGATCCACAGGCCGAAGAACAGCGAGATCCAGCGCTTCCAGAACGAGCCACGCCCGATTCCGGCAACGACGGCAAGGGCGAAGAAAACTATGGCGAACTTCTCGATCGGGCTGATCGCGGAAATCGCCCAGCGCGCGATCGGCGCCGTGCCGATCATCATGACGACGCATGAAATCGTCCCGCCGATCGCGGACGCCGTAATCGCCAGGCCGACGGCCCGTCCGGCCTGCCCTTTCTTGACCATCGGGTGGCCGTCGAAGGTGGTCGGCGTGTTTTCCACCGATCCCGGGATATTGAACAGGATCGCTGTCGTGGCCCCGCCGTAGACGCCGGACACATAGATGACGCCGTAGAACAGGATGGCATGCTCCGACGGCAGGAACACCGAGAAAGGCAGGAAGATCGCCGCCAGGGTCATGGAACTGAGGCCCGGCACCGAGCCGAACACCAGTCCGGCGATTAGCGCAGAAGCAAAGAGAAGCAGCGCGGTGGGATCGCTGATGAGCTGATAAGTGCCAAGAAGGAAATTCTCCACCGCCCGCTTTCCCGCCTATTGAATGAAATCGACGAACCGGCCGGTCAGGCTGTGAAACACGCCGAGGCCGGGCGGAAAATGGGTGTAGAGCAGGCGCACGAAGACCAGCAGGACAACAGCGTAGATGGCAAGGTTGACGGCGATCAGCACGCGCCATTTGCGGTAGCCGAAGAGCACCATGTAGGCGAGCAGGAAAACGGGCGAGACGAAAAGGAACCCGAAGCGGTGCATGGCAACGACATAGACCAGCGGCAGGCCGAAGGTCAGCAGCCGCTTCGGCTCCAGCGCCTGGCGCCAGAATTCGGCCGTTGAGGCGGCGTGCGACGGCGCCGCCTCCCCCTCCGTGTCGAAGGAACTGTCGAGATCGGCGCGTCGGTTCGCTTCGCCGCCGATGTTCAGCAGCCGGGAAATCAGCAGACCCAGGGCCCCGAGCCCGATCATCAGAATGATCGCCCGAGGCCAGGTCGTCGCGCCCAGGGCATAGCCGCGCAAAGGCTGATCGAACTCGTAAGTCAGAGAAAAAGCGAGCGCCGCGAAGGCAAGCCAGATCAGCCCTTCCGCGGCGCGCGCTACCATAGGTTGCGATTCGCTCTTCGAGCCGGGCAAACGTCCGGCCCGGCGAGCGTTATCTGCTGGGCAGTCCGAGGTCGCGATAGGCGTCCGAATAGGTCTTGATTTCGTCAGCCGCGATTTTCGTCGTCTCGGCGCTGTTCCGGTAGGAGTTCAGCAGGTGCATGCCCTTTTTCTTGAGCCACGCCTGGTGGCTCTCGATCGCCCAGGCCTTTTTCATCGCCGCTTCTAGGAAATCGGCGATCGGCTTGGGCGTGTCCTTGCGGATGAACAGGGCCCGCCACTTGACCGTCGGGACCCACTTCATGCCGTAGTCCTGCCCGGTCGCCTTGGTGTCCGGGTAGACCTTGAACCGCTTCGGCCAGATCGAGAGGACCGGCGCAAGGTCGCCGCTCTGGACCAGCGAGCGGACATCGCTGATCTGCTCGAACAGCACGTCGATACGTCCGCCGATCACCGAACCGTAGCGTTCGGCCGGCTTGTCGAAGGCGATGATCTTGGTCTTGATGCCGAAGAATTTCTCCAACTTACCCATGGTCACGCCTTCGAGATTCTCCGTCGTGCCATAGTTCGCCACCGTCATCTTGCCCGGGTTGGCCTTGGCGTATTTCAGCACCTTGTCGAAGTCCGGCTTGCCGCCGGTCAGAAAGCGCTTGTCCTTCGAATTGATGAAAAGCTGACTCGCAACGACATTGGCAATCAGCAGGGGCTTGATGTCTGTCGCCGGATTGAGGTTGCTCTTCTTGGAGGCATAAAGCGTGACCAGATTGTCGGTATGCTGCAGGATCGTGTAGCCGTCTGCCGGCGCGCCGAGGAAATCGGGCAGGCAGCCGAGGCCGCCGGCGCCCTTTTTGTTGGTCACGACAACCGGGACGCCGAGCACTTTCTCGGCTGCCGCACCCATGGCGCGGGCCATCTGGTCGCTGCCGCCGCCCGCACCGAAGCAGACGATGATCGTGATCTGGCGTTTCGGGAAACCGCCCGGTCCGTCACCCGCACTCACCGCGGAGGACATGGCGGAGAAGCCCAGGATCGCGCTCGCGGCAAGAACCGCGGCTGCGCCCTTGCGCACAAACTTTAGACACAGGTTCGAATTCATGACGTCGATCCCTCCCACACGGCAAAGCCGAATGCCCTGGCAATGCTCGGCCGTCTCGAACGCAGGCCTGCCAGCGACGGCACCGTGCCAGGCGGCAGGATCAGCGAGGAAAAATCGAGTATGGGCAAGCGTCCGGTTCACTGTCAACATGGGATTGTGTACAAAATTCAATATTACGGACTTCGCGCCGTGAGAAGGTGGCGTCGGTTCGAACGCCTTAGGTAGCGGAAGCTTCCCGGCGGCGCCGATTTCTCTCGCCGGTCATTGCGGACGGAGCGGAGAAGGGTTGAAATTGACGTACCGATTTCCGGCCGCCGGCGTGCGAAACAGGACGTCCGAGGGATGGCGTTAACTGCAACGGATGCACGGCAATGGCAGCCCCGCCCAAACAGGTTCCGAAACTCGAAGTGGGTCTCGTCGACGATTTGAATCTGCCGGTTTCGGCAAGGATCGCCAATCTGCTGGAGCGCGCCATTCTCGAAGGCCGCTATCAGCCGGGACAGCGCTTGCGCGAGGTCGAACTGGCCGACCGGCTGGGCGTCAGCCGGACGCCGCTGCGCGAGGCCTTCTATACCCTGGAGACCAGAGGCCTGCTGCAGATACAGCCGCGTCGCGGCGCCTTCGTCAAATCGGTTACGGTGGAGGAAATGGAAGAGCTGCTGACGGTTCGCGTCGCCCTCGACGGGCTGGCCGCGCGCCTGGCGGCGGAACGGGCGGAAGCCGCCGATATAGAGGAACTGAATGCGGTTCACGAATCCCAGCGTGCCGCCTTCCGCGACAACGACGATTCCGCTTTCCATGCGCTGGGCCAGGAGTTCCACAATCTGATCTACGCCGCTTCGGGCAATCCCAAGCTGATCTCGATCTACCGGTCGCTGCGCATCGACACGGCGCTCTATCCCGTAGCGGATATCCTGCTGCCCGGTGAAACCGAAAAATCGCTCGAAGACCATAGCGAGCTTCAGGCCGCCATCGATGCCCGCGATGCGGAAAGGGCAGGGGAGATGGCGGAGCGCCACATTCGCCGGATCCGGGACCATCTGAAGGCCAACCTTCCGGCCGAGGCGCAAAGGGGCTGAGCCCGCTCGAACCGCAGGCGCCGCTCAGGCGGCGTCAGGCGCTCACATAGCCTTCCAGCAAATCGCGGTCCGTGGCCGCGGGATCGCGTTGTCCCGCGGGGCCGAACCCGCCGCCACCGGCGGATTCCACAACCAGGACCGACTGCGGCGGAAAATCGATCAGGGCCTTGTCGGGAATGGATTCGCCATCCAGCGTGATCACCGTAGGCCGACCCGGCAGTCCGCCGAACAGTCCCTGCGCGCCGCGATGGGTCAGCTCCGCCAGGACCGAAAGCTGGATCGGCTCGCCCGACGCGTTGCGCACCGACATGCGCTGACCGCAGCCGCCGCGCCATTGCCCGGCGCCGCCGGAATCCGGCACCAGCTCCTTGCACTCGATGCGCAATGTCGTGAGCGCCTCGATGATCTCGATCGGCGTGCAGGTGGTGTTGGCCGGGAAGCACAGGGCGTTGGGTCCGTCGGCGGCCGAACGCGCGCCGAGGCCGCTCACCATGAAGATATGTTCGACGAAGCGTTCGCCTTCGCGGGTCTTGCCGCTGAACACCAGTTGCGGGCGGGTTACGCCGCTCTCGGTCATGACGCGGTCCGGGATGCACTCGGCGAGCGCCAGGAAGACGGCCGCGCTGAGAAACTGGCCGGTCAGATGGCGCGCCGAGACCGGCGCCGGGAATTGAGGATTAAGCACGCAGCCCTCGGGCGCGGTCACCGAGAGCGGCGTCAGGGTGCCGTGATTGTTCGGAACTTCTGGCGCGAGGATGCATTTGAGCGGGTAGACCGTATGGGCATAGGTGTAGCAGAGCGGCACGTTGATGCCGAAGCGCTGGGCGCCGCTGCTGCCACTGAAATCCACCGCGATGGTATCGTCGGAAACCGTCACGGTGCAGGCAATCCGCAGCGGCTCTTCCAGGCCGCTGGTCGTGAGATCGCTGCGATAGGTGCCGTTCGGGATTTCCCGGATCGCCGCACGCATGGCGGCTTCCGACCGGCGGACGATTTCGTCCGTGCAGGCCAGATAGCGTTCCGTCGACATGGACTGGGCAAGCTCGCGGACCTGGCGGCCGGCCTTCTCGACACATGCCGCCATGCCCTCCAGATCGCCGATCACCTTGTCGGGTACGCGCACGTTCGAGACGATGAATTCGCGTACGAGCGAATCGCGGACGTCGGCTCTGGCATAGTGGCAGATCGGAATGCGCAGGCCTTCCTCGAACACTTCGCGGCTCAGCGCCGAATAGAGGCCGCCGCCGATATCCGGCCCGTGGGCGGCAATCAGCGCAAACCCGAACAGGTCGTCTCCGAGGAAGATTGGCGACGCCATGGTGATGTCCTGGAGATGGCCGGCGCCGATCCAGGGATCGTTGGTGATGACGCAGTCCCCGGCGCGCCAGTCGCCTGCGGGATGCGCCTTCAAGAAAGCCTGCATGGAGCGCGGCAGGGTGCCGATGAAAGAGGCGTTGGCGGAGGTGCATTCGGCAACGGCGCGGCCTCTCGGATCGAACAGGACGACGGTCAGGTCGCGGCTTTCCCGGATGGTCGTCGAGTAGGCCGTCCGGATCATGGTCGTCATCGCCTCGTCCATGAAGGAGATGAGCCGGCGCCAGACGATCTCGATATCGCCCGGGCCGAGAGCCGCGCGCCCTGCGCTCGTGGGTGCTTCGACGCTTGACGAATCGGGCGTCATGCCGCACCTCCGATCCGAATTCTGAGATTGCCGAAGGCGTCCGCCCAGAATTCGGCGCCGGGCGGCACCACAGAGGTCGTCTCGCGTTCTTCGACCAGGGCCGGGCCGGCCTCCCGCCTGTCCGGAACGAGCCCGCTTCTTTGCCGGACCGGCACGTCCATCGGGCGGCCTGAGAAATTCGCCCTGCGCGCTTCGCCTGCGCGTTTCGCAGCGTGCAATGGACCGGCTTTAGGGACGGCGCGACCGGGGCGCGGTCCTCTGGCCTCCAGGCGCCAGCTGACGATCTCCGGGCGGCCGCCGGGATTGGTCCTGCCGTACAGTCGCCGGTACGCGCAGGAAAAGGATTCGCTCAGCGCGACCTGCTGTCCTTCTGCGGGCAGCGGCCATGGCACCGGAACGTCGATTTCGTGTCCCTGGCCCCGGTAGCGCATATCGCAGGACAGACTGAATTCCACGCTGCCGGCGCGCTCGGTGCCAAGATCTCCGAGCAATTCGGCCCGCATGCCCTCGATCAGCGCCGCAACCTCCGGCCACCGCACGTCGTCCAGCGCCTCGAGGCGGGAGCGCGACGCGCGCGCGACCGCCGGCGCCTCGAGCAGTCCCACGGCGGCGCCGACGCCGGCATGGGGCATGATCAGGACATCTTTCATGCCGAGGTGCTCGGCAAGTGCGGCGGCATGCATAGGCCCGGCGCCGCCGCACACGATGATGGCGAACTCGCGCGGATCGAAGCCACGCTCCAGGATGTGGATGCGCGCCGCGTTGGCCATGGTCTCGACGACCACACGGAAGATCGCTTCGGCGGCCGCGCGGGGGTCGACCGATTGGGGAACGGCGATCGCCGTCGAAATCGCGTCGGCAGCGGCGGCCACGTCGAGTGGGAATTCGCCGCCCAGCAATCCCCCGGGGTTGAGATATCCGAGCATCAGGCAGGCGTCGGACACTGTCGGATGGCGGCCACCGCGGCCGTAACAGGCCGGGCCGGGATCGCTGCCGGCGCTGTCCGGTCCGACCTCGACCAGCCCCAGACGGTCGATTCGCGCGATGCTGCCGCCACCGGCGCCGATCTCGATCAGGTCGATCGCCGCAGCCTGGATCGGAATGCCGCTGCCTCTCTTGAAGCGGGCATTGCGTGCGACTTCGTAGCTGCGCGCCAGGATCGGCTTGCCGTCGAGAACGATTGCGGCCTTGGCCGTAGTACCGCCCATGTCGAAGGCGAGGACCTTCGCCAAGCCGAGCCGACGCGCGATGCCGGCCGCCGCAAGGACGCTGGCCGCGCCGCCGCACTCAAGGAGTTCCACCGGGCGGCGAACCGCCGTATCCACGGTCAACCGCCCGCCGTGCGACGAAATGAGGTGCCACGGCGCAGCGATCCCGTCGTCCTTCATCAGCCCGTCGAGCCGTTCGATGTAGCCGGCGACCCGTGGGCTCAGATAGGCGTTAGCGACGGTCGTGGAGGCGCGCTCGAACTCCCGGATTTCCGGACAGGTCTCGTTCGACAGCACGATAGGCCCGGCAAATCCGACCTCGCGCAGAATATCGCGGATGGCAACTTCATGGGCGCCATTGCGGTAGCCGTGCAGCAGGCAGACGGCAACGACCTCGACCGCCCTTTCCGCCAGTACCGGGGCCAGCTGCCGGACCTGTTCGACGTCAACAGGCGTCGCGACGGAACCGTCGGCGTTCAGCCGTTCCCTGACCTCGAACCTCAAATGGCGAGGCACCAGGGGCGCGACCGGGCGGACCGTCAGGTCGTACAGGTCGTAGCGCGCCTCACGGCCGAATTCGAGGATGTCGCGGAAGCCCTCGGTCGTGATCAGCGCGGTGCGCGGGCCGGTCCTCTCGATCAGCGCATTCGAGGTCTGGGTGGTCGCGTGAATCAGCGAAGCCAGTTCGCCCGGCGCGACACCCTCCCGGTCGAGCAGCGCCCGGATTCCGCGCACGGCGCCGCCCGCGATATCCGCCGGCTCGGTCGGCACCTTGGCGGCCCCTTTCACCCCGCCTTCGGAATCGAGCAGGACCAGATCGGTGAAGGTGCCGCCGACGTCGAAGCCGAGGCGATAGCCGCCGCACGCCGCCTGCGATTCCGCCGCCCGGCTCATTTCGCGGCCGACCTGAGCGCGGTTTCGGCCGCCCGGAGCGTGAATGCAACCTCGCGGTCCCTGTGGGCGGTCGAGAAATAGCTCCGCCCGCCGACCCGCACCATCACGCCGCGTTCGACCAGGCCGAGATGGAAGCGCCGGTGCCTGTCGCCGTCGGCGCGCATCGCCGAGCGGTGATCGCGGATCGGCCCGTCAGCGAACACAATGTCCCAGAGGGGCCCGGCGCCGACGACCTGCGGAGCAGGACCGCTTTGCCGGGTAATATCCCGCAAACCTGCCTTCAGATCTTCCGCAGACCTGTGAAAATCCTCCATGACGCCGGGCCGCGCCAGTTCGTCCAGGGTCGCCAGCGCAGCCGCGCAGCCGAGGGGATTGCCGGCCTGGGACGAGGTCACATAGCAGTAGCCGTCTTCCGGGCCGCCCCGATGCGGGTCGCCGTGGGACATGACGCCCGCGCTGCCGGCGACGGCACTGACCGGCAGGCCCCCGCCGAGCGCCTTGCCGAACACCGACAGGTCCGGCTCGATGCCCGTAAACTCGGCCGCACCTCCAAGCGCGTGGCGAAATCCGGTGACCACCTCGTCGTAGATCAGCACGATGCCGTGGTCGTCGCACAACCGACGCAGCATTTCGAGGAAGCCGGGTTCAGCCGCGTAAAAGCGCTGCACGGGCTCGACGATAATTGCCGCGATTTCGCGCCATTCCCGCGCCACGACAGCAGCCGCCGCTTCCGGATCGTTGTAGGGCGCCACCAGAACGAAATCCCCGATCGCCCCCGGTATGCCGGCCGAATCCGGCCGCGTCGCCGGACAGCCGGCAGGTTCGCGCGGCGCCATGCCCCAGAGCGCATAATCGGAATTGCCGTGGTAGGCCCCTTCGAACTTCAGGATCCTGTCCCGGCCCGTCGCCGCCCGCGCCAGGCGCAACGCGAACATGACCGCCTCAGCGCCGGACAGGGCGAGCCGAACCCTGTCCACCCAGCCGACCAGCTCCTTGATCCGTTCGGCAAGCTGCAATGCGGGCAGGTTGAGGATGCTGACGAACTGCGTGGCCCGCTCGGCCTGATTCTGCACGGCCCGGACCACCGCCGGGTGACTGTAGCCGAGGATCAGCGAACCGCCGCCGCAGGAATAATCGAGAAATTCGCGGCCGGCATGGTCGACGATCCACGCGCCTTTGCCCGACACGGGAACATGCTCTATGCCATCCGGGTAGGCATGCCGCCCGAGCACACCGCCCGGCAGCGCGTCTTCGGCCCTGCGGGCGATTCCGGCGTAGGACAGCGAACCGGCATCGACAGGGGAACTGACAGGGGTCTTGCCCAAAGAATCCGTCTCCGCGTTGCACGCGAACCCGCTGCACGGGATGCGCATTTCGGCCCGGAACCGTAGTGGTGTCTCGCACAGCGTTCAATTTGACCTTGTATAAGATGGAGCGGTATTTTGTCGACATAACACAATGAAACTGGCGATTTTCGATTCGACCGGACGGATGCGTGTTAGGAAACTGCGCGGCATCGGCGCTCGGCAATCATCGCGGGAGCAATGAGATCATGCAGGATCGGTTCGGGAATCCGCTCGATCCCGCGGTGGGATACGCGCGAGGCAGCCATCTCGCCGGCCCCCTGGACGAATTCCGGCGGCGTGCTCACGGCCTCGACATCATCCGCGCCAAGGCCGCTGCCGAAGGCCGCGATCGGCTGTACAATTTTACTGGCCACCGCCGCGATTTTCTGGCCCGCAACGCCGATCTCAGCGACGAACTTGCGGAAGAATGGATTGGCACGCCCCTCATCGAGGAGCGGTTCAATGGCCTGGCGAGGGACCATTTTGGCGCGAGCGCCGATGCCGGTGCGGCGCTGTTCAACCGCTCTGCCGCAGGCATCGTTTCCGCGATTCTCGCTACGGTCCCGGCCGGTGAGCGTATGGTTGCGGTGGCGTCGAACGGACGAACCCATCCGTCGATCCGGCGCGGTGCGGGCCTGGCCGGTGCCGCACTGAGCGAACCAGACCCGGAAAACGGCCTGGATCCATCGGATTTCGACGGCGCCGCGCTGACCGTCCTGACCCGGGTGACGAGCGAACTCGACGTCCTCGCGCCCGAGCGGACACGATCCGTCATCGCCATGGCGAAAGCGGCCGGATCGCCGGTTTTCGTCGACGACGCCTACGGCGCGCGCGTGGCGCCGGTCCTGCTGGGACAGGAAAAGACCATGGAACTCGGCGCCGACTGGGGCATCACCAGTTGCGACAAGGCCGGCATGGGCGGCCCGCGGGCCGGTCTCATGGTTGGCCGGCCCGACCTGGTCGACCGGGCCGTCGCACGGGCCAGCGGACTTGGCCTCGAAGCGCGCGGCCCGCTGGTCCTCGGCGTGCTGCGCTCCCTCGAAGCTTACGATCCCGACACCCTGAGAAACGATTCGGCGGTCGCCCGGCAGATTGCGTCCGGCCTGCAGGACCGGTTCGGAGCGGAACGCGTTCTCGATCTCTGCATGGGCCCGACGATTTCCGAAGAGGACGTGCTGACCATCGCACTGGAAGGCTGGAACGACGCCGCAGACGATTCCGCCATGGTTCCGGCCGAAGCGTCGTGCATCCTGGGTATGGCGCTTCTGGAGGACCACGGCATCGTCACCTCCAATGTGGCGGAACGGCCGGGAGCCCGGGTCTCGCTGCGCTTGCGCCCGACGGCGGCCGAGGTCGAAAGGTTCGGCGGACCGGGCCGCGTCGTCGACGCCGTGGAGCACGCATTCGGCAAATTGCGGGCGCTGCTTGGCGACACCCGGGCTGCCGAAGCGAAAATCTTTGGCAATGGCCGGCCGCATTGAACCGCCGCCGCCCATCCGGATCGAACGATCCCGTGCACGATCCCGGCAAGTGGCGGGAACAGTTTCCGGTCACCCGCGACTGGGTCTATCTCGACATCGCCAACAGGGCGCCCCTGCCGCGCGCCGTCAAGGACGCATGGCTCCGGTTCCTCGTCGATCAGCACGAGGGCCCCGGCGACAAGGGCGGCTGGAAACGGCGCGCGGAGACTCTCCGCACAAAGGTGGCCGCTTTGATCGGCGCCCGCCCTGCCGAAATTGCCTTTGTCAAGAATACCTCGGAAGGGCTTAACACGATTGCCCAGAGTTTTCCCTGGCGCGCCGGTGACAGCATGGTCGTGCATACCCGGGAGCATCCCAACAACCTGCACGGCTGGATCAACCTGCGCCGCCGCGGCGTCGAGGTGCGGGTGGTCGAAAGCGCCGGCCCGATCATCGACGCGGCGGATATCCTGGCCGCCATCGGGCCGACCACCCGCATGGTTGCAATTTCCGCCGTCAGCTATCGCACCGGGCAACGCTTCGATCTCGGGCGCCTCGGCGAACAGTGCCGCCGGCACAATGCCCTGCTCGTGGTGGATGCGGTCCAGGCGGTCGGCACGATGCCTTTCGATGTCAACGATCCGGCAATCGACGCGCTGGCCTGCGGGCCGCAAAAAGGTCTCATGTCCACCCACGGGCTCGGCTTTCTCTGGTGCCGCGAGCCGCTGATCCCGCGCCTCATGCCGCCGTTCGTGGCGCGGTCGAGCCTGGCCGACACCGCGACCGATGCCGAAATTCCCGGGTTTCACGCCGACGCGCGCCGCTTCGAGCACGGCAACATGAACTACGGCGGCGTTTACGCTCTCGAAGCGGCGGTCGACTTCATCGGCGAAGTCGGTATTCCTGCTATCCATGACCGGGTCCGGGCCCTGACCGGCCGCCTCATCGATCTCATCGACCTCAAGGGGCTGCCCTGCATCACGCCACGCGCCGACGGCGCGCGCGCGGGGATCGTCACGATCGGGATGGACGACGCCCCGCAGCGCCGCGATGAACTGTTGGGCAAACGCTTCGTGGTGAGCGCCGTCCCGGACGGATTGCGCGTCGCCCCGCATTTCTACAATACCGAACGGGAGCTCGAAGCCCTGGTCGACGCGCTTTAGCAACAGCGACGGGAGGAACCGAAAATGGCGGATCACTACCGGCTATTGATCGACGGACAGTGGACCGACGCCGCTTCCGGCAAGGTTTTCGCGACTCATAACCCGGCGACGGGCGAACATGTCGCCAACGTGGCAGAAGCGGATGCGGCAGATGTCGACACCGCCGTGGTGGCGGCGCGGCGGGCGTTCGACACCGGCCCGTGGCCGCGCATGGATGCGGCGGCGCGCGGGCGCCTGCTGCTCCAGGTGGCGGAGAAAATCCGCGCCCGCGGCGACGAGCTGGCGCGCATGGAAACGCTGGATAACGGCAAGGCGATCCGCGAGACCCGCGCCCAGGTCAACGCCTCGGCCGACTATTTCGACTATTACGGCGGCTGGGCCGACAAGCTGGAAGGCCATGTCATCCCGGTGCGCGGTCGGTTCCACACCTATACGGTGCTGGAGCCGATCGGCGTGTGCGGCCAGATCATTCCCTGGAACTCGCCGCTGCCCCAGGCCGCGCAGAAGCTGGCGCCGGCGCTAGCCGCCGGCTGCACCATGGTCCTCAAACCCGCCGAGCACACGCCCGTCACGGCCCTAGTCCTGGGTGACATCCTGATGGAGGCCGGCCTTCCCGAAGGCGTGGTCAATATCCTGCCGGGCTTCGGCCACACCGCCGGCGCGGCCCTGTCTCGCCATCCCGGCGTCGACAAGGTGGCCTTCACCGGCGAGGTCGCGACGGGCCAGGAGGTCTTGCGCGCGTCGATCGACAATCTCACCAAGGTCACGCTGGAGCTTGGCGGCAAGGCGCCGAACATCGTCTGCGAGGATGCCGATCTTGACGCGGCGGTCCGCGGCACGCTGTTCGGCATTTTCGCCGGCGCCGGGCAGTATTGCGATGCCGGCCCGCGCCTGTTCGTCCACCGCGCGATCCGCGACGCCTTCATGGAGAAATTGATGGCCATGACCCGGCGGATCCGGGTCGGCGATCCCCTCGACCCGGAGACCCATGTCGGCTCGCTGACCACGCGCGAGCAGTTCGACAAGGTGGCACGCTATGTCGAGATCGGCCGGAACGAAGGCGCCCAATTGATCGCGGGCGGCGCGCCGCCGGACGATCCCGGCCTGGCAGGAGGATACTTCTACCTGCCGACGATCTTCGACCGTGTGGCGCCGGATATGCGCCTCGCCCGGGAGGAGATTTTCGGCCCTGTGCTTTCCGTGCTCGATTTCGAGGACGACGAGCAACTCGTGGCCGACGCCAACGGCACGGATTTCGGCCTTGTCGCCGGCCTGTGGACGGAGGATATGCGCCGGGCCATGCGGCTGGCGCAACGCCTCAAGGCGGGAACGGTGTGGATCAACACCTTCCGCCAGACGCAGATTTCGGCCTCCTTCGGCGGTTACAAGATGAGCGGCATCGGCCGCGAGAAAGGCCTGTCGGGCCTCGAGGAATACTGCGAGGAGAAAACCGTCTGGGTCGATCTCAATGACGCCGGCATCGGCTATTTCGACAGCTGACAGAACCAAAACCGCTGGGACCGCAGAAAATGCTGAAGAAAGAAAAGATCGTATCCCCGCTGGCGCCCGGAAAGATCGCCAACCACGCCTACCCGTTCTCGCAGGGCTGGAAGGTCGGCGATTTCGTGTTCACCGGCGGCATCGCGCCCGAGGACCATGAAACCGGCGAGATCGTCGACGGCGACATCGACGTCCAGGCGCGGCGCGTCTTCGAAAGCCTCAAGGCGATCCTCGAAGAGGCCGGTTCGTCGCTCGACAAGGTCGTCAAGGTCACGGTCTACCTGACCGATATCGGCAACAAGCCGGGCTTCGAGACGGTCTACAGGGAGTATTTCCCGAAGGACGCGCCCGGGCGCATGACCGCCGAAGTCAGCTTCATCGGCCCCGGCATCCTGCTCGAAATGGACGCCATCGCCTACGTCTGAACGGGTCCGCCGTTGCGGCCCGCCGTCAGCCCATCTCGCTCGGCAGATAGTTGCCGCCGACCATCCGCGTCATGCGCCGGAACAGGCGGTCGATCACGATGCCGAGGACGCCGAGGACGGCAATCGCCACGATCACAGTGTCCATCCGCGAAAATTCGCGCGACGAAAAGATCAGGAAACCGAGCCCGGAATTCGCCGCAAGGATTTCCGCCGAGACGATCGTCGCGAAGGCGCGGCCCATGCCCATGCGCATGCCCTGGATGGCGTAGGGCACGACCGAGGGCACGACGACGAACTGCAACACCTGCCGGCGGTTGGCGCCGAGGCTACGCACGGCGTCGATCCGCACCTGGGAGATGTGCTTGACGCCGGCCTCGGTCGCCAGAGCGACGGAAAAGAAGGTGTTGTAGAAGATCAGGAAGACCTTCGAGGCCTCGCCGATGCCGAACCAGATGAGGGCGAAGACCACCATGGCGATGGCCGGGATGTAGCGGAAAAACTCGGTGATCGGCTCCATCATGCGGCGGAAGAAGGGCGACAGGCCCATGCCGAAGCCGATCGGGACCGCAATCGCGCAACCGATCAGGAACCCGATCAGCAGCCGTTGCAGGCTTGCCAGCGCATGGAAAATCAGCTCGCCGCCGGCCAGCAGGTCGATTCCCTCCTCCAGCGCCTGGCCGGGCGACGGCAGGATGGTCACATCGTAATGCAGCGACGCGAAGCCCCAGATCGCGATCAGGATGGCGGCGCCGGTAACCGGCAAGACGACCGCGCCTGGCCGCTCCATTTCGCTGGCCTGCCAGCTCGGCGCCAGAAGCAGGTCGAAGGCTCTGGTCGCAGCCATGTCAGGCGACCCTGGCGTATTCGCCGCCGCAGCGGTCGATCAGGATACGGAAGATGCGGTCGGTCGCGAAGCCGAGCAGGCCGAGCGCCACCAGGCCAACGAAAATGTCGCCGGTCTTGAGGAATACCCGAGCCTGCTGGAGCATGAAGCCGAGACCGAAGTCGGCCGCGATCATCTCGGCGGCGATGATGGTCGAAAAGGCGTTGCCCATGGCGACCCGCATCCCGGTGAGCGCGTGGGGCAGCGTCGAGGGGAAAATGACGAGGCGGAAAACCTGGCCCGTATTCGCGCCCAGGCTCTCCGCAGCACGAACCCGGTTTCGGGTGACGTGATAGACGCCGTCTTCGGTGTTGATTGTCACGATAAACACGGTCGCGAAGACGATCAGGAAGATGGTCGCGACATCGCCGGTGCCGAACCAGGAGACGGCGAGAACGATCATCGCGATCGGCGGGATAAAGCGGAAAAACTCGACGACGCTGTAGAGCATACCGCGCGCCAGCGGCAGGCCGCCCATCAGGATGCCGACCAGCACGCCGAGCATGCTGCCGAGCAGGAAACCCGTCCAGATGCGCAGCAGGCTGACCAGGACCTGAGCCCAGAGATCGCCGGTGGCCATGCGCACGAACGACTCGCCGACGGTCTCGAGCGGCGGAAAGAACAGCGGATTGATCATCCGCGAGCCCATCTCCCAGAGACTCAGCAGCAAAACGACCGTCAGTGTATAGGGCAGCACCCGATCCAGCAGGATCCGCTTCATCCCTCGCGGCTCCTCTGGACCTCTTCGGCAAGGATCTCCTGAATTCTCCGGTAGATTTTCAGCAGCTCCGGATCGGTGCGGTCGCGCGGGCGCGGCAGGTCGATCGGGAAGATTTCCCGGATCGAGGAGCGCGGCCCGGCGTGCATCACGCCGACCCGATCGCCGAGGATCAGCGCCTCGACCACGTCATGGGTGATGAAGAGCACGGTGCGCCGGCTCGAACTCCAGATGCGGGTCAGCTCGTCCTGCATCTGGCCGCGGGTCTGGGCGTCCAGGGCAGCGAACGGCTCGTCCATCAGCAGCATGTCCGGCTCGGTCGCGAGCACCCGCGCGATCTGGATGCGCTGCTTCATGCCGCCGGACAGTTCGCGCGGGTATTTGTGGCCGTGGCCGTCGAGGCCGACCAGCTTGAGCAGGCGCTCGGCGATCTCGCCCTGCTCGGCTTTTTCCAGGCCCTGTATCCTCGGTCCGAGCAGGACGTTGTCCCGCGCGGTGAGCCAAGGCATCAGGGAATCGTCGCCCTGGAAGACGACGCCGCGATCCGCGCTCGGGCCGCGCACCGGCTGGCCGCGGTGCAGCGCCTGCCCCGCGGTCGGCATTTCGAAGCCGGCCAGCAGGGTGAGCGCCGTGGTCTTGCCGCAGCCGCTCGGGCCGAGCAGGCAGAAAAACTCCCGCTCGCGGATCGCGACTTCGAAATTCTCAAGGGCCGGCGGGCTGGGATCCTCTCCCCGCCCGCCGAATTGCTTCTTTACCCCGATGAACTCCGCCGCGTGCATACGCGCCGACTGCTAACAGTTCGGCAGCGATTTCGCGGTGACGCGCTCCGGGGCGACCGCCTTCATGATGCTCGAATCGAGACCCGTCTTCCAGTCGGGCTGGCCTTTCACCTTGCCGAGTCCCTTGAGAAAGTTCAGCGACTGGCACAGGTCGGCGGTAGTGCCGTCGGAGAACTGGACCTTCAGGCTGATCGTCTTCGAGATCGCCTTGGTGTCCTTCAGGTCGATCTTGAACGCCTTGCTGACGATCTTGGCCGATTCGTCGGGCTTCGCATCGAGAAACGCGCTGGCCTCGACCATCCCCTTCATGATGCCCAGCGCGGCATCGCGGTCCGCCAGCAGACCGGCGCTGAAGGTGATCGGCGTGTCGTTGACGAAGCCGATATCCTTGTCGCGCGCCAGCACCTTGGCGCCCTTGAGCACGCCGGCGGCCCGGCCGGCCCACGGGTACCAGATCGAGACCGCATCGATCTCGCCCTTGCTGAAGGCAATGAGCTGTTCTTGCGGCTGCAGCCACAGCCGCTTGAAATTCTTCAGACCGTTCTTGGCGGCGTATTTGTCGAACCACATGTGAGACGACGGGCTGCCGCGCGCGATACCGATCCTGGCGCCATCGAGGCCCTTGGCGTCCATGATCCCCGGCCGGACGACGATGGCCGTGAAGCCGCTCTGGCTGTTGCGGGTCGAGCCGACGATCTTGAACTTCTTCGAGCCCTGCGCCAGCGTGCTGACGGGCGCGAAGGAGCCCGAGTTCGCCATGTCGTTCTCGCCGGCCAGCATGCCGCGGAATCCGCGGGTCGCCGACGAGTATTTTTTCACCGTGACGTTCAGGCCCTGCTTCTTGAAGAAGCCCATGGCCTCGGCGATCACCTGGAACGGCCCGGACGGGTCGACACCCGACGAAATGGTCCAGTCCGTCTTCTTGGGCGCGGCATGGACGCTCGACGCGATGGCGAGCGCCAGCAGGCCGGCAAACCAGCGGATTACAATAGACATTCCAATCCCTCCTCGCAGCGCCCTCTTTCCGGACGCTTTTTCAAGTTCGATTTGGGGACGGTCCGTCCATCGCATGAGGCCATTGGAGTGCAGTGTATATTAAAGCGGTACCCCAATGGCCGTGTGGGATGGGAGCCGCCCTCTTTATTCTTGCACTGCATGAATCCTATCACGCTACGGTGACCTGTCAACAAAGCCCCTGACAGGCGGCGCGTCGGACTCAATCCATCCGCTCAAGGTTCAGATTGTCGTGTTCGTCCCGCCGTATCCGCCAGTCGGGAAAGACGACCGTAGTGGCGCCGCCCTCCTCGACGATGGCCGGACCCGGAAGCCAGTCCCCGACGGGAATTCGCTGCCGCTCATAGACGGCAGTCGGCGTAAAACCGTCGCGGAACCAGACGGCCCGTTCACCGACCGCGCCGGTATCGTCGGCCTGGCGCGCCCGCAGGCGCAGTTGCGGCACCGGCACGCTGGCGGCCAGGCGCAGGTTGACGATTTCGATCGCCTCGTCCCGGTTGCAATGGCCGTAGGCCTGCTCGTAGTTGGCGTTGAACGAATCGGCGAGGACGTCGGAGTCCAACCCGGCCGCGACCGGAATGGCAAGCTCGTGCGCCTGTCCGGCGTAGCGCATTTCGGCGACCCGTTCGACACCGACTCCGTCCCGGTCGAAGCCCTCCCCGGCGAACCTGTCCCGGCCCCTCTTTTCCAGCCGCGCGAAGGCGTCTTGCGCCGCCGCCATGCTCGCCGGCCGGTTGGGCAGAAGCACGGTTTCGCTCAGGTCGATGCGCAGGTCGGCGGAGACCAGGCCGAGCGCCGACAGGTTCCCCGCATGGGGCGGCACGATCACCTTCGGGATCGCCAGGGCTTCGGCA
>MPMX01000010.1 GCA_002238725.1 Rhodospirillaceae bacterium bin65
TTCCGTAATGCTCGCGATTTTGGCGACAACGGGCCGCCTCAGCTTGAGAACGACAGCGCGCACATCGACGTTGTGGAAGGTCAGTGTCTCGGGCGTCATCTATTGGGACTCCATTCGGCGTTGCAGGGGGCACTCGGCGCGTGAACGCTCAATCGGTTTGCGGCATCGCCGGCCAACTTCTCAGCCAGACCAGAATACCCCAGATTCACGACATGTTAGCCGGCTTGCAGGCAAAATGCCGATCGGCACACCCACTCGACGATTTTCCATCGCGCCGTGCAACCTCAGCAGTCGTGAAGACGCGCGTCCGCCAGGACGGCGCGCGCAGCCTCTTCGGCGGCCGGGAAACTGACCGCCAGCGAATGGGCCGGGTAATTCGCTCACGAAGATCGTTCGAATAGGGTCGCGTCATTCAAGCTGCTCTCCTTCTCCGCTAGACATTTCGATTAGCACCGCCAAACCAAAGGGCTTTTCCAAGAAATATTCTATGACGGACTTCCACTAACACGTTAGCATTTCTAAAATCCGGAGTTCAAAGGGACACGATGAACGGAAGTCGAGCAAGTCGATAATGTTCACCGATAACAACCGAATATGGCGCATAAATTGCGAACGAGCCAGCGTTAAATTTACTTGCGTACGCTATTCTTAGCGTATCAACAAATAAAGTCCAACGCAACATAGCAGGCCGAGAACGACGCGCCTGTATGTTGCCTCGCCGGATCGCAGGAAGAGCCGGCCACCGACCCACGCAGCCACCACAAAAACGGGCAAGAGCATCGCTGCCGTCACAAGAGCATTATATCCGATCAGGCCGGCGAACGCCATCAAGGCAGTCAGCATTATCAACGTAATCGCAAAATACCCGGTAAAGTTAGCGCGATTGGTCGCCGCTGCATCCCGGCTGGAAAGAAGGTAGACCATTACCGGCGGATTCCCCAAGCTCGTCGAAGCCATCAATACGCCGGAAAACGCGCCGACGCCAATTGTAGCCCACAATTTCTTTCCACCTCTATAACGCCATCCGGCCAAGAGAATTAAAGAAGAAATGAAAACTACAAGAGCTATAAACCTTGCAACAAGATCGGGATCGATCGAAACCAATAACCAGCTTCCGAACGGCATAAAGATTGCCGCCGTAAAGCCCATAGGCAAAACCAGCTTCCAGTTTATTTCGCGATGAACGCCAGGAAGAAGTTGAGCTGTAACCACAATTTCCATGAGAATGACAATGGCAACCGTCTGAACGGGTCCAAACAGGATTGCAAATACCGGCGCCATGAGCATACCCGATCCGACACCGGCAAAGCCCCGCATCAGTCCGGCGACGGCCGCAACCGCCAGGGCCACCAGAAAGTATGGCGTCAGAAATTCCATCTCACGGTCGTCTCAGAACCCGGATCCCTATCCAATACTTTGCTCCCGCATCGACAGGGACGATGCTGACGGAAGCTCAAATTGGCAAGATCGCACTTGAAACGCCGACCCTGCAGTCAGGGGGCCTCTCTCGACCACGACGGATCCGTCTCCCCGGCCATCGATCGATCCGGACGGACATGAGTCGCCAAACCGTTCCCAGGCCTTGTCCGGCACCGGGGCGTCCTCCGTCGCCGTCCGTCCGATGGTCTCGATGCAACCTGCCCGGGGTCGCGGTCCCTCGGGTCCCCGGCGCTTGCTGGCGTCCGCCCGGCGTCGAACGCGCGACGGCGATGCCGCAACGCGTGGAATGACCCGCCCGATGCTCTCGTCGGTTCGCTAACGCCGGTACACGCGATCCTGGATCAGGTCGCTGGCTTTCTCCGCCATCATGATGGTCGGGGCGTTGGTGTTCCCGGACGTAATCGACGGCATCGCCGAGGCGTCGACGACGCGCAGTCCCTTCATGCCGTGGACCCGGAACTTGTTGTCGACCACCGCCAACGGGTCGTTGCCCATGCGACAACTGCTGGTCGGATGGTAGATGGTCTGGGAAATATTGCGCGCGGCCTGGAGCATTTCTTCATCGGATTGGGCCTCTGCTCCGGGCAGATGCTCGCGTCGGACGAATTCGGACAATGGCCTGGTCCCGACAAGTCGACGGGTGAACTTGAGGCCATCGATTACCGTCTGCCGGTCGACCGATGCCGACAGATAGTTCGGCTGGATAGACGGATGGGCTGCCGGGTCCGGCGACCGGATCGCGACGCGACCGCGGCTCTCCGGCCGGAGTTGGCAGACCGACATGGTGATTCCGGAAAAAGGATGCATTTTCAGCCCCGGCTTGTCTGCGCTGAGCGGCTGAAAATGGAACTGGATGTCAGGCGTCGCCAGCTCCGGCCGGGTTCTGCAGAAAATACACACCTGGCTGGCGCCCATCGCCATCGGCCCGCGCCGGCCCACGGCATAGCGCAGGCCGATCGCGATGCGGCGCACCGGATGATTGATCTCGTCGTTGAGCGTCGGAACGTTGACCTCGTACACGGAGCGAACCTGGAGATGGTCCTGCAGGCTTTCGCCGACGCCCGGCAGGTCGCGCCGCACCGGAATTTCGAGCGATTGCAGCAGGGCGCCCGGGCCGATGCCGGCAAGCTGGAGAATCTGCGGCGAGCCGATAGCGCCGCCCGACAGGATGACCTCGCCGCCGCGGCGTACTTTTGCCTCCCGGCGCTCCTGTCCGACGCGGAACGCGATACCGGCGGCCCGTAGCATATCGCCAGGGTCGAATAGCAGGCGTTCGGCCAGCGCGTGCGTCTGCACCGTCAGGTTTCTGCGCGACCGGACCGGCCTGAGATAGGCCGTCGCCGCCGAGCAGCGTCTGCCGTTTCGCGCGGTCAACTGAAAATAGCCTGCGCCTTCCTGCTGGGCGCCGTTGAAATCGTCGTTGCGCGGAATGCCGATTTCTTCGGCAGCGGCGATCAGCGCTTCGCAGACATCACGCCGCGTCCGCATGTCGGTGACGGCGAGCGGCCCGCCCGTGCCGTGAAAAGCGTCGGCGCCGCGCTCCTGGTCCTCGGCGCGCCGGAAGTAGGGCAATACATCGTCATAGGACCAGCCCTCGTTGCCGAGCTGACGCCAGAAATCGAAATCCTCTTTCTGACCGCGAATGTAAAGCAGGCCGTTGATCGAACTCGATCCGCCGAGCACCTTGCCGCGCGGCCAGTCCAGGCTGCGCCCGTTGAGGCCGGGATCCGGATCGGATTTGTAGCACCAGTCGGTCTTCGGATTGTGCATGGTTCTGAAATAGCCGACCGGGATATGGATCCACAGGTTGCGGTCGTTCCCGCCGGCCTCCAGCAGCAGCACGTTTTTCGACGGATCGGCGGACAGGCGGTTGGCCAGCACGCAACCGGCCGATCCGGCACCGACGATGATGTAGTCATACTCCATGGCTGGCTCGAACCCGGGTTTTCGAAACGGCATGCGCCGCCATTCAACACTTGCCGCACCCAAAAAAAGAGTCAATAATGAGATTGTCAGTCTCAAACTTTGCCATTTTGGTCAAAGAATGGGTGTGGCGGCTCCAACCCGATGCATCAGGGGAAAACATCCATGCAATCGATCCCGGAAAAACTGAAAGGCGTTTCGCGGCGCGACATGTTGCGGGTCTCGGGCCAGTTCGGCCTGACATCGACACTGATCGCCGCGTCCGGCCTCGCCGGCGCGATAACGGCGCCGCAACTCGCCGAAGCGGCCAATTCGACCTACAAGAAACGCTTCGCCAAGAAGTCCCGGTTCAAGCTGAAATTCGGCGCCGCGGGCTTCAACGAACGCAACCTGCTGATCGAACGGGCCGGTTGCCTCCAGTTCGTGAACGATCTGGAAGAGCGTACCGACGGCGAAATCCAGATCGAGTTCATCGGCTCGAACCAGATTTGCGGTCAGCTGAACTGCGTGACCAAGACCCAGCAGGGCATCGTCGACATCTTCGCTGCGTCAACCCAGAACTCGGCCGGCGGCGCGCCCTATCTGAATGTGCTGGACTACGCCTACATGTTCCCGTCGCGCGCCGCGCAGTACCACTTCCTGTATTCGCCCAAGAGCATGAAAGTTTTGCGCGAGCCGATGCGCAAGCGGCACGGCCTGGAATTCCTCTTCTCCCATGCCGAACTGCGCGGAATCCAGCTCGGCCTGAAATGGAAAGACAAGCCACTGGTCAAGAGCGTGAAGGATCTGGCCGGCACCAAGAACCGGGTGACGGGAACGCAGCTTGGGCGCATCGCGATGAAGCTGATGAACCTGAACCCGACTCCGATCGCCTGGTCGGAAACGCTCGACGGCCTGAAACAGGGCCTGATCGACGGCGCGGAAACCTGGGCGGCGGCAGTGGCCTACGCCAACATGTCGCCGGTGGTTGCGCAATCCGTCAACCTCGAGTTCTTCTGCGGCACCGAGCACACGGCGATGAACAGCAAGACGTTCGACAAGCTGGGCGGCGAGCTGCAGGATGCGGTGATGGAATCGGCCTATCTGACCCAGGTCCATGTCCAGGCGGCCAACGAGGCCTCCCTGGTCAACACGGTGGGTTTTTCGGATCCGCAACTACCGAACACGCTGTTCGCCAAGAACGGCGTCCGCGTCGCCTGGATGCGCGGTGCGGCGCGGAAGGAAGCCGAGGAAATGTGTTCGCCGGAGTTCCAGCCCAAGCCCTGGGAACAGTGGCGCGAACGGCTGAACAAATGGTCCGGCGGACTCGACACCTACAAGTATATCTACGACGTGGCGCGCGAAATTCCGGCCGACACGCTGGCCGAGAATGTCGAGCCGCGCCGCTGGTGGAAGGGCTAGCCGACAATCCGTTCGGCGAACGCTGCCGATTTTCGAAGGGGGCGGGCTTCGGTTTCGGAGCCCGCTCCCGTTTACGGCCGGCAGCCGCGCAGCTGCCCGCGCAGTGGACATCCCGAGGGGCAGTCGGCATGATCGATGCCCGGCAATGACAGACCGGATGCATTGCAGAGCCGGCGGGCAAAGGTATGGCGCCGGAGACAGGGCGAAGCAGCATGGGGAGAGGCGATGCAGCTCTTGCGATGGATCGACGCCAAGATCGAGCGAATCATTATCCTGGTCGCCTATGTCTTCATGGCCGGAATCATCTTCGTCGAGGTTATCCGCAGATTCCTGCTGAACGAGCAGGTTGCCTGGTCCTCGACCATCCCGATCTATCTCTTCCTCTGGGTCGTCTGGATCGCCTGCGCGCATAATGTGCGAATTCGGGCACATCTCAGTTTCGATGAACTCCGCACCAAGTTATCCCAGGGCGTGCAGCTGCTCTGCCTGATGTTGGATGCGGTCCTCTGGATCGTTTTTTCGGTCATCGTCATCTACTACACGACCAACCAGGTCCTGCTGTCCCGGGACAACTTCGCCATCGTCCAGGGGACGGACGATGTCATGCAGTGGTGGTTCTATATCGCGACGCCGTTCGCTTTCACGCTGTTGGTCGTGCGCGTTCTGCAGAATGTCGTCAAAGACATTTCCGATTACCGGAACGGTCGGCCGCTCAAGGTCCAGACCGGCATGCTCGGCGAATAGGAGGCGGGCATGCAGACCTTCTGGATCATTCTGGTTTCCGGCGTCGTTACCGTCTTCTTCGCCGTCGGCGTGCCGATTTTCCTGGTGATCGGCTTCTGGGTCATCGGCGTCAGCCTGGCGATCGACTTCACGCTCGCCAATCTCGGCGTGACGCTGTTCGAAGGGCTGAACTTTTTCGGCCTCCTGGCGCTGCCGCTGTTCATTCTGACCGGCGACCTGATCAAGGGCGCCGGCATCGCCAAACGCCTCTCGGAAGTCGCCTATTCGATACTCGGCTGGCTGCGCGGCGGCCTCGGCATGGCGTCGCTCGGCGCGTGCGGCTTGTTCGCGGCGATCTCGGGTTCGAACTCGGCGACCACAGCCACCATCGGCTCGATCATGCATCCGGAAATGACCAGGGGCGGCTACGACAGGAATTTCGCCGCCGCCACGATCGCCGCGGGCGGCACGGTCGGCATCATCATCCCGCCTTCAATCATCTTCATCGTCTATGGCTTCCTGATGAACCTGTCGATTTCCGACCTGTTCATCGGCGGTCTGCTGCCGGGTGTGCTGATGATCGTCGCGATGCAGTTCGTTTGCTGGCTGATTTGCCAGCTGAACGGCTGGGGACATCTGATTTCGATCGATCTCCGGCGCATCGTCAAGACGGCCATCGGCGCCTGGATCGGATTCGGCGCCATCGTCCTGGTGATCTGGGGCATCTATTCCGGAAAGTTCTCGCCGACGGAGGCAGCCGGCGTGACCGCAGGATTCTGCACGCTGGTCGGCCTGATTTTCTATCCGATTTACCGCTTCGTACACCGGAATAAGGTCGTTACCCAGGAGCAGATCGAACAGGAAGAGCGCGCGGAACTGGCGCCAGCCGACACCGCCGGACGGGGCAACCTGGAAGCCGAGCGATATTCCGACAGCACCGGCTATCTGGAGCGGATCGTGATTCCCGGTTTCTCGATCCGCGAACTACCGGATCTGGTCATGCGATCCGGCCAGATCACCGGCGTTCTCGCCCCGCTGATCGCGATCTCCGTCGTGATGCAGCAGATCCTCACTCTGCTTGGCGCCAAGGAGTTCTTCACCGGTTTCGTCGGCGGGATGGGCGGCTACTACGCCGTCCTGTTCGTCTGCATGGCAATCGTGCTCCTGGCCGGAACGATACTGGAAAGCCTGCCGAACACCATCATCTTCGCGCCCATCCTGGCGCCGATCGCCGCCCAGTTCGGCATCGACCCGATCCATTTCGCGGTCGTGTTCCTGATTGGCGACGCGATCGGCTTCATCACGCCGCCCTATGGCCTGAATCTCTATGTCGCCAGCGGCATCACGGGCATCCCGTATTTCCGGCTGCTCTATTATACCATGCCCTACTTCATTGCGCTGTCGATCGTCTGGCTGGTGGTGGCCCTGGTGCCGGATATCTCGACCATCTTGCTCGTGCATGAAGGGGCCGGAACCTTTCAGCAATAGCGTAACGACCGGACAGAGGTCAGTTGGATAATCCGTCACCGTCGCAGCAGGATCGTCTTCCGGCCGGTCTGCGCACCCTTGCCGTCATTCAGGCGCTGCTTGATGCCGGCGTTCCGTTGACGCCGACGGCGATCAACGACCGGCTCGCTCTGCCGAAGGCAACGATCCATCGGATTTGCCAGCGTCTTGTAGACGCCGGCTGGCTGGTGCGGGACATGGACGGAAAGCGCCTGCTGCCGGGCCGGCAGTTGCTCGTGTTCACCGGCCGCGTGGCAGTCTTTTCGCGATTTCTCCAGGCGCGGGTCGCCATCCTGCGACGCCTCTCGGAGTCGATCGGCGAGACCTGCAATATCACCATTCCGGACCGGGAGGGCATGGTCTACCTCGACCGTGTAGAGACGCGCTGGCCGTTGCGGATTCAGCTGCCGGTCGGTGTAACGGTGCCCTTCCATTGTTCCGCCAGCGGCAAGCTGTACCTGAGCACCCTCCGCAAATCACGGCAGCGCCAGATCGTCCGGTCTATGGGACTGGACAAGCTGGCCGCCAATACGATCACCGATCCGGAAACGCTGCTGGCGGCTCTGGACGAGATCAGGCGCAACCGGGTCGGCACCGACAATGAGGAATTGGTGCACGGCATGGTGGCCGTCGCCGTTCCCATAGAGGACCGAACCGGCCGGCTGGCCGCGACCCTGGCCGTGCACGGCCCGACCCACCGCATGTCGTTCGAGGATGCACGGCAGCATGTCCCGGCGCTGCGGGAAGCCGCTGACGAACTGCGCACCCTGCTTCTCGAAGGCTGCACCGGAAGTTAGCGCGGGTTGGCGCGAGTCCCCCAATGTCGGACGCGCTCTGGAGCCTGCCTGCTTCAGGCAGGACCGTATCCGGCGTTCGGGATGCAGTTCCGGCGCCTTGGCGGTTCGACGGAGCGGATGAGGCATCCGGGAAGGCGCCATGTGACATCGACCGGGCGGTCATCCGGATCTTGAAATGCGGGCACCGGTTGATGCAGGCGCGCGGCCCTACCGGAGTGCCGACAAGGATCAGATCGAAGGCCGTCCTGCCTTCGACGTAGGTGAATGCCCGCCCTTCGCCGGCGCCGATTTTGGCGGCGGCGCACAGCCGCTCGCCGAGGGACGGGGCGAAGGGGCGGTTATGCCAGGGCCGGTCGAAGCGCACGGTCATGCCGGCATCCCGTTACGGACTCTCCAAGCGTCGCGGCCGGGCTACGCCATCCCCACATTGCCGCCCTGGACGGAGCGGCCTGCCCAGATCGGCACGCGCGGTAAACTTCCCGGCCGGAACCGGGTTATCCGTTGACTCACACCAAACGGTCGGATAATGTTCGATATATGGACTATTGTTCGCTATTCGAACTTAAAGAGTGAGGAACAGTTATGACGAACGGCAGGATGGACTAGTCGGAACTGAAGCGATTGGTCGACGCGGCCAATGCCAGATACACCGACCCGAAGCGCAACAGAATCGTCAACGAAACGCCGGGGGAACCGCCGCGCTGCGAGGTTTACCACTTCTTTTTGTCGATGTGCTCGTACAAGGTCAGGGCTGTGCTCGACGATCCACTGGCCCAACGTGCCCCCGTCGCCGCATGTGATGGAATTCTATGGCGAGGCCGCATAACCCGCGGTCAGCTCCCTCCGCCGCGCGCCCGGATCGCAGCCGTATCGTTGGGGTGGCGCCGGCTGGCCCGCAGCCGCCTACGGCAGCGATTCGGTCGTCTTGCGGGCGGCTTCGCGCAGCGCGGGGAGGTAGACGTCGAGCTGGCGTTGGACCGTCGTCCGGGCGGCGGCGCCGCCGATATTGAGCGCGGCGATGCAGGCGCCGGTGCGATCGTAGAGCGGCACGGAGATGGAGCGGACGCCGGCTTCCAGCTCCTCGTCAACCAGGCTGAAGCCCTGGCCGCGCACCTTGTCGATCTCGGCGCGCAGCCGGTCGGGATCGGTATTCGTGCGCGGCGCACGTTTCTCGAGGGCTGCACGCGCCAGGTAGCCGTTCACCCAGCTCGTGGGCCGATGCGCCAGCAGCACCCGGCCGAGCGATGTGCAATAGGCCGGCAGGCGGGTGCCGATACTGAGATTGACCGACATGATCCGGCTCGCCGAGACGCGCGCAACATAGACGATCTCGTCGCCATCCAGCACGGCGGCGGAGCAGCTTTCCTGCACCGTGCGAGCGACTTCCTCCATGTAGGGCTGGGCGATATGCCACCAGCTCATCGAGGAGAGGTAGGCATAGCCGAGACGCAGGATGTGGGGCGTGAGCGAGAAGTGCTTGCCGTCCGACGCCACGAAGCCGAGGTCTTCCAGCGTCAGCAGGAAGCGCCGGGCCGCGGCCCGTGTCATTCCTGTGGCGGCGGCGACTTCGGTTAGCGTCATCGACGGTCGGGCCGGCCCGAAAGCCTGGATCACCGCCAGGCCGCGGGCGAGCGACTGGACCCGTTCCTTGTCCGCCGCCCGCGGGGCGGCTATCCGGGATGCCGGGGCGCCGGACTGGGCGCTGGGCTGGGCGCCGGGCCGGGCGACGGTCTCCGGCGGGCTCATGCCATGGCCTCCGCCCGCTCCGGCTCGCCGATCACGATGGCGCCGCTGCGCACCGCCACCGGCACGGCGTTTAGCGCATGTCCTTCGACCGGGCCGGAGACGCAATGGCCGTCGGCCGGCCGGAAGCAGGCATAGTGCCAGGCGCATTGGATCAGACCGTTGGAGTTGAGCAATTCGTCCGGCCGGGCGGTCATCCGGATCTTGAAATGCGGGCACTGGTTGATGTAGGCGCGCGGCCCGTCGGGCGTGCCGACGAGGATCAGATCGAAGGCCGTCTTGCCTTCGCCGTAGGTGAATGTCCGCGCCTCGCCGGCGCCGATTTCCGCAGCGTCGCACAGGCGCTCGCCCGGCGACGGGGCGAAGGGGCGGCTATGCCAGGGCCGGTCGAAGCGCACGGTCATGGCGGCATCCCCTCACCGGCTTCCCGGCGGGCGGCCGTCGCGCAGATAAAGCCGCCGCTGGACCGGGAAGAAATGCAGGTCGAAGCGGGCCGCGAGCAGGCCCCAGATGCCCTGCGGCGCCCGCAGCATGATAACGACGGCGACCAGGCCCAGGATCATCAGGTACCAGCTGCCCAGGTCGGCGAGAAATTCGCGTAGAATGAAGAAGACGATGGTGCCGACGATCGGCCCCTCGATGCGCCCGATGCCGCCGATCACCACGATGAAGATGACATAGGCGGTCCAGTCGATCAGGCTGAAGGCGGCGTCGGGCGCTATGCGGAACTTCTGCAGATAGATCAGCGCGCCGATAAAGCCGGTGATCGAGGCAGCCAGCACATAGACGAACAGCTTGGTGCGGAAATTGTTGACGCCCAGGCTTTCCGACGCCGCTTCGCTGTCGCGGATCGCGGTCAGCCCCAGGCCGTAGCGCGAGCGCAACAGCCAGTAGACGATGCCGGTCGAAGCCACGGCGACGGCGACGCCGATCGCGAAGACGACGAGTTCGCGCTCCGAGCGGCTGCCGGCGACCGCCTTGATAACGCCGATCGGCAGGCTCATGCCGGAACCGCCGCCGAGTTCCGACACCTGCGCAAAGCTGAGTCGGTAGACCTCCGCCGTCACCCAGGTGCCGATGGCGAAATACGCGCCGCGCAGCCGGAACACGACGAGCGCGGTGGGGATCGCGAACAGGGCCGCCGCGACGCCGGCAAGCGGCAGGGCGAGCAGCGGATGGACGCCGAGCCAGATCGAGAAGACGAACAGCGCATAGCCGCCGAGGCCTACAAAGGCCTGCTGGCCGACCGAGACCAGCCCGGCGTAGCCGGCGAGCAGGTTCCACATCTGCGCCAGCGCCAGGAAATAGCAGAACTCCACGACCAGGCGCATTTCGGCCCGGCCGCCCCAGAAGGGCGTCGTCGCGAGGAAAACGACGCCGGCGAGCAGGACCAGCAGGCCGATGCGGCTCGTGCGGGTCGCCGTCGCGACGCGGTATTGCGCGGTTTCGGCCATGGCGCCGCGGCCTCAGTCGACCGCCCGGGGAAACAGGCCGCGCGGCCGCACCACCAGGAGGATCAGGAATACGACATGGCCGGCCAGTTGGTCGGCACCCGGGAACAGCTTGCCGCCGACGATCTGCGAGACCCCCAGGATGATCCCGCCGGCAAGCGTGCCCCACAGGCTGCCCAGCCCGCCGATGATCACCGCTTCGAAGGCATAGATCAGCCGGCCCGGCCCGATGCTGGGATCGAAGGAGGTGCGCATGCCGAGGAACACGCCGGCAAGCGCGACGACCGCCAGCGAGATTGCCATGGCAAGCGCGAAGATATGGCGGTTGTCGATGCCCATCAGGCGCGCCGTGTCGGCATCGTCGGAGGTCGCGCGGAAGGCGCTGCCCAGCGCGGTGCGGTAGAACAGGAACTGCAGGCCGGCGATGACGGCGATGGCGCAGGCGAAGACGATCATCGGGAACACGCCGACCGCCAGCCCCTCGACGATTTGCAGACTCGCCGTCTGAAGCGCGCCGGCTGGCAGCTTCTGGCTGTCCGCCGAGAAGATTTCCAGCAATGCGTTCTGGATGACGATGGACAGGCCGAAGGTGACGAGCAGCGGCGGCAGGATATCCGGCCCCAGGGTGAAATTGAGCAGGCCGCGCTGGAGCGCGTAACCGAAGGCGAACATCAGCGGCACGACGATCAGCAGCGCGATCAGCGGATGCATGCCGACGCCGGTGACAATCGCCAGGCCGAGGAAACTCGACAGCACGATCAGGTCACCGTGGGCGATGTTGACCAGCCGCATGACGCCGAAGATGAGCGACAGGCCGGTGGCGAACAGCGCATAGAGCCCGCCGACCAGAACGCCCTGTATGACGGCGTTTACCCAGTCCATCGGTCGACCCCGCCCATCAGGCGGCTCCCTTCAGCCCGAAATAGGCTTCCTTGATCGCATCGTGGCTGAGTTCGTCCGGCGGCCCTTCCAGGGTGACGCGGCCTTCCATGAAGCAATAGACCCGGTCGGAGACCGCCATGGCCTGCTGGATGTCCTGCTCCACGACGACGACGGTCGTGCCGGTCTGCTGGATCGCGGGCAGGGCGTCGTAGATGTCCTTGATGACGGTCGGCGCCAGCCCCAGGCTGATTTCGTCGCACAGCAGCAATTCCGGGTTCGACATCAACGCCCGGCCGATCGCCACCATCTGCTGCTGGCCGCCGGAGAGCGCCGTGGCCGGCGTCTGGCGGCGTTCCTGCATGAAGGGGAACAGCGCCAGCACCCGGTCGACCGACCAGGCACCATCGCGCCCGCTGTAGGCGCCGATCTTCAGGTTTTCCTCGACGGTGAGCGAAGGGAAGAGCTTGCGGCCCTCCGGCACCATGGCGATGCCGAGAGCGACGATCCGGTTGGCCGGCAGGTCGCCGATCGGCTCATCCTTGTAGCGGATGGCGTCCGGCGCATTGGAAAGCAGCCCGGTCAGGCTGCGCAGGAAGGTCGATTTGCCGGCGCCGTTGGAACCGATGATGGCGACAGTCTCGCCGGCCTCAATGGCGACATCGATGCCGAACAGGGCTTGGAAATCGCCGTAGAAGGCGGTCAGCCCGCGGGTCTCCAGCAAGCTCATTCCGCGCCGATCCCCATGTAGATTTCCTGCACCTGGTCGCTGTTCATCACGGTGTGCGGATCGCCGTCGTCGATCTTCACGCCGAAGTTGATGACGATCAGGCGGTCCACCAGGGAAAGCAGCGCGTGAACGATATGCTCGATCCAGACGATCGAGACACCGCCGGCACGGATCTCCCGAATCGTCTCTACCAAGGCGAGGCATTCCTCCTCGGTCAGTCCGCCGGCGATCTCGTCGAGCAGCAGAACCTTGGGGTCCGACGCCAGCGCGCGCGCCAGTTCGAGGCGCTTGCGCTCGAGCAGGGAAAGGCTGCCCGCCAGCGTGTTCGCCTTGGCGATCAGTCCGGTCTTTTCCAGAATTTCGGCACAGGGGCGGTAGCACTGGGATTCCGGCCGGCCGGTGCCGAAGGCCGCGCCGACCAGCAAATTCTCGAACACCGTCATGCCGACAAAGGGATGCGGGATCTGGTAGGAACGGCCGATGCCCCGGCGGCAGCGCTCATGGGCCGGCACCGCGGTAATGTCCGCCCCGTCGAACGAAACCCGCCCGGCGTCGGGCGCCAGGCCGCCGCTGATCAGGTTAAACAGCGTCGTCTTGCCGGCGCCGTTCGGCCCGATCACGCCCAGCGCCTCGCCCTCGTCGAGATGCATGTTGAGATCGTCGATTACGACCAGCGAGCCGAATGACTTGCGCGCGTTATGGAGTTCGATCTGGGGCATTGTTCCTTTCCACTGCCACCGGGTCGGGGCAATCGCCCCGACCCGGTACGTCCGTCCGAAAGAGCGCTTAACGGCCTACGAAATCGGCTCCATCTTGCCGCCCGCCGGAATGATCGGGGCGGTTTCGTTGGCGGTGATGACCAGGTCGTACTTGAACTTCTTGTCCACATAGCGCCACTGGCCGCCGACCAGCGGGGTCTTCGACACGTTCTTGAACGGGCCACCCTTCGTCCAGTCGACCGGGCCGACGATGGTGCCGGCCTTGGTCGCGGCCAGCGCCTTCAGGTTGGCCTCGTTGTCGGTCGGATCCGCGGAGCGCTTGACGACGTCGACAGCGACCTCGAACAGCGCGTGGACGAAGCCGATGACCTGGGTCCACTGCTTCCCGGTGCCCGCTGTATAGGACTGGGCGAAGGCGCCCGCCGATTCGCCGGTGATCGACGATTTGAACGGATGGGTCGGCGTCCACCAGACCTCCGAGGAGAGGTTGTGGGCGTTCTTGCCCATGCTCTCGATCACGACGGGATAAAGCAGCGCCTTGCCGACCGACACGGCCTTGGGATTGAAGCCCTGCTGCTTGGCCTGGTTCCAGAAGGTGATGAAGTCCGGCGGGATCATCACGCCGGTGACGATCTCGGCCTTGGCCTTCTTGAACGCCGAAATGTAGTTCGAGAAGTTGTCGTTCAGGTTCTGGTAGCGGCCGGGGTCGGTCAGCGTATAGCCCTTCTTGGCGAGGACCGGCGGGAAGCCCAGCTTCTTGTCGCCCCAGGCGTTGCCGTCGCCGTCGTTGGGGAACAGGGCGCCGACGGATTTGTTGGTCGCCACCTTGGACCACATGTTGGTGAACACGGCGATCACGTCTTCCAGGCCCCAGAAGAAGTGGTAGGTCCACTTGAAGCCCTCGCCCGGCTTGCCGCCCCGGGTGAAATACCAGGGCTGCCAGGGCGCCAGCGACGAGATGCAGGGCACGTCGTTGGCCTCGCACTGGTCGCCGACCGGGTTGGTGGTCTCCGGCGTCGAGCCGACCAGGATTAGATGGACCTCGTCCTTCAGGATCAGGTCGGCGGCGACGGCAGCGGCGCGGTTCGGGTTGGACTGGCTGTCCTTCTCGATGATCTCGATAGTGTAGGTCTTGCCGCCCGATTTCACACCGCCCTTGAGCGCCTCGCGGATCTTGTCGATCACGAAGCGATCGGCCTCGCCGAACGGCGCCAGCGGCCCGGTCTTCGGGCTGACGAAGCCGATCTTGACGGTCTTCGATGCGGCCAGCGCCGCCGGGGCGCCAAGGGCCGATGCCGCCGCGGCGCCGGCACCGATCTGCAGGGCGTGACGCCGCGAAAGCGTCGTCTTGGTCGTTTCAGTCATCCCGGGTTTCCTCCTGTTTTGAAGCGTATTGCGGATGGGATCGCTCAGGCCGCCGGCCGGCGCCCTTGGAAGGCGTCCTCCAGCAGGTTTCGGACACCGTCGCGGGTCACCGCGCGCGGGTTATAGTAGGGGTTTTGCACCGCCAGGTCTGCCGCACGGTCCAGTCCGTCTTCCGGCATGCCGATATCCTTCAGCGCCAGCGGCGCGCCGATGGCGCCGATCAGGTCGTAGACGGCCTGCGGCGCGTTCCCGGCGTCAAGCGCCCGGCAGACCCGCGCCATGGCTGTTTCGGCAGCCGGCGCATTATAGGCCATGGCGTGGGGCAGGATGACGGTATGGGTCGGCGCGTGGCCGAGATCGAAGCTGCCGCCGACGACATGGCACAGTTTGTGGTGCAGGCCCATGCCGCCGCCGCCCAGCGCGATGCCGCACAGCCAGGAGCCGTAGAGGGCGTATGTCCGGCCGTCCAGATCGTCCGGCGCGGCGCACACCTTGGGCAGGCCCTTGCCGAGCGCCCTAATGCCCTCCTCGGCGATCAGGGAGGTGATCGGGTTGGCGTGTTCGCCGTAAAGCGCCTCGACGGCATGGGCGATGGCGTTCATGCCGCTCGGCCCGCTGTAGGACGGCGGCAGGGAGAGCGTGAGTTCCGGGTCGTAGATCACCGTCTTCGGCAGCATCCGCGGGTCGAGCTTCGTCGTCTTGACGCCGCCCTCGGTGAAGCCCTGGATGGTCGTCATTTCCGAGCCGGCATAGGTCGTCGGCAGGGCGAGCACCGGTTTTTCGGATTCCAGGGCAATGCCCTTGCCGAGGCCGATGGCGGTGCCACCGCCGACCGTGACGTAGCAATCGGCGTCCAGCGCAGCGGCGGTGCGCCTAGCTATGTGCACCGTCTCCATCGGCGTGTGCATGATCGCCGTGTCGTGGATCCCGGCGGCGCGGCTGCCGAGCAGCCCGGCGGCCATTTCGGCGTCGCCGCGCTGTTCGGGCGTCGAAATGACCAAAGCGCGCGATGCGCCTAGCCGTTCGACCTCTGCCGGCAGCTCCCGACGCTTGCCGGGGCCGAAAATCACCCGCGTCGGGAGGCCGGTATAGGTGAAAGGATCGATCACGCCGCGGCTCAATCAACGCGGATAGTAGGGCGGGATCTGCGCATCGACATTGACCCAGACCGATTTCGGATGGGTGTATTCGCGCATGGCCTCGAAGCCCATCTCGCGGCCGTAGCCCGACTGGCCAACGCCGCCAAAGGGCGAGCCGGGATTGACCCGCTTGTAGCTGTTGATCCAGACCATGCCGGCATGCAGCGCCCCGGCCAATTTGTGGGCGCGCTTGAGGTCGGCGGTCCACAGGCCGCTGCCCAGCCCGTATTCGGTGCCGTTGGCAATTTCCAGCGCTTCGGCATCGTCCTTGAACGTCATGACGGAGACGAACGGGCCGAAAACCTCTTCCTGGCAGACTCGGTCGGCAGGCTTCGCGCGGACGATGGTGGGCCGGACATAGCAGCCGGCGGCAAGCGCCGGATCGTTTGGGGCCGCGCCGCCGGTCACGATATCTCCTCCCTCTTCCCGGGCGACTTCGCAATAGTCCAGCACGCGCTGCTGGTGCATCTTCGACGTCAGCGGCCCCATCTCGGTGGCCGGGTCGAGCGGGTTGCCCAGCCGAATCGATTCGGTGAGGCCGATGAATTTCTCCATGAAGGCGTCGGCGATGCTCTCGTGCAGCATCAGGCGCGAGCCGGCGATGCAGGCCTGGCCCTGGTTGTGCCAGATGGCGAAGGCGCTGCCGCCGACCGCGGCCGGGATCGTCGCATCCTCGAACACGATGTTAGCGCCTTTGCCGCCCAGTTCGAGCTGCAGCTTCTTGAGGTTGCCGGCCGACGCCTTCACGACGGTCCGCCCGGTCGCGGTCGAGCCGGTGAAGGCGACCTTGGCGATGTTCGGGTGCTCGGAGATACGCGCGCCGGCGGTGTGACCGTAGCCCGGTACGACGTTCACCACGCCGTCCGGTATGCCGACTTCCTGCATCAATTCCGCAATGCGCAGCGTCGATAGCGGCGTGATCTCCGAGGGCTTTATGACAATGCAGTTCCCGGCGGCGAGCGCCGGCGCCATCTTCCAACTCGTGAACATGAGCGGGAAGTTCCAGGGCACGATCTGGCCGACCACGCCGACCGGTTCGCGGGCCAGATAGTTCAGGAACCCAGCCTCGACCGGGATGACCGAGCCTTCGAACTTGTCCGCCATGCCGCCGAAATAACGGTAGGTCACGGCGGTGCGCGGTACGTCCAGGATCTGCGTGTCGCGGAACGGATGGCCGGTGTTGAGCGCTTCCAGACGGCCCAGTTCTGCCTGCTCCTCCTCAATCCGGTCGGCTAGCTTGAGCAGCAGCCGGCCCCGGTCCATCGCCGCCATCGACGACCATGCGGGAAAGGCTTTCTGCGCTGCCTCGACGGCCCGGTCGACATCGGCTGATGTCGCTTCGGCGATCGCAGTGATGACCGACCCGTCGTGCGGGTTGATCACGTCGATCGTCCCGCCCCCGATGCCGTCGACCCACTCGCCGCCAATAAACAATTTGTTGCGCAGCGATGCCGGCTTCCAGGCAGTCGGATCGTTCGAGGCGCTCATACCGTCCATGTTCTATTCCTCCCTGCGTGGCGCGGGCTGTCCGTCGAAACGGGCTGCGAGACGCGATCCCGCGGGTCACTGCCCAGCCCGTCTTCAGGATCAAGCGACCGCTTGGAACTCCTCTACACCCTGAGGAGGCTAAAGAGGAGACGCGGCTGCGCCGTAGCTAAATGGCCATCTCGAAGGGCGAAGGGCAAAAGTCGTCCGCTAGAACTGCACCGCGATGACCGGCGCCTCGCCGCTCTGGATCATGTCCGGGATGCGCGGGCTGGCGTTTTCCCAGACCAGCAGCATCGAGCGCTTCGGGCTGTAGCCCTGGTGCCGGATATCCGCCGGCATACAGGCGACGTCGCCCGCGCGCATGACGATGCGGCTGCGCGGCTTGCCGGTCTCCTTGTCCTTCACCTCCCAGGTGATTTCGTCGGACAGCTGGACGAACCATTCGCAGCGGTCGTTGCCGTGTTCGACCGGCAGGATGAATTCCTCCGAGGTCGGGCAGAACAGGCTCTCCTTGACCACCGAGCAGACCGACGGGTTCCAGGTCACGTCCGAGCGGGACAGGTAGTCGTACAGGTTGAACGCGGCGACCTCGTCCTCGAAGCCCGGCTCGACCTCGACCAGCGGCTGGTCGGACGAAACGTCGGCGAACATGCGGTTCTGCGGATAACCGTTCCGGTCGGTCCGGATGTCGGCGTCGCCGGGCAGGCCGACCATGCGGTTGGCGGTAACGCGGATGCGGGAGACGGCGTCGGCATTGTTGCCGTTCTTGCGGCCCCAGGGCTGGCCGGCGTCGTTCTCGCCCGGCGCGGCGAACGGGTCGTAGCCCTCGTTCGTCCAGTCGTCGACCAGGTCGCGGAACAACTCCAGCAGGTCCTCGGCCTTGAATATCTCGAGATGGTCGCGACCATTCTCCTTGAACACCGGGTGATAGGTGCCGGCGAACATATCGACGATGCCATAATGGTTGGTCGTGCCGAACACCGGGTCGTAGCTCAGCGTGCCATAGAAAAAGCCCCAGGCGACGGTGCGCATCATCGCGCGCATGAAGCCGTCGGCCGCCATTGTGTGGGCGCCCTTGGGCCAGGAGATGGCGACGAAATACTCGTCGCGTTTGAAGGTGAAGGAGCCGGCCTCGTACGATTTGTAGCCGGTCTCGTTGGAAGCGGGGTTGATCTTGTAGTGGGTCTGCAGGGCTTCGGTCATCGGTCGGTCCTCTCGAATTCGGTGTGTTCCGGCTGTCGGCGCGATCAGTTGGCCGAAAGGCTTTCGGAATGGCAGATCTCGGCCCAGCGCTCGACCGTCGCCGGCCCCTGGATCGTCTGGGTCAGGATCACGCTGGGAGCACCGGCCTCGAAACGGTAGGCCGCGCCGCCGGGCAGCAGGGCCTGGTGGCCGCGGCGCAGCACGATGCGGCCCATTTTCCGGCCGTCGGGCGCCTCGTCCAAGACGACCGCGCCTTCGCTGTCGGGATCGACCAGACTGTCGGAATCGTCCGGTTTGACCAGGTGAATCTCCACTTCGCCATCCATGCACAGGGCGAATTCGTCGTGGGCGCAGGCATACCAGGGAGACTGCCCCTCGGCACGAACCGCCTCCATGACATATTCAAGGTTCTTGCCGACGGCGACCCGCTCGTAGGGCGCGCTTTTGCTCGCGACGTCGAACACGTTGGAGAACACATAGTTTTTCGGGTTGTCGTCGATGGCGTCCACGCCGCCGGGCGTGAAATCGTTCAGGCCGCCGAATACGGTCTTGTATTCTGCCACGATCTTTCCTCCATTGGGCATTTGTTCGTTAGACGAACATTTGTTCTAATTACGAACAAATACAAATTTCCGTTGCGGATGTCAACAGGAAAATTCCGGATGACGGCAAGCCGGCATTCCGTGGTTCGGCGCAAGCGCGCCCTGGCTACGACCGGTCGGTTGCACTTCCGGGAGGGTGCCGCTCCGCCTTGCCGCGCGCCGAACCACGACAGGAAAGAAAGGGAATCCGGCAGCCCGGCTGACGAGGGTAACAATTTTTTGTTTCCGGGCTTTTCCGATTTACTCAAGATGATATTGTAAGCGCCCGTAGCGTATGGCAGCGAAACGCCGGTTCCAAAGGCATCCGGCGGCGTTCATCCGCTGGATAACCGTTTTCCCAGGGAGGCAGTATGTCGTTTCTCAAACCGCGCAAAGACGATCACCCGAAAGTTCACGAAGCTTACGAGGTGATGAAAGACGGTCGAATGGACCGTCGCGAATTCGTCCGCGTCGCCGCCCTTGTGGGCGTGTCGGCCGGCGCCGCCTATGCCATGGCAGGCATCCCGTCGCCGGCATGGGCGCTGGAGAATTCCCCGTTCCCGGCCGACGATCCGAAAGCAAAGAAGGGCGGCAAGCTCCGCGTCGGAATGCAAATTCAGAAGATGGAGGACACGGCGACCTATTCTTGGGCTGAGATGTCGAACCAGACGCGCCATATCGTCGAGCATCTGTCGATGACCGGCCCCGACAACATCACCCGGCCGATGCTGGCGGAAAGCTGGACGGTGTCGGATGACTTGAAGACCTGGACCTTCAAGCTGCGCAAGGGCGTGATGTGGCACAATGGCGAGGAGTTCGTCGCCGATCACGTCGTCTGGAACATCAGGCGCTGGTTGCAGCCGGGACTCGGCTCGTCCAACGTCGGCCTGGCGGCTTTTGCCGCCATGCGCAAGGACAGCGGCAAGAAGGACAGTAAGGGCAAGGCCATTATGGTGGAGATCCCCGGCGCCGTCGAAGCCGTGGACAAACACACTGTGCGCTTCAATCTCAAGAAGCCGGTCCTATCGGTGCCGGAGGATTGCTACAACTATCCGACGGCGCTGATGCATCCGTCCTTCAAGAAGCCGTTCTCCAGCAACCCGATCGGCACCGGACCCTTCACGCTGACGGATCTTCAGGTGGGCAAGCAGGCGATCCTCAAGCGCGTGACCAAAATGTCGAACGGCAAGCCGTTCACGTATTGGGGCGGCGAGGTCTATCTCGACGAAATCCACTATTACAACTTCTCGAACGAGAACCAGCTCTCGGCGCTCGCCTCGGGTAGCGTGGACGCCATCTACGAGTTTACGATCGAGCAGATGGCGTTGGCCAAGTCGCTGCCGATCAACATCATCCCGGCGCGAACGGCGCGCACCCTGTGCTGCCGGATGCAAATTTCGAAGAAGCCGTTCGACAATCACAAGCTGCGTCAGGCCATCGTCAAATCCGTGGACAACGCCAAGGTCAAGAATTTGGTCTATCCGACGGGCGGCGATGTCGGTCAGAACCATCATGTGGCGCCGGTTCACCCGGACTATTTCGATCTGCCGGCGCTCAAGCGCGACGTGGCGGCGGCGAAGAAGCTGCTGGCCGAAGCCGGCTATCCGAACGGCATCGAAGTGACCATCGATGTCGGCAATACCGACGGTCCCTGGCACCAGACGGTGTGCGAGGCCCTGCGCGACCAGATGAAGGAAGCGGGCATCAACTTGAAGATCAACGTGATGCCGGCCTCGAAATACTGGGAGATCTGGGACACGACTCCGTTCGGCGCCACGGCCTGGACGCATCGCCCGCTCGGCACCATGGTGATGGGTCTGGGCTACCGGACGGGGGTGCCGTGGAATGAGACCCATATGGCCAGCAAGGAGTTCGACGCCGCTCTGGACGCCGCCGAGGCGACCTTCGACGTCGAGAAGCGGAAGCCGCTGCTCGGCAAGGCGGAGAAGATCCTGCAGGATGCGGCCGTGATGGTCCTGCCGATATTCCGGCCGGTCTATACGGGGTCGTCAAAGAAGGTGCACGGCTTCCCGCCGCACCCGACGGGCTACCACCAGTTCAACAAGGTCTGGATGGGCTGACTTCGGGAAATTTGAAACGCCCCGGCCGGAAACGGCCGGGGCGTTTTTTCCTGACTCCGGACCGGTAGGCCCTCCATGTTAAAGCTGATTGCCCGGCGCCTCCTCCAGATGGTTATCATCATGGCGGTGGTGTCGTTGATCCTGTTCCTCGTCTTCGACAGCGACAAGTTCAAAAAGCAGATTGCCACCGCCGAACTCGGCGGTTTCTCCGTCGCGGCGATGTCAGACCACGACTACCAGAAGTGGCTGAAAGACAAGGGCCTCGACGTTCCCGTCTACGAGCGCTACGCCCAATGGATCGGCGGCCTGCTGCAGGGCGATTTCGGCAAGTCGTTCGAGAAGGATGCGCCGGTCTCGAAAGTGATGGGCGAACGCCTGCTCAATACCGGCATCCTCGCCTTCTGGGTCTTCTTCCTGATGATCCCGCTATCGCTGATCTTCGGCATTGTCGCGGGGATGAAGGAGGGCTCCTTCCAGGACAGATCGGTGTCCTTCATCGCCGTCTTCACGACATCGATCCCCGAGATTGCGACGGCGATCCTGCTCACCGTCATCATCGCGCTCGGCCTCGGCTGGCTGCCGTCGAAATCGGCCATGACCGGCGGCTGGAACTCGCTCGAACTGGTCCTGCCGGTCCTTACCCTGGTGCTCTACGACTTCGGCTATGTCGCCCGCATGACCCGAGCCTCGATGGCCGAGGTGATGACCTCGCAATATATCCGCACCGCGGTTCTGAAGGGCATTCCCTACGCCCGGGTGATCATGCGGCACGCGCTGCGCAACGCGCTGATCGCGCCGTTCACCGTGATCGTGCTGCAGCTCAACTGGCTGCTCTCCGGCGTTGTCGTGGTCGAGGTGTTCTTTCAGTACAACGGCTTCGGCAAGATGCTGCTCGAAGCCGCCCTGTTCGGCGATATCTATGTCGTCCAGGCGGCCACGCTGGTCGCGGTCTTCGTCGCCGTGCTTTCGCAAATCATTTCGGACGTCGGGTACACCTTCCTGAACCCGCGCATCCGGTTCAGCTAGGAGGCGGCGATGACGGATACCACCATGCCGGCGCCGCGCCTGTCGCTGACGCAGCGCCTGAAACGGCCGAGAGCGCTGATCGTCCTCAGCCTGCTCATGGTCATCCCGCTGATCGCCTATGTCATGTTCGGCGAGCCGCTCGCCAGGGCGGGAATTCGCGAAATCGTTCTGATCCCGGCGATCCCGGCAACGCTGATCCTCTATGCGCTTGCGATGGCGAGCTGGCGCGAATCCTGGGTCGCCATTCTCGGCGGCACCCTGGTGTTCTTCTGGGTCTTCGTTGCGGTTTCGGTACCGTTCCTGCCGCTGCTCGATCCGAACAAGCCGATCCGGCCGTTCGCGCCGCCGGGCACGGAGGTGGGCGACATCACCTTCTGGCTCGGCACCGATCTCAAGGGCCGGGACATGCTCTCCCGCATGCTGTGGGGCTGCCAGCGCGTGCTCGTCTGGGGCGTCACGGCGACGGCGGTCGCCTATGTCGTCGGCTGCATTTTCGGCCTGATCGCCGGCTATATCAGCGGCATCTGGGACGAGATCATCTCATTCATTTCGAATGTGCTGCTGTCCTTCCCGGTGATGGTGCTGTTCATCCTGATCCTGAACTATCTCGGGCCGAGCGGCTTCAACATCGTCATCGCGGTCACCTTCGCCTCGGCGCCGGCGATCATGCGTATCGTGCGGGGCCTCGCGCTCGACAACAAGACGCGTGACTATGTCTTCGCCGCGCAGACCCGGGGCGAGCATCCGTTCCGCATCATGGTGGTTGAGCTGCTGCCCAACGTGCGCGGGCCGATCATCGTCGATGCCTGCCTGCGCCTCGGCTACACCACGGTGGCGATCACCACGCTGACGTTCCTCGGCCTCGGCCTGCAGCCGCCGGATGCGGATTGGGGCCTGATGATCAAGGAGGCGTCCAACCTAATGGTCTGGCAGTTCTCCTATATGCTGCTGATCCCGGCGCTGGCGGTGTCGAGCCTGATCCTGGGCTTCAACCTGATGGCCGACGGCCTGCGCGAAATGAGCCTGCGCGACTAAGGACTGGAGAGTGACATGAACGACGTGACTCCTGTCCTGGAGTGCAGAAACCTCAGCATTTCCTATTACGTCCGCGCCGGCGAGATTCCCGCGGTCGTGGATTTCAACCTGAAGCTGATGCCCGGCGAGGCCCACGGCATCGTCGGCGAATCCGGCTGCGGCAAGTCCACGGTCGCGCTCGCCGTGATGAACTATATGGGCAACAACGGCGGTATCACGAACGGGGAGATCCTGTTCGAAGGGCGCGACATGCGTACCATGAGCGCGGAGGAGTTGCGCCAGATCCGCGGCTCGAAAATCTCGATGGTCTATCAGGAGCCGATGGCCTCGCTCAACCCGGCCATGCGGATCGGCGAACAGCTTGCCGAGGTGCCCCTGTACCACGAGGAGGAAACCTCGAAAGAAGCGGCCTACGACCGCGCCGCGCAGATGCTCGCCAAGGTGCGCCTGCCCGACCCGCTGCGGATCATGAATTCCTATCCGCACCAGATTTCGGGCGGCCAGCAGCAGCGCGTGGTGATTGCCATGGCACTGCTCGCCAACCCGAGACTCTTGCTGCTGGACGAGCCGACGACCGCCCTGGACGTGACGGTGGAGGCCGGCATCGTCGAACTGATCAAGGACATTTCCTCCGAGTTCGGCACGTCGATGATCTACATCTCGCACAATCTGGGGCTGATCCTGGAAACCTGCGACCGCCTGACCGTGATGTATTCCGGCGAAGCCGTCGAGAACGGCAGCATCACGGACGTGTTCAACAACATGCGCCACCCCTATACGCGCGGCCTGTTCTCGTCGATCCCGCTGCCCAGCGCCGACAAGAACGCCCGGCCGCTGCTGCCGATCCGCGGCCAGCTGCCGTTGCCGCACGAACGGCCGGACGGCTGCTATTTCGGGCCGCGCTGCGATTATTTCGAAGCGGGCCGATGCGACCAGGGGCTGATCCCGATGGAGGATACCGGCGCGGGCGAGCGTCACGCCGTGCGCTGCACCCGCTACAGCGAGATCGACTGGTCCAAGCCGCTCGAACTGCCGGACGCCGGCGATCCGGTCGAAGCGGGCGACGTGGTGCTCAACGTGCAGCAGTTGCAGAAGCACTACGAGATCGAGACCGGCGGACTGTTCCTGTCTGGCGAGAAGAAGACGGTCAAGGCCAACGAGGCGCTCGATTTCCGCGCGCGCGAGGCCGAGACGGTCGCCATCGTCGGAGAATCCGGCTGCGGCAAGTCCACCTTCGCCAAGGTTCTGATGGGCCTGGAAGCGGCGACCGACGGCAAAGTGACGCTGGACAATGTCGAACTGGGGCAGCTCGCGGTCCAGAAGCGCGACGCGGATACGATTTCACGCCTCCAGATGGTCTTCCAGAACCCGTTCGACACGCTGAATCCCAGCCACACCGTGGGCAATCAGATCGGACGGGTCATCCGCAAGTTCGGCGTCGAGACCGACCGGGAAAAGGTCGAGCAGCGGGTCCACGAGCTGCTGGATATCGTCAAGCTGCCGCGCGATTTCGCCAAGCGGCGGCCGCGCCAGCTCTCCGGCGGCCAGAAGCAGCGCGTCGGCATCGCCCGCGCCTTCGCCGGCGATCCGAAGGTTGTGATTGCCGACGAGCCGGTATCGGCGCTCGATGTGTCGGTCCAGGCGGCGGTGACCGGCCTGCTGATGGACATCCAGCGCGAGAACCGCACGACGCTGTTGTTCATCAGCCATGATCTATCGGTCGTCCGCTACCTTTCCGACCGGATCGTCGTGATGTATCTCGGCCGGATCATGGAAAAGGGCACGACCGACGAAATATTCACGCCGCCCTACCATCCCTATACCGAAGCGCTACTCTCTGCCGTGCCGATCGCCGACACCTCGGTGAAGAAGCGCAAGGTCGTGTTGACCGGCGAGTTGCCGTCGCCGGCCAATCCGCCGTCCGGCTGCGTCTTCTGTACCCGTTGCCCCTATGCCATGCCGGGCGTGTGCGATGTCACCGCGCCGCCGGTGCGCGAGTTCGCCCCGCGCCACAACATCGCCTGCCATCTCGAGCCCGAGCAGCTTACGGCGATGGAACCGGTGATCACGATCGAGGAAGAAAAGGCAGCCTGAGCGGACGCCCGGCCAAAATACCGGCCGGCCGGGCGCTACCGGACCGTCTCACGCCGATTGCTTCCGCAGCGCGCCGCGCTATCATTCCGGTATGAGCGACCCGCTATGAGCGACGACGACACCGAAGCGGACTGGGCGTTCGCCGAAGCCGACCGGGCCAACCCCGACGACGTCGACTACGACCTAGACCGGGTGCTCCAGTCCATGGTGGCCTTACGCGCGGAAATCCCGGAGGACTCTTTCACAGCCGGTATTCTGGGCACCGAGCGGGCCGGCAACGGCATCGTCATCGACGAATCCGGCCTCATCCTCACGATCGGCTACCTGACCACCGAAGCCGAAACGATCTGGCTCAACACCCATAGCGGCGCTGCGGTGCCGGGCCATGCGGTGACCTACGATTTCGAGAGCGGATTCGGCCTCGTCCAGGCGCTCGGTCGGCTGGATTGCCCGGCCCTCGAATTCGGCAATTCCAGGAACCTGGGCGCCGGCTCGAAAGTCGTGGTCGCCGGGCATGGCGGATACGAGCATGCCCTGGCAGCGCGAGTCGTCGGCAAACGCGAATTCGCCGGCTATTGGGAATATGTCCTGGACGAGGCGATCTTCACCGCGCCGGCCCATCCCAACTGGGGCGGTGCCGCTCTGATCGGGCCGGACGGCAAGCTCTACGGCGTCGGATCCCTGTTCGTGCAGAACGCGCGCGGCGGCGAGCAACGGTCCGACGGCAACATGATCGTGCCGATTGAACTGCTACCGCCGGTGCTGAGCGATCTCCAGACTTACGGCGTCTCCAAGCGCAGCGCCCGCCCGTGGCTCGGCCTCTACGCCGCCGAGGTGTCCGAACAACTCGTCATCATCGGCCTGGTCGAGGACGGCCCGGCCCACAAGGCGGGGCTGCTGCCGGGCGATATCGTGCTCCAGGTCATGGGATCGCCGGTCGGCGATCTGCCCGATTTTTTTCGCACGGTCTGGGAAACCGGCGCAGCGGGAACCAGGGTGCCGCTGACCGTCGTGCGCGAGGGCGAGGTTTCGCAATTCTCGGTCAAGAGTATCGACCGCAGCAGCATGCTCAAGCCGCCGAAACTGCACTGAAAACCGGCGCTGTCTCCATGCCACCGAGAATATTCGCGGCTACGATCCTCCTCTTGTCGATCCTCCCGGCCGCTCCCGGCGCCCACGCCTTCGATCCCCGCTGTCCCGTGGCGACCGAGGAAGTGGCCAGGGAGCTGGCGGAACGGGCGGCGGCGTTCCTGAAGTCGAATGGCGCCGCGGAGGCCCTGCCCGCCTTCACTGCACGGACCCACGGCTTCGGCGCTGGCGATCTCTACGTTTTCGTCTTCGACCTTTCCGGTACGATGCTGGCCAGCGGCGGCTGGCCGGAACATGTGGGAGCCACCGTTGTCGGGCCTGGCGGTGGCGGCCCCTATGCGCGCATCCGCAGCCTCGCCCTCTCCGGACCGGGGCGCGGCTGGGTCCACTACAACTGGTACAGCCCCTGCACCCGATCCATGCAGCCCAAGATGACCTATGTCATCCGCGTCGGCGGCTACATCGTCGGCGTCGGGACTTATTCGATCCCGGGCGTGTGACGGCAGGCGAATCCGAAAGCCGCAGAACGGTCGGTGCTCTCTTCGGTTATCGAAGCACGTCGATTGCCCCGGCCTCGACTGCGCCGCGCAAGGCGGCAAGCGCCCGGTTCGTTTCCCTCGCCAGACGCCAGATGCCGGCAAAATCGTGTGGACGGCGCAGCAGGCCGGCGAGAACCGGCAGCGCCCGGGTCCGGCCGTCAGGCATCAGGCCGGCAAGCGCCGCCCTGGGCACTGACCGGCCCGCGGGATCGCCGATGGCGCGGATCGCCGCGAAAGGGATCCCGGCGTCCCGGGCGACGGCGGCAACGGCGTGGCTCTCCATGTCGACTGCCAGGGCGCCGTAGCGGCGGAACAGCCTACGCTTGTCCAATGCCGTCATGACCAGATCGTCGCTGCCGACGACCGCGCCGCTGTCGTAACCGCCGTCGAGCCGCATCAGGGCCTTGACCCACGGTTGGTGTGCCGGCAGCGCCTCACCGTCCGGTCCGATAACCGATGCGGCAATCACGATCACGCCGGCGCCGAGCGACGGATCGAGGCCGCCGGCGACGCCGAAACTGACAAGGCCGGAGGCGCCATGCGCCGCCATGGCGCGCGCCGCGGCAGCCGCTTCTTCGGGCCGGCCGGCTGCTGCATGAACCATCAGCATTTCCGCGGCGCCGGACCGGCGCAAACAGCCGGTCTCCTTCGCGAGGCCGGTGACGATGCCGAGGCTGCGCGCCGTGGCGGGGTGTTCGGTCGCGGCGGTCATGGCCGGCAGAGCGACCGGGCGCCGGTCAGTGATCGGCGCTGGCTTGGGCAGCTTCGAAAACGGCCTTCTGCTCGGCCGTCGCTTCCTTCTGATACTTCGCCTTCCATTCGGCAAAGGGCATGCCGTAGACGATCTCGCGGGCCGCCATCTTGTCGAGGTCGAGCCCCTTCTCGTCGGCGGCGTCCTTGTACCAGTTGCTCAGGCAGTTGCGGCAGAAGCCGGCCAGGTTCATCAGGTCGATATTCTGCACGTCTGTCCGGTCGCGCAGATGGCCGACCAAGCGGCGGAAGGCGGCGGCTTCCAGTTCGGTGCGGGCGGTGTCGTCCATAGTTCGGGGCTCCGGCTGGGCTCGGTTATAGAGCTGATATCGCGCCCTGCGGTGGAGAATTCCAGAGGGCAAATTCGTCCCCGCCCTGTGCCGGCCCTAACGGAACGCGAACACAGGGCTGCTCCAGGCCTGGAAGCCGTCCTCGGTGTAGACGCTGATCCACAGCGGGTTGTCGCCGCCGTCGGACAGCGGGATCGTCACCGTCTCCTCCATCTCGCGGACGCTCAAAGCCTCCGGCAGCCGGAAGGCTTTGACCCGCCGGGCGAGGCCGCCGGCCTCCAGTACGCTATCCTCCAGCCCGATCTCGCTCAGCGCCGCCGCCAGGGTGCCGCGGTTGGTTTCGATTTCCACCGCACCGGCGTCGCCGTCCAGCCAGACGTCGAAGCCGCCGTAGTTGCCGGTGGTGATGGCCTCGAAGACGACCTTGCCGTCGCCCTCGGTTTCCAGCCGGCGCTCATGGTTCCAGACATTGATCTTCGCCAGCCGGCCGATCTTCGCGTGGCTGAACCGAGCCTCGCCGCTCCACGCGCTGTCCCGGCCGCGGCCGCGATATTCGGCGCCGCTCCACAGCACGCGCAGGCGGTTGCCGAGGTCGCTGGCGCCATAGGGGCGCAGGGTCCGGACGACCGTCGTCCCGTTGCGCACCTCGATCCGCTCGATCGGCGTCTGGGCCACGACATGGAGCTTCAGCGCCGCCTCCCGGTCCGCGGTCTGCACGATATCGCCCATCATCACGGAATCGACGCGGCGGGTCGCGGCGTCGGGGTAGACTTTGGGGTCCCGGTCAAAATGCGTGCCGCCGTCGGCGAAGGCCACCTGCACGTCCATGTGCATCCGGGTCCCGGTCGTGCCGTAGGCATGGCGCCGGCGAACCGCGTCCATGATGCCGTCGCGGGTCAGTTCCTCGGCCAGAAAGCAGGTCAGCCCGCCATAGGCCCCGAACATCGAGGCGCCCGGATAGCTTGCGCCCGGCCGACCCTTGTGGCCGTCGCTGTTGCACACCACGCCGCAACGGTGGCCGAGCGCGAAACCGTCGGTCAGCAGCCATTCGAAGGTGCCCCAGGCGGAATGGATTTCCATCGCCATTTCGACGCGCGGATCGTGGGCGAAGGCCGTATTGGCATAGCGGCCGCCGACATGGGCGTAGACGAAGCAGTCCTCGTCCTCGAGCGCCTCGAACAGCAGGCGGGCGTTCGGCGCGTCGGTATCGAGATCCGAGCGGTCGACCAGCAGCGCGTGGGAAGACCGGCGGATCTGCCGGCCTTCCTGCCGGAAATAGACGTTGCGGTCACCGCCGACCGCCGTGTTGCCCGACCATTCGTAGCCCGGAAAGGTCACGAACACGCCGGACTCGTCATGGCGTGCGGTCAGGCTGTTGATATGGGCCCAGAAGGCGTTGTTGACCTGGAAATCATTGGCCTGGTGGCTGGTGACGTCGAGCACCGCCTTGTTGCGCGCAAAGTCGAAATACTGTTCGGCGGTGGTGACGCCGATGCTCTCGCCGCTCTGGCCGTGCAGGTCGCCCCAATAGCCGCCGTAGGCGCCCTCGCGGACCATCATAGGATGGCTCTCGGCGACCACGGCGCCGGTGGCGTCGCGCACCGAAATGCGCAGCAGGCCGGGCCGGTCGACCGTCAGCCCGTCGAACACGACCGAGCGGCTGCCCTTTTCGTAGCGGTAGCGCTCCGGCAGGCCGTTGACCGGCAGGGTGGTCTCGAAAGCGAAATCGCCCTCGGCGAGCGGCGTCGGGTTGCCCCAGGCGTCCTCGGCCTTGAGGCCGAAACGGAAGGGCTCGCCCGGCCGGCGCAGGGAGGAAAGCACGGCGCGCCAGACCGCCGGCGGCCCGGGCACGATGGCCACGCTCGGCGTGTCGACGATCGGCGTGAAATGGCCCGCGGCGCAGACGTCCGCCAGCACCTTGAACTCGAAGCCGCCCTCCGCGAAGGTCTGCATCTTCATGCCCGGCGACCCGCCCGACGTATCGCCGAAGACGATCGTGATCGTGTCGCCCTCGCTCAGATAGCCGCCGCGAACCCGGACGGTCAGCGTACGCAAGCGCGGCCGGGTGCCAGTGCCGAAGCCGGCGTATTCGAGCACGATGCGCGCGTTGCCGCTGGTCCGCGCCGAGACATAGCCGGGCGCGGCCGGATCGTCGACCTGCAGGCGGCCGAAATCGGTCATCGCCCGGAACGCGACGCGGATCGCGCCGCTATCGTCCAGGCCGTAGCGTCCGACCGTGTAGGTCAGCGTCAAGGTCTGCGCCGAGCGCACCGCCACCGGGTCCGAAGGCTCCAGCTTTGCATGGCCGAGCAGCACCGGGTCGGCGCCGGGCTGGACCGCCGGCCAGGCTTCGCCCATCAGATGTTCCGGCACCGGCCCGTCGAGCGTGTTGGTGAGCATGGTTCCGGTTCTCCCGTATCCGCCAGGCCGCCAGACAGACTGCGCCGGCAACCGGTTTTCCATTTTCGCCCGCGCCTTGCGCCGCGCCAAAGCGACTCGACAGAAAGCGCAAAAACTATATAGTTTTTATCGGTTTGTGCAGATCAAGATTCAGGGGAGGCGTATCATGCCGCATCGTTCAAAGTCGCGTTCAGCAATTCTTGCGTTCAGCGCCTTTATGGCGCCGGCTGTCGCGATTGGGGGAATGGCCGCGCCGGCGGTCGCTGCCGACTATCCGAGCAAGCCGGTCACCCTCGTCATACCCTACAGGGCTGGCGGCAGCATGGAGACCATGGGCCGGGTATTCACCAAGGCGCTGGGCAAGGAGCTGGGCACCCGCGTGGTCCTCAAGACCCGGCCCGGCGCTGGCGGCGCCGTCGGCGCCCTGGAAGTCTCGAAGCAAAAGCCCGATGGCTACACCCTGCTGTTCGCCGCCTCCGTATCCCTGCTTTGGCACCCCATGACGCGGGATATCGGTTTCGGCCTCGACAGTTTCACCTATATCGCCAAGGTCACCGATTCGCAGATGGCGCTTATCGCCCGGCAGGATGCGCCGTTCAATACGCTGAAGGAACTGATCGCCCATGCGAAAAAGAAGCGGCTCAACTACGCCGACCAGGGCCCGATGCCACGCGCCTTCGTCAATTTCATCGGTTCGAAGGAAGGCGTGAGCTGGACCAGCATCCCGACCAAGGGCGGCGGCGAGATGGTGCCTTTCCTGCTTGGTGGAAAGGTGGATTTCGCCTGGAGCGGCGGTATCCACAATCGCTTCCCGAAGAAGATGAAGGTGCTGCTGTCATTCAACAGCGGGCGGCTCATCGCATCGCCCGACATTCCCTCGATGCAGGAACTCTATGGCGTATCAATGCCGAGTCCGGTCGTCATCGTCGGTCCGAAGGGCATGGATCCGGCCCTGGTGGCGAAAATCGAAGCGGCAATAAAGACAGCCGCCGCCGACAAGGCTTTCGAGGATCTGGTAACAAAGAAGCTTAAATTTCCTGCTGCCTTCGTTGGCCACAAGGCGCTGACCGCGCAAATCCAGCAGGTCATCGCTGGCATGAAACGGGTTGTCGCCGCCACCAAAAAGTGACGGACCGGACAAGCGAACCCCATTCCGGCGCCGACCCGGCGCCGGAGTCGCCCGCTCCGACGGCAGACACGTCTGCCGGCCCCGGCCCGCGGCAGGAACTTGCGGCCGGGGCGGTGCTGGCCGGACTGTCGCTGTTTGCGCTGTTCTGGCTGATCCCGAATCACACCGGAGAAGCCACCAGCGATCATGAAGTCGCGCCGGGTTTCTTCCCGCAGGTTGCAGCCGGCGCCCTGCTGGTTCTGTCGCTACTGCTGGTCGGCCACAGGCTGATCCGCTTTCGGAAGCTGCGGAGCATCCGACCGGCAACCGGCGGCTTTGCGGTCCTGACCGAAATCGCGATCCTGGCTGCCGGCACCCTGGTCGTCGCGTGGGCGCTGGGCGCGGCGGGCTATCTGGTCGTCGCGCCGGCAATGATGGCGGCCGGCCTGTTAGCCGGTGGCGAACGGCGCTGGTGGGCGATCGGGCTCGTCATCGCCGGCATGACTGCCGCGACATGGTTCGGCGCCGACCTGCTGTTCGGCGTCCAGCTCCCGTAATCGGGCGGCGGCGGGAGCAGCGCCATGATCGAGCAGCTGATCGCCGGCTTCGGCAACGCGCTGACGGTGACCAACCTGCTGTTCATCGCCGCCGGCATCACGCTCGGCATCGTCATCGGCGTGATTCCCGGGCTGGGCAGCGTTACTGCCCTGGCGGTCCTGATCCCGATCACATTCTACATGTCGCCGCTCGCCGCCATCGCCTTCCTGGTCGGCGTCAACAAGGGGGGCACGTCCGGCGGCGCCATACCGGCAATTCTGCTCAATTCGCCCGGTACGCCGGAAGCGGCGGCGACGGCGCTCGACGGCCATCCCATGGCCAAGCGTGGCGAGGCCCAGCGCGCCCTCAAATTTGCGCTGTTTTCCTCGGTCACCGGCGACACGATCTCCGATGTCCTGCTGATCGTGCTGGTCGTCCCCTTTGCCGCGATCGCGCTGCAGTTCGGCCCGCTGGAATACACCGCGGTCCTGCTGTTCGCATTCGCCCTGCTCTCCGGGATTTCCGGCGATTCGCCGATCAAGGGTCTGATCGCCATCGCCGTCGGGGTGTTCCTTTCGACCGTCGGCCTCGATCCGGTCGACGGCTCCCAGCGCATGGTGTTCAACGAGGTCGAGCTCTTTGACGGCTTCCCCCTGTTCTCGCTCGCCGTCGGTTCGCTCGCCATGGCCTCGGTGCTGGGCCAGCTCTTCGAGCTCTGGCGCGCAAAGGGCGAGAAGCGGCTCAGCGTCGAGGAATATTCCCGGATCGAGACCCGCCTACCGGCGCGGGAGTTCTTCGGCCACTGGAAGACCATCGGGCGCTCGGCCCTGATCGGCTCCGGCGTCGGCATGCTGCCGGGGCTCGGCGTCACGCTCGCCGCTTTCCTGAGCTACGGCGCGGCGCGGCGGGCCTCGAAGGAGCCGCAGAGCTTCGGCAGGGGCAACCCGCAGGGCATCATCGCGACCGAGGCGGCGAACAGCGCCGTCGTCGGCGCCAACCTCGTGCCGGCCATCGCGCTGGGGATTCCCGGCAACATCGCAGCGGCGCTGCTGATCGGCGCCTTCATCATCCACGGCATCGTGCCCGGCCCCTTCATGCTGACCAATCATGGCGAGCTGATCTACGCCCTGTTCGCCTCGATGCTGATGGCCAACGGCGTTCACCTGGTGATCGGGCGGATCGGCATTCCGCTCTGGGCCCGGATTGCGCAGACGCCGCGCGCGATCATCCTGCCGCCGGTGCTCGTCATGTGCATCGTCGGTGTCTACCTGCCCAACCAGTCGATCTTCGGCGTCGGCGTGATGCTGGCCTTCGCCTGCCTCGGCCTGGCATTCCAGCGTCTCGGCTTCCCGATCGTCTGCATGGTGATCGGCTTCCTGCTCGGCGGCATGCTGGAAAATTCGCTGCGCCAGTCCCTGCGCCTGCACCAGTCGGACCTGACGGCGTTTCTCGGCAGCCCGATCGCGCTGGTCTTCCTGGCGCTCACCCTGTTCGTCCTGCTCCGGGCCTTGCGCCGTGCCTGACGGGCCGCCGCTGACCGACCCGGTCGAACGGGCACTCGCCGCCTATATGAACGGGACGGCAGAGCCACCGGCCCGCACCAAGCGCAGCGCCGTCCGACTGGCGGTCGCCCAGGCGATGCGCGACGGCGTGCTCAGGGACGGCGACCTGCTGCCGCCGGAGAAGCGGCTTGCGGAAATCTTCGGCGTCAGCGTTGGCACCGTGCAGGCCGCATTGCAGCAACTGCAGCAACGCGGCGAGATCGTGCGGCGCAGCGGTTATGGCAGCCGGGTTGCGCTCGGCGACGGCTTCTCGAGCGCGATCTGGCATTTCCGCATAATCGACTGCTCGAGCGGCCGGCGCCTGGCGGTCGAGGCCGAGCGTATCTGGATCGACGAAATCGGACCCGGCCGGACGGACAGCGACGCTGCTGCCGATCCGCTGGGGTCCGTCTGGCGCGAATTTCTCGGCAAAGACGACAGCTATATCCGAGTTCGCCGCGCCCTGACGATGTCCAACGGCGCAGCAGTCGCCGGGCGCATGGTTCTGTGCACCCGGACCGCGCCGGGGCTGCTGAAGATCGCGCCCGAGGAACTGTACGCGGTCAACATCCGCAGCTTCCTCCAGGACGAGTTCGGCGTCGCGACGGCCCGGGCAAGCACGGAAATCCACTGCGCCGATCTCGATGCAGTATGCGACCTGATTCCGGGACGCGCGCCTGCCGCGCCGGTTCTGGAGTTGCGCGCACGGGCCGTCGCGCACGACGACAGGCCGGTCTATTTCCAGACGATCCACATCCCGTCGGAGACCTGCGCCTTCGCGTTCTGATCCGTCCGGCCGTTTCGGGCCGCGCGGACGCGGTTCAGGGCTCGAGGGTCAGGGCCACCCGGAACCCGGTCTTGCTGTTGCGGGCCTTGTATTTGCCGGACATGCGTCTCGCGCTCCGGATATCCCAGGGTATGTCGCTCCACGCGCCGCCGCGCAGCACGCGCTTCCGGCAATCGGCGCCCTTCGTCCAGGCGCTGCCGTCCGCCGGGGCGCCGCGATAGCTGGCGTGCCAGCAATCCTGCACCCATTCGCGGACGTTGCCGTGCATGTCGTGCAGCCCGAAGGCGTTGGCCGGAAATGTGCCGACATTAGCAGTTTTCCGGCCGTCCCAGCGGCTCCCACACCCCTTGCAGTTCGCCCGGTTCCGGCCCGCGGCGGCGCCCCAGGGGAAGGCGGAACGCGTGCCGGCGCGCGCGGCATATTCCCATTCCGCTTCGGAGAGCATCCGGTAGGGCTGCCCCAGGAACTGTCGCAGCCAGCGGACGTAGGACCGCGCGTCGCGCCAGCTCACATAGATCGCCGGGCGCCGGTCGCGGCCCCAGTTGCGGTCCCCGGCCCGGTGGCCGCCGCACCCGCCCGCGTTCACGCAGGCGTCCCATTCCGCAAAGGTGATTTCAAATTTACTCACCGCGAAGCGCCGCAGAATGGTCACGCGATGGCGCGGTCCCTCGGACTCGCCGCCCATCGTAAAGCGGCCTGCCGGGACAACGACCATCTGCGGGCAGAAGCCGCAATCCTGGAACTCTTTGCCCGCCGGCCACAGCAAGTCGAGACGCTTCTGCGCGGCCGTTTGCCGGGCTTGCTTGCCGGCCACGGGTTTCGGTTTCGCCGCTGCCCGCTCGGAAGCCGGTTTCCGTTTCGCCGGTTTCGGCGCCGCCGCCGTCTTCCCGGTGGGCCGCCAGGAGCGGGCCAGCTTGCGGGCCCTGGCGCGTTCCTGCGCCGTCATCTCGATCGCCAACGCATCGCGTTCCGCCGCCGCCAGGGCGTTTCCGCGCCCGGCGGCGAGGTCGAACCACTTGTGCGCCTCGACGTAGTTCTGCGCGACTCCGAGGCCCCAGGCATAGGCCCGGCCCAGCCCCAGCATTGCGCGGCCGTCATTCGCCCTTGCCGCGGCCTTCCATTGCGTCACCGCCTGGGCATGCCGTCCGGCCTCCCATGCGCGCTGACCCGCCTTGTAGTCCGCCCGCGCCGCGCCGGCGCCGAGCAGCATCAGCCCGGCACAGATTGCAGCCAGCAGAAACTTCCGGTCGACCATCTCTCTGCCCTTCAGTCCGCCCGCCATCGTCCGATTACATCCGTCCCGGTTTCTTTACCCCTCGTCTACCCGGCCGCCTCGGCAGTCTCGGGCGGCGGCGGGATCGTCCACAGGGCGACCAGCCCCAGGACCGCCGCCCCGGCCGCAACGGCGAGCGCCAGGGTGTAGGTCCCCGTCCAGTCGAACAGGGCGCCAGCGACCAGCGGCGCGGTCAGGCCGGCCACACCCCAGGCGCTGAACAGCCGGCCGTAGACCCGGCCCAGGTTGGACGGGCCGTAATATTGCACCGTCGCCGCCGGATAGCCGCTCGCCATGCTGCCATAGGCGAAACCGATCAGCGTGAGGACGATATAGACCAGCGGCGCCGAGCCGAAGATCGCGAGCGCGCCGAGCACGGCCGCCGCCAGCACCTTCGCAATCAGCAGGACGGTGCGCGGCCGCAGGTAATCCGTGGCGAAGCCGGAGGCCAGCCGGCCGGCGCCGTTCGCCGCCGTGATCAGGCCGGTGCCGAAAGCGGCGGCCGGTGCGACCAGATCGTAGGCGTTGACGATGGCGGCGGCGTGGCCGAGCGCCATCAGGCCGGCCGTGCAGCCGCAGAAAAAGCAGAGCCACAGGCGCCAGAACGGGCCGGAGACCGCCGCGCCGCCCTTCTGGTCGTCGGGACGCGGAATCTGCGCCGGGGCGATCAGAATCGCGCTGACGATTCCCATGGCCGCAAAAATCGCCGCAAGGATCAGGAAGGTGTCCCACATGCCCCAGCGTTCGGGGCCGATGCGGAACAGCGGCGCGAACACGACGGCGCCCAGCGCGTAGGAGGAAACCGCGATGCCGGTCGCCAGGCCGCGCCGGCTCTCCAGCGCACCGACCGCCGATTGCAGGGCCGCGCTGTAGGCGATGCCGCTGGCGAAGCCGAACAGGACGCCATACCCCAGGATGACGCCCCAAAGGCTTTCGGTCATGCCCGAGAGCAGGAGCCCCCCGGCCGCCAGCGCCGTCGTGGCGAGGGCTGGTTTGAGCGCCGTGCCCGGCCGGACCAGCACCGGAGCGAGGAACATGGTGGCGGCGAAGGCGACAGTCGCGACCGCGAAGATGCTGCTGACCGCCGCGCGCCCGACATCGAGCGCCTCCTGGGCCGGCGCGATGAACAGGCTCCAGGCATAGAGCGAGCCGGTCATCAGGTTGAGCAACACCGCGCCGGCAAGGATGCGCAGGACCGTCATCGGCGGTAACCGCCCGGACAGTTGCCCGTCCTTCGGATGGCCTGCATTGCGTCACCCCCTCTGGACCGGTTCGCCGCCGTGTGTACACTCGCGGCAACCTCCGGGATACCCAAAAATGGAGGCGGTTCATGGCCGCTGTGGGGAAAGTCCGTGCCCGCATTGGAAGCTTGCCCGGTTCCGGGTGGCGGGTCGGCAGCGCCGGACGGCGGCGGAACAAGTTCATCGCCTGCGCGGCCGCCCTCGACGAGCGCGCAAGGTCTGCATCCCGATTCGGTCCCGTGGGTCCGTAGGCCGGTCATCCGGGTTCTTCTCAGGCGTCGCTTCGGACGATCATGAACGATTCCCCCGATCAGCGGAGCGCCGGCGCCAGATTCAGGAGCATCGTCGGATTTGCTTGCGGGACCGGCCTTGTCATTTTCCTCGTCACCATCGCGGTTGCCCGGTTCGACATCGCGGCGCGACTATACTGGCAGGCGTTCGATTACCTGGCACGACAGGCGCCATCGCATTCCGGACTTCCCTCTGCGAAGGGTCTCGCATCCCTTCTTCCGATGCCGGAGGGGTTTGCGCTTCCTGAGCTTCCCATCGCGGTCTGGGTCCCGATCGCGATCCTGGCGGGTCTCTGGAATCTTCTTGCGCTCGTCGTCTTCCGGTTCTGGATGTTGCGCGTGCCGCTGCACCCGGTCCGGGGGCCGATCCGCCCACCCTTCGCCCTCACGCCCCTCGGCCGGCATTTCCGCCCGCCCGGCCGGCTGGCCTTCGCGATGGCCTTCATCCTGTTCTGGCCGTTGCTTGGAGCACGGGCGTTTCACGACCGTTCCGATCTTTTCCTGTCGGCGAACCCGCCGAAACCGGTCCTACCGCAATGGGCGCTATGGCCCGGTTCCGGCCGGGCGATGGAAGGCTGGCTCGAAGCGGCAACCGTCCATGCCGCGGTAGGCGCGCTGGGCCTGGTATCGATCGTCCTTGTCGGCGCCCTGGCACGGCGCCGCGGTCCCTTCCACCGTTATCACTGGCGCACGCAGCCGGTCGCCAAGCTGTTTGTGCCGGTTTTGCTGGCCCATCTGGCGGCGTCGGTGCTGGCGGCAGCGCTGTATCCGAATCCGCTGCACGCGCTCGTCGTTCTGTCGTCGCTGCTTGCGCTCACGGCGGCCGCTCTCCTGGGGCAGATCGCCACCCTGTCGGCCGAGGCGCGCGGGAACAGGCGCCTGGAACGAATCGACGAACTGGCGCGGGAGGGCCGCGGCGAACCGTCCGAACTGGCGTTTCGCGAGGCGACGGTCCGGTTCCTTTCCGCCGGCGAGGCAAGCGGCAAGCGAAGCGGGAAACGGCTTCGCCGGCGCTCGCCGCACGCCCCGGGCAAAGGCAAGGGAGAGCGCCGGCCGGCCGGCCGGATCAGGCAACCCAAGAGACGGCTCCGCTACATCGCCGTATCGTTGGCCATCGCGTTGGCGGTGCCCGCGGTGCCGGTCCTCTACATCTGGTTTCGACTGCCCGACGCCGACCAGACCCGGCAAATTGCCCGATCGGTTCACTATCATGTCGAGAAGACGACGATCGCGGCACAGGGCAATGGAGGATCCCTCGTCCGTCTGCGGCTGATCGGCAACCGCTACGACTACAGCCTGAACTACAGCCGCGAGAATATTTCGGAAGATTTCTTCAATGCGGTGATCGCCAGCGAGGACAACAAGTTCGACAGGTCGACAGCCTATCGATTGCCCTACATCGTCTTCAAATTCGGCGAAGCGACGCTCTGCTACCTGGCAAAATCGACAGGCCTGCGAACACGGGACTGCGCCGGCAACAGCACGGTGCCGCAACAATTGGCCCGCAACCTTCTGTCCAGCGAATACCGGAGCATCTGGCGAAAGATCGTCGAGTTCGTCTGGGCGCTCAAGATGGAATATCATCTGGAGAACGATGAGATACTCGAATTCTATGCCAACCGCGTTTACCTGGGGAACCAGAACTACGGCGTGGAAATGGCCTCCCGTCATTACTTCGGGAAACATGCAAAAGACCTGTCGCTCGGGGAAGCCGTTGTTCTCGCGGCGGCGATCAAGAAACCGTCCAGATGGAACTATTTCGACGACCGCTCGGGCGCCCTACAGCGTGCGAGGCTGATTCTGGAGCTCATGAAGCAGCGGGGCTACGCGCCGGCCGGCGCCGTCTTCGGCGCCGGGTTCCGCCCGCGCCGCGGCGGGGTCCGTCCCAACAAGCCCTATCTCGGGCATCTGTGGATGTGGATCGAGCCCGGCGCGAGGACAGCCCTCCGCGACCGGCCCGACGGAAAGTACAAGGTCGTAACCGCGCTGGACGCCGAGGCGCATATCTACGCCAGGGCCGAACTCGAAAAGGAAATCCGGCGCTGGCAGGACAAGGGAATTCCGGTCGGCGAAGGCGCGGTCGTCGTCATGCGTCCCGACGGCAGGGTTCTCGCCATGGTGGGCGGCGCCGGCGACGATCCGAAATCGCGCGGCACCAACCGGGCGAAGCGGACGGAAAATCTCTTTCCGCGCCCGCCGGCCTCGGCGTTCAAGCCGTTCCTATACCTGGCGGCGCTCGAGCGCGGGCTGAAGCCGGACCAACTCATCGACGCCGGTCCGGTCAGCATTCCGATCGCCGGCGGGAAGCGCTACGAACCGGCCAACCATGACGGCGCGGTGTACCGGCGCAAGGTTCCGATGCGGGACGGCCTCGTGAAGTCGATAAACACCGCGGCGGTGCATTTGCTGCACAAGCAGGTCGGATACAAACGCCTGTTCAATGTGCTGCGGCGGCTCGGCCTCGAAACGCGGCATCTCAAGGCGAAATGGGGCATCGCCTTGGGCCAGAGCGGCGTGCCGCTGATTGAGATGTTGGGCGCCTACGGCGTGCTCGCCAACGGCGGACGGCGGGCGGCGCCCTACGCCATGCTCGCGATCATGCGGGAATCGGGCGACATCGTGTGGCAACGGGAGAGCCGGACGCCTCCCCGGATATTCGACCCGCGCCATGTCAGCGACCTGAACGCCATGCTCCTCGACGTGGTCCGGCACGGCACCGGACGGCCGGCCGCCCGGGACGTGTCGCAGGCGGTCCGGAAGAGGCGCGAGCGCGGCCGGGGCGACACTGCGAATTGCGGTCCGCCGTCGAGGATCTACGTCGCGGGCAAGACCGGCACGGGCGACGAATTCACCGACGCGTGGTTCATGGGCTATACCGCTGATCTGGTCATCGGCGTCTGGTTCGGCAACGACAGGCCCAGGACGATGTCCGAACTCTACGGCGCGGCGGGACCGGCGCGCACGTTCAACGGCATTCTTTCCCGTTTGGCCAGATTTACCGCGGTGACCGACCCGACCTGCCCGCTGCCCTGACCGCACTATATGGCTGCAGCCGGCCAGCGGGAACGGTGCGGCAATGTCTGCACGCCGTGCAGGCTGCCCTTCGCAAGGCGTGCATCGCGTCACCCCCTCTGGACCGGGTTGCCGCCGTGTGTACACTCACGCCAGTGTCCGGGAAACCCGAACGAGGAGCCGCCCGATGGCCGCAATCGAGAATGTCCGCATCCCCTATGGCGCCTATTGGAGCACGCCGTTTTCCAAATGGCAGAACAGCTTCGCCGACCTGCATTCGATCAGGTTCGCCGCCCATGTCGCCAAGGAGGCGCTGGCCGAGCGGGAGATCGACCCGCAGAGTTTCGACCATGCGGTGATGGGCATCACGACGCCCCAGGAATCGAGTTTTTTCGGCTTGCCCTGGCTGATGAAGATGATCGGCAACGACGCCGTGCCCGGCACCCAGGTCTCCCAGGCCTGCGCAACCGGCGCGCGCGTGCTCCAGACCGCCTCCTTCGAGATCGAGCGCGGCATGGGCAGCGCCTCGCTCTGCGTTGCGGCGGACCGAACGTCGAACGGCCCGGTGCTGAGCTATCCGAGCCCATCCAATCCCGGCGGCGCGCCGGATATCGAGCGTTGGCCGATCGACGGGTTCGAGGGCGATCCGCTGGGTGGTCCGCCGATGGTCGGCACGGCGGAGAACTGCGCCCGCGACTGGCAGGTCTCCACCGAGGAGCAGCACGATGTGGTGGTCCGGCGCTGGGAACAGTATGAGATGGCGCTGGAAGACGATCACGCCTTCCAGAAGGGCTATATGAAACTGCCCTTCGAAGTGCCGGACAAGCGCTTCCGCAAGACGGTCGTCGCCATCAAAAGCGACGAGGGCGTGCGGCCCTCGACGCGCGAAGGCCTGGCGCGGCTCAAGCCGGTGCAGCCGGACGGCACGGTCACCTTCGGCGGCCAGACCCATCCGGCCGACGGCAACGCCGCCGTCGTCCTGGCGACGCCGGACAAGGCGCGCGCGCTGTCGAGGGACCCGTCGATCGACATCGCGGTGCTCGGCTTCGGCATGGCGCGGACGAAGCCGCATTACATGCCGGTAGCGCCGGTGCCGGCGGCGCAGAAGGCGCTCGACATGGCCGGCCTGACGATCGGCGACATCGATGCGGTGAAGACCCACAACCCGTTTGCCGTCAACGACGTCGTGTTCGCCCGGGAGACCGGCTTCGACGTCGACGCAATGAACAACTACGGCTGCTCGCTGATCTTCGGCCATCCGAACGGGCCGACCGGCCTGCGCCTGGTGATCGAGCTGGTCGAGGAACTGGTGCAGCGCGGCGGCGGGCGTGGCCTGTTTACGGGCTGCGCGGCCGGCGACAGCGCGATGGCGGTCGTCGTGGAGGTGTCGCAGGCCCGATGAACGACCCGCGCCCGATACCCGACGCCGACCCGTCGACCGGCTGGACGAAGGACTGGCCCTTCACGCCGCTCCGGCTCGCCGAGCGATCGCTGGAGATCGAACGGCGCGATAACGGCGAGACGATCCTGCGCAACGCGACGCCGCTCAAGGCGTATCCGGTGCAGGTGTCCGACGACCTGCGCCAGCAGGCCGCGCGAATTCCGAGCCAAACCTTCCTGGCCCAGCGCGACGCGGACGGCGACTGGGTTCACCTGACCTATGCGGCTGCACGCGAGCAGGCCGACCGGGTCTCCCAATGGCTGCTCGACAACGGCCACAACGGCGACAATCCGGTCGCCATCCTGAGCGACAACAGCCTGAATTTCGCGATCCTCCAACTCGGCGCGATGCAGGTCGGCATCCCGGCCATGCCGGTGTCGCCGGCCTATTCGCTCATGTCGAAGGATTTCGCCAAGGTCCGCTATGTCTGCGACAGCTTCACGCCGAGCCTGATCTATGTCGAGGATGCGGCCCTGTTCCGGCCGGCGCTGGAGGCGGTGAAGCCGGCTGCAACGGTCGTAGCGACGCGCAATGTCGAGGCCATCGCCGGCGCCATCCCGTTCGACGACCTGCTGGCCGGCGCGCCGGGCGAACCGGTCGAGCGGGCCTACGCGTCGGTGACCGGCGACAGTACCGGCAAGATCCTGCTGACCTCGGGCAGCACCGGCATGCCCAAGGGCGTCATCAACCCCCAGCGGCTGATGTGTTCGTCAGTCAACCAGATCGGCCAGGTCTGGCCGTTCCTGTACGACGAGCCGCCGGTGATCTGCGACTGGCTGCCCTGGAACCACACCTTCGCGGCGAACTTCTGTTTCAATATGGTACTGCGTTTCGGCGGCACCTACTGGATGGACGAGGGCAAGCCGGTGCCGGGCCGGTTCGAGGCGACCCTGCGCAACCTGCGCGAGGTCAGGATCAACCAGTACCTGAACGTCACCCGCGCCTACGACCTGCTGGTCCCGGCGCTCGAGGCCGACCCCGCCTTCGCCGAACACGTGCTCGGCGACTGCCGGTATCTGTTCTATGCCGGGGCCGGCATGCCCCAGGCGCTGTGGGACCGGATCGAGGCGCTGTCGATCCGGGTGCGCGGCGCGCGCATTCCGATGATGACCTCGCTCGGCTCGACCGAGACCGGCCCGCCGGCGATCAAGGGCTACTGGCCGTGCGACCGGTCGGGCACGGTCGGCCTGCCGATCCCCGGTCTCGAAGCCAAGCTGGCGCCTGCCGGCGGCAAGACGGAAATCCGCTTCCGCGGCCCGAACATCGCGCCGGGCTATTACCGCAATCCGGAAAAGACCACCGAGGCGTTCGACGAAGAAGGCTTTTACAAGATCGGCGACGCCGTGAAATGGCTCGACGAGGCCGATCCGATGCAGGGCCTCAGCTTCGACGGCCGGGTGGCCGAGAATTTCAAGCTTCTGACCGGCACCTGGGTCGCAACCGGCGTGCTGCGCCTGGACGCGCTTTCCTTCCTCGGCCCGCTGGTGTCCGACGCCGCGGTAACCGGCGAGGACCGCGACGAGGTCGGCCTGCTCGGCTTCGCCAACCTAGAGGCCTGCAAGGCGGCGGTCGGCCCGCAGGCGGCGGATATGTCACCCGCCAAAATCGTCAGCCACCCGGCAGTCCACGATGCCCTGCGCGACAAGATCGCCGCCTACAACCGGGAGCATCGCGGCTCCAGCCAGCGCATCGCCCGCGTCCTGCTGATGACGGCGCCGCCCGACATCGACGCCGGCGAGATCACCGACAAGGGCTATCTCAACCAGCGCGCCATCCTGAACGCCCGCGCCGACCTGGTCGAACGGCTCTACGAGGGCGGCGGTGCGGACGTGGTGATGGCGTCGGCCGCTTGATCGCCCATCGTCCCGGCTGTAGCCTCAACCCATGAACTATTTCACCACAGCCGCCTTGCCGATCCGGGCCGATCTAGCCGCCGCGCTCAATCTTGGCTGGGCGCAGATCGGGGAGACCGGCGCATGGCTGACCGGCGCCGAGCGCGTCGCGGTGGTGCGCGAGGCCCGGGCGGCGTGGGATTGCGCGGTGTGCCGGGAGCGCAAGACGGCGCTGTCGCCCTATGCTGTCGACGGCGACCACGATGCGGCAACCTGCCTGCCCGAGTCCTGGGTCGACGTCATCCACCGGGTCGTCACCGACGCCGGGCGGCTGACGGAGAAATGGTGCCTCGAGGTCCAAGGCCGGGGCATCGCGGAAGACGAGTATATCGAGCTTGTCACCGTAACGACGATCGCGACGGTGATCGATATTTTCGCGATGGCGACCGGGCTGCCGGCGCCGGATCTGCCGATGGCGCAGGGCGGAACCCCGGCGCGGCAACGAGAGCCGACCGCGACGCCCGGCCCCGGCTGGGTCGCCACCATCGCCCCGGAAAACGCCAGTGCCGATTTCGCAGATTTCTACGGCAACGATTCCGGCTTCTATATCCGCAGGTCGCTCACCCTGCTGCCTGGCGAGGCGCGCAAATTCTGGTCGGTCATGAACCTGCTCTACATGCAGGACCCGCGAATCCGCGAATTGGACGGGCTGGACCGGTCGATTTCCCGGGCCCAGATGGAATTCCTCGCTTCGCGCGCTTCGATGATGCTCGACTGCTACTACTGAACCACCAGCCATGCGGCGCGGCTCAGGTTGAGCGGCACGGAAACCGGCGACGACTACGATCTCACCGCCATCACCGAAGGCGGCGACGGCGCCATGCCGAACGGCGCCGAACTGAACGCCTTCGTCGAAGCGATTCTAGGGCGCGACCCGGCCGCGATCGCGGCGGCCCGCACGGCCGTGGTCGAGGCGATGGGCGAGGCCGCCATGGTCGACGCCGCCGCCACCATCGCCGCCTTTAACGCCTATCCACGCGCCGCCGACGCGACCGGCATTCCGCTGGAAGACGCCAAGCGGGAAGCGACGGCGGACCTGCGCCACGAACTCGGCCTCGACGCGCTGGAAGTGGCGGCCTGACCTTTCGATACGCGGCTTCGCCGCTACTCAGCGTGAGGAGTGGGCGGTATGCCAACGAGGTTCAGTTCGAAATCAAAACCTCATCCCGAGTAGGCCCCGCAGGGGCCGTATCGAGGAGCCGGGACACGGGTCGCCCGGTAGCCCTGGAAATTCTCAAGACGCTCTAACCTTTCGCCTTCGGGTGGGCGGCGGCGTAGACGTCGAGCAGGCGCGCCGTATCGACGTCGGTATAGCGCTGGGTGGTCGACAGGCTGGCATGGCCGAGCAGTTCCTGGATCGCGCGCAGGTCACCACCCCCGGCCAGCAGGTGGGTGGCGAAGGAATGGCGCAGGGCGTGGGGAGTCGCCGTGTCCGGCAGGCCGAGCGCCGGGCGAAGCTTCCGGACCAGAAGTTGCACGATACGCGGGCTGAGGCGACCGCCCTTCTTGCCGACGAAGAGCGGTCCGCCCGGCGTGAGCGCGTAGGGGCAGAGGGAAAGATAGCGGTCCACCGCCTCGCGCACGACCGGCAGGATCGGCAGGACGCGCTGCTTGTTGCCCTTGCCGGTGACGACCAGCGTCGGGCCGAAAGGCGCGGCGCTGCGGTTGAGGCCGAGCGCCTCGGCAATGCGCAGGCCGCAGCCGTAGATCAAAGTCAGCACGGCGTGGTCGCGTGCCGCGATCCAGGCTTCGGAACTGTCGGTTTCCGCCATGTCCAGCAAATCGCCGGTCTCGGCGACGGTCAATGGCTTCGGCACAGCGTGAGGTAGTTTCGGCGCCCGCAGACCGGCGACCGATGGATTATGCAGTATATTCTGTTTACCCAGAAAATTATAAAAACTGCGCACGGCCGAGACGGCCCGAGCGGTCGAACGGCGCGCCTTGTCCGAGCGGGATGCGAGCCACGAACGGAAATCCGCTCCGCTTAGTCGTTCGAGCGCGGCCCGGTCGGCGCGTTCGCCGCGATGGTGGCCGAGAAACAGCAGGAAGGCGGTCAGGTCCCGCCGATAGGCCGCCACTGTATGCTCCGAGGCCCGCTTCTCGTGGCTCAACCGGGCAAGCCATTCGTGCAAATCGCGGGAAACAGCAGGATCGAAGGCCCCTTCGAAATAGGGGCCGGCGCCCGTGGGCGTCGCGGAAGGCGGCTTGGCGGCCGCTATCCTGGCAGGTTCAGCCATGCGCGCGCGGTGCTTTCGATAACGCGGGCAAGGAAGAGATAGGGCTGTCGCCAACTGCGGTCGCCGAAAGCGTCCGGGTCGCGGCTGCCGAGGGCGAGCAGACCGGCCGGCGCGCCGGCGCCGATGTGCAGCCGGATCAGCAGATCGGATCGCACCAGCGAGGCCGCGCCGCCGTATAGCAGACGCTCGGCCCGGACGGTCTCTCGGCGCCGTTCCTTCGAGTCTGAACCGCCGAGCAGTGCGTTGACCGCGCCGCACGGCAACAGATTCACGCCGCTGCGCGTCCGGCCGTTCGGCCGTCCGTCGCCGGCCTCGATGCATAGGCCGACGGCATCGACCTCAAGCGTGACGGCGACGTCCGTGGTGATCGCCTCGACGAATTGTTCGAAGCTGTGCGCCTCGATCAGGGCGAGACAGGCTTCGTGAATCCGCGCTTGCTGTTTGATCAGCCGGCGGGCGCCGTCGACCGCTGTGGCCTCATCCCTGCGCGCCACCGCCAAATCGCGCTGAAGGCGCTGCACCAGAAAACGGCCGAAATCGATCGGCCCATCCTTCTCGCCGGCTCCGGCGACCGGCGGCGGCGTCAGGACGGCGGCCAGTTCCGGCCGATCGGTCAGGAAATCCGGATGATGGCGCAGCCAGTCCGCCACGCGGTCGGCCGGCGCCGGTGGTCTGGATATTTCCGCCTTGCTCACCGCCCCGGCTCCCGGTTACCGCCCTACCCGGCTTTCTCGGCCGGCGCGTCCTCCGACAGGATGGCCTGGCCGGTCTTCTCCCAGTCGGCCAGGAAGGCCGCGAGGCCCTTGTCGGTCAGCGGGTGCTGGAACAGTTGCCGGATAACAGAGGGTGGCAGTGTCGCGATATGCGCCCCCATGCGCGCCGCTTCGACGAGATGGATCGGATGGCGGATCGAGGCGACCAGGACCTCCGTTTCGATATCCGGATAGTTATCGTAGATCTCGACGATATCGGCGACCAATTGCATGCCGTTGCTGCCGATGTCGTCGAGACGGCCGACGAAGGGCGAAATGTAGGTCGCGCCGGCCTTGGCCGCGAGAATCGCCTGGGCGGCCGAGAAGCACAGGGTGACGTTGACCTTGATATTCTCGCTGCGGAAGGTCCGGCAGGCCTTCAGCCCGTCCATCGTCAGCGGCACCTTGATCACCGTGTTGTCGGCGATCCTGGCGAGCTTCTGACCTTCCCGAACCATGGTGTGATAGTCGGTCGCCGTCACTTCGGCGCTGACATCGCCCGGAACGACCCGGCAGATTTCCCGGATGGTTTCGACGAAATCGCCGCCGCTCTTGGCGATCAGCGACGGGTTGGTCGTCACCCCATCCAGCAGGCCGGTCGCCGCAAGATCGCGAATTTCGTTCAGATCGGCGGTGTCGATGAAGAATTTCATCGCTTCGTCCTGTCCTTCCGGATCGGTCCGGGTCTTGCGCCGGACAAGCGCTGGCCGCCGGCCGGAGCCTCTGTTATCCGTCGGTCTCATGATAGACCAGCAAGTTCGGCGCGCCAAGCCGCAGACCCCTTGGCCGGCCAGTTTACCGACCGGGCTGCATGTCTAGGGCGGACCGGGTGAAAGTCCTGCTGCCGATGCCGGTCGGCAGCGGCTACGATTACCGGGTGCCGGCGGACATGGCGGTCGCGCCTGGAGATTTCGTTCGGGTCCCGCTCGGGCCGCGCCACATGACCGGCGTGGTCTGGGGCGAGGCCGACGGCGCGGTGCCGGACGACCGGCTCAAATCGGTTCTCGCGCGGCACGATGCGCCGCCGCTCAGTGCCGCGCATCGGGGGTTCATCGACTGGATCGCCGCCTACGCCGTGGCCGCGCCGGGTTCGGTGCTGCGCATGGCCATGCCGGTGCCTGAAGCGCTCGACGCGCCAGGTCCGGTAACCGGCTACCGGATGGCGGCGGCGACACCGTCCAGAGCCCGGATCACGCCGCCGCGCCGGCGCGTACTGGAGGCTTTGGCGGGCGCCGGGACGGTCGAGGCCGGGCGGCTCCGGGCCGAGACGGGGGCGTCGGCCGCCGTCCTGACCGGCATGGCCAGAGTCGGCCTGATCGAGACAGCGCCGGTCGCCGTCCGGCCGGATTGGCCGGCGCCGCAGCCGGACCGGACCGGCGTCGCACTGTCGGCGGATCAGCGATCGGCGGCGCAGTCGTTGGGCGAGGCAGTCGGCCGGGGTTATGCCGCTTTCCTGCTCGAAGGGGTAACCGGGTCCGGCAAGACCGAAGTCTACTTCGAAGCGATCGCCGAGGCGTTGCGTCAAGGCCTGCAGGCCATCGTCCTGCTGCCGGAGATCGCGCTTACCGCGCAATGGCTTGCCCGGTTCGAGCAGCGCTTCGGTGTCCGACCGGCGCCCTGGCATTCGGACCTGACCCGGGCCCAGCGGCGGCAGATCTGGCGCGCGGCGGCGACCGGCACGGCCCGGGTCGTCGTCGGCGCCCGCTCCGCTCTCATGCTGCCGATGCCTGCGCTCGGCCTGATCGTCGTCGACGAAGAGCACGACCAGAGCTTCAAACAGGAAGACGGCGTCGTCTATCACGCCCGGGACATGGCGGTCGTCCGGGCGACGCTCGAAAAGGCCGCCATCGTCCTCGCCTCTGCGACACCGGCGCTGGAAACCATCGCCAATGTCGAGCGCCGCCGATACGTCCGTCTGGCGTTGCCGGAACGTCATGGCGGCGCACTGCTGCCGGTGGCCGAACTGCTCGATCTGCGCCGCGAGGCGCCGCCGCGCGGCCGCTGGCTCGCCGACCGGCTCGTAAAGGCAATGGCGGAAACGCTGGCGGCGGGCGAACAGGCCCTGCTTTATCTCAACCGCCGGGGTTATGCGCCGCTCACCCTGTGTCGCACTTGCGGCCTGCGGCTGGAGTGCCCGCATTGCTCGGCCTGGCTGGTCGAACACCGGCTGGCCGGCCGGTTGGAATGCCATCATTGCGGCCATATCAAGCCCCTGCCCCGGCTATGCCCGGAATGCAGCGCGGAAGACAGTTTCGTTCCCTGCGGACCGGGCGTCGAACGCCTGGCAGAAGAGGTTGCCGGCCTGCTGCCGAGCGCCCGCGTCCTGGTTGCGACCAGCGACACGATCCGCGGGCCGGCGGCCGCGGCGGCGCTGGTGCAGGATGTGCAGGACGGCGCGGTGGACCTCCTGATCGGCACGCAGATCCTCGCCAAGGGGCACCACTTTCCCAAACTTACCCTGGTCGGGGTGGTCGATGCCGACCTGGGCCTCGCTGGCGGAGACTTGCGGGCGGCGGAGCGGACCTGGCAGATGCTCAACCAGGTCGCCGGCCGGGCTGGGCGGGCAGAACGGCCGGGCCGCGCGATCCTGCAATCCTGGCGACCTGACCATCCAGTGCTGCGGGCAATCGCCGAGGGGGACAGGGACGGCTTCATTGCCGAGGAAATGGCCGCGCGCCAGCGCTTCGCAATGCCGCCTTACGGCCGGCTTGCTGCGATCATCGTATCGGGACGACGCGCCGAGCCGGTCCGGCAGATGGCAGAGACCCTGGCGCACCGGGCACCAGCGCAGACGGATCTGGCGGTGCTCGGCCCGACGCCGGCGCCGCTCGCCCTGCTGCGCGGCTATTTTCGCTACCGCCTGCTGGTCAAGGCGACCCGCGCGATCAACCTGCAGGCCTATATCCGGCGCTGGCTGTCGCGAACCCCGCAGCCCGGCGGCGTCCGGATCAAGGTGGATATCGACCCGTACAGTTTTTTCTAGGGTTTTCCTGGCCGTGCCGCATACGGGGCGCGAGGCGCCTGAACATCGACGGCAAATCGCTGCGTCCACATTACGCAGCGCCGGTTTCTTGCCGGTCCCGAAGCCTCTATGATAGCAAAATCCGGCCTGACAAGCGGGGGTCCGGGCACGCGCTCGCCCCGGGAATTCTAAGAAAAATCACCAATTTCCATGGCAGTCTACCGCGCTCCGGCGCTGAGGGTTCGTCGCATGCCGTGGAGCGGGACATCGGATTTTGGCGTCTGAATCGACTGATACCAGCGGCCTCGCCGGGCGGTACGCGACGGCGCTGTACGAGATGGCGGACGAGGCGAAGCAGCTGGACGCCGCGGCCGGCGACCTGCGCGGTCTGAAGGCCCTGCTCGAGGAGAGCGACGACCTGCGACGGCTGATCCGCTCACCGTTGGTCGACCGCCAGGTCCAGACCGATGCAATGATGGCGGTTCTCGGGAAGGCCGGCATCGGCGACCTGCCCCGCCGCTTCGTCGGCGTGGTCGGGCATAATCGCCGCCTGTTCGCGCTGGGCGCCATAATCGACGCGTATCTGACCTTGCTGGCCCGGCGGCGCGGCGAAGAGACGGCCTATGTGTCGAGCGCCGCGGCGCTCAGCGACGACCAAGAGGCGCGGCTTGCCGAGTCGCTGCGCAAAGCGGTCGGGTCGAAGGTGCGCATCGAGACGGCGGTCGATCCATCATTGATCGGCGGGTTGGTGGTCCGGGTCGGATCCCGGATGATCGATTCGTCGGTCAGGACTAAATTGCAGCGCATGCAACTTGCGATGAAGGGAGCCTGAGGGCATGGACATCCAAGCCGCAGAAATCTCCGCAATCCTGAAACAGCAGATCGCTGACTTCGATACCGAAGCCGACGTCGCCGAGGTCGGCCAGGTGCTGTCCGTCGGTGACGGCATCGCCCGGGTCTACGGGCTGGACAATGTCCAGGCCGGCGAGATGGTCGAATTCCCCGGCGGCATCAAGGGCATGGCGCTGAACCTCGAGATCGACAATGTCGGCATCGTGATTTTCGGCGACGACCGGGACATCAAGGAAGGCGACACCGTCAAGCGGACCGGCGCCATCGTGGACGTGCCGGTCGGCAAGGGCCTGCTTGGCCGCGTGGTCGATGGCCTTGGCAACCCGATCGACGGCAAGGGCCCAATCGAGTCCGCCGAGCGCATGCGGGTCGAGGTCAAGGCGCCGGGCATCATCCCGCGCCGCTCGGTGCACGAGCCGATGCAGACCGGCCTGAAGGCGCTCGACGCCCTGGTGCCGATCGGGCGCGGTCAGCGCGAACTGATCATCGGCGACCGGCAGACCGGCAAGACCGCCGTGGCGATCGACACCTTCATCAACCAGAAGGGAGTCAACGCGGCCGAGGACCCGGCGACCAAGCTGCACTGCATCTATGTCGCCGTCGGGCAGAAACGCTCCACCGTCGCGCAGATCGTCAAGACGCTCGAGGAGAACGGCGCGATGGACTATTCCATCGTCGTCGCCGCCACGGCGTCGGACCCGGCGCCGCTGCAGTTCCTGGCGCCCTACACCGGCTGCACGATGGGCGAATACTTCCGCGACAACGGCATGCACGCCGTGATCGTCTACGACGACCTGTCGAAACAGGCGGTCTCCTACCGCCAGATGTCGCTGCTGCTGCGCCGCCCGCCCGGGCGCGAAGCCTATCCGGGCGACGTGTTCTATCTGCACTCCCGCCTGCTCGAACGGGCGGCCAAAATGAACGAGGAGCACGGCGCCGGGTCGCTGACCGCCCTGCCGATCATCGAGACCCAGGCCAACGACGTGTCGGCCTACATCCCGACCAACGTGATTTCGATCACCGACGGCCAGATCTTCCTGGAGACCAACCTGTTCTACAAGGGCATCCGCCCGGCCATCAATGTCGGCCTGTCGGTGTCGCGCGTCGGCTCGGCCGCCCAGGTCAAGGCGATGCGCCAGGTCGCCGGCTCGATCAAGCTGGAGTTGGCCCAGTATCGCGAACTGGAAGCCTTCTCCCAGTTCGCCTCCGATCTCGACGCCGCCACCCAGCGGCAGCTTGCGCGCGGCGCCCGCCTGACCGAACTGCTGAAGCAGGACCAGTACGCGCCGCTTTCGATGGAAGAGCAGGTGGTGTCGATCTTCGCCGGCGTGAACGGCTATCTCGATACGATCGAGGTGCGGGACGTGACCCGGTTCGAGGCCCAGTATCTCGACGCGGTTCGCGACAGGGGCGCAGATATCCTGGCGGCGGTCCGCGAGGAAGGCGTGGTCAGCGACGAGACCGAGGACAAGCTGAAAGCCTTCCTCGACGATTTCGTCAAGACCTTCGCCTAGGATTTCCGGGGCGTTCGGGCCGGCCGGCGGATGAGGCCGAAAGGATAGAGTGGCGGCATGGCGAGTCTGAAAGACCTGCGCAACCGCATTGCGAGCGTGAAGTCGACGCAGAAGATCACGTCGGCGATGAAGATGGTCGCCGCCGCGAAGCTGCGCCGCGCGCAGGAGCAGGCGGAAGCCGCCCGGCCCTATGCCGAGCGCATGGACCGGATGCTCGGCTCGCTGGCGGCCAGCCTGCAGGGCCGGGCCGGCGTTTCGCCCATGCTGGCCGGGACCGGGGACGACCGGACCCATCTGCTGATCGCGGTCACGTCCGACCGCGGCCTGTGCGGCGGCTTCAACACCGCCATCGTGCGCCGGACGCGCCAGATGGCCGCCGAGCTGACCGATGCCGGCAAGACGGTCAAGATCCTCTGCGTCGGCCGCAAGGGCCGGGACCTGCTGCGCCGCGACTGGGGCGACGCGATCGTCGGGTCCTACACCGATATCGGCCGGCGCCGGCTCGGCTTCGAGGATGCCGACGCAATCGCCGGAAAAGTGACCGAGATGTTCGAGGCCGGCGAATTCGACGTCTGCACGATGATCTACAACCGGTTCAAATCGGTCATCAGCCAGATCGTGACCGCCCAGCAGCTCATTCCCTTCGCGTTGCCGGAAAGCGGCGCGGAGGAATCGGGCGCCGGCGCCTCGGCGGCGGTCTATTCCTACGAACCGGACGAAGCCGAAATCCTCGCCGACCTGCTGCCACGCAACCTCGCGGTGCAGGTGTTCCGCGGCCTGCTCGAAAGCGCCGCCAGCGAGCACGGCGCGCGCATGTCGGCCATGGACAACGCGACGCGCAACGCCGGCGACATGATCAAGGACCTGACGCTGACTTACAACCGAACGCGCCAGGCGCAGATCACCAAGGAACTGATCGAAATCATCTCGGGCGCCGAGGCGCTCTAGAGAATGGGAGCTATCGATGGCCAAGAATAACGTCGGCAAGGTCTCGCAGGTTCTGGGCGCCGTTGTGGACGTTCAGTTCGAAGGCGAACTGCCGAATATCCTGAACGCTCTGCACACCGAACGGGGCGGCGAGATGCTGGTCCTTGAAGTGGCGCAGCATCTGGGCGAATCGATTGTCCGCACCATCGCCATGGACTCCACCGAAGGTATGGTGCGCGGCCAGAGTGTCGAAGACACCGGGATACCGATCGAAGTTCCGGTCGGGCCGGAAACCCTCGGCCGGATCATCAACGTCATCGGCGACCCGATCGACGAGCGCGGCCCGATCGGCCACAAGCGGACTTCGCCGATCCACAGGCCGGCGCCGGAATTCGTCGAACAGTCGACGGAGCAGGAAGTGCTGGTCACGGGCATCAAGGTCGTCGACCTGCTGGCGCCCTACCAGCGCGGCGGCAAGATCGGCCTGTTCGGCGGCGCCGGCGTGGGCAAGACCGTGCTGATCATGGAGCTGATCAACAACATCGCGAAGACCCACGGCGGCTATTCCGTGTTCGCCGGCGTCGGCGAGCGTACCCGCGAAGGCAACGACCTCTATCACGAGATGATCGAATCCGGCGTCATCAAGCTGGGCGAGGACACCACCGAGGGGTCCAAGGCCGCGCTGGTCTACGGCCAGATGAACGAGCCGCCCGGCGCCCGCGCCCGGGTCGGCCTGAGCGGCCTCACCCTCGCCGAATATTTCCGCGACGAGGAGGGGCAGGATGTGCTGTTCTTCGTCGACAATATCTTCCGCTTCACCCAGGCCGGTTCGGAAGTCTCGGCGCTGCTCGGCCGTATTCCCTCGGCCGTGGGCTATCAGCCGACGCTGGCCACCGACATGGGCGCCTTGCAGGAGCGGATCACCACCACCAAGAAGGGTTCGATCACCTCGGTGCAGGCGATCTACGTGCCGGCGGACGACCTGACCGACCCGGCCCCGGCGACCTCCTTTGCCCATCTCGACGCCACCACCGTGCTGTCGCGCCAGATCGCCGAGCTCGGCATCTATCCGGCGGTGGACCCGCTCGATTCGACGTCGCGCATCCTCGACCCGCGCATCCTGGGCGAGGAGCATTATCAGACCGCACGCGACGTGCAGCAGGTCCTGCAGTCCTACAAGGCCTTGCAGGACATCATCGCCATTCTCGGCATGGACGAACTGTCGGAAGACGACAAGCTGGTGGTCGCCCGGGCGCGCAAAATCCAGCGCTTCCTGTCCCAGCCGTTCGACGTCGCCCAGGTCTTCACCGGCTTTCCCGGCGTTCAGGTGCCGCTGGAAGACACGATCAAGGGTTTCCGGGGCATCGTGGACGGCGACTACGACCACATTCCCGAAGGCGCCTTCTACATGTGCGGCAATATCGAGGAGTCGCTCGAAAAAGCGCGCAAGATGGCGGCGGAAGCCGCCTGACCGGCCGGCCGCGGGCGAACGGGAACCACCGGGTGGAGAACGGGCTGTACGATGGCGGACGAAAAAGTCGAATTTGAACTGGTGTCGCCGGAACGGCTGCTGTCCTCCGAGGCCGCCGACATGGTCGTCGTCCCCGGCGCCGAGGGCGATTTTGGCGTCCTGCCGCGCCATTCGCTGCTGATTTCCGGGGTGCGCACCGGTGTCATCCAGGTATGGAACGACAATGCCGTGACCGACCGCATTTTCGTGGCCGGCGGCTTCTGCGAGGTCACCGGAGAGCGTTGCACGGTGCTGGCGGAGGAAGCGGTCCGGGTCGAGGATATCGACCGCGACGCTATCGAAGCCGAACTGAAGGATCTGCGGGAAGACGCCGACGACGCGAAAACGCCGGAGGAACGGGCCGCCGTCGAAATGCGTATCGCGACGCGCGAGGCCATGCTGGCGGCCGCTGCCTGAACCGCCGCCGGCTGGAACCGGCCGGGCGGCATCGAGCCGGACCGGACCGGAAATCAAACCCAAAAAGCGTCGAACGACGAACCTGCGACGGGTGGACGAGACCCGGCGCGTTACATATATTGAATTCGGTCGATCCGGGCGGACGGAGGCCGCCAATTCATCGATTGTGGCAACGACCTGCCAACGGGTTCGAGGCAAGACGATGAAACACTGGACGCTCGACGATATAGCCTGGGAAAGGTTCGACCCGGGCAAGGTCGATCCCGATCTGGTCAAGGTGGTCAAGGCCGCCAGCCTGGTCGAGAAAAACGGTCGCGACTACGGCCGGTATCTTCAGGAAGTATTCGGGGACGACCCGGAGTTTTCCGAGGCCGCGATCCGGTGGGGCGAGGAAGAGGTCCAGCACGGCGATGCGCTGGGCCGCTGGGCCGAAATGGCCGATCCGTCCTTCGATTTTCCGGCGGCTTTCGAAGACTTTGCGGCGAAGATCAAATTGCCGGCCGGCGTCGACGCATCCGTGCGCGGCTCCCGCGTCGGCGAACTGGTTGCCCGTTGCGTGGTCGAATGCGGCACCTCCTCCATGTATTCCGCTCTCGCCGGCGCGGCCGATGAACCGGTGCTCAAGCAGATCTGCCTCAAAATCGCGGCGGACGAACTGCGCCACTACAAGCTCTTCTACGAACATGAGAAACGCTATCTCGAGTTCGAAAGGGTCGGCCGGTTGCGCCGCTTCTGGGTGGCTCTGACCCGGGCGACCGAAATGGAAGACGACGAACTCGCCTACGCCTATTTTGCAGCCAACAGGCGCAACAGCGGGGTATACAATCGTAAGACCGCCAAACGCGAATATGCCACCAAGGTCTACGGCTATTACAAGTATCACCATGTCGAGCGCGCCATCTCGATGGTGTTCAAGGCGGCCGGCCTCAAGCCGCACGGACTAGTCAGCACGTGCCTGTCCAAATCGATCTATGCCGTCTTGAAATGGCGGACCCGGTCGCAGCGAAAGCTGCTTGCGGCCCAGGCTGGAGCCGCGTAACGGCGACGGATTCGACGGTTACCAGGCGAGCGCGATTCCTGCTATCGGCCCGCCGCCGCGGCAATAGTCGGTGCGAATTCCGCCAATACCGCCTCGTATAGCGGTTGTTTGAAACCCACGATCAGGGCCGCCAGGCGTTCCGGCGCGGTCCACTGCCACGCGCTGAATTCTGCGTGTGCGCCGGCGATGCGGATGTCATCGTCCGCACCGTCGAAGCGCATGGCGAACCACTTCTGCGCCTGGCCGACATAGCGGCCGCGCCAGACCCTTGCGCGCAGGTCGGCCGGCAGATCGTAGCTGAGCCATCCGCTGCTTTCTGCCAGGATCGTAACACATTCGATACCGGTCTCTTCCGCCAGTTCGCGACGGGCCGCAGCCGCCGGCTCCTCGCCGGGGTCGATGCCGCCCTGGGGCATTTGCCAGGCGCCGGGCGTGTCGATCCGTTCGGCAGCGAAAATGAGGCCTTTGCGGTTCAGCAGCACGATGCCGACGCCGCGCCGGTACTCCGGACCGGGCAGGGCGGCCGGCGCGGGGCCGGTCATGGCTGGAACACCTGTTGCAGAAATGGCCGCACCGCCGCCTATTCGCCGGCGTCCAGCTTTTTGTAAAGCGCGATGCCGCGCAGCAGGCCGACGGCGCGGGCCAGTTGATAATCTTCCGGCGGCGCCTTACCGGCGGCACCCGCCCGGCCTTCGTCCTGCTTCTTGCCGCCGTCCTTATTTTCAACATCCAAGGCGTTCGGCAGATCGGCCTCCCGACCGCCGCCGCGCGGCGTGAGCGCGGTCACCTTCGCTTGCTCGACGACGATATCGGGAACGATACCCTTGGCTTGGATCGAGCGGCCCGACGGTGTGTAGTAGCGGGCGGTGGTTAGCCGCATGGCGCCCTGACTACCCAGCGGAATGACGGTCTGTACCGAACCCTTGCCGAAACTCTTGGTGCCCATGAGGATGGCCCGGCGGTGATCCTGCAGGGCGCCCGCGACGATCTCTGAAGCCGAGGCGGAGCCGCCGTTGATTAGTACGACGATGGGCAGGCCGTCGGCCAGATCGCCCTTCTTGGCATTGTAGCGGCTGCTGATCTTGGCTTCGCGGCCGCGGGTAGAGACGATCTCGCCGCGGTCGAGAAAACTGTCGCTGACGTCGATCGCCTGGGACAGTAATCCGCCCGGATTGTTGCGCAGGTCGAGCACAACGCCGCGCCACGCCTTGCCGGGCTTGCGCCTGAATTCGGCCAACGCGGCATGCAGGCCGACGGTGGTCTGCTGGTTGAACGCGGTTATCCGGATATAGCCGACATTGCCGATCGTCCGGTACCGCACCGACTTGACCGTGATGATCGCCCTGACGATGCTGACGTCGAACGGATCGACGCCCTTGCGCCGGATCTTGACGGTGATTCTGGAATCGACCGGCCCGCGCATCATCTTGACCGCTTCGCGCAGGGAAATGCCGATGATCGGCTTGCCGTCGATATGGGTGATCAGGTCATTGGCGCGGATACCGGCCTTGGCGGCGGGCGTTCCGTCGATCGGCGAGATCACTTTCACGACGCCACGCTCGGTCGTAACCTGGATGCCCAGGCCGCCGAACTTGCCCGCCGTATCGACCTGCATTTCCTTGAAGGCTTCGGCGCTCAAATAGTTCGAATGAGGATCCAGCGCCTGAAGCATGCCGTTGATGGCCGCTTCGATGAGCTTCTTGTCCGTGACTTTCTCGACATAGCCCGAACGCACCCGTTCGAACACGGCACCGAAAAGGTCGAGATATTTGTAGGTGTCGGTTCCCTTCTCTTCCGCAGCCTGGGCCGGGACGGCGAGTGTCGCCGAAACCAGGAACAGAAAGGCGAGCGCAATGCGTTTCATCCGTCTACCTTGCGTTTGTCCGCCGCCAGCCAGGGCTGCGGATCGATTGGGCGGCCACCCTGTCTCAATTCGAGATAAAGCCGCGCTCCCGGCAACTCCGTCTTTCCGACAATGCCGACCGGCTCGCCGGCCAGCACCCATTGCCGGCTCACAACATCGATACGCGCCAGACCGGCGATCACCGAGTGATATCCGTCGGTATGCTCGATGATCAAGATCGGTCCGTAACTCCGGAAAGGTCCTGCGAAGACAATTTGGCCATCGTATGGCGCTATCGCCGGCGCACCCGAGCGGGTCGCGAAGCGCAGCCCGTTGACGGCCAGGCCGAACCGGTCCTCGTCGCCGAACCGGGCGACAACGATGCCGGAAACCGGCGCGACGACCTTTCCGCGGGCCTCGCGGAAGCGGCGGAGCCGGTCGGGCCGCGTCAGCGCCGCCGCACGCACCGGCCGCTGCGGGCCGGAGCCGGTATTCTCGCGCTCCAGGTTGGTCATCAGGTCCTGCAGCGTCTGCGCCTCCCGGGTCAGCCGCTCGAGGCGGCGACGCACTTCGGCCTTTTCCTCCCGGGTTTGTGCCAGAAGGCGAATTCGCCGGCCAAGCAGCGCAGCCAGTTCCAGCCGCGTCCGGTGCAGTTGCGCTGCCTTGGCCGCCATATTTTCGCGCTGTTGCGAAACCTTCCGGCGGCGTTTGTTGTAAGTGGTCACCCTAAGGCGAAGTTCATCCGCACGGGTACGCAATTGCGGCACCAGCGAGCGCAGAACGATCGTGCTGCGGATCGCATCCTGCGCGTCGGCGAAATGCATGGCCAGCACCCCCGGCGGGTTGCTCCGGACCCGCCGAAGCGCGCCGACGATACGCAGGAACTGCCGCTCGTTGCGACGGAATTCAGCGCTGTTGGTCCGGATCGCGTTTTCCAGCCGCGCCAGTCTCAGTTCCACGCGCAACATGGCTGCTTCCTGCATTTGCAGGCGCCGGGCGACCGAAACGACCTGTTTGCGCAGGGTGTGAACCTCCTGGACCAGCTTATCGGCGTGCCGGGCGAGCGCGGCGTCGCGGACGTGGCCCTTGCCGATCCGGCGCTCGACCTCGTTCAGCCGGTCCCACTCGTTCTGCGCTGCCACGTCGCCGGAATGAAGGACCAGCGAGGCTGGCCCGGCCGCGATGACGGCTGCCACAAACAAAGCTCCGGCCCGGTTACGCAGCGATTGTCTCCGTGCCCGCGGCGCTGTCGCCGAGCAGCGAGGCACCGGTCATTTCGGGAGGCTGGGCCAATCCCAGCAGTTCCAGAACCGTCGGTGCGATGTCGGCCAGCGTCCCGCTGCGCAGGGTGCGGCCGGCGGCGCCGGCGGCAAGCAGAATGGGCACCGGGTTGCGGGTGTGGGCGGTGTGAGACTGGTCGGTTTCGGGATCGGCCATCTGTTCGGCGTTGCCGTGGTCGGCCGTGATCAGCAGGGCGCCGCCCGCCGCCGCGACCGCTGCCTCCAACCGCCCAAGGCAGGTATCGACGGATTCCACCGCCTTGACGGCCGCCGGCAATATTCCGGTGTGACCGACCATATCCGCATTGGCATAGTTGACCACGATCAGGTCGAACGCGCCGCCCTCGACGGCGGCAACCAGCCGGTCCGTCAATTCCGGCGCCGACATTTCCGGCTGCAGATCGTAGGTCGCCACTTTCGGCGATGGGACGAGAATGCGCGTTTCGCCGGGGAAAGGTGCTTCACGGCCGCCGTTCAGGAAAAAGGTGACGTGCGCGTATTTCTCGGTCTCGGCGATGCGCAGCTGTCTCAGCCCGGCATCGGCGACCGCCGCCCCCGCGACATTGACCGGTACTTCCGGAGGGAACAGCGTGTCCATCCAGGCATTGTGCCCGGTGGAATATTCGCTCATGCCGAGGGCAGCGGCAAAATTCACGACCCGAGGCCGGGCGAAACTGTCGAAATCCGGATCGAGCAATGCGCTCAGGATCTGGCGCGCCCGGTCGGCCCGGAAATTGGCCATGAAGACGCCATCTCCGTCGTTCATGCCGCCATAACCGCCGACGGCATCCGGCCGGACGAATTCGTCGCTTTCGCCGGCAAGCGAAGCCAACTCAATGGCCCTGGTAACGGACGCCTGCCCCGCGCCCGATTTGCCTGTGCCGTCTACCAGCGCCGCGTAGGCATCTGCCGTCCGTTCCCAGCGCTTGTCGCGATCCATCGCATAGTAGCGGCCGGTCACCGTCACAATCGGGGCCGCACCGGCAACGGCGGTTTCAAAAGCCCTGGCATGCTCTTTGGCGCTTCGCGGCGGCGTATCCCGGCCATCGAGAAAGGCATGGACGGCGACCGGGATGCCTCGCGCTGCCAGCGCTTTGGCCGCGGCCGCCATATGGTCCTGGTGCGAATGCACCCCACCCGGCGACATCAGGCCCATGACATGGGCCGTACCGCCGGAAATCCTGAGCGCATCGACAAAGTCGCCGAACGCCCGTCGCTCGGCCAGCGACCCGTCGGCCACGGCGGCGTCGATCTTCGGCAAGTCCTGCAGGACGACCCGGCCGGCGCCGATCGTCATGTGACCGACCTCGGAATTGCCCATCTGGCCGCCCGGCAGGCCGACAAAATGCTCGGAGGCTTCGCCGAGCGCGTAGGGGCATGTCGCCGTCAGCCGGTCCCAGACCGGCGTTTTCGCCCGGGCGATGGCGTTGTTCGCCGTTTCGGCGCTATGGCCCCAGCCGTCCAGGATGCACAGCACGACCGGGCGGCACGGAACGGCAGGGTGCGGGGCGGCGTCGGCGGTCATGGGCGGATCGGCTGGAAGGACGCGGGTTCGATCAGCGGAATGTTGGATGGCGGCGGGCGGCTGACAACCGGACCAGCGGACGCAATCCAGGCTATATGCCGCCCGTTGGCGACAATCCGGTGATCATTCCGCCCATTCTACAGGATCGGGGCGAGGATGGCGGCCGCGCTCAGCAGGTTCGCTGCCGCACCGGCAGGAGCCGCAATTGCAGACACTTCCCGATCGGCCTATGTAGAGCCTCCGCGCCGCGGCCGGCACGGACGTTTCGCCATAGTCGGATTTCCGCGATCATGGCGCCCGCCGTCGCGGCAGCATCGTGGGCCCGTAGCTCAATCGGTTAGAGCCGGCCGCTCATAACGGTCTGGTTGCAGGTTCGAGTCCTGCCGGGCCCACCACTTCCGCGCCGAACACACGCCCGGCGGGCACACATGGCTGTGGACCGGCCATCTCCGCGCACGACAGGCATCTCCCGGAATTGGACGACGGTCGGCTTGCCGGTGTGTGCGTGTGCACGGAGCACAGTGCGCATGGCCAAGGCTTCGCCCGATAATATTGTACTATGATTTTCAGAAAATCTTGCCAGTAATTTCAATTTTTCGACGGCATTTCCTCGAAAATTTCCACAGTATAGTAAAATACCGGTGCATGATTTTTTCTTATTGAAACAATAGTAATACAATATTGGCCAGCCTGCCCGATCATTGCCACGTCGAGACCATGCAACTCTGCCAATGAGGGCAAGGATCGATGAGCAGTATCGTTTATGGGCACATCCAAATTTGGGAACCGGGCAAAGCGTTTCTGTCCGCCGCGCGGTCCCTTGCCGCCCGGATGGGCGAGGCGCTCCGCCGACCGACAGGCCAGGGCAAGGGGCCGCGCGAAACCTATGCCGAGATATGCCGCAGGCTCGGCCGGGATGTCCCTGCAAACCTGCGCCGCGACCTCGGCCTCGATCCCGATGTCTTGTAAGCGCCGACTATCGAACGCCGGCAGCACGCCCCGTCCCCGCGGCGGCGGCTGCGCGGTTCCTCGATGCATCGCGCGGGCCGAGGCGGCTGTGTAGCTGCCGCTTTCCCGCCGGGAGGTGTCAACAAAATGCCCGTCACTCTACGCCAACTGCGTTATTTCCAGGCTCTGGTCGAACACGGCTCTTTCTCCCGTGCGGCCCGGAGCGTTCACATTTCGCAACCCGCTCTCTCCATTCAGATCCGCGAACTCGAGACATCGCTGGGCGGCACGCTGGTCGAGCGGGAAAACCGGGGTATCATCCTCACAAGACTGGGCCGGGACGCCTTCGAGCAAACGCTCAGAATTCTCGACGAGACGTTGCTGCTCGAAACGATCGGTAAACGATTCGAGGACGGCCCGGTCCGGATTGTCCTGGGCATCCTGTCGACGCTGACCCCCTATATCCTGCCGGGAATCCTCGACCGTCTGGAAGGGTCTTCGCCGCGCATCGATCTGAACATCGTCGAGAATTCGGGCGAGAAGCTGGTGTCCGACCTGCTCGCAAGCCGCATCGATGCCGCTGTCGTCTCGATGCCGCTGGGATTGCTCGAACTCTCCGAACGAGAGCTCTTCGAGGACCGCTTCCTGCTCGCAGGCCGCGCCGACCGTCTCGCTTCGATCCACCGTACATTGGGCGGCCAGGTGAATCCTGCCGAGCTCGGCAGGGCGGATATGGGACCGCTGCTCACCCTCGGTCCGGGCGATTGCCTGACTGCCCAGGTCTTGGGAGCCTGCCTGATGTGGCGCATCCAGGAGGTCCAACGCGGCGCCGGATCGCTGGCAACGCTTTCGCGCCTTGTCGCGAAGGGCGCCGGATTGACCCTGCTGCCGGAAACGGCTGCGACCGCGGAGCAGGCAGCATCGCCGGAACTGCATTTGCTGCGCTTCGCGGCGCCGGAACCGTCGCGCAGCATCGGCCTCGCGCATCGGGTCGCCGCCCATGGCCAGCGCTGGATCGAAGTCCTTGCGGAAGCGGTAACGGAAACCGGGCGGACCCTCGTAAGCGAGGCGGCCTCGTCGACCGGCGAGCGACCGGCGCGGAACGCAGCCGAACCGAACTGCCTCGATGCTGCTGCGTAAGGCCGGCCAGCCGCCGGACCGGCGGTTCAGGAAAACGATAGCGGGACGGGGCGCCGGACCGGAGGACCCCACCTAGAACCGGATTCTCAGATCGCCGCGAAGCCCGAAGCTTTCGTAGCCGCGCGTGCCGATGCCGTCATAGTGGGCTCCCAGTTTAAGGTCGAAGGCGTCGGGCCTCCGCAGCGCCGGCCATGACCACGCGCGATCCGGCGCATGACGGCTATCCGCCCGACTGTTGCCAGCCGGCCGGTTCCGCGCCCGCGGCATCGCTGCCTCGATGCGCAAATCGAACCGTCGTCGTGTGCGTTGCCGCCGCCGGGCCAGCCGCCGGCTTCGATGCACAACCGACGGTGCTATGGTGCTAGTAGTCATGTGCACGGCCGTGGATTCCGCGGCCCGGCAACACCACCGACAGGAACCCCCATGCGCGATCCCGACCTCGATGCGGCATACGACATCGAAGCCTCCGTGCCGGATCTGCCGGCGATCCAGGCGCGCTACGCCGAGGCGAGCGCCGCGCTGACCGGCCTCGACAGCGCCGCGCTCGACCTCGCCTATGGCCCCGACCCCCGGCACCGGCTGGACATTCTCGCGCCGCCGGACGGCGCGCGCGCCGCCATCCTGTATTTCCACGGCGGCTACTGGAAGGGCGGCGCCAAGGAGGGGCGGCGGTTTCCCGGCCCGGCCTGGAACGCGCGGGGCGTCGCCTGGGTGCCGGTGGAATACCGCCTGGCCCCGGCGGCGACGGTTGACGAGATCGTCGACGACGCCCGCCGCGCCGTCGCCTGGTTCCATGCCAATGCAACCGCGCACGGCTGCGACCCGGCGGCGATCCATGTCGCGGGCAATTCGGCCGGCGGGCATCTGGCCGGCATGCTGGCGGCCGTAGACTGGCAGGCCGACCGGGGCCTGCCGGCCGACGTCATCGCGTCGGCCGCGCCGGTGAGCGGCCTGTTCGACCTGGCGCCCCTGCGCCGCACCTTCGCCAACGACTGGCTCGCCCTCGACCAAGCCGGCGCGCAACGCAACAGCCCGATCCACCGGCCGCCGCGCGCCGGGATGCCGGTCGTCGTCACCTGGGGCGGCGCGGAACCGGCGGCGTTCCGCGGCCAGTCCGAAGCCTATGCGGAAATCTGCCGGCAGGCCGGCGCCGCCGTAACGGCGATCGAATGCGCCGGCGCCGACCATTTCTCGATCATGGCCGACTGGGCCGACCCGGCGAGCGCGCTGTTCAAGGCGCTGGAGGGGAATATCGCTGGGGCTGGGTAGGCTCGATCGGAACCGCCGGCACGGCCGCGGCTTTCCCTTCGGCAGCTTCCCGGATCGCCATCCTTCGTTTTTGTACGAACATTCAATATTCGATTTCGGCAAATAGGGCGTAAAAACAATATCCTGGCCCGTTTTTCTCTTCTAGACAGACCGTTCCATCTTTTGCAAAAAATCGCCGGTACAGGCGGCCGGGTCGCTGCATCGCTTCGGACAACGCATTGCACCGCAACGCTTTTCGGAGCAGCGGCGCTTCGCAACGTCATGCCGGTTGTGACGCAAAAGACCGTACACAAGGATAATAATCCCCATATCGATGCACGGTCTCTCACGATTCGTTTCTGTCAAATTTCTCAGAAAAACAGAGGGTTGGCCGGTTTTCCCGATCCGGGCAGCGCGCGCCCCGTTTTGGCAAAAAGTGCGCCGGAACGGCCTTTTCGCAGCGATCCGGGCCGCGCCCTGCACTAGGACGCATCCGGGCGCCGCACGATACCTCCCCCTCTTCAGAGGATTCCTCTGCGAAACGGATTCACGCCGCAAAGGATATCCTTCCCCCGCTTCAGCGGATTTCTCTGCGAAAGTCGGGCAGAGCCAAAGTGGGCGGCGGCGCCTTTCCCGCGATACCCCTCCCCCTGCCCCTCCCCCAAGGGGAGGGGGGGGTAATGTCTTGGAATTGCGACGGTTTTCGGCTTTGGCGCGGCGTTTCCGGAACGAAGCTCCCCCTCCCCTCCGGGGGAGGGGGTCGGGGGAGGGGGCATGCGCGCGGCTCGCCCCTTTCGCAGAGGAATCCTCTGAAGAGGGGGAGGTATAGCGCCGCAGACGCGCGCGGCATTTCGCAGGGGAATCCTCCCCTGGGGGGAGGGGGTCAAGGGGAGGATTATCGTTGGGAAGGCTCCGCCGCCGCCCATTTTGGCTTTGCCCGACTTTCGCAGGGGAAGCCTCTGGAGAGGGGGAGGTATAGTACTGCGGACGCCCGCGCAACGCTCCGGGCGCAATTCGGGCGTTGACGGAACCGATATAGGAGATGAAAATCGATATATCAAGAAAAAAAGTAAAAAATAGGTATTTTTTTGAACTTGTCCGAACGCCCCGGCCCCGGTTCTACAGGTCGAGCGAATCGAGATGGCGGGAGATCATGATCTTCTGGATCTCCGAGGTCCCTTCGTAGATTCGATAGACGCGGACGTCGCGGTAAATCTTCTCGACCGGGAAGTCGTTGAGATAACCGGCCCCGCCGTGGATCTGGATCGCCTCGGAGGCGACGCGTTCCGCCATTTCCGACGCAAACAGCTTGGCCATCGAGGCTTCTGCGGCGCAGTCTTTGCCGGCGTCCCTGAGGACGGCGGCGTGGAGATAGAGCTGGCGCGCCGCTTCGATCTGCGTCGCCATGTCGGCCAGCTTGAAGGCAATCGCCTGATGTTCGGCGATCGGCCGGCCGAAGGTCTCGCGCTCCGCTGCGTAGGCGCGGGCCGCCTTCAGCGCCGCCCGGGCACCGCCGACCGCCTGCGCCGCCACGCCGATCCGCCCGGCGGACAGGTTGGCGAGCGCGATGCCGAGCCCCCGGCCCTCCTCGCCCAGCAGATCAGCCTCCGGCACGACCATGTCCTCGAACACAACTTGCGCCGTATCGTTCGTGCGATGGCCGAGCTTGCGCTCCTCCGCGATCACGCGGTAGCCGGGATTGTCCGTCGGTGTGACGATAGTCGAGATGCCGCGCTTGCCGGCCGCCGGATCGGTGACCGCGACGATCATCGCCAGTTCCGCCGTCGCGCCGCCGGTGACGAAGGCCTTGTGGCCGTTGAGGCGCCAGCCGCCGTCCGCCTTCTCCGCGCGGGTGCGGATCGCCGCCGCGTCGGAGCCGGTGTGCGGCTCGGTCAGATGGATGCAGCCGATCCATTCACCCGAGGTGAGCTTGGTCAGGTATTCGGCCTTTTGGCGCTCGGTGCCGTGCTGCTGGATCGCCGCCGCAACCGGCGAGTTGTTCGCCGCCATCATGTTCGACAGCCCGCCGTCCGCCGCCGAAATCTCCTCCAGCGCCAGGGCGTAGGACACGAAATCGGCGCCCGCGCCGCCATAGGCCGGATCGATCGTCACGCCCATCAGGCCGACCCCGGCCATCTCGCGCAGCACGGATCGCGGCGCGCCTTCCGCCCGGTCCCACTCGGCGGCGAAAGGCGCAATCGCGCGCGCCGCGAACGCCCGGGCCGTCTCCCGGATCTGTCGTTGGGTCTCGCTGAGCTGCATCGCCTCCCCCGCTGCGCTACGTCCCGAGGTTGAACAGTCTGAGCGCGTTCAGGCGGCCGATCTTCTGCCGGTCGGCCTCGTCGATGTCGACGCTGTCCATCCAGGCCGCGGAATAGTCGACATTCTCGAACGGCCAGTCGGTCGAGAACAGGATCCGGTCGGCGCCGATGACCTGCATCGAGCAGAGCAGAGCTTCGGTGCAATAGTTGCCGGACACGGTGATGTGGAAATTCTCCCGGAAATATTCTGTGAAGCTCTTTAGCGCCGGTTGCGGACCGCTGCTCCCGGGCCGTTTCGTCCATGCGTTCTTGTTGTCGACGCGCCAGATGTTGAAGGGCAGACCCTCGCCCATGTGGCCGACAATGATCTGCAGGTCCGGATGGGCGTCGAACAGGCCCGAGCCCATGAGCCGGAGGGCGTGCACCGCGGTTTCCTGGCCGAACGCCCAGCCCGGGCCCATCAGCCAACGATGGCCGTCGTAGATGCGGGCGTCCGGGGGCAGCGGGTTGCGCGGATGCAGATAGAACGGCACGTCGAGCCCGGCGCAGACCGCCCAGAACGGCCGGTATTGCGGCAGGTCGTAGTAGAGCAGCGCGTCGCTGCCCTCGATCTGCGAGAAGCCGTTGGCCAGCGCGCCGACGAAGCCGAGTTCCGCTATACATCGTGTCAGTTCCGCGGCAGCCAGTTCCGGATCTTGCAAGGGCAAGGCGGCCAGCCCGCGGAAGCGGTCCGGCCTGCGCGCGACCTTTTCCGCCAGATCGTCGTTGGCCCGGCGCGCCACATCGGCGGCGCGCGCAACTTCGGGGATCGCCTGCACCGCCGGCGCGTTCAGCGACAGGATCATCGTCTCCATACCGTGGGCGTCCATCTCGCGCAGCCGCCGATCTTCCGGATCGGTCAGGCGGCCGGAAAGCTCCTGCCAATCCCCCGGCGGCAGGAAGCCCGCCGAATCCTGCAGCGTGTCTGCGATTGCGAAATGCTCTTCCAGCCCGATCTTGCCGTCCATGTCTCCTCCCGATTCTCGACGGTCTCGCCGGCAAGCCGTCGCGATGCCGTCACATCCCGCCGTTGCATGGTAAAGCCGGCTGGAACGCGATCCACGCTTTTCTTCGTCCGCACCGAAGGAGATAGCCGTTCGACGCTTTGTACCATCTGGGATAAACCGTTGGCCGATGAGGCAGCGCGATCCACCGATCGGCGCGCGCGGCCAACATGCCGGGGGATAGGCCGATGCAAGGCAAGGTCGCATTCGAAGAGCATGTGGCGATCGAGGAAACTCTGAGCGGCGCCGACAATTTCGCCGGCGATCCGGCGGGCTGGGAGGCGTTCAGCCGGGAACTGCTCGAAATCGGCGAGCGGCGCATCGAGGCGATGGAACGCAACGGCATCGAGTTTGCGCTCCTGTCGCTCAACGTGCCGGCAGTCCAGGCCATCCTCGATACCGATGAAGCGATCGCGGTCGCCCGGAAGGCCAACGACCGGATCGCCGAAGCGGTGACGCTGCATCCGCACCGCTACGCCGGCTTGGCCGCGCTGCCGATGCAGGATCCGGATGCGGCGGCGGCCGAGCTGACCCGCTGCGTCCGCGACCTCGGCTTCAAGGGTGCGCTCGTCAACGGCTTCACCCAGAAGGACGAGCCGGACAGCGCCATCTACTACGACCTCCCCGAGTACCGTAGTTTCTGGGCCACCGTTTCGGCGCTCGACGTGCCTTTCTATCTGCATCCGCGTACCCAGATCCCGTCCCGGGCGCGCAACTACGAAGGCCATTCCTGGATGATGCGCGCACCTTGGGGTTTCGCCGTCGAGACCTCGATTCACGCATTGCGGCTGTGCGGTTCCGGCCTGTTCGACGACTATCCCAACCTGCGGATCGCCGTCGGCCATCTGGGCGAAAATATCCCCTTCGCTCTGTGGCGGCTCGATGCGCGGATGCGCTTTTCATCCCGCGGCTATCGCGGCAAGCGGCTGCCCGGCGAATATTTCGCCGAGCATTTCCACGTCACGACCAGCGGCTTCTTCAACGATCCGGCGTTCAAATGCACGCTGGAGACGATGGGCACCGACCGGGTGTATTTTTCGACCGACTATCCCTTCGAGCGGATGGAAGCGGCGGCGGCGTGGTACGATGCGACGCCGACCGTCGCGGACAGCGACCGCCTCAAGATCGGCCGGACCAATGCGATCCGCCTGTTCGGGCTGGATCTGGAATAGCCCAAGGGAAACGGCCGGGGAGTATTATCCATGTCCGACCCGCCCGAAGCGCCGAAGCGCTCCCGGCTCGATCTGCCCTTCGTCGGCATCCCGACCTTCATGAAAAAGCCGTACCAGCAGGATTGGGACGCCATCGACGCCGATGTCGCCGTCATGGGAGCGCCGTTCGACCTCGGCACCCAGGTCCGCCCCGGCGCCCGCTTCGGGCCGAAGGGGTTCCGCGACGCCTCGCAACTCTTCGCCATCGGCAAGGGCGCCTACGATCCGGAGGACGATCTCCTGTTCCTCGCCGGCGACGAGGTCCGCATCGTCGATATCGGCGACGCCGACATGGTCCATATCGATGCCGAACAGTGCCTCGGCAATATCGAGTACGGCGTGCGGAAGATTCTGGCAACCGGAGCAATGCCGGTCGTCCTCGGCGGGGACCACGCCGTGCATATCCCCTGTATCCGCGCGTTCGATGGTGAGGCGCCGGTCCATATCGTGCATATCGACGCCCATCTCGACTATGTCGACGAGCGCTTCGGCGTCCGCCACGGCCAAGGCAATCCGCTGCGCCGGGCCGCCGAATGCAATCATGTCACCGGCATCACCCATCTCGGCATCCGCAACCTCGGCTCGAGCGCGCAATCGGACTTCGCCGACGCCAGGGCCGCCAAGTCGGACATCCTGTCGGTCCGGGATTTCCGCGAACTCGGCGTCGCCGGTGTCATCGAACGGATTCCGGAAAACACCCGGCTTTATTTCACGATCGATGTGGACGGCTTCGACCCGTCGCTGGTTCCCGGCACGGGCACGCCTAGCCCCGGCGGATTCCTCTATTACGAGACCTGCGATTTCCTCAAGGCGGCGGCGATGCGCGGCGAGGTCGTCGGTATCGATTTCGTCGAACTGGCGCCGGAATACGATCCCAGCGGCGCGACGAGTCTGTTCTGCGCCCAGATTCTGGTCAATTTCCTCGGCTACATCTTCCATGCGAAGAAGATCCAGGCCGGCGCGCGGCCCCGCGATGGCTGGCCGGCGCTGCGCGGCGTCGGGCAGTAGCCGCGGCGGGAAGGGCGCGATTTGGCCCTGCGGGAGTGGGGTGACTCCCCGCCAAGGGCTGTTGTAGGACTTTCGCGGCAGGACGGCCTGCCCGCAACGGCTTACGACTTCGGAGAAACACCGCCATGCATGTCGGCGCGTCAATCATTTTCCAGAACCCCGGCAAACAGCAGCCCGACCATGTGGTCTGGGAGGAAGAACTGGCGATGGTGGACCTGGTCGAGCCGTTGGGCTTCGATTCCGTGTGGGCGACCGAACACCATATCACCGACTACATCATGTGCCCGGACCCGGTGCAGTTCCTCGCCTACGCCGCCGGCCGCACCACGACCGCCAAACTGGGCACCATGGTCGTCGTCCTGCCGTGGCGCGATCCGTTCCGGGTCGCGTCGCAGATCGCCATGCTCGACGCCATGTCAGGCGGGCGGGTGATCTTCGGCATGGGTCGCGGCGCCGGCCGTTGCGAGTTCGAGGGTTTCCGCGTGCCGATGGAGGAAAGCCGGCCCCGCTTCGTCGAGGCCGCCGAGATGATCATCGAAGGGCTGGAATCCGGATACTGCGAATACGACGGCGAATTCTACAAACAGCCCCGGGCCGCCGTCCGCCCGCGCGCCGACCGGAGCTTCAGGGGCCGGACCTATGCCGCCGCCGTCTCGCCGGAATCGGCCGAGATCATGGCGAAACTTGGCGTCGGCCTGCTGATCATTCCGCAGAAGCCCTGGGACCATGTGGCGAAGGAACTGGCCGAATACCGGGCGCTGTTCCAGCGGGTCAACGGCTTCGATGCGCCGGCGCCGATCGCCGCGGGCTGGACTTTCGTCGACGAGAGCGAGGAACGCGCCTACGAGATGGCGAAGAAATATATCGGCGGCTACTGGCACAGCGTACTGGCGCACTACGAGTTCGCCGGCGATCATCTGAAGACCACGAAGGGCTATGAATATTACGGCAAATTCGCGGAAAACCTGCAGAAACAGGGCGACGACGCGGCGACCGAGTTCTTCCTCGGCCTGCAGGTCTGGGGGACGCCGGAGATGTGCTACGAGAAAATCGTCGCCATTTCCAACCAGGCCGGCTCGGACAGCTTCGTCGGCGTTTTCAAATATGCCGGCATGCCCAAGGATATCGCAGAGGCCAATATGCGCCTGTTCGCCAGCGACGTGATGCCCGAATTGAAGAAGGTCGGCCCCGCGGCCGAACGCATGGTCGCGGCAGCGGCCTAGCCGCCCACCCGGCACCGGACGGCGCGCTGCGGCCCGGCGACCTGCGTATTGCGGCGCGCAACCCGCTCCGAGGAGACAATCGTATGCCCGCACCGCCGGATGGCCCCCTGAACGGCCCTCTGAATGGCCTGCGAGTCGTCGAACTGGCGGGAATCGGCCCCGGTCCGATGGCCTGCATGATGCTGGCCGATATGGGCGCCGACGTCATCAAGGTGGACCGGCTGACCGATGCGGGCCTCGGCATCGCGATGCCGGCGAAATACCAGGTGCTGCACCGCAGCCGGCCCTCCATCGCCGTCGACCTGAAATCGCCGGACGGGCTGGCGGTCGTCAAACGTCTGATCGATGGCGCGGACGTCCTGATCGAGGGATTCCGGCCCGGCGTGACCGAACGCATGGGGCTTGGCCCGGACGATTGTTTCCCGACCAACCCGAAGCTGGTCTATGGCCGCATGACCGGCTGGGGCCAGGACGGCCCGATGGCCCGGGCGGCCGGCCACGACATGAACTACATCGCGCTCACCGGCGCGCTCAACGCCATCGGCCCGGCCGACGGGCCGCCGGTGCCGCCGCTCAACCTGGTCGGCGATTTCGGCGGCGGGACGCTCTATCTGCTGGTCGGTGTGCTCGCGGCATTGCTGGAAGCGCGGCAGTCCGGCAAGGGGCAGGTCGTGGATGCCGCGATGGTCGACGGCGCGGCCTCGCTGATGACGACCTTTTTCGGCCTCAAGGCGGCCGGCCTGTGGAGCAACGAGCGCGGCGCCAACCTGCTGGACGGCGGCGCCCATTTCTATTCGGTCTACGAAACCAGCGACGGAAAGTATGTCTCCATCGGCTCGATCGAAGCCAAATTCTACGCCGAACTGCTGGAGAAGACCGGGCTGGACCCGGCCGATCTGCCGCCGCAGATGAAGCCGGAGAGCTGGCCGGTCATCGGGGAGAAGCTGACCGAAATCTTCAGGACGAAGACCCGGGACGAATGGTGCGCCATCATGGAAGGCAGCGACATCTGCTTCGCCCCGGTCCTGAACCTGGACGAGGCGCCGGAACACGCGCACATGAAAGCGCGCGGCACCTTCGCGGAGGTCGACGGCGTCGTGCAGCCTGCGCCGGCCCCGCGCTTCAGCCGGACGCCCGGCGAAATCCGCCGGCCGCCGTCGCCGCCCGGCGCGGATACCGACGAAGCGCTCGCCGCCTGGGGCTTTTCCACTGACGAAATCACCGGTCTGCGGGCGAAGAACGCCATCGGTTGAAGCACGGCCTGCCCGGTACGGTACCGCGCTTCGGCCGGAAACTCAAAATCGAGGAAACGATATGAAAAACACACTCAAAGCCGGCGTCGTCCACGAGGAAAAGATCGGCATCGACGAGGAACGCACCATCGCCTTTATGGGCGACGAATTGCGCGTCTACGCCACGCCGCTCATGGTGCGGGATATCGAGCATACCTGCCGGGAGCTGCTGCTGCCGCATCACGACGACGGCGAGGATTCGGTCGGCGCGCGGGTCGAGATTGACCATCTCGGACCGACCCTGATCGGCCAGAGCGTGACGGTCAGCGCCGAGGTTGCGGAGGTCGAAGGCCCGCGCATCGTCTTCGACGTCAACGTCCATGACGATCTCGACCATGTCGGCCGGGCCCGGCACATCCGTTTCGTCATCGACAAGGTGAAGCAGGGCGGCCGCCTGGCGAAGAAAAAGGCGCGCCTCGCCGAAGGCTGAGTTGCCCAAGGTTGAACTGCCGGGCGCAAAGCGTGCTATCCTCACGCCTGCCATTCATTCCGACCGGGTATCGATCATGGCCAAGGCCGACGCATCCGCAGACGACGTCAAGAAAGTCCCGTTCTACTGCTACCAGTGCGTAGCGGGGCCGGACCTGGCGAAAGTGACCGTCCGCAACGGCGTGGCGGAACGGCTGGAAGCCAATTTCGACATCGCGGAGGAACATCCGGGCGGCGGCCGGGTCTGTGTCAAGGCGTTTGGCCTGATCCAGAAAACCTACAACCCCAACCGGATCAAGCAGCCGATGAAGCGGACCAACCCGAACAAGGGGCGGGACGAGGATCCGGGCTTCGTGCCGATTTCCTGGGAAGAGGCCTTCGGCATCATCGGCGAGAAGTTCCGCGAGGTGCGCGCCAGGGGGCTGGTCAACGAGAACGGCCATCCGCGTCTCGCGACCTCGACCGGCGGCGGCGGCACGCCGGTGCAGTACATGGGCACATTCCCGGCCTTCATGGCGGCCTGGGGGCCGATCGACCAGGGCTTCGGCGCCGGCCAGGGCGTGAAATGCTACCATTCCGAGCATCTCTACGGCGAGCTGTGGCACCGCGCCTTCATCGTGGCGCCGGATACGCCCTATGTGAACTTCATCCTGAACTGCGGCGCGAACACCGAGGCGCAGTCCGGCGTGGTAGGCATCTGGCGCGAGGCCAACGCCCGGGCGCGCGGCGCAAAGCGCGTCCATGTCGAGCCGCATATGTCGATCACGGCGGCGGCCTCGGCCGAATGGGTGCCGATCAAACCGAAGACCGACGCCGCCTTCCTGTTCGCGCTGATCCACCGGATCGTGCACGAGCGCGGCTGGGCGGATGTCTGCGACGTGCCGTTCCTCAAGAACCGCTCGAACTCGCCCTATCTGGTCGGCCCCAACGGATTTTTCGTACGCGATCCCGATGGCAAACCGCTGATCTGGGACGCCGCCGACGGCGCGGCAAAGCCCTATGACGCCGAAATCGGCGACGCCGCGATGGAAGGCGTCTACGAAGTCGACGGCTACGAACTCGGGCCCGACAACACGCGCTGGGACCATAAGGGCGTGGCAGCGAAACCGTCCTTCCAGCTCATGCTGGACCTGATCGCGCAATACACGCCTGAATGGGCCGAGGCCGAGTGCGAGGTACCGGCGGAGACCATCCGGCGGGTGGCGGACGAATTTATCGCCCATGCCTGCGTCGGCGAGACCATCGAGATCGAAGGCAAGACGCTGCCGTTCCGGCCGGTCGCCATCCTGCTCGGCAAGAGCGTCAACAACGGCTGGGGCGGCTACCACACCTGCTGGGCGCGCACCATGCTCGCCGTGCTGGTCGGCGCGCTGGAAGTGCCGGGCGGGACGCTCGGCACGGCGGTGAAGCTGGTGCGGCCGGCAGCCTCGCGGGTCGGCTCCGTCATTCCGGGCGAAGACGGCTTCATGCGCTACCAGTTCAACGCGACCTCGTCGAACGCCTGGAACCGCGATCCGCACATCCGCAACGCCTACAAGACGCTGGTGCCGCTCGTCTCCGACAGCCCGTGGTCGCCGGCTCTGGGACCCGCGCATCTGCCCTGGCTGTTCCAGAAGCATCAGCCGAAGAGCTGGCCGCGCCACGATCCGCCGGACATCTGGATGTGCTACCGCACAAATCCGTCGATCAGTTCGTGGAACGCGCCGGAGGTCTCGAACCGGCTGGCCGAGTTCCCGTTCATCGTCGCCTTCGCCTACACGATGGACGAGACCAACCATTTTGCCGACGTGCTGCTGCCGGAATCGACCGATCTGGAATCGACCCAGCTGATCCGCATCGGCGGCACCAAGTTCCAGGAAAATTTCTGGCACCACGAAGGCTGGGCGATCCGCACCAAGGCGGTCGAGCCGGTCAACGACACGATGGACATGTCGGACATCGTGACCCGCCTGGCCCAGGAGGCCGGGATTCTGGACGCCTATGTCGGCGCCATCAACGGCGGCGCGGCGGGCACGAAACTGGCGCGTCCCGGCAAATTCGATTTCAGCCTGCCGGCCGGAGAGCCGCCGGACTCGGAGACCGTCTGGGACAACATGTGCAAGGCCGCCTCCTGGGACATGACCGGCGGCGCGGACATTCACGACCTCGATTGGTTCCGCGAACACGGCTATATGCTGAAGGACTACAACCAGCTCGACTGGTACATCTACCCGGCGCTGGAGGCGCAGAACCTGCGCTTCGAACTGCCCTACCAGGAGCGGCTGACCCGCCACGGCCAGGAACTGGCGATGCGCCTGGGCGAAATCGGCGTCGACTGGTGGGAAACCCAGTTGCGCGAATACGAGTTCATGCCGACCTACGAATCCTTCCCGGAGATCTGGGAGGACTACGTCCGCGATTTCGGGCGCGATCCGGCCGAGTATCCGTTCTGGGCGTTGACCGCCCGCTCCTTCCAGTATGCCTGGGGCGCCAATGTCGGCCTGCCGCTGATCGCCGAGGTCGCCGACAACATTGCAGGCCACAGCGGCGTCGTGATCAACCGCCGCCGGGCGCGGGAACTGCGGATCGAGGAGGGCGAGCAGATCGTCGTCGAATCGGTCACCGGGCGCACGGAAGGTCCCGCGGTGCTGCGCGAGGGCATCCGCCCCGACACGGTCCTGATGATCGGCCAGTTCGACCACTGGAAGACGCCCTTCGCCAAGGACCTCAACCGGCCGAGCCTGAACAGCGTGACCGACATTTCGCTCAAGCTTACCGATTCGACCGGCTCCGGCTCGGATATCGTCTGCGTGAAGGTCTACAAGGCCTCGGAGAAGCACCTCCAGAAGCCGCTCGCCGTCGAGGAAATGGGCCGCTACGACGGCAATATCGCCACCGCCGCCTTCGCCCAGGCGGCGGAGTGACAATGGCGCTCGATCCCTATACCTCCCCCTCTGCAGAGGGGGAGGTCGGCGAGCGAAGCGAGCCGGGTGGGGGTGCCGTCTATCGCGGCGCCAAGGCACCCCCATCGACGTCGCTGCGCGAGGCCACTTCCCCCTCTGAAGAGGGGGAAGAATCGAAAGTGCAGCGGGCGAAAAGGACGGATTTCGCAAAAAAACTGGCACGCAGGCTGCGCAAGCAACCGACTGATGCCGAAAATCGCCTTTGGTACTTCCTGCACAAGAAGCAACTGGACGGTCTGCGCTTCAAGCGCCAGGAGCCGATTGGCAACTATGTCGCCGACTTCGTCTGCCCCACTCTCAAACTCATTGTTGAAGTCGACGGCGGACAGCATGGCATCGAGGTTGAGAAAGATGAGGCCCGAACGGCGTGGTTGGAGTCTCAGGGATATACCGTCATCCGGTTCTGGAATAACGAGGTGATGGAAAATATCGAAGGCGTGTTGGCGACCGTTCGAGAGGAGGTTGCGGCGCTGAAGGGGAATCGAACGACACCCCCATCGACCTCGCTGCGCTCGGCCACTTCCCCCTCTGAAGAGGGGGAAGGACAATGATGGCGGCCGGTCATTATACCTCCCCCTCTTCAGAGGGGGAGGTCGGCAAGCGAAGCGCGCCGGGTGGGAGTGCCGTCGGGCGAAATATTGTGAAGAACGATGGCTGACGCCCTTTGCCACGACCCGGAACACACCCCGCGCTGGGGCATGGCGATCGACGTCAACCGCTGCGTCGGTTGCCAGACCTGCACGATCGCCTGCAAGCACTGGAACGACACGCTACCGGATATCCAGTGGCGCCGGGTGATCGATGTCGAGCAGGGCGAGTATCCGAACGTCCAGCGCCAGTTCCTGGTCACCGGCTGCCAGCATTGCGCCGAGCCGCCCTGCGTCCCGGTCTGCCCGACCGGCGCGACCCGCCAGCGCGAAGACGGCTTGGTGACGATGGACTACGACGTGTGCATCGGCTGCGCCTATTGCGCGGTCGCCTGCCCCTACCAGGCCCGCACCATCGCCCATGAAATCCACGGCTATTACGATGGCGAGATCACGCGCCAGGAAGAGGCGGTGTTCGACGACGGCCGGATTGGCGTCGCCCAGAAATGCACCTTCTGCTCGGACCGAGTCGACAGCGGCCTCGCCGCCGGCTTGACGCCGGGCCTCGATCCGGACGCGACGCCGGCCTGTTCCGCCGCCTGCATCGCTTCAGCCATCACCTTCGGCGACTACAACGATCCGGACAGCAACGTCTCGCAGCTCGTCCGCGACAACCCGGCGTTCCAGATGCACGAGGAACTCGGGACCGATCCGCAGATCAAATATCTCTACACGACACCGGCCGTTCCGGGCCGCGAGCCGGAGGCCGACGACCTTTCCGACGAACGCCTCGCCGATCCGGCCAACCCGCTGGTCGGAAAGGTCCAGCAATTCTGGGACTGGCGCGCCGCCATGAACTGGATGTTCGGCGGCGTCGGCAGCGGATTTGTCTTCGCCGCCTGGCTGATATCCTTCGTTGTGCCGGCCGACGCAACCGCCGAATTCGGCCTGTGGCTGTCGGCGGCGCAATTCGCCGGCGCCGGCCTGATGGCGTTCGGCCTGTTTTTCGTGTTCCTGAAGATCGGCCGGAAAATGCGTTTCTGGCGCGCCGTTTCCCGGCCGCAAACTTCGTGGATGACGCGCGAGCTTTATATCGTCGCCGTTTTTGGCATCGCGGTGCTGCTTGGCATCGCGACGCAGCATCCCGCCGCCCAGGCCGTTGCAGCTTTCGCGGCGCTCGGCTTCCTCGGCTGTCAGGCGATGATCCTGTATCGGGCACGCGGCATCCCGGCCTGGCGGCACAGGCTCATGCCCTGGATGATCGTTGCAACCGGCCTGCTCGAAGGCTTCGCCCTGCTGCTGCCGGCCCTTGCGCTCAGCATCGGCCTGCTGGCGGCGTTCCAGTTGCTCGTGCCGCTCGAAATCTTCATCTATACCTCTCTCGCCCTGAAGACGATCGAGACCTCCGGTATCCTCATTGTCGTTCTGGCGGCGGCAAACCTGATCCTCTGGACCGCCTACCGGCGCACGGCGGCGGACAGCGGGATCGGTCCGCTGGCGCGGGCGGTGCTGGCGAAGGTCTACCGGCGGGTGCTGATTCTCGGCACGGGGCTGCCGGCGATCCTGTACCTGACCGGCCTGGTTGCGTTCGGAATGGGGCAGACGGGCACGCGCCTCGCCGTCGGCGTGTGGCTCGCCGGCAGCCTTCTTGCCATCCTTTGCGGCGCCTATTGGAAATTCATGATTGTGGCCCGCGCCGGCTACCAGCAGGGCTTCGCGATGCCGAAGCAGCCGCATCGCGGCTCCGGCGCGCGGGCCGCGCCGCCCCGGCTCGACGGCACCGTCATGCGGCCCGGGGCGCCGCTGGCCGAGGCGCCGGCGGGAGTCGGCTAGGCGGCGCGCACCGAAACGCGGGTGCCGTGCTCTACCTCTTTGCTGCGGCGGTCTTCGCCGGCTCCTGGATCGCCTACCGGCGCACGCCGGAACACGACAAGCTCGCCAGACTGCTGTTCCGGCTCGGCATGGCCGCCGCCATCGCCGTCGCGATCTTAGGCTATGTCGTGTTCAACGTGGTGGAAGTCGGCGGCGAAATACCCGGATAGGGCGGCAAGCCGGACGAGGGCGTCCGGAGCCGGAACTTCGCCGGTCAGCCATTCTGACCGAGTGCTGCACGAAGCCGGGAAATCAGCGAGTCGCGGGCTGCATCGTCGTAGTCCGCCGCCGGAACTCTGCCCCAGACCGGGCCGGGCCAGGCCGGGTCGGTCGTAAAGCGGGCGATGATGTGGATGTGCAATTGGGGAACCTGGTTCCCCAGGGCAGCCACGTTCATCTTTTCGGGCCGGTACAGGTCGACGAGCGCCTGGCTGCACCGGCGGATTTCTTCCAGGACCGCGATGCCGTCCGCGTCGTTCAGGTCGTGCAGGTCGCGCAGGCCGTCGCGCCGCGGCGACAGCACCAGCCATGGATAGTTGGCATCCCTCGACAGCAGGACCCGGCACAGTTCCAGATCGCAGACCGGGACCGTCTCGTCCGCCAGTTGCGGATGGAGCGTGTACATCGCCGGCCGCCCGGCTAGTTCCCGCTTTCAACGTCCGCTGCGACCCGCAGGCTGACAATCTTGTCGGGCCGGGACGGCGGCTCGCCCGCCGTAATTCCGTCGATCAGGTCCATGCCTTCGATCACCTTGCCCCAGATCGTGTACTGTCCGTTCAGGTGCGCCGCCGGGGCGAAGCAGATGAACCACTGGCTGTCGCCGCTGTTCGGATCGGACGTGCGCGCCATGCCGATGGTGCCGCGTTCGAACGACAGTTCGCGGGAAAATTCGGCCGGCAGTTTTTGCCCGCTGCCGCCGGTGCCCGTGCCGGTGGGGTCGCCGGTCTGGGCCATGAAACCCGGAATTACACGGTGAAAGACGATGCCGTCATAAAATTTCTCGCGCGTCAGTTCCTTGATCCGCGCAACATGCTTCGGCGCCTCGTCGGGATAGAGTTCTATGGTCACACGGCCGTTTTTCAGTTCCAAGTAGAGCATATTCTCCAGCTTTCCGGATTTCTGCGCGCCGGCGGAAGCGGCAACCGTCACCGCCAAGGCTAGGGTCAGGACCACAGCGAGAAACCCCCGGACGGCGTTGCGGACGCCGCGGACTGCCGGCTGCGATGGCGAATAGACTGTCATGGCAGAGCCTTAGCGCGCCGCGCGCCGCAGGACCAGCGGGCCGCGTCAATCCGGCAGGATGCTTCGCCTGCCGGTTGTATTGTCCCGCACGACCGGAGATTCATACTTGCGCCAGCGCGCGCGGTCCCGGCCGTATGTTGCGTGCGATTCCGCAACGGGAGATGGACATGACAACGACCGGCTTTATCGGACTGGGTGCGATGGGACAGCCCATGGCGGCAAATCTCGTGCGCAAGGGGCATGACCTGATCGTCTACGACATTGCTCAGGATCGGACGCCGTTGCTGCGCGACCTCGGCGCGTCTGTCGCCGGTTCGGTCGCGGAAGTCGCCGAACAGTCAGGCACCGTCGTGACCATGGTGCCGGATTCGTCCCAGGTCGAAGAGGTCATCCTGGGCCCCGGCGGCATCCTCGAATCGGGCTCCGCAGGACAGCTCGTCATGGACATGAGCACGATCGCACCGGAAACGACCGACCGGGTCGCGACGGCGTTGCAGGCGGCGGACCGGACGTTCGTCGATGCGCCGGTCGGCCGGTTGGTGACCAACGCCGAGGCCGGCACATCCCTGTTCATGGTCGGGGCCTCCGAACCGGATTTCGAACGGGTGCGCCCGCTGCTCGATTCGATGGGCGATACCATTGTGCATTGCGGCGAGCCCGGGACCGGCATTCGCTCCAAACTGGTCAATAATTTTCTGGTCATGGGCGTCAACCAGATGAACGCCGAAGCGCTCGCCCTCGCCCAGGGATTTGGCCTGGATCTCGCAACCACCCTGAAGGTGATCGGCGGCACGACGGCCGCCAACGGACAACTCTCGATCAATTGGCCGAACAAGGTGCTGAAAGGCGATCTGTCGCCTGGCTTTCGGATAAGGCTCGCCCACAAGGACGTTTCGCTCGCCGTCGACTTTGCGCGCAAGATCGGAATTCCGGTCTATGCCGGGGCTATTGTCCGCGAGAGCCTGGCCATGGCCATGTCATGCGACGACTATGGCGAGAAGGATTTTTCAGGCATCGCCGATCCGGTATCCGGACTGGCCAATCTGCCCCCGCCCCGGCTGACCTGATCCCACGAAGCCGGCGCTGTTTATAGCAATGGATCAGGTCGCCGCCTGGGACAACGCCTCCAGATCGTCGTCGGTGAGATTGCCGGGAACGATGGTGACCGGGACGTTCAGCCGGCTGTGCAGCTTGCCGGTCAGGGCGGAGATCAGCGGTCCGGGATTGCGCCCGCCCCTGCCGGCGGCCAGCACCAGAATGGATATCGAGGGCTCTTCTTCCAGCAGACCCAGCAGTGCGTCGCGTGTCGCGCCATGGCGGATATACAGGACCGGCGCCTCCCCGGTGATCGCCTTGGCATCTTCGGCATAGCGGGAAAGCAGCGCCTCGGCTTCTTCGCGCTGCTCGGCTTCCAGCAGATCGTCGACCGCGGCCCAGTGACCGAAACCCTCCCGCTCAACTGCGGTGAACAGCGCGACCCGACCACCCGTCGCCCGGGCGCGCAGGCTGGCGTAGCGCAGCGCAACCGGCATTTCCTCCGACGAATCGACGACGACCAGGAAGATGCGCTCCGTCTGCCGCGTCCGGCCCCCTTTCGACGTTCCATCAAGCAGCGCCACGCGGGCCTCCGGGGTTGATTGCGACCGGCCGGGTCATTTCCGTGCGAAAACCCAGCTGGCGCCCCATCCGGCGGCGACCGCCAGGATGATCGCAACGATACCGTACCAGATCGAATTCTGGTGGGCGAAGCGAAAGACCCGGGCGCTCAGCCCGGCCTTGCTGACCAGCAGCTTGCGCTCGAAGCGCTGGATGACGAAGCCGTCCTGCAACAACAGGAACCTGACCCTGTACGCCCCTGTCGGCACGTTCGAGGGAAAGAAGATTTCGGCCCGGAACAGGCGGACGCCGGAGGCCGGCAGGACGACCTTGGCAACATTCGGCCGGAAAAGGCCGGCGCGTCGCTGGTTGCGGATCAGGGCCTCGCGAAATCGGCTGGCCTCGCCTTCCGACACACGGGCGTTTTCCGGCTGGATCGGCAGCAGTTCGAGGTTTTCCGCGCCGATGCGAAACTTCTGCGCGCTGCGGGGCGACACGATCTTGTCGAGCGGACCGCTGGCCGCGACCGCGTAAAAGGACGGCGCGTTCGCGAAAGTGACCGAATGCCTGTTGATCCAGATGCCGCTCACCCGGCTCTTGCGGCGGACGATGGTGTCTTTCGGCGGCCCCTCCACGACGATCACGATATGGCCAGGCCCATCGGCAGCACCGAAAAATATGACATTGTCGCCGATGAAACCGGTGGTAATTGCGACCGTGTCGCGCGACAGGTCAGCCGCCAGCTGTGCTGCCTGGCCGGCTGGCGCCGCCAGCAGCCCGATCAGGGACGCCGCAGCGAAAGCGAGGGCGCAGCGCCGCATCAATGGCTCCCCGGCCCGCCGAGGGAGAACAGGTCTTCCGGCGTCACCACCAGATCGAAGACCAGCTTGGCGACCACCGCGAGCACGATAACCGCCAGCAGCCCGCGCAATTGCTCGCCCCGCAGGTATTGCCCGGCCCGGCTGCCGAACTGCGCACCGACGACGGCGCCGGCCAGCAGAACCAGGGCCAGCACAACATCGACGGTCTGCGTCGTCACCGATTGCAGAAAGGTGACGTTGGCGGTGACGAAAATGATCTGGAACAGCGACGTGCCGACCACCACGATCGTCGGCATGCCGAGCAGGTAGATCATCGCCGGCACCATCAGGAAGCCGCCGCCGACACCCATGATCGCCGCCAGCACGCCGACCAGAGCGCCGATCGTAAAGGGCGGGATGGCGCTGATATAGAGTTTCGACTTGCGGAAGCGCATGCGCAAGGGCAGGCGATGCACCCAATAATGCTGATGCAGCTTGCGCCGGACGACAGTGCCGCTGCGCCGCCGGAGAATGGCGCGCGAACTCTCGACCAGCATCATCGCGCCGACGATGCCGAGAAAGAAAACATAGGAGAGGCGGATCACCAGGTCGATCTGACCGACGGTGCGCAGCCAGGCGAACAGTTCGACGCCCAGATAGGAGCCGACGAACCCGCCGGCGAGCAGCACACCACCCATCTTGAAATCGACATTGCCGCGGCGCCAGTGCGCGATCACGCCCGAGACGGACGATGCCACGATCTGGTTGGCTTCCGAGGCCACGGCGACCGGCGCCGGAATGCCGATAAAGATCAGCAGCGGCGTCATCAGGAAACCGCCGCCGACGCCGAACAGGCCGGAAAGAAAGCCGATTGCGCCGCCCAGCCCCACCAACAGGAACACGTTGATGGAGACCTCGGCGATCGGAAGGTAAACCTGCATAATATTCAGGAATGGAGATATGTTCGGCTGGTCGGCACGTTATGCCTGCGACCGGCGGCTGTGAAGCCCTGCCCCCCACGGCAGGCTGTCACAAATCCGCGCGCGGACTACGAATTTCTTTCTGCTGCGGAAATTAGGGATAGCTCTTCGGCATGTCGCCATCCCAGGACCCCACCGGGCTGATTACCGGCACGGATATGCCGGCCCAGAGCTGGATCGACCGGCTGTTGCCCCGACCGGCGCGCGCCTATGCGCGGCTGATGCGGCTGGACCGGCCGATCGGGACATGGCTGCTGTTGTTTCCGGGCTGGTGGTCGATTGCGCTCGCGTTCGAGACGCTGGAGTGGCGCTGGGACAGCGCCGGGCTGTTCCTCTGGTTCATGGCCCTGTTCGGCGTCGGCGCCCTGCTGATGCGCGGGGCGGGCTGCACCTGGAACGACATCACCGACCGGGAATTCGACGCCAGGGTGGAGCGCACCCGGACCCGCCCAATACCCAGCGGTCAGGTCTCCGTCAGGCAGGCGCTTGCATTCATGGCGCTGCAGATGGCGGTCGCCTTCGGCATCCTGCTCCAGTTCAACGCCTTCGCCATCGTGGTCGGCGCAGCGTCGCTCGCCGTCGTGTTCGTCTATCCGCTGATGAAGCGCGTGACCTACTGGCCGCAGATCGTGCTGGGGCTGGCGTTCAACTGGGGCGCGCTGCTGGGATGGGCGGCGGTGCGCGGCGACCTTGGCTGGCCGCCCGTCCTGCTCTACCTCGCCGGCATCTTCTGGACCCTCGGCTACGACACCATCTACGCCCACCAGGACAAGGAAGACGACCTCCTGATCGGCGTGAAATCGAGCGCGCTGAAGCTGGGAGCCAAAACGCGGCCGTGGCTGTGGGTCTTCTACGGATTGGCATCTGTCCTGATCGCCGCCACCGGTTGGCTGGACGGCCTCGGCCCCTTGTTCTGGATCGGTCTCGGCCTCGGCACCCTGCAACTCGGCTGGCAGGCCGCCAGGGTGGACATCGACGATCCCGCCGACTGCCTGCGCGTCTTCAAATCCAACCGGGTGTTTGGCTGGTGCCTGCTGATCGGCCTGACGGCGGACCTGGTGTACTAGAGCATGGCTCTCTTAGACGGAACTGTAGCGGCGAGGCGTCCCTCGATACGGCGCGCAAGCGCGCCTACTCGGGATGAGGAGAAAGTACTCAAGATACTCCTTCCCCTCACCCTGAGTAGCCGCGAAGCGGCGTATCGAAGGGCCTGCCCTGAGCCCTTCGAAGGGGCGTACCTCCGCGGTGTCAGCGGTTCCAATTGAAACGGACACGCTCTAGGCCTCAGCCCGGGGTTCCCCTGAGATCGGACTCCGTCAGAAGCCCGAACACCATCAGCAAGAAGGCGTATTCCTCCGCTACTTCGTGCAGCGCTTCGTAGCGGCCGGACTTGCCGCCATGGCCGGCGCCCATATTCATGCGCAGCACGAGTAGATTGTCGTCGGTCTTCGTCGCCCGCAATTTCGCAACCCACTTGGCGGGTTCCCAGTAGGTGACGCGCGCGTCGCTCAGACCGCCGGTGACGAAAAGGTGCGGATAGTCCTTCGGCTCCACATTGTCGTAAGGGCTGTAGGCCTCGATCCGCCGGTAGGCCGCCTCGCTTGCCGACGGGTTGCCCCATTCCGGAAATTCGCCCGGCGTCAGCCAGAGCGTATCGTCCAGCATCGTATTCAGGACATCGACGAAGGGGACATGCGCCGCCGCAGCCCGGAACAGGTCCGGCGCCATGTTGACAGTCGCGCCGACCGTCAGGCCGCCGGCGCTGCCGCCGGCGAGCGCCATGTTGCCGGCGCGCGCATAGCCCGCCGCCGCCAGATGCCGCGCGACGGCAATCACGTCGCGAAAGGTGTTTTCCTTGTGCTCCAGCTTGCCGGTCTCGTACCAGTTCTTGCCAAGTTCCGAACCGCCGCGCGGGTTCGCCAGCGCGAAGACGAAACCGCGGTCCAGCAGCGACAGGCGCGCCGTGCCGAAAGACGGGTCCATGTTCATGCCGTAGGAGCCGTAGGCATAGAGGTAGAGCGGGGCGCTGCCGTCCCGCGGCGTATCCCTGCGGCGCACGACGGTGACGGGCACGAGTACGCCATCGTGCGAGGGCGCCATTTCCCGCTCCGAGACATACTGCGATGCATCGTATCCGGACGGAATTTCCTGGACCTTGCGGACGGTTCGTTCGCGCGTGACGACGTCGTAGTCCCAGACCGTCAGCGGCGTAACCAGCGATTGGTAGGCGATGCGCAGATGGACCAGATCGAATTCCGCGTTTCCGGCCGGATGGACGGCATAGGCCGGTTCGGGAAAGGCGATCCGGTGTTCGGCGCCGTCGGCGAAATGCCGGATGCGCAGGTGTTTGACGCCGGCCTCCCGCTCCTCGATCAGCATCCAGTCCCGGAACACCGCCAGCCCGGTCAGGTAGATGTTGTCGGATGGGGCAATGACCTCCCGCCAATTTTCCGTATCGGGGCTATCGGCCGGAGCCGCGGCAAGCCGCCGGTTGGGGTGGGTATCGTCGGTCAGAATCCAGAAGACGCCGTCGCGGTGGTCCACTTCATAGAGGCGCCCGGTCCGGCGGGTGCTGATGAGGCGCGGTTCGGTTTCCGGGGCCTCGGCCGGAACGAAACGGACCTCTGAGGTTTCGTGATCGCCGGTACGGATAAACAGGTAAAATTGGTCTGCCCCAAGATCGACCGAAATCCCGAATCCCGGATCGGGCTCCCGGTAGACTTCGACATCCGCCTCAACCGGCGTGCCCAGGCGGTGCCGCCACAACGACGACGGCCGCAGTTGTTCATCGAGCCGGACGTAGAACAGCGTCCGATTATCGGTTGCCCAGGCCGGTGCGCCGCTGGTGTTCGGAACTAAGTCCGGCAGATCTTCACCGGTTCTCAGATCGCGCACCCGGATTGCAAAGCGTTCCGAACCGTCGGTGTCGACCGAGTAGGCGAGCAGAGAATGATCGGGCGACGGCTCGACCGCGCGGACGCGCAGATAGTCGAGCCCTTCGGCCAATGCCGGCTCATCGAGTATCGTCCGGGGCGCGCCGTCCGGTCCTTCTTCGTAACGGATACGGAAATGGGTCCGGTACTGCGCGCCCGCCTCGAACCGCCAGGAATAAAACCACGGTCCCTTTTTCATCGGCACGCCGCGGTCGTCGTCCTTGAGGCGGCCCTTCATTTCCCGAAACAGGGTTTCCCGGAGATCCGCCGTCGGGGCCATGACAGCTTCCCGGTAGGCATTTTCGGCCGTGAGATAATCAAGGATCGCCGCGTCCCGGACATCGGGATAGCCGGGATCGCGCAGCCAGGCGTAGTCGTCCGTCCGGCTGTCGCCGTGGTGACGGAAGGTTTTCGGCCGGCGTGCCGCGACCGGCGGCCTTGGAGGATTCCCGGACGGTTCGGTCATGGTGCCGATGTGGCCCGCTGCTCCCGGGTTGACAACCGCCGAACTCTCCCGAATGACATCGCCGAAATCTCACTCATAAGTGATTCGAACCGGTAATTCGGCCAACATAGGGTTAGTCATGATCGGATTCGCCAAAATCGTTGCGCGGACGCTTGCTGCGGTTACCGTGGCAGCAGCCGCGGTACCCGCCGGCGCGCTTGCCGACGCCGCAAAAAACCCGGTCGTCGTGGAACTGTTCACCTCCCAGGGCTGCTATTCCTGCCCGCCGGCGGACGATTTCCTCGGCGTACTGGCGAAGCGCCCCGGGGTGCTCGCCCTGTCGTTCCATGTCGACTACTGGAACTATCTGGGCTGGCGCGATCCCTATTCCAGCGCCGAGGCCACGCGGCGCCAGCATACCTATGCCTCGGCCATGCGCCGCCGCACCGTTTACACGCCCCAGATGGTTGTGGACGGCACGCTGCAGGGCATCGGGAGCTACACCGGCGTCATCGACGGGCACATCCGGGTCCGGCAGCAATCGAGCGACGATCGTGTCGCCGTGTCGATCGCCGGAGACGCGAATGCCGAAACGCTCACCGCCTCGCTCAAGGGCGATGGGGGGCGGACCGGAGATTGCGCGATCTGGCTGGTCTATTTCGACAAGAAGCACACCACGGCGATCCCGCGCGGCGAGAACGCGGGCAAGACGCTGTCCTACTACAACGTGGTGCGCGAATTCAGACGGGTTGCCGACTACAGAGACGCCGACCTTGAGATCGATGTGCCCCGCACCGGCGCCAAAGGCGCGCGGTACGACCGGGTTGCCGTCCTCGTTCAGCAGCCCGAGGGCGGCAGGATTGTCGGCGCGGCCTGGGCCGAGTTGAAATAGCCCGACGCCGCATTGCTGCGGGCCTTTCAAAGCCCGTTCCTTCCGGCATCTTTCCGCGGCGCGCCAACGGCTCTTTCCCCGCCTTTCCTCTTGTCTTCCGCCACAACCCGGACGACGATGCGCTCCATGAGGTCGAATTCCGACGTCTCCGGACCTCCGGGCCGGCGCATCACTGCCGTCCTCGGGCCGACCAACACCGGCAAGACGCATTTCGCGATGGACCGCATGCTGGCGCACGGCTCCGGCATGATCGGCTTCCCGCTTCGCCTGCTCGCCCGGGAGAATTACGACCGGGCGGTGCGCGCCGCCGGCGGCCATGCGGTGGCGCTGGTCACGGGCGAAGAGAAGATCGTTCCGCCGACCGCGCGGTTTTTCCTCTGTACAGTCGAGGCCATGCCGGTCGACCGCGAGGTCGAGTTCCTGGCAATCGACGAGGTCCAGCTCGCAGCCGATCCCGAGCGTGGCTATGTCTTTACCGACCGGATTCTCCGGGCGCGCGGAACGGTCGAGACCGTGCTTATCGGGGCCGAAACCGTCCGGCCGGTCCTGAACCGGCTGGTGCCTGAAGCGCATCTCATCACCCGGCCGCGCTTTTCGCGGCTCGCCTATGCCGGACCGAAGAAGATCACCCGGCTGCCTCCCCGGACAGCAGCAGTCGCCTTCTCGGCCCAGGAAGTCTATGCGCTCGCCGAAGTGATCCGGCGGCGACGCGGCGGCGCGGCGGTGGTGCTCGGCGCGCTCAGTCCCCGCACGCGCAACGCCCAGGTCGAGATGTTCCAGGCCGGCGAGGTCGACTACCTGGTCGCGACCGACGCCATCGGCATGGGCCTGAACATGGATGTAAACCACATCGCCTTTTCCGATCTGGTCAAGTTCGACGGGCGCATGCGGCGGCGGCTGATCCCGGCGGAGATCGGGCAGATCGCCGGGCGTGCGGGCCGGCACATGCAGGACGGCACCTTCGGCACCACCGCCAACGCCGGCGAATTCGACGCCGACCTGATCGAGGCGATCGAAACCCACACTTTCGATCCGTTGCCCTTCGTCTTCTGGCGCAATCCGAAGCTGTCGTTCGACACGGTCGATGCGCTGATCCAGAGTCTTGCGCTGCCGCCCTCGTCGCGCGATCTCGCGCCGGCGCGCGAAGCGGAAGATTTCCGCACTCTGGCGGCCCTTTCCCGCCAGCCCGGCCTGCGCGCCCGGCTGGACGAGCCGGCGGCGGTCGCCCTGCTGTGGGAATGCTGCCAGATTCCCGATTTCCGCAAGATTCTGGGCGAGGCGCACAACAGCCTGGTCAGCCGCATCTTCATGGACCTGACGGGTTCCAAGGGACGTATCTCCCCGGCGTGGATGGAGCGCCAGGTCTCGCGGATCGACCGGACGACCGGCGACATCGGCGCACTGGCCGGCCGGATCGCCGATATCCGCACCTGGACCTATGTGTCCTACCACAGCGAATGGCTGGACGAGCCGCTGCGCTGGCAGGAGCTGACGCGGCGGATCGAAGACCGGTTGTCGGACGCGCTGCACGAGCGGCTCACCGAACGCTTCGTCGACAAGCGTACCGCGATCCTGGTCAAGCGTTTGCGCAGCAAGCAGGAACTCGAAGCCGCGGTCATGGAATCCGGCGAGGTCGTCGTGGAAGGCGTGGCCATCGGACGGATGGACGGTTTCCGTTTCGCCGCCGCGCCGGCAGCGACCGGCGACGATGCCCGCGCCATGCGCAATGCGGGCTGGCGGGCGCTGCGGCCCGCGATCGAGGAGCGGCTCCGCCTGTTGGAGGGCGCAAAACCGAAAGCCGTAAAGCTTGGCCCGAATAGCGAATTGCGCTGGCGCGGCGCTGTGATCGGGCGGCTGGTCAAGGGCGATCACCTGCTCAAGCCCCGGGTCCGGCCGGTGGTCGGCGACGGTCTGGATCCGGCCGTGCGGAACCGGGTGGCGGCGAAGCTCGAGAGCTGGCTTGCAGCCCATCTGCCGTTCCGGCTGGGCGCCATCGCCGCACCGGCGCCCGAGGGCATCGGCGGCCAGGCCCGGGCCCTGCTTTACCAGCTCGGCGAGGCAGGCGGCCACCTGCCCCGCAGCGGCCTGCGGGCCACGATCGACGGGCTGACGAAAGCGGACCGCAAGGCCCTGGCCGCGCACGGGGTCAAGCTGGGCGCCCAGCGGGTTTACTACTCCAAATTGCTGCGGCCCCGGCCGCAGGCCATGCTCGCGCTGCTATGGGTCATTCACCACGAGGTCCGGGATATCGAGCCGCCGCCTTTTGCGGCATGTCTCGAAGCGGTCGACGGCCTGCCGCGCGGCCTGCTGCCGGCCTGCGGCTACGTCGTCGCCCAGGGCAACGCGGTGCGCGCGGACCGGATCGAGGCGCTGTGGCGCGCGATCAAGCGGCTGCCGGACGGAAAGCCGGTGACGGCCGATCCGGCGCTCGCCGAAGCCGCGGGAATTCCGGACGCCTATCTTCCCGCGGCGCTGCACGGTCTCGGGTACCGTCCGGGAAGCGAAACCGACGGCGCCTGGCGCAGGGCCGCCGCCCGGCCGCGCCGGCGCAGGGAACAGCCGGCGCCCGCCAATCCCTGCTCGCCGTTCGCCATCCTGCGCGAACTCACGGCGAGCCGGTAAACGCCGGTGCCGGACGCGCCTGCCACCCCTGCCCCAAGTCCGGGCAAGACCGGGCCGAGCAAGACCGGGCTGGGCAAAGCCGGGCCGGACGAGATCGGGCCGCGCATCGACAAGTGGCTGTGGCACGCCCGCTTCTTCAAGACCCGGACGCTGGCCAGCAAGCTGTGCAACGGCGGCAAGCTGCGGGTGAACAGCGATCCGGTCGCCAAGGCGCACTACCGGGTGCGCCGCGGCGATGTGCTGACTTTTCCGCAGGGCGACCGAATCCGGGTGATCGAGGTCCGGGACTTCGGCGCGCGGCGCGGGCCGGCGACAGAAGCCCGGACGCTGTACGAAGATCTGGCGCCACCGGCGCCGCGACCGGCATCGGCGGAGGCCGGGCCAGGGGGCGGCCCTGCGGGTTCAGGGCGGTCGGCGCACCGCGAGGCCGGCGCAGGCCGGCCGACCAAGGCCGAGCGCAGGGCCCTCGACCGGCTGCGCGGCCGGCCCTGAACCGGCCCTGAACCAGCCCGGAACCTGGCCGCATGATCGACCTTCTCGCCGACCCCAACGCCTGGATCAGCCTGGCCACGCTGACCGCGCTGGAAATCGTCCTCGGCATCGACAACCTGATCTTCATCGCGATCCTGGCCGACCGGCTGCCGGAGCGGCAGCGCCCGGCGGCGCGCCGGCTCGGCCTCGGCGCGGCGCTGGTCACGCGCCTCGCGCTGCTGTTCGTCATCACCTGGCTCGCCGGCCTCAACCAGGCGCTGTTCGCCGTCTGGGGCGAGGAGATTTCCTGGCGCGATATCGTGCTGATCGCCGGCGGCCTGTTCCTGATCGGCAAGGCGACCATGGAGATCGACCACGATCTGGAAGGCGGCCCGAAAAGCCGGCCCGCGAAAATCTGGGGCGGCTTCGGCGTCGTCATCGCCCAGATCGCCGTGATCGACATCGTATTCTCGCTCGATTCCGTCATCACGGCGGTCGGCATGGCGCGCCATATCGAGGTGATGGTCGCCGCCATCGTCATCGCCATCCTGGTGATGCTGCTGGCGGCCGAACCGGTCGGCCGCTTCGTCGCCGCGCACCCGACGATCAAGATGCTCGCGCTGTCCTTCCTGATCCTGGTCGGGGTCATGCTGGTCGCCGACGGCGTCGGCCTGCACATCCCGAAGGGCTACCTGTATTTCGCCATGGCCTTCGCCCTCGGGGTCGAGTCCCTCAATCTGCTGGCCCGCAAGGCGCGGGCGCGGAAGCGCGGTTGAACCCGTCGGTCCGGATCCGGACCGCTACCGGTAATGGCGCGGCGGGTAAGCCAGCGGCAGCACGACGGTGAACCCGCCTTGGCAGCGGACATGGCGGTGGCGCGGAACCGGATGGCGGTGGCCCCGGTCATGGCGATGGCGATGGTTTCGCCAGTGCCCCCGCGGCCGTGGCTTCGCGGCGGCGCAGGCAAACGGAAACGTGAAGCTCCAGTAAGGCGCGGCCCGATGCGGATAAGGCCGGTGCCGGTGTCGCCAGCGCGGCGGGTAGCCGTGCCGTCCGCGCCAGCGGTCATGGCGGAAGCCACGGCGGTCATGACGGAAGCCCCGGCGGTCGTGGACGAGGGTCGCTTCCGGACCGGCACGGCTCAAGGCCGCGAGGGCCGGCCCGACCGATCCCGCTGCACCCGGCGCCGCCTGAACCGGCGCGGCCGGCGTTGCCAGGATCAGGGCCAGCGCCCCCGTTGCGATAACGGATTGCAGCATCGGTTTCATCGAGTTCTCCCTTCCGTGCACGCGCCCGCCCCGTAGAGGCGGGGGGACGGCGACCATCGGAAATTCAGCCGGGCCATAGCGGAGTCCGCTCCTTGCTCAGCACCAGATCGAGGGCGACGGTGCGGTTGGCTTCTTCGGCGGCGAGCAGATCGCCGGCCAGCTCGTCGAACGGCGCAAGCCGGACGGTTTCCGGCGCCCGGTCGTCCGCCAGCAGGGCGGCGTAGCCGAAATGGCGGCGCACGGCGGCGAACAGCGACGCCGGTTCGGTGCCCAGCCGGCGCAGGCCGTAGGGCCAGTATTCCAGAAGCGCGATATCGGCCCGGCCGAACAGGGCCTCGCCGCCGGCCAGCGCCTGACCCTCGGCGCCCTGGACATCGACCTTGACCAGCACCGGCCCGGCGAGGCTGCCGGCGTCGACCAGCGCATCGACCGGCCGGGCGGGAACCGTCACGGTCGCGCGCGCCGCCTCGCCATAGGCGCTGCCGCCGTCCGGCGCTTCCGTGCGCACCCGGTGATCGCCGAGGTTGGCCGGCGCAATCTCGAACTCCAGTTCGGCCGCCTCGTGCCAGGCCGCCGCTTCGTGCACCGCGACGCGGTCCGCGACGCCGTTGCGTTCGATATTGCGCCGGAGCAGCGTGAGGTTCGCCGGCTCCGGCTCCACGGCATGGCAAAGCGCGCCGGCCAGCGCCGCCGGGACCGCCGTCGTGCCGATGTTGGCGCCGAGGTCGATCCAGCTACCCGGCCCGCGCGCCGCGAACGTCGCCTGCATCAGCCGCACGGTCTCGACCGACCAGGACTTGTTCTTCAGATATTTCAGGATCACCGTCCGGTCGGCGACCGACCCTTCGATCTCGCCGTTGGCGCCGGGAATGACGATGCCCGTCGCGCCGGCTTCGGCCAGCAAATCGAACAGCAGCCGGTTGCGGCTCTTGACCGGCAGCGCCCGCATCGCGGCGGCGGCCGCTTCGACGGAACCGTTCCGACGGTCAGCCATGCGCCGCGCGCTCCGGGGCGCCGTCGCGCAGCGTGAGGAACGCTGCGCCGATCAACAGCAGGACAACGGCGCAGGCAACGGTTCTGGCGATATTCCACAGCTGCCAGTCCGCGGAATACTCCGACCAGATCGCGCCGGCCGCCGCCGCATCCGCCGGTATCTTCACAGCAGCGAGCGCCGCGTTCATCGGCACATTGGCCAGCATCGTCAGCGCCAGTCCGCCCGCCAGATAGAGCGCGCAGGCCAGGCCGAACAGCAGCATCACGCGGCGCATCCCGGCCGCCCAGGCCACCGCAGCGGCGGCGGCCAGAAAGACCGGCGTGCCGAAAAAGACCGGCGCGAACACCCAGTTGCGCACCGAGGCGTTCATCGCCTGCATCGCCTCGATCGCGACCCGGGGATCGGCGCCGTCCAAGCCCCACATGGTGGAGCAGACCCAGGCGAAGAAGAAACCGAAGATCGCTCCCGTCGCCAGCAGCGCCAGAAACGCTACGGGCAGCAGGAAATTTCTTGCCGTCATAGTCCGGCTCCACTCGGCTCGTCGCCTCCCCGAAGGGTGAACGGCAGAGCTTCCGGTTTCCGTCGCGGCGCAGCGGGTTCGGCGGCCCGGCTATGTCAGCGCCGCGCAGAAGCGCCCGATCCGCACGCAAGCCTCCTTCAGCGCGTCGAGGGAGGTGGCGTAGGAAATGCGGAAATAGGGCGACAAGCCGAAGGCCGCGCCCTGCACGACGGCGACGCCCTCCGCCTCGAGCAGCTCGGTCACGAAATCCCCATCGGTTTCGATGACCCTGCCGCTCGGCGCCGTCCTGCCGATCGTGCCGGCGCAACTCGGGAAGACATAGAAGGCGCCGTCGGGCCGCCGGCAGGTCAGGCCCGGTATGGCGTTCAGCGCTTCGACCACCGCATCGCGCCGTTGCAGGAAGGCGGCGTTGCGCTCCGGCAGGTAGTCCTCCGGCCCGGTCAATGCCGCCAGCGCCGCCGCCTGGCTGACCGAACTCGGGTTCGACGTGCTCTGCCCCTGCACCTTCGCCATCGCCTTGATCAGCGGCTCCGGCCCGCCGGCGAAGCCGATGCGCCAGCCGGTCATGGCGTAGGCCTTGGAGACGCCGTTCACCGTCAGCGTCCGCTCGTACAGGCCGGGCTCGACCTGGGCCGGGGTCACGAAGGTGAAATTGCCGTAGACCAGCTTCTCATACATGTCGTCGGTCATGACATGGACGTGGGGATAGCGCATCAGCACGTCGGTCAGCCCTTTCATCGTGTCCCGGTCATAGGCCGCACCCGTCGGGTTGGACGGGCTGTTCAGGATGATCCACTTGGTCTTCGGCCCGATCGCGGCGTCCAGCGCCTCGGGCGTCAGCAGGAAGCCGCTGTCTGCCGGGCAGTCCACCGGCACCGGCGTGCCGTCGGCGAGCAGCACCATATCGGGGTAGGAGACCCAGTAGGGCGCCGGGATGATGACCTCGTCGCCCGGGTCGAGCGTCGCCATCAGCGCGTTGTAGAGCACCTGCTTGCCGCCGGTGCCGACGGTGATCTGCCCGGGCGCATAGTCCAACCCGTTGTCGCGCTTGAACTTGGCGGCGATCGCCGCCTTGAGCTCCGGCGTGCCGTCGACGTTGGTGTATTTGGTCGCGCCGCCCCGGATCGCCTCGATCGCGCCCTCCTTGATGGCGTCCGGCGTATCGAAATCCGGCTCGCCGGCGCCGAGGCCGATGACGTCGCGCCCGGCCGCTTTCAGCTCGCGCGCCTTCGCCGAAACGGCCAGGGTCTGGGACGGCTTGATGCGCGAGAGGCGGGAGGCGATGAGCGGCATGGAACGGGCGCTTTCGGATGGCGGTTGTGAAAAGGCCGCCGGCGGCGCCGGCAACCCGACAAACGCTAGGCCGGGGGCCAACGCGCTGCAAGCAAAAGCCTGTCGCGCGGCGGGTGCGGGTGCGGCTCCGCGACGAACCCGGCGATGGCCGCGCCGGCCCGCCACGATCCCGTCCGGATCGCCCGGCCGCTTGAGTCAAGACAGGTCATTTTTCCTAGTTTTGTTATGAGCGTTCATTTCTCCAATCCGCGCAAACCGAGGGTTTCCGCCATTTCCGACCCTGCATAAAATAAAAAGACCGGTCTATATACAGTGTTTTTTTGGGGAATTATATATTTAACTTGAAACAGACCGGTCTGTCACTATCTAATTGTAATGGAGGACAAGACCATGGCCAAAGGCAAGGCACCCGGCAAATACTACCGCGAAACGATCTCCGTCATGGAACTGAACGACATGTTCCCGGACGAGGAATCGGCGGTGCGATGGTTCGAGGAGACCCGTTGGCCCGACGGCCGTCATTGCCCGCGCTGCGGTTCGGTCCATACCAAGGACGTACCGAACGCCAAGCCGATGCCCTATTGGTGCCGGGGCTGCAAGTCCTATTTCAGCGTGCGCACCAGCACGTCGATCGAGCATTCCCGTCTGCCGCTGCGCAAGTGGGTGTTCGCTACCTACTTGTTTGTGACCAGCCTCAAAGGCGTGTCGTCCATGAAGCTGCACAACGACCTGAAGGTGACGCAGAAGACGGCCTGGTTCATGTTGCACCGGCTGCGCGAGGCGTGGGACGAAGGCGGATTGGAACAGTTCGTAGGCCCGGCCGAAATGGACGAGACCTACATGGGCGGCCGGGAGAAGAACAAGCACAGCGGGAAGAAGCTGCGGGCAGGCCGTGGCACGGTTGGCAAAACCATCGTCGCCGGGGTGCGCGATCGCGCGACCAACAGGGTGATGGCGGAGGTCGTTCCCGATACTACTGGAAAGACGTTGGAACGGTTCGTGGCCGATCGGACGGTCAAAGGCGCGACCGTCTATACCGATCGGGCCGCGGCTTATCAGGGTGGCATATCAGGCCGCGAGCACGAGGCGGTCAATCACAGGATCGGCGAGTTCGTCCGGGGCGATGTCCACACCAACGGGATCGAGTCGTTCTGGGCGATGCTGAAACGGGCCCACAAGGGCACGTTCCACAAAATTAGCGCCAAGCATATGCAGCGCTACGTCACCGAATTCGCCGGGCGCCACAACGTCCGCGACGAAGACACGATCGACCAGATGCGGAACGTGATCGCAGGGGCGGTCGGCAAGCGGCTGATGTATCGGGATCTGATCGCCAACTAAAACCAGAAGTGCTGCAAAGTAATTTACTTTGAAACCTAGCGCGTAATCAAAGGCAGCGACTGCGCAATGGTCTCCAATGCGCGGGTCTTACGAACCTCAATCAATGCGGCAAGAACACCTGAGTCATCCGGGCGCCGCGTAAGGATGCGGAGAAGCCGCTGTTCGATTTCTATCAGCGGTATAGGAAGTTCTGACATGGGCAAATCTCTGCTTTCAGCATCGACATAGAAGAACGTCACGGCTCCTACATTTAGGGGTCAGCAGCTTGACACTCTCAATCCCTAGAGCCCATAAAGGCGGCAGGCCCAAAGGGACTTCCGATCCCCTGGGCCTGCCTACCGCGTGATTGCTTACGACGGCGACGCGGGTGCGCGTTTTTACGCTCCCTCATCGCTTATAGCAAGTCTCTCGCGCGGCGATCCAACGGCGGCCCCGTAGCTCAGTGGACAAGAGCACCGGCCTGCTAAGCCGGATGTCGGGGGTTCGATCCCCTCCGGGGTCACCATTGGATTTCAGCGTTTTTCGATCTGCCGTTCGACCTCTTTTGCGGGAGCGGCGGATTCGTTCGGGATGTCTTTCTTGACGCCTTCGACTTGCTCCTGATGGACGCGGCGGATGGCCCGAGCGAGCAAATCGACGCTTCCGTTCGGCTTGTCATTTGGCATATCGAAGCAGCCTTACGCTGTGCAACTTGTTGCACCATGCAACAAACGCTATGGGAAGCGCAACGGAAATTTCAACATTCTCTGTGTGCGGATATAATGCGAAAACCCAGCAATATCAACAGGTTCAGCGCCTTCCGCCTCTGATACACCGCTGCCGCGCGAAGTCGTACACGGCCTGTCGCACGTTCCATGGCTTGCCGGACACGGCAGGAATAACCGAGTTCTTCATCCGCTCGATTTCGTATGTATTCTTCTGTTTGGCGAGCATGACGATGATCGCTCTGTTGCTCGCAGGTGCGCCCATGCGACGGGCGAGTTCCATGTAGCAGGGGTCAACGACGTACCGTTCGATCTCGGCACGGTAGTCAGCGGCGTGTGCGGGTGGGCTGCACAGCAGAACGACAGCCGCGGCCAGAAGCAGGCGTTTCATCTTAAAAATCCCGGTGCGTGCCAGCGCCCCGGTGGCGCCGGGCCGTTGCTACGTCAACCAGGTATGGATCAAGCCCCGCCTATTCGCCGGGCGTGGGGAGCTACCCCTTGCCGGGTACGGCTGTTCTATTCAGCGGGCGACCCGACATGCGGGCCTGATTGACGTAGCAGGGAGAGAGTGGCAGCGATTGTTGCGCGAAGCAACATCCGACCGCTGGCCCCGATGCAGAAACGTCCTACATGGGCGCGGCAGGATCGCCGATCACCGGTGTGGTGGTGGCGATATGGCGGCACGCCCGTTCCTCGGCCAAGGGGTTTGCGCCCGTAACCGTGCGGCGGGAACGCCCAGTCCATACACACCGTCACGCCACGGCGATCCTGCGCTGACGAAATAGGGTAAAAGGCCCTTGAATCAATAAGTTATGGAGAACGAAATGGCATGTCGTGTTGGGATGTCTAGGAATCCTCGCAGCAGAATTAAAAAATGGATGAAAGATGAAGGTCATACATACTGGGAAATACTCCATGAGAGTTTGACTTACGATCAGGCGCTTAGATTCGAAAAATTGGAGGCTGCAAAGCGCGGATGTCGTCAAGAAGAAGGCGGCCCAAGGGACGAAACAAGCGATTGGGCTGTCTATTACGTCTCGGGCGGCACGATCAAGAAGGCGGCGCGATCCGCGTGACGTTGCAACGGCCCGGCACCAGCTGGGTAGGAAGACCGCACACGGAGGACTGGGTGTCACAAAATATTGCTCTCGGCTCTTATCCGCCGGGCACGGTAGTGCGAATCAAAAATGGAACCGGACTACCGCAATTATGGACGTTCGTTTTCTCCGACCAAAGCAAGGTCGAATTTACGCTCCAAATAGGGGCGGAATTAGCCTTCACCATCGGCACCAACCGACCGGAAATCAGAATTGATAAGGTCAAGGCCGACGACATCGACGGCGAGAACGTCATCCGCATTGACGAGTTCCACTGAAACGCCATTGCGGCGGTGCTGAATGATGGCACCAAGCGAAACCGATGTTACGATCAAAACATCAACCATATTGCGCCTTCAAGCTAAGTATATAATTCCCTTTTTTTGCATCCGGGCCGTCTGCCGCCCCATCATTCTGACCGGAGCGCCCCGGGTTGAATCCGGGGCGCGGAGTGGAGGAATCTCGTCGCTGGACTCCGGCGTCTGTCGGATGGATCGAGCCGAGTTCCCTCCATTCGCTCCGCTCGGTCGGGATGACGGGATAGGACGTTCGCGAATGTCAGGAAATGTCATGTTCCGTCATGGTCCGATTCTCTTCGCCCGCACCATCC